>CAWGWX010000022.1:0-17589 GCA_963826355.1 Nitrospirota bacterium | reverse complement strand
TTTTGTGTTTGAGGTGCAGGAGGGTTACCTTATCAAAAAGGGCTTGATAGAAGAACCTGTAAGAGGAGCAACCCTCGCAGGAAATGGTCCGGAGGTCTTGAAATCCATAGACATGGTCGGTTCTGATTTAGGATTTGCAATCGGGACATGTGGTAAAGATTCTCAGGGCGTCCCTGTCTCCGATGCAATGCCAACAGTCAGGGTTCCTGAGATAGTAGTTGGGGGCGAGATATAACACTGTGTCAAATACTCCTCAATCCATAGATTATAAACAACACTTCTGTTTCAATCATCCCTTGACCCAGGGTCAAGGAGGAATCAGACCATTATCAAAAACCCTCTTTAAAAGACCTTGCCCGACAGAGTTTGAAGTTTTCTGAGGTCAGAAAACTTTCTTTGAGTTGCTGGCATTATATTTGCATAAACCTCTCCCGCAATTATGCGTTTACAAAGGACTTTAAAACAAGAGGTAGTTTTTGAGGGTATCGGCCTCCACACAGGCCGGTACTCAAGGGTTCATCTTAAACCTGCCCAGAGAGATACAGGAATAATATTTACAAGGACAGATAAGGATATAGCAATAAAGGCCTCAGTAAGTTCGGTTGCGGACACTGCTTTCTCAACTACCCTCGCATATGACGGAGTAAAGATCAGGACCGTTGAACATATCCTTGCAGCTTTGTCTGGCCTCGGGATAGATAACCTGATCGTAGAAGTTAATGGACCTGAGATACCCATACTTGACGGAAGTTCAACAGAACTCATCAGCCTAATCCTTGATAGCGGAATTGCAAAGCAGGGCAAGAAAAGACCCTTTCTCAGGATAACAAATCCAGTAGTCTTCACAGATGGCCACGCCGAGATCGCAGTTTTTCCCCATGATGGAAGGAGAATTACCTACAGAATTCATTTTAATCATCACCTCCTTGGAGAGCAGAAGCTGAGCTTAGAAATTACCGAGGAGAGTTTCATTAACGAAATTGCCCCTGCAAGAACCTTTGGTTTTCTTAAGGATGTCGAATATCTAAAGGCAAATGGTTTTGCAAAAGGCGGTTCGCTTGACAATGCCATTATACTTGGCAGCGATGGTGTATTAAATTCCTCAGGCCTGAGGTTTAAAGATGAATTCGTGCGCCATAAAATACTTGATATGATAGGTGACCTTTCCCTAATCGGATTTCCCATTTATGGCCATATTATTGCTAACAAGTCAGGCCATACGACAAACCTGAAGTTCCTGAAAAAGCTTATTTCTTACCAGAATTGCTGGGAGATAGTCTCAGAGATACCCCAGCCCCAGCCCTCCCCCGCTTATGCAGAAAAATCCTTAATTTTCAACAAGTTATAAATTTCACTTGAATTTTTTTGAAAATTAGGGTTCATTAGTAAGGAGAAGACCGCAAAAAGAGAGGCTGGAGAATTTCTCCTCCAGCCTTAAATCGTGTGTGTGCGTGTGGAGCAGGACTATTTCTTCTTTGCGGTCTTCTTCTTCGCTGCCTTCTTTTTTGCTGCCATCAAATGCTCACCCCCTTTCACCCCGCATCTATCCGCCTAAGGCGGACAAGTGCGGGTCACTCTGAACTCACAGTCTTCCAATAAGGGTAATCCTTTTCCCTGATAAGAGTCTTTTCAGATTTGCATCACCCTTTTTCTTCTTCTTTTTGTATTCGTCCTCATCAATAAGAGCGCAGTTAATCTTTCGGTCAAACCTTCTTTCAATATCCTTAAGTTCTTTCGTAAGGGACGATAGTGCACCAATAACAAAAAGATCAACCGTATTGACATCATCTCCTTCTGCATACGAACCGTAGAGAAAAGCAGTCTTTGCACCAGAGGCTCTCAAGACTGCCTTGAGTGCGCCAGGTAAACCGAGAGACTTTGTTATCAAATTCTTCAGCTCGGAAAACAGGGGTGAGTCTTTGTTCGCCCGAAAATATTTGAGATTGGCAACCTTTTCGCTCATTACGATACCCATCTTCTCAAGATTGTCAAGTTCTCTCTTTACACCGGAAGGATTTTTTCTGAGGAGTTCTGCAATCTCTCGAATATAAAATTGTTCGTCTGGACTGTTCAGAAGGAGTGACAGGGCATCTGCCCTTATTGATGATGAGAATAAACTCTTTAACATCACTCACCTAAATTTTTTTATATAACATAATTTTCTATTTGTCAACAAAAAAATTATATTTAGGAACAAATAATGCATTTTAGAGAACGATTTTATTTTGCCATTTTTTAGAACAATTGTTCTTAAATCTCGAACTTCATTTTCTGATCATCTGCCTGACCTTTCTCAGATTTTCGAAATCATCAGTCTCTCTCTTCTTTGGTGTCTCGAGTATTAAAGGGATATCCCTGAAAGGCAAATGGTTAAGAAACTGTCTTAAGCCCCGTGAGCCTATCTTTCCAAGACCGATATGCTCATGCCTGTCAATTCCTGACCCGAGGTCACCTTTTGAGTCATTCAGGTGAACAAGTTTTAATTTATCAAGACCGATATATTTTTCTATTTCCTCTGAAATGTGCTGTATACCTTCCTCACTACCAATGTCATATCCTGCTGCAAAGGCATGGCAGGTATCAATGCATATACCTGCTATCAACAACCCTTTCATGGCATTCAAAAGATCGGAAAGGTTTACAACCTGAGAGGAGATGTCTCCTCTCTCTCCAGCAGTATTTTCTATCAGTAGGCCAGCCGTCCAGTAACCCATCAATGTAACCTCTTTTAACGCATCAATCGCCCTCTTCCTCGCAACACGTTCTTCATCCCCTGATGCACTTCCGGGGTGAAGTATTACGTACTCAGCCCCAATGGCATCAGCCCTGTCCATTTCTACTGCAAGGAGATCTATAGACCTTCTCATTAAATCGTTATCCCTTGATGCTATGTTAATCAGATATGAGGTGTGAATATAAAGAGGGGTCATATGTAAATGTGACCGGAGTGATTTAAATTTCATAGCCTCTTCCTCTGAAATCGATTTTACAGTCCATCCCCTCGGGTTATGAGAAAAGATCTGCAGGGTATTACACCCCAGGACCTCCGCCCTTTCCAAACTATGATGTAAGCCTCCGTTAATAGAAGTATGTACACCAATCCTTCGCATCATCTATGCCCCGCCAAGCTCTTTTCAAATTCTCCCTTTTGTAATCTTCCCCTACCCCTTCTTTTCGTCCCCTTACCAAGGGGAGCCCGCCTGCCGTCCGTCGGGCAGGGATAGGTGGGGTTAAAAAGTGGATTTTTACAATATGACCACACAAACATTTGTTACTTACCCGTTGTTGGCATTGACAATTTCATAATGATTATATTATTTTATTTAATAATCCAATGAAAGTAGGTAACAAATTATGAAAACGCAATTTGCCTCAAAGGGTGATGTCGAGAGAAAATGGTATCTTGTTGATGCCAAAGACGCTATCCTTGGAAGGCTTGCAACGAAGATAGCCATTTACCTTCGCGGTAAAAATAAAACAATATTTACTCCTCATATAGATACAGGTGATTTCATTATTGTTGTAAATGCAGACAAAATAAGGCTTACAGGCAAAAAGCTTGAGAATAAGATTTACTATCACCATTCAGGTTATCCAGGTGGCCTCAAGGCCGAGTCTGCAAAAGACCGTTTGAGCAGGAAACCACAAGAGGTCATTATTGATGCGGTATGGGGAATGCTACCAAAGGGCAGGCTCGGTAGAGCTATGTTAAAGAAGCTTAAGGTGTACAGGGGACCTGAACACCCCCACAAGGCACAGAAACCGGAAATATTGCCTTTTAAGCAAAAAAAACATAAAGGAGTTGTAGATGCCTGAGATTCAATACTACGCAACGGGAAGAAGAAAAACATCTGTAGCAAGGGTAACCATGACCCCAGGGGATGGCCAGATCATAATTAACGGAAAACCTGTTAATGTTTATTTTCCCAGGGAGACAATGAGGATGATGCTCCGTCAGCCAATCGAGCTTGCCGGCATTACAGGAAAATACAACATTAATGCAACAGTAACTGGTGGTGGACATACGGGTCAGGCTGGTGCGGTAAGGCATGGTATAGCACGGGCGATCATTGATATGAATAGTGACCTCCGTCCGAGACTCAAAAAAGAAGGTTTTCTCAGAAGAGATCCTCGGGAAAAAGAGAGAAAGAAATACGGTCAGAAGGGCGCACGGAAGAGATTCCAGTTCTCTAAACGTTAAAATAGTGTTAAGTGGTCAGTGTTCAGTATTTAGAAAGCATTCTTTAATAATCAAAGGTGAGGCCACTGATTACTTTTCACTCTTCACTGTTCATTATTCACTATGTTGAAGGTTGCCGTATGTGGTGGCAGTGGATATACAGGGGGCGAATTACTTCGTATCCTTTCTCACCACCCCACAGTTACCATTAAAGCAGTCACCTCAGAAAGATCAGCAGGGAAATCTGTCGTTGACCTTTTTCCGAACCTCCATACATATTCGAACCTCATATATGAGCCTTTAAGGGCCGGGGATATCCTTGATAAGGCAGACCTGTTTTTCATGGCCCTCCCACATGGAGAGTCACAAGAGTCTGTGGACTTCTTTTTCAGACAAGGCAAGAAGGTTATTGACCTATCTGCAGATTATAGACTCAAAGATGCGAAGACATACCAGCAATGGTATAAAGTAGAACATAAGTTTCAAAAAACGCTTGAGGAGGCTGTTTATGGCATCCCTGAACTTTACAGAAAAAAGATTTCCAAGGCGAATCTCATAGCAAACCCTGGTTGTTACCCGACAGGTGCAATTCTTGGACTCTATCCTGCAATAAGAAATAAACTTATCGATGTTGCTTCAATCGTCATAGACTCAAAATCTGGGACAAGTGGTGCAGGAAGAAAAGCTGAAATTGCATTCTCCTTTTGCGAGGTGAATGAAGGCTTTAAGGCATATGCTATCGCAACCCATCGGCACACACCTGAGATAGAACAGGAGCTTTCAGCAATAGCGGGAAAAGATATAATAGTTAACTTCACACCTCATCTCGCCCCCTTTGACAGAGGAATACTTTCAACCATATATTCCAGGCTTACAAAACAGATGGATACCAAAAAAATCATAGAACTCTATAAAAAAATATATACCGAAGAGCCATTCACTAAGGTGCTTGAAGAAGGAACGTTTCCTAATGTAAAGAATGTACGAGGAACAAACCTATGTGAGATCGGGCTCGTTGTAAACCAAAGGACTAATACGCTTATTATCGTAACAGCAATAGATAATCTTATGAAGGGTGCATCAGGACTTGCTGTACAGAACATGAACATTATGATGGGTTTTGATGAAAAGACTGCACTCGATTCAGCAGGTCTGTTCCCCTAAATAACCTATGACCCTTCATTCCCCCTTTGGCAAAGGGGAATTAGGGGGGATTTTAGAAAAGAGCAATCAACTTGCAGGGTATCCAAACTTTCCCCTCCCTTGATGGGAGGGGATGATGGGGAGGGTGATAAATCATGCATATTCACCCCCACCCTAACCCTCCCCCGTCAAGGGGGAGGAAGGAATTGGAGACCTTGCAGCAAGCTAATAGGGAATATCAAATTTAATATGATTCCAAAAGGTTTTTTATTTTCCACTGCAGAGGCCGCAATCAAATACCCTGATCGTAAAGACCTTGCTCTCATATATTCCAAGGTAGAGGCAAACATAGCTGGCACATTTACAACGAATAGGATTAAGGCTGCACCTGTTCGATTAGACATGAAGAAGATAAGGTCGGGTAAGGGGCAGGCTATCGTGGTTAATAGCGGCAATGCCAATGCATGCACAGGCAAAAAAGGTATGCGGGATGCCACCGAGACAGCAGAACGTGTTGCTCATGGACTCAATACAAAACCCTCTCTCGTCTATATCTGTTCTACAGGTGTTATAGGCATACCTATGCCTATGGAGAGAGTGAGACCAAAGATTCCCGAACTGATAGGTAATCTCGGCAAATCAAAGATACAGGATGTTGCAGCATCAATAATGACCACGGACACATTCCCCAAAATTGTGAATAAAAGGATAAAGATCAATAATAAGACAGGGATCATCACAGGTATCTGTAAAGGTGCTGGAATGATATGGCCCAATATGGCAACGATGCTCTGTTTTCTGATAACAGATATTGCAGTGGAAAAGAAGACACTGGATAAAACACTCAGGGATGCTGTAAAGGAATCCTTCAACAGGATCACCGTTGATGGTGATAGGTCAACGAATGATACAGTGCTCATGATGGCTAACGGCATGATCGGCAATCCTCTAATCACAGAGAAGTCAGAATCGTACCATATCTTCAAAAAGGCTCTCCACGAAGTCACCTTTAACTTATCAAGATTAATTGTGAAGGATGGTGAGGGAGCATCTAAGTTTATAGAAATTGAAGTGAAGGGTGCAAGGACTAAGGCAGATGCAGAAAAGGCTGCCTTTGCAGTAGCAAATTCAAACCTTGTAAAGACAGCCATCTATGGAAATGACCCAAACTGGGGGCGTATCATGGCAGCCCTCGGATATTCTGGCATTATGGTTAAAGAAGAAAAGATAGATATCTATTTCGGAAAGGTAAAAGTTGTAAATAAAGGAATGAGTACAGGAAAAGATGAAAAGGCAGCGGAAATTTTAAAAGGAAAAGAGATCAGGATAATTATTGACCTCAATCTTGGAGGGTCCTCTGTAAAGGTCTTGACCTGCGATCTGACAGAAGAATATATTAGAAAAAACAAAGCCTACAGAACATAAGTATATTCAAGTAATACTTTATATTGTTCCTTTAACTGTCTATAATTTCGTAATTCCTGCTACCCAAACCAAGCCTTTCTGCTTCTTCTATCTGAATCCAGTATGGCTTCTCGGAGATCTTGTATAAGATATCATCGCCCTTTGCTATTGCTTTCTCCTCTGATGCCGATTGCGGCAGGGGCTCAGCCTTCAAGAGCATATCTACACTTGCCTGTTCAATCGAGACGATATCCTCTGAAAGGAGAATACCCTGATCCTGTATGACAGGTACATCTGCAACAGGCATGCAATCACATTCAGGCTGTATCTCTGTAAGAAAATTTATGTAGATAACTTTACCTTCTTTAAAGCTACTCAGGACCGCCTTTGCTGCCTCAGCGAGAGAACGCATAAACCTCTCATCATCACCTGGAAGTGTGAGAGCTCCTGAAGGACAGACCCTCGTACATCTCCCACACCTCCAACAGTCCTCTTCTTTATAATTAAAAAGCTCATTCTCAAATTTTATGGTTCCAAGTGGGCAGATCTCCTCACACTGGTAGCAGAGTTCACATCTTTCTTTATGCCAAATCAGTTTGCCCTCTCCTATTGTATGCATTGCACCCCGTCCACACTTCCATCCGCATTCCCTGTGGCGTGAACTCACCCCGCCCATTGCAACATTCTTTATTGCACCTCCATAACCTGCCTGAATATGTCCTTTCACGTGAGAGCATACGACCATTGCGGGGACATCATATATTACGCTTGATATGGCGACCTCACCGAGAATTTCACCGGCCTTCACCATAATGTTGTCATTCCCATAGAGTCCATCAGCAAGGAGAACAGGCGCTCCCACTGAAAGGTGGTTGATCCCGTTTTGATTGGCAACCTCAAGATAGTCAAGACCTTTAATCCTTACGGTATCAGTTACAAAAGGTTTTGCTCCAAAGGACTTTAATGCCTCGACAACTTTTCTTAAAAAAACAGGTCTTACTATTCTGTGAGCACCCTCAGAACCAAAGTGGGTCTTGATAGCCACCCACTCCTTAGCCTCAAAATTGTTTGATAGATTTATCTCCTTGAGAAGCCTCTCAAGCTTGCCGGGCATACTGTCATCATATTTCCATTTCATCGCCCTTGCTGATGCAAAATAGACTTTAGACATATACCATCTCCCGCCAACTACTGTAATGCAGCAAACATTTTATTTGAAGGTCTTTAAAATGTAATCTGCTATTTTGAGAGCATCCTCGTTTGAGATTTTCTTTTCATCAAACATTGTCATGCCTGCCCATTCCTGAGGATGTGTCGGGACCGGTCCCGGATTTCTTATTATCCTCACAATATCCTCTGCTTTTAAAATGTTATTTGCTTCGAGGTCTTTTTTGTAAAGACTCTTTTTAGAATTCAGGATATTACCGCCATTCGGATGGCAAGAGGCACAATGCTTATTAAACAATGACTCTCCCGTCTGTTCCGTTGAGGTATCTTTGGCACGGAGAGATGTGGACAGTACACAGACAGACAATATCAGGGTAGCTATCATAAACACCTTTCTCATTCTTTATCATCTCCTTTTTGATTTTTTTCAAAAGTATCTATTTGAAACTTAGACTATATCAGTATACCATGCATGATTGAGCACAGGAAAAACTTCTTATGAAATAGTACATCTACTTAATCTCCAGTTTCAAGAACCTTTATCTTTTATTGATTACTTCATCTACTACGCACTAAATTATTTTTACGATAGGAGAGGATTTCACCTTGACCTTTACCCAAAAAAGTGGACACATGATTAAGTTTCATTCAGGAGCTTTTCATACTGCTCTGGGCTCCTGTACCCTAATGCCGAATGCCTTCTTTGACGATTATAAAACACTTCTACGTACTCAAAAATACTGAGCCTCGCCTCCAGCCTTGAATGGTAACGCTCACCATGAACCAACTCCGTCTTGAGCGAACCAAAGAACGACTCTACATAGGCACCATTATCAAGACAAAAGAAAAACAAAGGCAGCATAGCTGCTAATAAAAATAGTTTTTTATTGTCTTTCAAGAATTGCATATCTTTCATCTTTTTCTAAGACTCGAAACCCCAGATTTTCTATGGCTGCAATATTCTTTGTTTTTGTTATAACAATAGCGTGGTGTTCATTATCGGACAGAGTTGTGAGCATATCTTTCCCTCTGAGGTTTATCACTTTATGGCCTGAATAAAAGGCTATGCTTGGATTGTTAATACCATAAATATAAATGCTTTCATCAGAAGAGAGTCTTCCTTTTGCATATAAACTATATTTATGAAGTGTGCCTTGAAGATATTGGTTGATAAGAGGGAAAGCCTTCACCGAAAGTATAGAGAAAAAGACGATCATAATGCCTGCGATAACAATAGAAATACTTTTTTTTGTCAATGCAGAATAAAAACTCAGCACTGCCAATAAAACAGTTATCGCAGTTAAAAAATAGAGCCATTCAGGATAAGTAATCCCCAACTTGATGAGATATCGTCCTAAAATATGGAAAGCAACACTCATGAATACTGCAATACCTACCATGAAGAAATGACTGAACTGCCACCATCTTTTATCTGGAAGCTTCATACCAGAGGCGATGAGCAGGGAAGCAGCGGGAATTGCTGGAAGTATATAGTTAGGGAGTTTTGTTGTCGAGAATGAGAGGAATACGAATATAAAAACAACCCATAGAAAAGCAAAAAGGTAAAGTCTCTCTTTTTCTTTCAATGTGTTCCTAATCCCTGCTGGAAGGTATGCAATCCATGGGAATAAACTGATAATCAATACCGGAATGTAATAATACAGAGGTCCTTTATGTCCTGAGATAACTCCCATGTATCTCTTGAAGTGGTGCTTTATAAAAAACTGGTCAATGAACTCTTGACCGTTTATTGATAATTGTGCAATGTACCAGGGGGCAGAGACCAGCAGGAAAAGTACTAGTCCTTTGAGTCTGAATACCTTTTTGATGCCCCCCCACTTCTCTGTAGCGATCATATAGACAAGTGCAACACCGAAAGGGAAAACTATCCCTATCAAACCCTTAGTAAGGAAGGCAAGTGCTGAAAAGAGATAAAATCCATAGCTATAAATAGTATCTTGTCCCGGGTACTTTTCATTGCAAGCTACCGAAAAATAAAAAGAGAATAAGGAAAGAGTTACAAAAAGGGTCAATGTCATATCTGTCACCGCGGCATGGGAATAAACAAAAAAAGACATGGATAAAACAAGGGAAATTGCCCCACACAATGCAGTTTTCTGATCCTGAAAATGTTTTATAAAGAAGAATAGAGAAAATATAAGTAAGCAAGATACAACGGCAGACGGAAATCTTGCTCCAAATTCATTTATCCCAAACATCTTATAAGAGACAGCCATGAGCCAGTAGAAAAGGATAGGTTTGTCGTAACGATTCTCTCCGTTGTATGTTGGAGTTATCCAATTGCCACTTTGCACCATCTCCTTTGCTGCCTCTGAAAATACAGCCTCATCAACATCAAAAAGTGTCACAGATCCAAGCCTGAAAAAGGACACAAATACAGTGAGAATTATTATAGGAATGAGGAGTCTGCTCATTTGATAATTTCTATTATCCTTCTATCTTCATGGAAAGATCGTTTTAATGATTTCATAAAAAATGTTACATTTCCAATAATAACAAATTTCACCAATGAAGGAAGGTAGAATAATCTTTTAACGCAAAGATTATTTCACAATCTTGTTGTAAATCCACCCTATCAATGCCCCACTGATGAAGCCATCAATAAAGCCATAGATAAGACCAAGGAAACTTCCAAAAGGGGAGATAGTATATCCCGGATAGAGAGACTGCGGTATCGCTACAAGAAAAAACCTTCCATACCCTGTGAAATATGAAAGCCATGTGGTTAGAAATAATGCACCACCCCACACGAACCCAAGGGCTATACCCAACGCAACTGGTTTAAATGTATTCATAGTAATGAAAAATTCTTATTCAAACCCAAAATATTAGACTAAGTATACCATAAGGAAAATCTGGAAAAAACGTGAATGAAATAAGAGGAAGTAGCAAAAGGTTTTGTGGAGGAATGCTGAAATACTCTCTTATCTAACGGGTCTAACAACTCTTTCCCCTCCCCTGTCAAGGGAGAGTTTTGTAGGGCAAGGCTTCAGCCTTGCTTTATAGCAAACCTAAAGGTTTGCCCTATATTTTAACTATATACATTTTTTTCATTCTCTGATGTGATTTTCATTATAATAAAGAGAGTTTTTTGAAATGAATGACCCTGCGGCAAGACCTCAGGGTATCAAAAAAACTGAACAGATTCTTATGACTTATATGGTCATTCCTGCAGAAGCAGGAATCCAGGGTTTTCTGTAAAAACAGGAATCCAATTCATTAATTAGTTCCCTGCTTTCGCAGAGCCTGCCCCATACTTGATACGGGGGACGGCGTCTGGATTCCCTCCGCCTAAAGCGGATTCGTGGGAATGACATAAGGAAACCCTGTAACAAGAGTAGAAGGAATATCGAGTTTAAGAATAAAACTATTCTTTTCAACGCAAAGAAAGGAGATCCACATGTTAGTAAGGGATTGTATGTCGAAAAAAGTGATTACGATTGATGAGGACACACCAATAATAAAAACCTTCAGAATTATGAAGGATAATAACGTCAGAAGACTTCTTGTTGTAAAAAATGGGGACATCATAGGTATTGTTACTGACAAGGATTTAAAGGAAGCAACACCATCTAAGGCCACTTCCCTGGATGTCCACGAGATTTACAGTCTCCTCAGTGAAGTCAAGGTTAAAGATATCATGTCCAAAGATCTTTACACAATCGGACCGGATGAATCCATTGAGAAGGCTGCTATGATGATGTTGAAAAGAAAGATATCCGGCTTGCCTGTAGTGGAGGGAGGAAAGCTGGTAGGTGTGATAACTCAAACAGATATATTTAGGGCGTTAGTGGATATCAGTGGTTTAACTCGAGGGGAATAAAAATCGCTGTAGAGCTACCAGATATCCCTGGAACTGCTCAAGAGGTAATCAATACCATAAGGACTCATGGCGGTCGGATAGTAAGTGTTATGACATCTTATAATGCGGACAAGGAGGGGCATAGACATCTGTTTGTACGAACAGACATAGAGGAAAAGAAATTGTCTGAACTCCTTGAGGCTATTGCTAAGCGCTTTAAAGTCCTTTATGCAATAAAGGATGTAATGGTATAGGGGGACGTATGGAATCAAGAAAGCTTATACCTGAAGGTGCTACGCGTGTTTTATTGAAAGAAGAACGAAAATTCGAGCCTTCACCAGAGTTTATTCAGACCACGAATGTATACAATTGGATGGTAAAGCACGGGATTAAAGATGAAGAACAATTACGGGCCTGGGCTGATGAAGATCCACAGAGGTTCTGGGTTGAAATGATAAAAGAGGTAGGACTAAGTATTGATGGATATTCTCAAGTCCTGGATTGGAATCCACCTTATGCAAAGTTTTTTGTTGGAGCAAAGTATAACATCACTCTTGATGCCTTAGACAAACATAAAGCAAAAGATAAGGTTGCCTATTACTGGCAAGGAGAACCTACGACAAACGAGGGAATGCCTTTAGAAGAAAAGGCATTTACCTACGCAGACCTCTATAAAGAGGTTAATAGATTTGCCAATTCCTTAAGAATATTGGGTATCAAGAAAGGCGATAGAGTAGGAATTTACCTTCCTATGATATTGCAACTTCCTATCGCTATGCTTGCCTGTGCCAAGATCGGAGCCATACATTCTGTTGTGTTCTCTGGCCTAAGTGGTATCGCTTTAAGAGAGAGGTTAAATCATGCAGAAGCAAAGGCAGTAATAACATGTGATGGGTTCTACAGGCGCGGTAAGGTTGTCATGCTCAAGGAACAGGTTGATGAAGCATTGTTGGATGCACCCACAGTAAGGCATGTCATCGTTTATAAACGCCTCTCTGAGGAGGTTTTACCAAAAAAGGACGTTAAGTGGTATCCAGGAGATCCACTAAGCCCTCGAGAAAGAAGAGATTATTGGTGGGATGAACTCATCGAGAAGACAAGAGAATTTCTTCCACAGATTGGTCTCACTATTGACGAATGTGAAACAGAGATATTAGATGGAGAGGATCCCCTTTATATACTCTATACTTCTGGTACCACAGGAAAACCAAAAGGTGTAGTCCATGTGCATGGTGGCTACGCATTGGGTACATCCTTTACCCTGAAATGGGTATTTGATCTTAAAGAGAGTGATGTTTGGTGGTGCTCAGCAGATATTGGCTGGGTTACAGGACACAGCTACATTGTCTATGCTCCTCTTATCCTCGGTGTTACATCTCTTTTGTATGAAGGCGCACCTGATTGGCCTGAACCCGGTAGGTTCTGGTCTATCTTACAAAAGTATAAAGCAACTGTTTTTTACACCTCTCCCACAGCGATTCGACTCTTCATGAAATTTGGGGAAAAATGGCCAAAGCTCTATGATCTGACTTCTTTACGGCTTTTAGGTACTGTTGGAGAACCCATAAATCCTGAAGCCTGGATATGGTATTTCGAAAATATCGGAGAAGGGAGATGTCAAATCATGGACACGTGGTGGCAGACTGAAACTGGCAATTTTATCATCTCTCCCCTTCCTATAACTCCCCTCAAGCCTGGCTCAGCAACAAAACCTCTGCCAGGATTCAAGGCAGACATCTATGATGAAAAAGGAAATCCTGTTCCCGCTGGTGCCGGTGGTTATTTGGTAATAACTCAGCCCTGGCCGGGAATGCTCAGAGGTCTTTATAAGGCTCCTGAAAGATATGCTGAGGGATACTGGGGTAAATACCTCAATGTCTACCTCACAGGAGATCTGGCTCGTAAAGATGAAAACGGCTACTTCTGGCTACAAGGAAGGGCCGATGATGTACTGAATGTTGCTGGACACCGTATGGGTAACTCCGAAATAGAATCAGCTCTCATAACACATCCCTCGGTAGCAGAGGCAGCAGTTGTTGGAATGCCGCATGAAATAAAGGGTCAGTGTATTGTGGCTTTTGTGGCCTTACGACATGGTGAACAGGCAAGCCCTTCCCTTATCAATGCTTTGATAGGACACGTTGAGAAAGAAATCGGCAAGATTGCTCGTCCGGAAAGGATTCATTTTGTGCCGGATTTACCAAAAACACGGAGCGGTAAAATTATGCGCCGCGTGGTACGGAGAATCGCCATGGGTGAAGAACCAGGAGATATTACTACCCTTGCTAATCCTGAGGCTGTTGAGAAAATAAGGGAAACATTGGAAAAGGAAATATCGAGAAAGGAGTAAATTTTTATTATGAAAGAAGCTATGTTTTACGAAAAACTCGATGAGAAGAAAGTCAGGTGTTTTCTCTGTGCCCATCACTGTCTCATCAAGGATGAAAAAAGAGGCATCTGTTATGTTCGGAAGAACATAGATGGCACTTTATATACCCTTGTTTACGGTAGGGTTGTTTCTATGAATATTGACCCTATAGAGAAGAAGCCCCTTTTTCACTTTCAGCCCGGCTCAACATCCTTTTCGATTGCAGCAGTAGGCTGCAATTTCCGCTGTGAACACTGCCAGAATTTCGAAATATCTCAGTATCCAAAGGAACACGAGGGTGAAATTCTCGGACAGCACGTTACTCCAGAGGTAATAGTAGAGGCAGCAGAAAGGAATGGCTGTAAGAGCATCTCCTATACCTATACTGAACCGACCATTTTCTTTGAGTTTGCGTATGATTGCGCAAGGCTCGCGCACGAAAAAGGTATCAAGAATGTATTTGTGAGTAACGGATACACAACTCCTGAGGCAACAAGGGTTATTGCACCTTACCTCGACGGAAATAACATAGACCTCAAGGGAAACGATGATTTTTACAATAAAATATGTGGTGCCAGACTTGAGCCAGTAAAAGAGACGATAAGGCTCATGAAGGAACTTGGTGTCTGGGTTGAGGTAACGACACTGATAATCCCTGACTACAATGACTCTGAAGAAGACATGAGGGACATTGCAGGGTTTATCAAATCTGTTGATCCTTTTATACCCTGGCATGTAACTCAGTTTTATCCGACGTTTCAATTAACTGATAAACCGAGGACACCTGTAAAGACACTGCGGAAGGCGAGAGATATCGGTTTTGAAACGGGTCTTAAATATGTGTATGAAGGCAATGTTCCAGGAGAAGGTGGAGAAAATACCTACTGCCACAATTGCAAAAAGCTACTTATCAAGCGCTTTGGTTTCAGCATTATCGAAAATAAGCTTAAAGATGGAAGATGTTCAGAGTGTGGGGCAGATATTAAAGGTGCGTGGAAATAGTTCACATATCGAGCACCATAAGAACTGCATTTTCCATCGGCAATGTGTAGTAGTTCTTCCTGAAACCCACAGGTCTGAAGCCAAAGCGTTCGTAAAATTGTATCGCATCATGATTTGAAACCCTGACCTCAAGGGACAAAGACTTACAACCCCTCTCTTTCAGTTTATCGAGAACTTTTTCAACGAGGGCTGTAGCAATTCCTCTTCTCCTCAGGTCAGGATGAACTGCAAGGTTCAGGATATGTCCTTCATCGATCAAATAGTTGACACAGATATAGCCAACAACCTCATTTTCAAATACAGCAACTTTTGTTATTGAATATGTATTGTAGATCTCTTTTAAAAAGGCAGTTTCAGACCAGGGAGTGGAAAAGGATACGCGTTCAATCTTCAGAAATTGAGGGACATCCGACCATTGCATTCCTCGGATAATTACTTCAGTCATGGGAGACCTATTATATTCACAGCGAACTCTATTCCAATTTTACTGTCTCAGAATAATCCTTCTCATTCCACCCTCCCCCAAATCCACTCCCCTCAAGGTAGGGGAAGGTAACCCCTCCTTACCCCTCTTTTATTCCCCCCTTACTAAGGGGGGAATTGAAGAGGGGTCTACGGGGAGGATGGGTGGGTTTACATTGCTCTTTGCTCTTCGCTCTCTGCTTTCTCACTTTCCTTGAGCTCAGCCTCTGCTCTTCTTATATAAAATGGAATAAGGCTAATAGGCTCAGAGAATTCGCCTTTCAAAGCCTTCGTTATTCCAATGTAGGCTACATTAGCTGGTGAAGGCACCAGCTTTTCAGGGGATGCAAAGATAGCCCTTTCACCCATGAGATCAACAATTTCATTTCTGTAAAGGATTGTTCCATCACCGGTGAAGACAATCTTTTCATCCGATAATCCCCCCACCCCTTCTTTACTAAAGGGGGGCAAGGGAGGATTATTTTTATCTTCTTTTATAACCTTACACGTCAGGAATGTTTCATTAATTTTTTCTATCAGCCTATTGACCTTTATTGACATCTCATCTATCAATCTTATGAAACTATCATCTTTCCATTTAAACAAGGCTGCATACACCTCTTTCTTTCGCGCATCAAGCATGGTACAGACAGGATATTGGCTGAAGGGAAAATTGTGTGCAAGTGCCTCGAGCGTAGGAACAGAGACTATTGGCTTTCCCGTTGCATATGAAAAGCCTTTAACAGTGCTTAAACCTATTCTCAGCCCTGTGAAAGAGCCAGGGCCTATAGCTACTGCAAAGAAATCCATATCAGCTATTGTATATCCTGATTGTTTCAGGACATATTCTATAGATGTCATCAACCTCTCTGAATGTGTAGACTTCACATTAAACCTTACCTCCGCAACCAGACCCAACAGGTCATCCATAACAGCTACTCCTCCAAGCATTGTCGACGTATCTATTGCAAGGACCCTCATAATAGTATCCCCCTTTAAAGTCTAAATAAAAATCTAACCTTTAAACAAATTCAAAATCGAACCTGCCACAAGCAGATATTTTTCAAATTGAGAATCTCAAACCGTCCTTTAATCAATGAAGTCGATAATTTCTGTACATAAACAGACCTGATCCAATAATACAGATTATGGCTGAAACGGTTACCGCCCTTGTTGTTCCTATTGAAGCAGCCAGCATGCCAATGAGGGAGTTCCCGATCGGGGCGAACCCGAGAAACACAAGGGCATATACACTCATCACCCTTCCCCTGATGCTGTCTGATACCGAAAGCTGTACAAAGCTGTTTGCTGTTGCGAGGAAACTCACCATTCCCCATCCCACAAAGATGAGGGCAGATACAGAAAGATAAAAAGTCCTGGATACGGAAAAGACTAAGAGGAAAAAGGAAAAACAGAGTGCTGCTGTTGACATAAACCTTTTCTTTTGTTGAATATCACCTCTAAATGCGATAGACAGGGCCGCTGATAAGGCCCCTATGCCTGTTGCACCAACAAGAAATCCATACCCTTCAGGACCTGCTCTCAACACCTCCCCCGCGAACACGGGAAGAAAGGTTATATACGGTATGCCTATGAGACTGAATACTGCAATAAGCAGTATGATACTGTAAATTTCGGGTTTGCTCTTTATAAACTGTATTCCTTCCATAAAATCTTTTATAAACCCCTTAGAACTTGCTTCTATATAACCTTTCATCTTCATTTTTGAAAGAGCAATAATGACAGCAAGAAAACTTAAGGCATTCAGGAAAAAACATGCAGGGAGCCCCAGGTAAGCAATTGCCATCCCGGCAATAACAGGCCCGATTATACGTGCACCATTAAAGGCAGCAGAATTCAATGCTATGGCATTCGTAAGATGCTCTTTCCCTACAATTTCTATAATGAATGCTTGCCGTGCAGGTATGTCGAAAGCATTTACGGTACCGAGGAATGTTGCAAGGAGTGCAACCTGCCAAACAGTAATCAGATTCATATGGGTTAGTATGCCAAGAGAAAGGGCTGGGATAATTGATAATG
>CAWGWX010000021.1:0-86726 GCA_963826355.1 Nitrospirota bacterium | reverse complement strand
AATTTTTTGAACTGGTTGACTATGAGAAGAGTAGATGTTATAAGAAAGGTTATGGCAGGCGGAAAGAGTACAGGTTCAGGTGCAAATACCAGGCTTTTAGGGCAGATAGCCGATTATGCTGGAAGAGGTATATACAAGCAAATATCAAATGCAAATGACTATACACCTTATAGTGGGAATAGGACATTCACTTTCAGTACAGGAGGCTCAGCTACATCCTCATTTAGTGTGTCAGGTATTAGTGGTACTTTTTCTGTAGATGTTGTAGTTTCACCTCCTGTTGAAGGCGTTCTCCAGAAGGTTGTTGGTACCCGTGCGAGATTAGGGCTTTCATTTTATCGTCCTAATAATCCAACCCCGGACGGCGGTTTTGTTCAGGTGAATGTTGCTAGCGGAAGTCTATCAAGCATAGTAAACCAGATAAATAATGACCCAAGCAGCATAATGGGCACAACAAATACACCTCTTGGAGAAACATTATGGACAGTAGCCGGTTATTTCGCCCAGCAAGCGAGCATCGAAAGTGGGCCAGGCCCGAGGTACGGCCCTAGTAATAACTATTCCATAAACAATAATGCTGATCCTTACAACTATGGAACAGGTGGCTCTCCCCGATGGCCTTCCTGTTCAAAGAGCTATGTGCTGTTTATCACTGATGGTGAACCATGTTCTGATGGGAATCTTCCTGCTTCGATAAGAGACTTATGCTGCTGGAAAGTCTAATTATGATTGTTCAGGCAGTAGCTGTCCTGCTGTCGGCTCCTTTCCCTGCTGCAACCTTTCCTTCCTGCTCAGCAGGTGACAACGTCGCTGGTCTTGAAGATGTAGCCTTATGGGCACACACAACAGACCTGAGGAACAACCCTACTCTTGGGGTTAATAATATGTCAGGTATTCAAAACTTAACCCTTTATGCTGTCTTTGCTTTTGGTAAGGGATCAACACTTCTGAGATATGCTGCCATAAATGGGGGTTTTGAAGATATCAATGGAAATAACAGACCTGACCTCCAAACAGAATGGGATCAGAATGGTGACGGTGAGCCTGATAACTTTTATGAGGCCACTGATGGGAACGAACTTGAACAGGCTATCTCAAATGCCCTTGGAAGTATTCTCAGACGTGCATCCTCTGGTACGGCAGCTTCTGTCCTTGCATCAGGTGAGGGAAGAGGAGCAAACCTTGTTCAGGCTGTTTTTTATCCGAGGCGGAGATTTGGAAACGACATAATCTTCTGGACAGGGGAAAATCAAAATCTGTGGTACTATGTAGATCCCTTTTTTACAAACAGCAGTATAAGAGAGGATACCGTTGCAGAGAGCCCGGATAGAAAACTCAATCTCATAGATGACTATATAGCACAGCTCTATTTTGATACTACTGCCCAATTGACAAGGGCAAGACGATATCAGGATACGGATGGTGATGGTGATGCTGATATCACGAAGCCAACAGTTTCGTTCGAAAACATTGGAAATATCTGGGGAGCAGGCGAAATGTTATGGAGCAGGGATATCACTTCAGATCCAAGGTCGATTTATACAACAATAACAGGAACGAATTTAATTTCCTTTTCTACGGCAAATGCATCCACATTGAGGACATACCTGCAGGCTTCTGATGATACAGAGGCACAGTATATCATCCGTTACACACAAGGAGAAGGTCTTACTACAGAAGATTTAGATGGCGATGGCACGCCAGATGTTATAGGCATTGATCAGTATCCTGCTGACGGAATAGATGACTATAGAAAAAGGACTGTGACTATTGGTATCGACACAAAGGTATGGAAGTTCGGCGATGTAATAAATTCGACTCCGAGAATCGCTTCATGGATACCATTGAATACCTATGATAGCAAATATAATGACACTACGTACAAAGACTTTACAGAAACAGCAGGTTATAAAAGCAGGGGAATGGTATTTACCGGAGGGAATGACGGGATGCTCCATGCCTTCAAACTCGGAAAGCTGGAAATCCCAGAGATTCCCGGAAATACCTGTACCTTTGGAACATATGATAAAGCATGCCTGACAAACTCGACTGTCAGTAACCCCATTGGAAAGGAAGATATGGGCATTTATACCAAAGAATGCGCTGCCATATCTTAGATATATCATGGACCCAGAATACTGCCACGTCTATACTGTTGATCTCAGTCCTTTTATCTTTGATGCAAGCATTGGTGCTCCAGGGTCAGGAGACATTTCAGGGAATACCAGAGATGTCTCTTCATGGAGGACAATTCTCATCGGCGGCATGAGGTATGGTGGAGCATGCAGAAATAGCACCGGCTCCTGTAATTCAACAACAGGTGGATTGCCAGACTGTGTAAAAACACCATCGAGCGGCGTAGGGTATTCTTCTTATTTCGCGCTTGACATTACCGATTCTCTCGCTTACCCGGATGATCCAGTTGGGCATCCTCCGCAGCTCCTCTGGGAGTTTTCGAATGATAATCTTGGCTTTGCAACAACAGGTCCTGCAGTAGTCAGGCCTGGAGATCAAGACAAAAATGGTAAATGGTTTGTTGTCTTCGGCTCTGGTCCGACAGGGCCAATAGACACAACTAACAACAGTTCCTCGGTCGCTCTGACCAGAATCTGAGGCTCTTTGTACTCGATCTGAAGGACGGCTCGCTTCAGCGAACCATAGACACTGGAATTCCCTTTGCCTTTGCTGGCTCTATGCTTAATGCTACAAATGATCCTGATGTAGATTATAAGGATGATGTCATTTATATTGGATATGTAAAGAGAACAGGCTCAAGTCCAAACTATACCTGGACAGATGGAGGAGTTGGAAGGCTTGTAACAAAAGAAGACGCAAACCCTGCCAACTGGGTCTGGAGTCAGGTGATAGACGGGATTGGCCCTGTTACTTCCTCTGTCGCACAGTTACAGAATCAAAGGAAAGGCATTCTGTGGCTTTTCTTCGGGACAGGAAGATATTTCTATGAACTGGGCTCTACCACAGATGATGCAGATAACCAGAGAAAACTCTTTGCTATAAAGGAGCCCTGTTTCTCGTTATCGGGCATTAACTACAAGTTGTACCAGCACAGTAAGTCTTGGTGACTCTGACTAATGTACTTCTATTGGAAGTGTCCCTTCAGAAAATACCGCTGATTCTGCGAGTTTTAAAGGCTGGTATATTAATCTCGAATCTTCTGGTAACTACACGTACATTGAAGGGGGTCACCCCTGTGACGAGAGGCTACAGAGCTGAAAGGGTTATAACAGACCCATTAGCAACAACAACAGGCCTTGCATTTTTTACAACGTACAAGCCATATAGTGATGAGTGTGGGCTTGGTGGTAAAAGTTTCATATGGGGAGTAAGATACAACACAGGAGGTGCAGGTGGCGCTTTATTAAAAGGAACTGCATTACTCCAGGTATCAACAGGTAGTATTGAACAGATAAATCTGTCACAAGCCCTCTCAGAAATGGGTGGAAGGAGAACATCTGCACTGGAAGGTGTCCCGCCGACTGCCCAAGGCTTATCTTTATTGTCACCACCTCCACCGGTAAAACGGACAATACATATAAAAGAGAGATGAAGTTAGAAAGTTAGGAAGTTAGGATACAAAATGAAGATAAAAAAGGATCATGGAATAACATTAGTTGAGTTAATAATTGTCCTGTCAATAATTGGCATCTTAGCTGTTGCCCTCGGCTTTGAATTTAATGGCTGGATGGGTAGATACAGGGTAGAAAGTCAGGTAAAAGAGATGTATGTTGATTTGATGAATATAAGGGTTTTTTGAAATAGGCAATGAAGATGAATAAAGATCACGGAATAACATTAGTTGAGTTGATAATTGTCCTGTCAATAATCGGCATCTTAGCTGTTGCCCTCGGCTTTGAATTTACAGGATGGATGGGCAGGTATAGGGTAGAAAGTCAGGTAAAGGAAATGTATGTTGATTTGATGAATGCAAGGGCAAGGGCAATGCAGAGGAACAGGATGCACTTTGTCAATTTTCCTAACACAACTATACAATATTGAAGACACTGATCCTGCGCCTGATGGTAACGGAACTCTTGAAATTGCAAACGATGCTATAGTACTGCCAACTAAAACAGTTCAATATGCTTTAACCTGGAGTGGTGGTAATATTACATTTGACAATAGGGGACTCGTATCTCCTAATGGGACTATTAGAGTTACTATCAACCGTAGAACCAGATTATGACTGCATAGTATTAGCCCCAACAAGAATAAATATTGGGGAAATGGGATGGAGCACTCAAATTGTGATGCTAAATAAAAAAGGCTTACCATTGTCGAGGTGATGATCGCCCTTGTGGTATTGCTGGTAGTCTCCCTTGCACTTATGCAGACTGCACTGGTAAGTATTGACGCCAACATGACGAATATCTTAAGAGACGAGGCAGTAGGCATTGCAGAGATGAGAATGAATGAGGCAAGGAACCATCACCTTTTGATTCTTTAGTTTCAGATGGTGCAGATATACCTCTTACAAGAAACATCAGAAGCATAACAAATTTTCCATATACTACAAGAATGACGGTTACCAATCTCAACACTATGTCAACAGAGTGGATATTACAGTGGGATGGACATGGAAGGGTGAGAACCATACTCATAGCATTACAACAATAGTGAGGAGACCATGATTCACAAGAAAACAGCAGACGGTAGACAGTATGTAGTATGGCAGCATGAAAGAGGAGAGAAACGATATCCCTGCCTACTATCTACTACATACTGTCTACTGATTAAAAAAGAAGCAGGGTTTACTTTAATAGAGCTGTTGATAACAATGGTTGTCTTTGTGCTTGTTATAGCGGCAGTTCCACAGATATTTACGGGATTGCTTAACTCAATTCAAGCAACAAAGCAAGATAGCAGAGACCAATATAGAGGGTATCGTAGGACTCGAAATCTTGAGACAGGATATAGAGCATGCAGGGTATGGATTGCCGTGGATAATACCTGCAGGAGTAACTTATTCTGAGGCATCAAGCTCACCAGCCAGCACATATAACGATGCCAGTAATCCTCCGAGGGCTATTTTAAGTGGGAATGGTACAGGTTTTAATGGCTCGGATTATGTGGTCATAAAGGCTATAAATGTTGCAAGGAATGATGTATGTCAGAAAGTGGACTACTCTGAAAGCACACAGCATTACCATCCCCGTAATGTGAGAACATGGACGCCGATCGAGCGAAAATTTAATAAGATGATGGTTCTACCGATAACGAGTAATTGTCCTTTCTCCTGGAGCTACTGATTTGAACAGCAGGACATTAGTTGCAAGCGGCGCAACCTTTTCCACAACTTATGGCAGTATAACTTCAGTCCCTTGGCCTCCTACGGATCTATGGAAACACGTATCGTATATGGAGTTGATCCTGATACGGATTTGAGGATGCCATTTAACAGGGCTGATTATTTCATTTCGAATGCGAATGTGCCTCAGAGATGTGCACCAAATACCGGCGTATTAGAAAAAGTTGTTGTTAACCAGAATGGTGGCGGACTGACAAACTTTCTGCCTCTTCTTGACTGTGTTGCTGATATGCAGGTGGTTTATCGCAGGGATACTAACGGTGACGGGACTATTGATAACACTACTGATGACATAGCACTCTCATAGACACCAATGGTTACGGAGCTATCGATGCACAGCAAATAAGAGAATCAGGTGAAAGAGGTGAGAGTCTATATCCTTGCCCATGAAGGACAGTATGACAGAAATTATACATACCCAAACTCAACAATAACAATTGGAGAATTTGGGTTGGGAAGTACTTTATCTTAGCAAGAAGAATAGGTACAAACTGGCAAAATTACAGATGGAAAGTCTATACATTAGTTGTGAAACCAAATAATCTGAGGTAGACATGAGAAGACAGAACTCTGAACTCCGAACTCTAAACTCTAAACTTTTAAATGAAAAAGGCATTGCCCTTGTAATGGTTCTCTTACTTTCAGCTATTGCTCTCGTCATCATGGCAGGATTAATATATATGTTAACAACAGGAACTCAGATTTCAGGTATGCAAAAGAGATACGAAACAGCATCTGAGGCTGGTATGGGCGGCATTGACATCACATATCAGCTTGCTGGGCTCAGAGGAGATGCAACAAGAACTGCCACCTTTTTAGCCGATATAGCAGCCCTTACGCCAGCTATCACAACGCCTGCTGGTTGTAATGGTGTAAATATATCTGGAACAGCTTATACAGGATTAGCAGCAAAACTTAATACACCAACTACTTCTTGGGCAGGTTGTGATAACACTATGGTTATTAATCCTGGTATAAACACTACCTACGACATGGTTTCCACCCTCGGTACAGGTCTTACATATAATGTTTATTCAAAAATAGTGGACACAGTTGAGGGTAACAGCGCAGGAGATGAGGGTTTGATAAACAATGGAGTGGTAGATTCTAATTCTGGTGAAATAAGGGTAATGAGTTATCCTTATCTTTATACGATAGAGGTGGATGCAGAAAATACAGCGAATCCATCTGAAAGGGCTAAGTTCTCTGTTCTTTATCAATATTGATTAATTGATTATATGTGATGCAGGATATAAAATAACTTTTATAACTCATAAACATGCATTTTTTAGGTACTCTGAATAAGGTGTTTTTATCAGTGAGCAGGTTTTTGTGGTGCTTAGCTCTCTTTCTCTTTTTATCCTGCTCTTCAGAAAAGCCTGCTGATATGGGTACACAAAAGCCTTCAGGAGCAGGAAGCAAAACTGCATCTGAACAATCTCAACCATCTGTCTCTCCAAAGAGTGAGCCCTATGCATTGGAAATTACTCCTGTCAATGCTTCACGCAAATCAACATTAAAGGTAATTGCTCAAGGCTTTAATCTTTCTGATGCGAAGATAGAATGGTTGGTAAATGGGCAGGTAACCCAAAGTCCGATATCTTCTCAATTCAACGCCAGAGAGACAAAAAAGGGTGATAAGGTCCAAGTAAAGGCAGTTATAGATGGCAAAGAGATAATGTCTGACATTATAGAAATTGGAAACGCTCCACCGGAGATTACCAGAGTTAAAATCCTCCCTGAGATATTTAAACCAGGTGACACCTTGAATGTTGAGGTTTCTGGAAGTGACATAGATGGAGACGATGTAACCATTGCATATGAATGGACGAAAAACGGAGAGCCTGCAGGGAATGGCAAACGACTCGAGGTTCCCCTCAAGAGAGGAGACAAGATTTCTGTCAAGATAACTCCTTTTGACGGAGAATTATACGGCCCTACAGTTATTTTGCACAGAGAAATAAAGAACATGCCTCCAATGATTATCGAAGATAAGAAATTTAATTTTGATGGAAAGGTTTATACGCACCAAATAAAGGCTACCGACCCTGATGGCGATACCCTCACGTATTCGCTCAAGACTGCACCTGCTGAAATGACAATTGAGCCATCAACGGGATTGATACACTGGAACGTGCCTCCCGAATTTAAGGAAAAGGCTCCTGTTACTGTCTCTGTTACCGATGGCCATGGCGGTGAAGCAGTACAAAGTTTTACCATTGATATAATGCCCCGGAAATGAGAGACGCGGATATTTCCTATTGAGGATTTGTCATTCTTATTATGATTACTATAGTTTCTTCTTAGAAACCCGGTAAGTTATGTCTCACTTACGTTTCCCGTTAGCTTGACAAAGCATCCCATATCCTTTATAATTGCAACTGAAACTAATTCTCAATTAGAGGTTGAAATAGTATGCATGAGCACCGATTAAGGCATAGATATAGAGGACATAAAGGGGGTAAAGGATATGAAAGGGTTGCCCTTATAGGAAACCCTAATGTTGGGAAAAGCGTCATATTCGGCCTCCTGACAGGGAAATATGCAATTGTATCCAATTATCCTGGCACAACCGTAGAGGTTTCCTATGCAAATATAAGCCTTGACGGTAGAAAATACCTCGTTGTTGATACCCCCGGTGTTAATAACCTTATCCCCATGAGTGAGGATGAGAAGGTCACAAGGGACATCCTCCTGACTGATAAACCTTCTGTGGTTTTACAAGTTGGTGATTCAAAAAACCTTAAAAGAACCCTCCTGTTGACTGTCCAGCTTGGCGAGATGGGGCTGCCCGTAATTCTTGATCTTAACATGGAGGATGAAGCCAGAGAAATAGGAATAACCATTGACATCGAGAGGCTCAGGTCATTAATAGGGGCTGAAGTTGTAAGCACCATTGCACCTGAACGAAAAGGTATGAGAGGCATGAAGGCAGCTATCAGCAAAAAAAATAAGGTGCCAGAAATCACTGTTCGATATGACCCCCTGATAGAAGAATATATCGAGAAGGTTTCTTTTTATCTGCCAGAAGGAAATGTTTCAAAAAGGTCTATTGCGCTCATGATACTCTCAGGTGATGAAAGTCTGCGAGAATGGCTCAATAAAAATCTTGAGGTAGAGGTCATAAATGAACTGGAAAAATTCAGAAACGAGTGTCAAGAAAAGTTGAAAAGGCCTATCAGTGTGATCATCAACGAGACCCGCCTGAAAAAGGCAGCCGAGATAGCAGATATGGTCACCAAGAAGATCCCCCGGGCAGGCGGTTCTCTTGCATCTACCTTCGGAAGGCTCAGCATGCATCCATTATGGGGAATCCCTCTTCTCCTTGTTGTACTCTTTGGCCTTTATGAGTTTGTTGGTGTCTTTGGCGCTGGGATCCTAGTAGATCTGCTTGAGAACAAAATATTCAACACATACTTCATACCAATATTTATAAAGTTCATAAAATTAGTCATTCCTTTTCCGTTAGCCCAAGAGATGTTCATTGGTGAATATGGACTCATCACAATGGCACTGAAATACTCCATAGGGATAATCCTTCCAATAACCACAACCTTTTTTATAGCATTTGCAATACTTGAAGACAGTGGTTATCTGCCAAGGCTTGCCATCATGTCTAACAAGGTATTCAATATGTTGGGATTAAGCGGAAAGGCCGTCCTTCCTATGGTTCTTGGTCTGGGATGTGGCACAATGGCAGTTATGACAACAAGGATACTTGAGTCACCGCGGGAGAGGATAATAGCAACATTTCTCCTTGCCTTGGCAGTGCCCTGTGCTGCACAGCTTGGGGTGATAATGGGGATGCTCGGAGCACTTTCTGCAAAGGCCATGTCAATATGGGTGTTGAGTATTCTTGGGGTACTTCTTTTTTCTGGATATCTTGCCTCAAAGATTGTGCCCGGTGAAAAGCCAGGATTTTTTCTTGAGATCCCACCTTTAAGGAAGCCGACTCTTACAAATATAGCAGTCAAGACATCAAGCAGGGTCATCTGGTATCTTAAAGAGGCAGTACCACTTTTTATGCTCGGTACGTTTATCCTCTTTGTCCTTCACAAGCTGGCCCTTCTTGGCCTTATCCAGAGTTTTGCTGCACCTGTTATCGTAAACATACTTGGGCTTCCAGAAAAAACAACAGAGTCATTCATAATCGGATTTCTGAGAAGAGACTATGGTGCAGCCGGGCTTTTTGCTATGGCGCAAAAGGGACTGCTCACGCCCATTCAGTCTGTGGTGAGTCTTGTTACAATAACTCTTTTTATCCCATGTCTTGCACATTTCTTCATGCTGATAAAGGAACGGGGCATTAAGATGGCTCTTACCATGGCAGTGATAATATTTCCGATGGCAATCTTTTTTGGAGGGTTGCTGAATTGGGTCCTCATGCACTTTCATATAAGTATATAGGCTTGCATAGAGGTAAATTTTTATATGATAATTATGCAATTCATTTTGTTTCCTTATTCCGTAAAGAAGCCAAAAGGAAGACATTGATCGAAAATAGAATGTTATTCATAGCAAGCTCTGTTCCAATGGTTGTCATTTTCCGGCTTGACCGGAAAATCCAGGTCCTTTCTCTGGATTCCCCGATCGAGTCGGGGAATGACAGAACCAAAAATAACATTACAAAACATCTTAAAAGATTTTAAGATGTTTGACGACTTATAACATGTCTTAGAAAGGAATAGGTAACATATGATGCCTGAAAAGAAAAAGTTCTGCAGGTCTCGGACATCTTCTGGAACAGAAAAGAGTATGTTTGAAGACGAGGCACTTGAGGCAATCTGGGAGATGGCAGAAGATGGAGAAGTAAACTTCACTGATCTCATAAATGAAATTGGCAATGAGAAAGAAGTTCTCGAGATGCAGGAAGACGGCTTAATAATTATCAAGGAAGAAAAAGTCCACTTTACAGAAAAAGGGCGATTCAGGGCAAGGGACATAACAAGACGACACCTCCTTGCAGAAAGGCTTTTTGCCGATGTCCTCTCTCTGAAGAATTACGAAGAGGATGCATGCCTTTTTGAGCATGTGATAAGTCCTGAGGTAGAAGAGGCCATATGCACCTTTTTAGGACATCCACCCACATGCCCTCACGGAAGAGCAATACCGAGGGGAAACTGCTGCAGACTCTATACACGAGAAGTTAAACCCCTCGTACAACCTCTTGCAGATATGGAAGTCGGCACAACTGCAAAGGTTGTATTCATAACCACCCCTGCCATGGAGAAGCTCACAGCTATAGGACTTGTGCCTGGTGGGACTGTTAAACTCCAGCAGAAAAAACCTTCGTATGTTGTAGGTATAGATGAGACAACAATCGCTATCGATGAAGAGATAGCAAAAGGAATCTATGTAAAGAAATAGAAAATGGGAGAAAAAGTATTCAGAGAGTATCTTAAGGGTAAGGGTCTTAAATTTACAAGAGAGAGAGAATTGATACTCAAAGATATTTCTTCTCGATATGGCCATTTCGACCCTGAGGAACTCTATATCGGGATGAGGAAAAAAGGACTGAAAGTTTCAAAGGCATCCATTTACAGAACTCTTCCTCTACTCCTTGAAAGTGGTCTCATTGAACAGGTCGAAAGAACTGAAAAACATGCCCACTATGAACAAACCTTTGGCCGAAACCACCATGATCATATGCTCTGTATTTCATGTGGTAATGTCATAGAATTTTATTCTGAGGCGTTAGAAGATCTTCAGAAGAAGATATGCAGAAAGAAAGGTTTCGAAGGTGTAACACACACTCTCGAGATAAAAGGATACTGCGGTAAATGTCTAAAGACAAGGAAATGAATTCTTTCCTCTCAATTGCCTCTTCTTCTCATAATTCGTTTTTACTCTGATCTGAAATTTAGACCTTGTTCAAGAGTGTTTTGTATTTTTCTCCGAAAATAACCATTCAAATCCCACCTCACCCCCCTTCAATTCCCCCCTTACTAAGGGGGGATACAGAGGGGTCTAAGGGGGGGATGGGGGGGATTACTTAATTTTCCATTTATGCATTTTACATTTTTTTTAGATTTATGCTATGGTTTTATGACTTGAAGAAGCTCATAATTGGGGGTTGAATGAATAAGATAGTCCTTGCATACTCAGGGGGTCTTGATACCTCCGTGGCGATAAAATGGTTGAAAGAGCAGTACAACGCAGAGATCATTGCCTTCTATGCGGATCTAGGCCAGGGAGAAGATACAAGTGCCATAAGGGAAAAGGCATTGAAGACAGGTGCATCAAAAGTTTATATAGAGGACTTAAAAGAGGAGTTTGTAAAAGACTATATATTCCCCATGCTTAGGGCAAATGCAGCTTATGAGGGCTTATATCTGCTCGGGACATCAATAGCGAGACCTCTTATTGCTAAGAGACAGATAGAGATAGCAGAAAAGGAAGGAGCTGAAGCCGTTGCCCATGGTGCGACGGGAAAAGGTAATGACCAGGTAAGATTTGAACTCACCTATTATGCTTTTAAACCTACCATAAAGGTTATAGCACCGTGGAGGGAATGGCCATTCAATTCAAGGCAGTCCCTGATCGAATATTCCGAGACGAATGGTATCCCTGTTACAGCAACAAAGGAAAGACCTTATAGTATCGATAGGAACCTCTTTCATATCAGTTACGAAGGAGGGATTCTGGAAGACCCCTGGCAAGAATCTCCACCTGACATGTATACCATGATCGTACCGCCTGAGGAGGCACCTGATAAGCCTCTCTCTGTTGAAATCTCTTATGAGAAGGGTGATCCTGTTGCAATTAATGATGAACTTCTGTCTCCCGCAACCTTGATCGTGAGATTAAACCATCTTGCTGGCGAACATGGAGTTGGAAGGGTTGATATGGTTGAAAACAGGTATGTCGGAATTAAATCCAGGGGAGTATATGAAACCCCTGGAGGCACAGTTCTCCATGTTGCCCACAGGGCAATAGAGTCAATAACCCTTGACAGGGAGATACTGCACCTCAGAGACTCACTGATAACGCGCTATTCTGAGCTTATATATTATGGATACTGGTTTTCTCCGGAGAGGAAAGCATTGCAGACCCTCATGGATGATATACAGAAAGACGTTAATGGGACAGTCAGGATCAAGATATATAAGGGAAATTGTTATGTCGTCGGAAGAAAATCTCCAAATTCTCTTTATCACCTCGGGCTTGCAACATTTGAAGCAGAAAATGTATATAATCAGAAAGATGCAGAAGGTTTTATAAAACTCAATGCCCTGCGGTTGAGGTTAAAACACCTGTTGAAATAAACGACACAAGACATGGATAGACGGAGAAACGGGGGAAAAGAAACATCTCCGTGTCTCCGTATCACAGTCTCCGAATTGAAGATTATGATGGCAGATCTCAGGTACTGGATTGCTTTATCCGCGGTGCCGGATATAGGCCCTATTTTTGCAAAGAAATTGCTTTCCCTGTTTAAGACACCTGAAAGAATCTTCGATGCAGAAATGGATGATCTCCTTTCCTTGGAAGGGATAGGGATAAACAGGGCAAAAAACATAAAAGAATTTTCTCTCTGGGAAATTGTGGATAAACAAATCAAAGTTTTGGAGAAAGAGGGGATAGATGTTGTAAGTCTTCATGACTCTTTTTATCCAGAAATGCTCAGGGAGATAGAGGATGCCCCTGTTGTCCTTTACATGAAGGGAGATATACAGCCACAAGACAGATATGCGATCGCCATTGTTGGTTCACGCAAGCCTACTCTTTACGGGACATCTGTTGCAGAAAATATTTCAGGGGAGCTTGTATCCATGGGTTTTACTGTTGTGAGCGGATTGGCAAGGGGTATTGATTCCATATCCCACAAAGGGGCATTAAGAGCAGGCGGAAGAACTATAGCGGTACTCGGATCAGGACTTGATGTTCCCTATCCTTCAGAGAACAGAGGCTTGATGGATAAAATTGCAGGCTCTGGTTGCGTTATAAGCGAGTTTCCCCCGGGAACTTCTCCTGATAAAGAAAACTTTCCACGGAGAAATAGAATAATCAGTGGGCTTTCTCTTGGTGTGCTCGTAATAGAGGCCACCTCTGACAGTGGCTCACTGATCACAGCAGGGTATGCCCTTGAACAGGGTAGAGAGGTCTTCGCGATTCCTGGTAATATAACTGCGCTTACTTCAGAAGGCACAAACGAACTTATTAGAAAGGGTGCGATACTCACGCGGAGGGCAGAGGATATTGTTGAGGAACTTGCGCCTGTCTTAAAAGGATTTATACGATCAAAGGAGAAGGCAAAGATTGAAGTAACAAATGAAGAGAAGAACCTCTGTAACTTACTCTCCGGAGAGCCAAAGCATATCGATATTATTTCTCGGGAGAGTGGATTACCAACATCAAAGGCACTCGAAATACTTCTCAGTTTAGAACTAAAAGGCGCTATAAGACAAATAATGGGAAACAGGTTTTATCTTATATGAAATCTACTGAATCAAGTCACAGTAACCTTGTCATCGTTGAGTCACCTGCAAAGGCAAAGACGCTTCTTAAGATACTCGGAAAAGGATTTGCTGTTAAAGCATCTATTGGTCATATCAAGGATCTTCCCGAGAAAGAGATCGGAGTTGATGAAAAGAATAACTTTAAACCCAAGTATGTGGTAATTCCGGGTAAAGAGAAAATCATTAAGGAACTCAAGAAGGCATCAAAAGAGGCTGATAAGATTTTTCTTGCACCCGACCCTGACAGAGAAGGAGAGGCAATCGCATGGCATATTGCATCTGAAATCTCAGATCCTAAATCCCTAAATGGGAGGATATACAGAATTATTTTTAATGAAATAACAGAACGGGCTGTACGAGAAGCGATAAAAAACCCTGGCAGGATAGACATGAAAAAGGTCGATGCCCAGCAGGCCAGAAGGATACTTGACAGGCTCGTCGGTTATAAACTCAGCCCTCTTCTGTGGAAGAAGGTAAGGAGGGGGCTCAGTGCTGGGAGAGTACAGTCTGTTACTGTAAAGCTTATTGTGGACAGAGATCGCGAGATAAAGGCGTTCAAACCTCAAGAATACTGGAGCATAAACGCAGAATTTGAAGGATCTAAACTCCCCAGTTTCTGGGCAAGGCTTCATAAGATACATCAGCAATCAGAAACAGGTAGCAAATTTCTCATCCCGAACGAGGTTGCTGCAAATACATTAGTTGAAAACCTGAAGGATAAAGAATTTGTATTAAGTAAGGTAGAGCAGAAACGAAGAAAAAGGATGCCCTACCCACCTTTCATTACAAGCACTCTTCAGCAAGAAGCAGTGAGGAAATTAAGATTTCCCGCAAAAAAGACAATGACAGTAGCTCAGCAACTTTACGAAGGTATTGAACTTGCCGAAGAAGGTGCAGTAGGACTCATTACCTATATGAGAACTGATTCCTTCAGAGTAGCTTCTGAGGCACAGGAGGGGGCCAAGGATTTCATCGGAAGGGTTTATGGCAAAGATTATGTTCCTGAGAAACCTCCTTTTTATAAGAGCAGGGCAACTGCACAGGAAGCACATGAGGCTATAAGGCCGACGTATCCTGAGAAAAAACCAGAGGATGTAAAACAATTTCTTTCAAAAGACCAATATGCCCTTTACGCATTGATATGGAATCGGTTCATATCAAGTCAGATGGCGCCAGCACAGCTTGATCAGACAACCTTTATTATTACCCCCCCCTATCCCCCCTTACCACGGGGGGAATTAAAGGGGGGTGCAGAGTTCAGGGCATCAGGAACGATAGTCCGTTTCGATGGCTTCATGGCCTTGTATACGGAAGGGAAAGATGAAGTAGAGGAAGAAGAAGGTCTGACATTACCTGCATTAAAAGAAGGAGAAAGATTAAAACTCCTCAATCTGCAACCGAAACAGCACTTCACACAGCCACCACCACATTATACAGAGGCGACACTCATCAAGGCCCTTGAGGAAAAGGGTATTGGCAGACCAAGCACGTACGCGACGATCCTCTCTACTATCCAGGACAGGAAATATGTCCATAAGACAGATGGTAAGTTTTCCCCTACGGATCTCGGAATTGTCGTAAATGACTTTCTCGTTGAAAAATTCCCGGAGCTCATTGATGCGGATTTTACTGCAAAGATGGAAGACAAGCTTGACCATATTGAAGAAGGAAAGATGAAGTGGGTAAAGGTTGTAAAAGATTTTTATGGTCCCTTCATCCAAGACATAGCAGAGGTTGAAAAGACTAAGGGAAGGATAAAACCAGAAGATATCGCTACTGATGAAATATGTGAGAAGTGTGGCCTTCCCATGGTCATAAGGTGGGGAAGACATGGAAGATTTTTAGCTTGCTCTGGATTCCCTAAATGTAAGAATACAAAACCACTTCACACCGAAAACGTAGAACACAAAGAACAAGGCACAGAAAAGATTGCACAGGAAACGAACGAAACATGTGAGAAATGCGGTTCACCTATGGTCATAAAAACAGGGCGATATGGTAAATTCCTTGCCTGTTCAAGATATCCTGAATGTAAAAATACGAGACCCCTATCAACGGGCTTTAAATGTCCACAGGATGGAGGAGATATCGTAGAAAGGCGTTCAAGAAGGGGAAAATCTTTCTGGAGCTGCAGAAACTACCCAGCATGCCGATTTACTTTGTGGTATAAACCTATACCCAAAAAGTGCCCTCATTGCAGTGCAGAATTTCTCCTCGGGAAGAGAGACAAGACAGGAACGTTAATACACTTCTGCTATGACACGAAATGTGGATATAAAGAAGAGATAAAAGAGACAGACCCTGGTCTCAACTCTTAATCCTGATGAGGCCTTTTATCATCCCCTTGCCTTTACCAGAGGAGGTTTCATCTGTCCCTTCACAACAAACAGGATCCAAGATCTAATTGATCTTAATTTTTTTAATAAATATTCTAGCTACATAATCAATGGTGAGGTTGTAGGTCCTGGCAGTCCATATAACGCAGAGATTATAGCTTATATCAATGAAGATGTAACCTTCTTTTCCTTCGACCTCTTTGATTCAAAGAGCAGAAAAATTTCTATAGAAGAGCGTTACACAATTTTCGAGCAATACAAAATCCCACAGGTAAGGAGATAGGGACCTTTCAGTGTGTCTGATGTGGAAAAGGTAAAAGAGGTTGTTCTTGAACTGGACAGAGATGGAAGAGAAGGCATCGTAATAAAACCAATCTCAAATGGAAAGCAGATCAAATATGTCACCCTTTCATCATGTCTCAGGGATTTACAGGCCTCATCTGATCTTATAACAGAGCTCCCCGCACGGGTTTTACATACAGAGGATACTCAGAGCCTTCTTCTTCTGTCATGAATTTGGGGTTGCTTTAGATGACCACTACCTCCTGGAGTCTGCGAAGGCGCTTTACCTATCACCACAGAGGGTCTTAAAAGAGGTAGCAGACGGTGGGAATGTGAGAGAATCTTTTGAGATTAATGTAAGAAATAAAAATACAGTATATGCATTAATGGAACATCTTAAACGATCTGGCGTCAGTACAAAACTCCTTTCAATAGAAAAGGTAGACCATTTCTACAGAACAAAATTTCACAGGATTTATACTGAGGGGACAAGAGAAATCCGTCATAAACTGATGGGGCATGGATTTTTTGATTAACCCTTATTGTTCATAAATTCAGGGAGCATATAGTATTCGAGCGGATTGTCAAAGCGACCCTCGGAGGTCGATACGACCGAGAATGAGCGAAAACACTATATCCTCATGGTATAGAATTTTGAATTAAAATGGGCTAAAAAAGAAGTGAGTATCTCCTATTTAAACTTCCCTGTGAGGAGACCAGATCTTTTTATTGCCCCCAAGAGGTAATTCTTAAACTTCTCCGGGAATAACCATTTTATCCCTAACTTCTCTGCCCATTTTATCAAGCCTTGATCTGCCGTAATCAGTAAGGCATCCAACTCCATTGCGAGCAAGAGGAGGTCAACATCTTCCTTGCTGTCTATTATGCCTTCTCTCAGGGCTTCTCGATATTTCCGCCTCAAGTCTTGAATAATCTCATCTGAGCTTTTTTCTTTAGCACTCCTGACGGCTTTCTCGGCTATCCTGAGCCCCTTGTTTACCCTCTCTCTTATATCCTCTATCAACTCATATAAAAGAAAGGCAGGGCATTTTAATTCGTGTTTTTTAGGCGGCTTTTGATGGAGTATCAGGAGTAAGTCCTCGGGTATCTTATCCTTTTCAACAAAATGCAGAAGCTCCTCAAAAATGGAGGGAGGCATATAAAACTCCAGTATGTGTATCTGAGCTGCCAAGAAAAGGAATGCCTCAAGAGCCTCTGTGGGCGTATCGCCAAAACTTTTTCTTACATCAGGGTTTACAAAAAGGCTGGTATCTAATACGACCCTCTGGGGGTAGAAAGTCCCTTTAAATTTACTCGAAGGAGATTCTTCAGTGTCCGGTTCTTTTTTACTTTTTTTTAAGGCCATTTAAGGCATCCGGCATTTTAAAGTCTTTTCTCTTTATAAATTATCAATAAAAGGAGCTTAAAAGTAAAGCGAGAAGAGTACCCTGCTATAAGATGGTTTGATTAGATATAGACTATCTGTTATAATTATGAAAATGTTTTTACGACTATTCCTGGTTATATTTTTCATACTTATTCCGTCTCTGGCTTTCGCATGGGGGCCTTTAACACACGTCTATCTTGGTAGCGAGATTTATTATTTTGGTTCCATCTTGCCTGTATGGGTCTTGAACCTTTTGAAAAGATACAGAGGCGACTACCTTTATGGGAATCTCATGGCTGATATTATCCTGGCAAAGAACCTTCTGCCCTTAGAAAAGAACTCCCATAGCTGGGAGGTGGCATTCAGTCTTCTGGAGTCTGCAAAGAAATCCTCTGAAAAGGCCTTCTCCCTTGGTTATATAAGTCACCTTGCCGCTGATACCGTAGCTCACAGCATATATACCCGCAGAAAGAATATTGAGCATACCTTTATTGAACTAAGGGCAGACAGCCTCATTGACAGGAAATATTGGGTTCAAGCAAGAGCTATTGACAGAGTTATTCAATACAGAAATGACAAATTCCTCGAGAGTTCTCTCGATCGTGTATTTTTCTCTTTCAAAACAAATAAAAGGATATTCAGGGGAATGCTCTTCCTCTCGGGTCTAAATAAGGAAAAATTTGGTAATTTCATCGATAGAAATCTTTTAATCCCCGTAACGAAAGACGACATTAAGAAGCTCCACGAAGAATCTCTTGATAGCATTGTCGATGTCCTCCGTAAAGGAGATCGTTCTGCTGTTCTTAAGAAAAACCCAATTGCAAAATAAGACTCGGCACAAGGCTGAGGAATTTTTCTATATCAAACTGTAAGAAAACTATTCCTTCATGCCAGAGCTTTATTTCTTGTAAATCTTCTTCATTATCTCAGGGAACTTGCTTTTGAAATCTGGGTATGTCCTTCCAAGAAAAAGTTTTAGACCCTTGATCTCGAGCTTCAGATCCTCTATTTCTTCCAGGGAAGCGCTCAACTCTTCTAACTTCTCTGTCAGTGTTGCGAGTTCCTTATCGAGGAGATTAATCCTTTCTTTTACTATTCTTTCTTCCTTCAATTTTTTTTCTCCTTTTTCGACCTTACATTTTGTAAAGACGTAGCTTTTCTCGAATTCTCTTTAAGCCCTCTTATTATCTGTACTCCTGCTGATGTTCCTATTCTTGTAGCACCAGCCTTGAGCATATCGAGGACTCGCCTGGATGTCCTTATACCACCTGCAGCCTTGATGCCTGCTGCATCCCCAACAATACTCTTTATGAGTCTGATGTCTCTCAATCTCGCACCATGGGATCCAAATCCAGTAGAGGTCTTTATGAACTCTGAACCTGCATCAAGGGCTATCTCCACAACTTTCCTTTTCTCATTGTCATCAAGGTAACAGGTCTCGATTATCGTTTTATGAATGATTCCTTTTGTTGCTGCCATCACATCAGAGATGTCTTTTCTGACAGTCATCCAGTCTCCTGATTTCAGAGCACCTATGTTAATCACAATATCAAGCTCATCAGCACCGATGAGGGAAGCATTCATAGCCTCATAGACTTTTACTTCAGTGATGGCCATCCCAAGGGGAAACCCTATTACTGTAGTCACTCTAACACTGCTGCCTTTAAGGATATCCTTTGCTTTCTTTATGAAGCTGGGATGTACACAGACAGAGTAAAATCCGAATTGCTGTGCCTCCTCGCAGAGCCTCTCTATGTCTGTATATGTGGCATCCGGCCTGAGCAATGAGTGGTCAATGAGGCCTGCAATATCTTTCGGATTCAGCATCTGCGCCATCATCTTATTCGTATCCCCAAAGAGATGGACCTTCTGCCTTGACATTTGTCACATGAGTATTTACTTCTTCTCTGTATGCTTTATGGAGGAGTTTTGTTATGTTACCTACTGCATACTTCTGGTCGTCAACTTTTGAGATTGGCATGACCTCCATGGTTGAGTTCGTAATAAAGACCTCCTCTGCCGAATAGAGATCCTCTTTCGAAAATTCACTCTCTTCAACCCTTAAACCATCTCTCAGGGCAAGATCTATGACTATCCCCCTTGTTATACCATCAAGTATTCCACACTCAAGAGAAGGTGTGCAGAGAACACTGTTCTTATAAAAGAAGACATTGCTGATTGTTCCTTCCGTAAGCTTTCCATATACATTCAGCATGACTGCGTCGTAGGTGCCTCGTTTTTTCGCTTCGATCTTTGCAAGGATATTATTCAGAAAGTTCAGGGACTTTATTTGAGGATTAATTGCCCCTCTGAAGTTTCTTCTTGTTTCCGGAATTATGAGGCTTATGCCTTTTTCATAAAATGACTTCGGGTAGTCCTTCATCTCCTGCGCAATGATGACAACAGTGGGCTCCAGGCAGAGGTCAGGATCAAGGCCAATGGGTCCATAGCCCCTTGATGCTGTCAACCTGACAAAGGCATTTTTAAGAGCATTAGCCATGAGGGTATCATAAATAGCGGTTTTTAGAGAATCTGTATCAAGGGGGATCGTGAGTCCTATCAGCGATGCAGAACGAAAGAGCCTTTTGAGATGTTCATCAAGCATGAATGTGACCCCATCGTATACCCTCATCGTCTCATATATCCCATCTCCATAAAGAAAGCCATGGTCGAAAACAGAAATCACTGCTTCTTTCGCAGGTACAAGCTTCCCATTTACATAAACTTGCATGGTCTTAATTATACCAACAATGTATTTTACTTTTGATAAAAGTTTTATCTCTTAAAGCAAAAGGATATTTTCAGGAACAAATTTTGAGGTCTTTTATTCAGATTGACCAGAGACTCCCTTTATGAGATCTTTTTTGCCGATGATCCCGACTAACCTCCCTTCCCTCAAAACAGGCAAGAGATGTATCTTTTTCTCTGTCATTATCGTGGCAATATCCTCCATGGATGCAGCTTCATCAACAGTAATCACATTCCTTGTACATATCTCACCTACAGTAGTCGCTGCCATCCTTTTAATCTCTTCCTCCAGTCTGCTTGTACCTAAGGGAATAAAGGCATCAAACAACCTTAATATGGTAGGGATATGGAGTCTCTTGTTTTTGCCTATGAGGTCATTCTCTGTGACTATGCCTGTTACATTACCCCCTTCATCAACGACAGGGGCACCGCTGATTTGGTGTTCCATGAGTATCCGTGCCAGATCTTCTATGGTAGTGTCCGGTTTGACTGTTATTACATCCTTTGTCATTATATCTCTTGCCTTCAGCATAATGTCTCCTTTACATTGATAGAATTTCTGCTCCTTACAAAATTCTATCACAACCATTCGCCTTGTAAGATAAACTAAGAGAGCTCCTTTTCGGAAACAATCTCTCTCTTTATTTTTGATATAAGCTCCTCAAATGTTGGAAGGACATCTGTTCTTAATCTTCCAGCAACCAATACATACATTATATCATCACCAGTATTGAGAGTCCCTTCGTTAATCCAGGCCTTTATTGCCACGATACCATCTTTTTCCCTAAACTCTGTGACCAGGGAATTTAATTTTTCCCTATCATAAGAAAGACGCATTCCTTTTACACTCTTTCCATCTTTTGAAGTAGCCCTTACAATTCCGTTATGGATAAGGATCATACCGAGGTCTCTGAGGGTCTGAACTTTGTTTTATCTCTGCTATCCATTGTTCAACCACGTGTTTCGACTCCCTTTTTGATCTTTCTTGCGTTTGCCAAGTATCTTACCGCTTCTTTCTTATCATGATCATATCAAACTATTCTCATGTTTCTCTATAAAAAACTTGGCTTCAATGTGAGGTGTAGTCGCAGGCCTCACAGGTTGCCCGACAATTGTCATCCCGAATTTATTTCGGGATCTCATAGAAATATAAGTCCTTGAAACTACGAGATTCTGAAATGAATTCAGAATGACAAACCAATTGAATTTTGAATTCTCGGAAAACCTGTTCAGCCTGTGATTTAAGAAATAAACCAGTTATTTGTTCTGCCATTCTCGCTTGTCGAGAATCCTTCTGAAAACCACATGAAAGAATCAAAACAATTGGAAGAAAGATTCTCGCCTCGGCGAGTCGCCTGAGGTGACCGAGCAAGTCGGAATGACAACGATTAAAGGTTTTATTATCCACAGAATAATCTGAAGAACCTTAAAAAATTTACCAAATTCAAAATCCATAACACAACAGACCTCATTTTTCTTATATTATTAGAAGTAGTGAAAGTAATAAGGAAAAGAGAAAAAATGGAACTGTAGAATTATTTTTCCCCAAAAAAGGAGGAGAATGTGAAAGGAAAGGTTGTGCTCATAACAGGTTCAAGTTCAGGAATCGGAAGGGAAACAGCATACAGGTTTGCACAAGCCGGGGTAAAACTGGTTCTCACCTACAACAGGGGGAAAGCCAGAGGTGAAAGGGCCGAAAGGCGTTGCCGAGAGCTTGGAGCAGAAGAAACCATGCTTCTCCATCTTGACGTGACGGATGACAGGAGCATTTCGGAGATTGTCAAAAGGGTGCTGAAAAAGTATGGTAGAGTTGATTTCCTCATCAATAATGCAGGGACGGGAGTTTTTATTCCTTTCAAGGAACATACAATGAAGGACATCGAGAGGCAGATCGAGACGAACCTGGAAGGCCTCATCAAGTTGACCCGTGCCTTTCTTCCTTATATTAAAAAGGGGATTATCAACATAGCCAGTGCCGCAGGCAAGACCGCCTATGCAGAGATGTCTGTTTATTGCGGGACGAAGTTTGGGGTTCGCGGCTTCACGCAGGCTCTTGCCGAGGAACAACCCCGTCTCAGGATCTGTTGTGTCAATCCCGACATGACAGCCACAAGGCTCACCGGATACGAAGGCCGGCCTCCCTCGGAAGTGGCAGAGGTTATTTTCAAAACAACATCAGGCGTGATAAGGGTAACACCGGGCGGGGATGCCGATGTATGGAAGATAATGAAGTAAGAAACCTGAGAGAATACTCTTCCAGAACATATTCTCCTGAAAATGGAGAGAAAGATCATCCGCAAAAGAGGCAAAGGAAAAGTACAAGGAAAGTGAGAAGGGAAAAGAATGATATAACTACCTAAATCTATTCTGAAAGGCTTTATAATACTTTTTTTAAAGCAGAGGAATAAATATGAAAACATTACTTCTTCTTGCAGTCACTACTGTAAGTTTCTTTTTTGGCGCTGTCAACACCTCTTATCCTGATGACTGGCTGCAAATTGAAACTTCGATAATTGGAGAACGATTTTATATTGACCTTGAGAGCATGAGAGTGAGCGGGTCTATTGTGACTTTCTGGACCAAGAATATAGATAGAAAGAAAGAAGAGACTAGGATAAGGTATTCAATAAATTGCGAAAAGCAAACCGGAGCAATTAGAGATATCATTGTCTACAGCGCAGATGGAACCAGTTTAAAATCATATTCACGTAAAGATGAGGAACTTCAATGGATAAGAATTGCCCCTGGTTCGTTTATGAATGAGTTCAAGAAAACTGTATGTAAAAAGAGTTAATAGATCCAACCATGATCTGCGAATAGACTGAAGCGTTTCCTATCTAACGGAGTAAATGACCTCCGGAACCGAAACATTGTCATATGGATTTCTGAGAGAGAGGAAAATGAATGAAAGAGTTTGGCCTATTTTTGTGTAACCAACTTAAGTCTCAACCTTTTCTTTAGTGCCTTTTGCCCTAGCCTATCGCCTTCGTCTGGAGTGATTTTAATCACTGTTATTCCTCTCTCCCCGCTTATAAGATGTAGCTATGAAACCTGTACATAAACAAGAGACAAAACGAGCCAGTGATGAAAGTAAGAATGGTAACCGCAGCCATGTTGCAGTAAAGGTATGGAGTGAACTATTGCAGGCGCACCTGTGGGTAGTTGCAGATAAAAAAGACATTGAGGTTTTCACAACCAATGGCCTTACAGGGGAAATCTATACAGCTGATGAGATACGGAAGCTCAATTGCATGGACAGGGATTCAATGAAGGCTCTTCACACGATACTCTTCGATGACTGAGACGAGGCATCGGTTCTTGAAAAAACATAAAGACAGTATCTTCAGACTTATGAATCCAGAAAATATGTTAAAAGGTAGGATAGCTGAAACTTTAGTAGAGGAGCTTTTGCGTCAATCCGGCAATATAGTTTACAGGTTCGGCTACGAAGCAATTGTCCAGAATTTAACGCAACTTGAGGAAAGTTTTGATCGCAACAGTGAAGTAGGTGAGAGAATCAAGGTTATGCCTGATTTTATTGTGATTGATAAGAGAGGGAGTCCTGTATTTTTGGAAGTAAAGTTTCGCCGGAAACCAGAGTTGCATAAAGACGATTACGAAAAGTTCGAAAAAATAAATAAACTTTGGTCGGCAAAAATAATTTTTGTAAATTGCTGGGAACAACCATATTTCAGGGTTTCTGATCCGCCTTATATTGACAAATATAAAAATTTAATACAAAGACCACTGCTTCAAGAAACATGCTGGGAAATTGATAAAACGCTATACGATACCTACGAAGATTTAGTCTACAGATATTTAACCCTTACTGTAGTCTGCCTTGACAATATTGACTTGCCGAAAGTCACTTCCTGCGTCAGGTCTTGATACACAAAGAAGAGAGAAAAAACAACCCTTTTAATCTTTTTCAGATAGGAAGAACATCCTTTCACAAATTACTTAATATTTAATTTTTGAAGGGAAAACAATAGTTTGTTGGGAGGATATAGGGCACTGCTCGCTACTCAGTGTATGACTTTGACATAGGACATCTTCATCCCTCTCCCTGTTACAAATAAATGTAAGGCGCCAAGTGCATATTGAAGAATCACTGAAGTCTGAGGCTTAGGCCGAGTTTTTTTGAAAGTCTCTCCAGATCGTGGACAACATATAAGAATGCCATCCATGCATATTGCCCCCATCTTCGTATGCCCTCCGCCTTGATCTTGCCGATCTCTGCCCTTCCGTCTTCGGGTTCCTTACCGTAAAAGAGTTTACCGAAGACATCCGCAGACCATACGTCAATTGGGAATCCGCCGTGTGGGTTGATGATGTCTGACGAGTAGTCGCCGATGCCCGGCAGTTCGAGAAGCCTACCCTTTGCCTCTTCATGCGAAAGATGCTTGAGTTCTTCAATCGTGGGAAATTTTTGCGTTTTTAAAAGCCGGGCAAGCCTTTGAATGTGTTTAGCCCTGTATCCTAGCCTGCATCTATTCAGTTCTGCTATGCTTAGCCCTGCCACTTTTCCGGGCGTTGGCCATGCGGGGATACGCTTACCATCGAAAACTGCCGTTTCACCGAAATTCTTTATCACGCATTCCATCATCTCCTCGCTCCTCTTCAGAGGGGCCATTTGAAGCAGAATTGCGAGAGTTGCCTCCGCAAAAAGTGTAGGTGAATCTGTGTCGTGCATTCCGTAGAGGTCATTTAAAGTATGTTTGAGAATAGGGTCTTTTCTAGCCATTCGATAGAATTCTTCAAGGTCTTCATGAACAGACAATTTTGAGGATATCATATGCTTTATTGCTTCCTTTTGTTCTGATGTCGGGACATCCTTGAGAAAGAGTTCTATCTTAAGGAGAGGCTGATGCGTTGAGCCTTTTGAACTTAGTTTAAGACCGACCAGCATGTTGTTTAAGTGTAGCGCCGTCCACAAGATCTCTTTTTCAAAAACCTCGAGAGGGCTGAATAGAGTCCATCCTGCAGGCTTATGCACCGTAAGTTCGAAATTATACGGCGGTATGGGTTGGAGGGTGAATCCGAAATGACGGATTAGTTTTGCCATGTCAACATTGTAATACATTTATAGAGCAGGCGTAGAGCATAGAGTCAAGAAAATGATCATAGAGCAAAGAGCCGATACTCCTCAGGGGCTATTTAAATTCGTTTTAGCCGCTTTTTCTCCTGAAAAATTCTTTTATCTTTTGCAGGAAAGAAGTGCGGATTTTGACTTTAAGGTAGAGGTCACCGAGCTCGCCGCCATGTCTTCCATCCCCGCCCATGCCTTTGAGTCTTATTCTCTGCCCTTCCCTTATTCCAGGTGGGATCTTAATCATGAGATCCCGTGCATTGCCGGGTTTTATATAATGGTACAGTACCTTGCCGCCGGCCGATGCGAGCTCAGGGGTAATTTTGATCTCATCCTGAATATCCCTACCCCTTTCAGGCAGTTCCAGTCCGTATTTCTTTGCAACATGCCTCTGGAATGCTTCTAAGCCCTTGAGGAGTATTCTGGAAGAAATGGAAGGTTTATAGGTTGGTGCTACATCTGTTTGGGACGGGGCTTCCTTTATCATGTCCTGATAGGCTTTTGACATTGGTCCGAAAAAGAAAAAACTTCCGGAGAATCCAGGGCCTCTGAATTCAAAAGTTTTATATTGCGTCCCGTAGAAAGTGTTACGACTGAAGATATCTTCAGGTCTGCTGAAATTGAATACCTTGCTGAGTTCTTCAAAGATGTGATAAATATCAGAATCCTTGAAGATATCCTGCTCTGTATACGCCTGCCTGAACCGGTCTCTTGCAAAGGAACCGTAACTCCGTCTATAGGAATCATACTCTCTTCTCTTCCCGGGATCTGAAAGGACAGCATAAGCCTCATTGATATCTTTCATCATCTCTTCATTGCCAGGGTTTCTGTCAGGATGATACTGAAAGGCTAACTTCCGGTAGGTCTTCTTAATCCCCTCTGCCGTGGCATCTTCACTCACACCCAGTGTCTTATAGTAATCCTTGTTATTCATATCTTTTTAAAATTACTACAAATATCAGATAAATTAAAGTTAAGAACTTTTCAGGCTTGACGTTACTCACCTATTTCTTCATATCTCTTATCTTTATCCTCTCTTCCGTGGAGATTGTGTTAGAACTCTTTGCTTACATGAGTACACTGAGTAAAAGGTCGGTTGCAACTGCAACAAGAGACAGTATGAAAATAATGGCATAGTTGATGTCCTCAAGGGAAAGCCTGATCGATGAGAGGAGGTAGAGGACGACTTCCCTGTCTTGATCGGTGAGACAGGTATTAGCTTTTAGTTTTTCTATGAGTTGAAATTGCTCAACAGCCTTTTTCCTCTTTTTGGTAATCGCATAGCGGTAGAGGAAAAAGAAGAAATATCCGATTGTCCCGATATACCAGACAGGTCTCACCCACGCGGCTTCTAAACGCTGAAACAGTATTATCGCCCTGAAGGCGATAGCAGAAAGAAGACCGAGGATAAAGAAGCCATAGATGACATATTTTGGAACAACATGAACTTTATTTTTTCCCATGAGAAAAAAATTATATCATACTTCCCGTTATAGCTTAGAATTGTAAAATAATCCTGATTTCTGAGTCCGCAATTGTTCAACTTTTATCTCTGGAAATTCCAAAGAGGCGAAAGGTATTTTTTGATCTCAAGTTCTCCTGCAAGAGATACTTCCTCCTGTGAAAGAGGAGAAAAGATAAGCTTTATGCAGAAGGTTTCCTCAAAAGAAACTCTTATAGCATTTTTTAGTTCTTCAAGGTTCAAATGAAGAAGGATCTCTTTCAACCCAATAATTTTCTCCCCTATCTCAGGGGATTCAAGCCTGAATACCTTAGCAATCTCACCCTTATCAATGATATAAGGAATAGAACCTTGTTGAAGAAGACCATCAGCCCATCTCTTTTGAGCAGAGCCTAAAACCTTTCTATTGTTTACTGTAATCTCTCCATAAGATGTAGATTGGAAACATAAAGGATTTCTCTGATGAAAAGTTTCAGAGGAATAACGAGTCTCTCTGACTAGTTTTAACTCCGGCGAGAGGCCGATTTTCGAGAGTGCAAGACCAAGGGCTTTGCTAATCTTTTTATAGCTGTCGAGTAATCCCTTCGAGAATACTCCATCCTCTGTCTTAATAGAGAAACTGTAGGTAATCTCGTGGCTATGCAAGATTGCACGACCTCCAGTGGGTCTTCTCACAATTGGGATACCTCTCTCTTTACAATACTCAATGTCAATATCGCTCATCCTCTGAAAGTATCCTATACTGACAGATGGGATATCCCATTCGTAAATCCTTAATGTTGGAGGTGAATTCCCTTTTTTGACTGCCATAGCAATTGCCTCATCCAGGGCCATGTTGTAAGAAGACCTGCAAGGGCCGGTATCAATGACGCGCCATATATCTATCATGAAAAACTATAAACATTATGACCCATTTTTATCAATCATGTATCGTTCTCTTTTTTTGATGAGAAAATCCTGCGGCTTTACTGTTATAAATTATTTTTCTTAAGACCTTCAAATAATTTGAAATTGCAAATCTTTTATCGGGTTTAACTATTAAAAATTCCCCTCTTTTGTAAAGAGGGGTGAGGGGAGATTATAAATTCTCGATTGTCTTTTCGAACGATAATCACAGGCTTTTGCCTGCGTAAATAATGCGTAAATAAAAAGGAAATACTAAGTGCTTATCTTTAGTAATCCCCCTCACTCCCCTCGGTTGCGAGTCGTACCGACCTTTACCCACCAGTTGCATAAATTTTCTTCGCTTGAGGAGGCAGATGTGATGAAAAGCCCTGCCATCGACACCTTACAGCCCTCCCATGTGGTCTGCCAGCCTTTTCAGGAATACACAAAAGGTGGAATCTACGGTCACGTGTATCAGAATAAAATCTTGTCGATTTGCAGGGGTTTTCAGCATTTCTGCCTCCTTGTTAATGCAACGTTTGGGTTTAGAAAAGGGGGATGCGAAAAGGACATGTTATTGTCCACAAAAGGTTTTACTCCCTACAGTATCTTTGGATGCTTGAAGCTTGTTCTTCGATATGCTATTTTTAAAGGAGCCTGCAAAAAATATGAAAAAGTCATTTTTCATTGCTTTCATAAGCCTCTTAGTGTTCATTTCTATCTCAGATGCCTTTGGCGATGAGGAACTACAAAGGATTCAGAAGGCTTACGAGAATATCAGAGACATAAGGGGAAATTTTATACAGAAAAGCTACATAAAGGACCTGAAGCGCACTGATACATATAGAGGCCAATTCCTTATTAAGATTCCGAAGAAGTTGAAATGGGAGTATAAAGGAGAATCACCCCAGGAAGTTTTTATCAATGATGATGAAATCATTATATACCAGAAAAAGGAAAGACAGGCATTCAGGGGTAAATTTGACTGGAATACCTATGGCCAAGCACCAATAGCCCTGTTGAGCGGATTTGGGAGAATCCAGGAAGAGTTCTCAGTTTCCGAAAAGGACAAACATCTCTTCTTGAAGCCGAAAAGTCCCATGCGGGGAATTCTCTCTGTAGAAATCGAACCCTCTGAGGGTGAATTCCCGATAAGTTCTTTCACAATAAAAGATTTACACTCTAACAGGATTGAGATAATCCTGAAAGATATAAAAATGAATACGGATTTGAAAGATGGCCTATTCGAGCCTTTCTTACCAAGGGACGTAAAGATATATGAGCATAATCTTGGGGATTGATACCTCATGTGATGATACAGCAGCAGCTGTTGTCGAGAATGGAACAAGGATTTTATCCAACATAGTCTCTAACCAGACGGAGATACACAAAAAATATGGAGGTATTGTCCCTGAGCTTGCATCTCGCCGACATATCGAAATGATATGGCCTGTGGTCGATGAGGCATTAAAGGCAGCCGGCATTAAACTTGATGATCTTTCAGGAGTTGCAGTATGCCATGGTCCTGGTCTGATAGGCTCCCTCCTTGTTGGGTGCTCTTTTGCAAAGACCCTATGCTATTCAAAAGGCATTCCCCTCCTCTCAGTAAATCACCTCGAAGGCCACATATTCTCTGCATTCCTTGAGGAGTCAAAGCCGTCTTTCCCTTTCCTTGCTCTCATTGTCTCAGGAGGACATACATGCCTTTACAGGGTTGATGGTTTTGGTACATATAAGGAGCTTGGTAGGACAAGGGATGATGCAGCAGGCGAGGCATATGATAAGATCTCAAAGTTCCTTGGTCTCGGATATCCTGGTGGGCCGATAATCGAGAAGCTTGCACAGGATGGAAATCCAAGAGCAATAGACTTCCCAAGGGCATATCTACCAGAATCCTTTGATTTCAGCTTCAGCGGACTGAAAACATCAGTACTGAATTTCGTGAAGCGTAATAACTTAAGCGTAACAGGTAAAGACTTATCACACGTTACGAATCACGCATTACTCAACGATATTGCCGCATCTTTCCAGGCATCTGTAATCGATGTCCTTGTGAAGAAAACAGAATGGGCAATCAAAAAAGAAAGCATACAACAGATTGTCCTCACAGGCGGAGTAGCTGCAAACAGAGAGCTAAGAAAAAGGATGAAAGAAATGGGAGATGAAAGGGGAGCAGAAATATTTATACCTTCTATATCTCTTTGCACTGACAATGCTGCTATGATTGCATCAGCTGGATATTATCATCTTGAAGCAGGAAATATCGTTGGGCTCGATTTAAACCCAAAAGCCTACATGCCACTTTGAACGAATAGTCTAAAGTGCAAAAGAGCTATTTATGCAATATTGAGGTTTACTCGCCGGCTAAATCAGCCTCCACGTCCAGGACAATCAGAACATCTCTGCCAACCATAACCCCGCCAGCTTCCACAGCCTCATTCCATGCCATACCGTAATCCTCACGATTGATCTTGGTCATCGCAGCAAAGCCAATGCTTGTTGCGCCATGGGGGCTCTTCACTGGTCCAAAATACTCCACCTCTAGAATAACAGGGTGTGTAATCCCGTGGATGATCAGATCACCGTTGACTTTGCAGCGGTTACTCCCAGTGATTTCTACGCTTGTACTCTTAAAAATGATTTCTGGATATTTCTCTACATCAAAAAAATCAGGGCTACGGAGATGTTCATCGCGTTTTTTAATCCCAGTACAGATACTCGTAGCATTTATCGTTACTTCTACTGATGAATGAGTGACATGAGATGGATCAAAATGAATCGTACCAGTAACCTTACTGAAATGGCCATGCACATTCGCAATCATTAGATGCCTCACTGCAAAACCAGCAACAGAGTGGTCAGGATCAATACCCCATTTAGCCATAATTTACTCTCCAAATAACATCTACAATGAACTGCATCTTGTTTACGAGGACAGATTATGCCTTCTATTTATTCATTATATCAGTCTGAACCCTGAATGCAACAAAAACTGTGTTTTATTGTATCACTTTGAAATAAGTGAAAATATTATAAAAGAGTTATCACGTAAGATAATTTTAAAATTACGTTTACACACATCATAATGACAAAAATCGTCATAGTCTCTTGATCGGTTCAGCAGTAATTCATTTTTATCCATAAAATCAATAGGATGAGTATGATATTATTGGCATAAAATATGCTTATGAATGCTATAGGATATGCTATAATTAAAATATAAGATATTTAAAAAGTAAGTTTTTTATAAAAAGATTTTAGAAATATGTGTATAATGTCTCCTTGTTGTAGAGAACATTCAAAGCCTTAACAAGGAAGGATCAAATGGGATCTATGTTAGATAAAGATGACGGAAGCAAAATAAAGGATAAAAGGAAACATCGACGTCAGGATTTTTCCTATGCAGTGGTAGAATACGTTTTAAACTCTGATAATATTCATGAAACCTTTATAGGTTTTACCCTCAATGTCAGCAACTCCGGGCTATGCCTCTACACACCGAAACCCCTCAGTGAAGGGCAGAAGATAATAATCAAGAGTAATTTACCTACCCCTTCTAAAACAGCATTGGTAAGATGGATTGAAAAATACGATGATGTTTTTTACAAAGTAGGATTAGTATTTGTATAAACTGCTGCATTGTGTCATAATTGGCAATGCTTTCATAGTTTAACCACTTACCGAAGCCGCAAACCTCTAAGAAACTTCTTTTCCGCAGATTAACCTGATTCTTCCTATCAAGAAAGTTTTTGAGTTCGTCCTTTAAAAGTCTTTACGTAATTGTTGAAATTGGGAAAAAATTTGAGGCAGCCCTTTCGGTCTGAATGCATACATACTATAACCTGTAACAAAGATAGCTTTTTGTTGGTATAATAGTCAGACAAAAAGAGGATCCAAGATAAAGGAGTATTTGAGAGATGGGAGAACTCGAAAGATTGAGAAAAGAGATCGATGAGATCGACAATAAAATTGTTGAACTCCTGAACAAAAGGGCTGAGATTGTAATTAACATTGCTCACATAAAGCGCAATGAGAGGGCAAAATTCTATTCTCCTGAACGTGAAAGAGAGATCCTCGAACGCCTCACATCGTTGAGTAAAGGGTCATTTCCTAATGATACGCTCAAAGTTATATACAGGGAAATCCTTTCTGCATCGCTTTCCCTCGAAGAACCCCTGAAGGTAGCATGTCTGGGTCCGTTGGCAACCTTCACGCACCTGGCAGCATTGAGACATTTCGGTTCCTCAGCTTCATTCCTACCAGTAGAGAGTATTAAGTCAGTATTTGATGCTGTCGACTCTGGTAAGGCAGAATTCGGAGTTGTGCCTATTGAAAACTCAAATGAGGGTGTTATCAGCTATACACTCGATATGTTCATGGATTACGATCTCAAGGTTGCCGCTGAAGTGATGCTTGAGATTACCCATAATCTCCTGTCAAAGAGTGGCAGTAAGACAAAAATCAAAAAGGTTTATTCCTTTTCGCCTGCGACAGTACAATGCAGACGATGGCTTGAGTCAAACCTGTCCGGTATACCCATTATTGAAGCCACAAGTACAGCAAAGGCAGCAGAACTTGCATCCCAGGACGATGAGGCAGCGGCTATTGCGAGCGAGCTTGCTGCCAAGATCTACGATCTGCATTTTGTTCAAAAAAATATCGGCGACAGTAAACACAACTTTACAAGATTCCTTGTCATCTCAAAAGAAAATACTCAAAAAACGGGAAGAGATAAGACATCCATTATGTTCTCGATTAAGGATAGACCAGGGGCCCTTCATGACATCCTTTCACCTTTTAAGAAGTCAAAGATTAACCTGACAAAGATAGAGTCGAGGCCCTCTAAGAGAAAGGCATGGGAATATATATTTTTTGTGGATATGGAAGGCCACATTGATGACAGAAAAGTGAGAAAGGCGATTGATAATATTAAAGATAGCTGCCTTTATGTGAAGATTCTTGGTTCCTATCCTCATGGTGGAAATTGATGATTAAACCCCCTAATTATATCTCGACTATTAAGCCCTATATACCTGGAAAACCGATTGAGGAGCTTGAAAGGGAAATCGGTATCAAAGACTCTATAAAACTTGCATCCAATGAGAACCCTGTTGGCCCCTCATCAAAGGCACTAAAATTCATTATCGATACCTTGCGGAATTCAAATCCCTCAAATAGCATTAATAGATATCCTGACGGAAGCGGATACCATCTGAAAAAGGCCTTAGCAGAAAGGCTCTCTGTGAGAGAGGATGAGTTGATTCTCGGAAATGGATCTAATGAGCTAATTGATATTGCTGCAAGAACCTTTCTGGAACCTGGAGATGAAGCTGTTATGGCCCATCCATCCTTCATTGTCTATCCCTTGGCTGTTCAGGCAGTAGGTGGAAGGCCTGTTCAGATACCCCTGAAGGATTACACCCATGACCTCGAAGCAATGGCAGAGGCAATTACCCAGAAAACAAAGATGATATTTATAGCAAATCCGAATAATCCTACAGGCACGATCAATAAACGAGACGAATTCGATCGCTTGCTGGATCGGGTTCCTGACGGGATACTTATCGTGGTCGATGAGGCGTACTATGAATATGTTGCAGATCCTGATTATGCTGATAGCATAAAGCATTTCAGAGGAGGAAGAGATATACTGATACTCAGGACATTTTCTAAAATCTATGGGCTCGCAGGTCTCAGGATTGGCTATGGGATTGCAAGAAGCGATATTATCCTTGAGATGAATAAACTAAGGCCACCCTTTAATACAAACTCTTTAGCACAAAATGCAGCCATCTATGCCCTTCAAGATGATGCTCATGTCAGATATTCTCGAGAAATAAATGAAAAAGGGAGAAAATACCTTTACAGAGAACTCGGCTCTCTCAACATGAGATATATTCCTACAGAGGCAAACTTTTTATATATACTTTTGGAGCAGGATTCGAATGTATTGTACAATGAAATGTTAAGACATGGTGTGATCGTCAGGCCCGTAGGACCTCAAGAGATAAGGGTAACCATAGGCTTGTCCGTTGAGAACGAAAGGTTTATTAAAGCATTAAAGAAAGTCATTAGTCATTAGTCATTAGTATAGTAAGTCTCTCAATGACCAGTGACTATTGAATGTTTAATATAAATTGGGGGGAATAATGGACATCATTGTTTTAAAACCAAGTGCAACAGAAGAGGATATAAGGCGAATCGAGAAGAAACTCGAAAGCCGTGGTCTCAGGTCAAATATCTCAAAGGGCACTGAGAGGACCGTGATTGGGGTTATCGGCGATACCTCAAAGATAGCAGAGGAGGAAGAGGATGCTATAAGGGTGATGCCGGGTGTAGAAGATGTAATGAGGATACTCAAACCCTATAAGCTCGCAAGCAGGGATTTCAAGGCAGAGGATACCTCTATTGATATTAGGGGAAATGTTATCGGAGGGAAAAAGATTCAGGTGATAGCAGGTCCATGTGCTGTAGAAAACAGGACAATGATTATCAGTATAGCAGAGAAAGTCAAGGATGCTGGCGCTTCCTTTCTCAGGGGAGGTGCATTTAAGCCACGTTCTTCACCCTATTCATTCCAGGGACTCGGGGAAGAAGGGCTGAAATATCTCTCAGAGGCGAGGGAAAAGACAGGGCTTCCGATTGTAACAGAGCTCATGGATCCCAGGGATATCGAGGTCATTGTAAAGTATGCGGATATCGTGCAGATTGGGGCAAGGAACATGCAGAACTTCAGACTCCTTCTCGAGATAGGCACATGTGACAAACCTGTCCTTCTTAAAAGGGGTTTATCAGCAACAATAAAAGAATGGCTCATGGCTGCAGAGTATATAATGTCAAGGGGAAACCAGAATGTAATCCTCTGCGAGCGGGGCGTGAGAACCTTCGAGACCGCAACCAGGAATACCCTTGACATCAGCGCGGTACCGCTTCTGAAGCAACTTACCCATCTTCCTGTTTTCGTTGATCCAAGTCATGGGGTAGGCAAGTGGGACCTCGTTGCACCTATGTCAAAGGCTGCTATAGCAGCAGGAGCAGATGGGCTTCTCATCGAGGTGCATATAAATCCTGAGGAGGCGCTATCGGATGGAGAGCAGTCTATTAAGCCTTCAGCATTTAAGAAGTTAATGGAGGAATTAAAACCAATAGCCGTTGCTGTTGGAAGGGAAATATGATCGACTCTCCGGTTCATCCTTTTTTTAATAGGGTAACAATACTCGGTATTGGATTAATCGGTGCATCTTTTGCCCTTGCAATGAAAAAGTACAAACTTTGCAACCATCTCACTGGACATGGAAGGAGGCTCGAAAACCTCCAGAAAGCAAAGGAGATGGGAATAATCGACTCCTTTGAACTTGATCCTGCTCAGGCTTGTAAGGGCTCCGACCTTGTCTTATTTGCAACCCCTGTCGGAAACTTTATTGAAATCGCAAAAAAAATCCACACCTCTTTGAAGAAAGGTTCCTTAGTTACCGATGTCGGGAGTATAAAAGGAAGGCTTGTCTACGATATGGATGCACTCATGCCTGAAGGTACCTACTTTATAGGCGGTCACCCTATAGCAGGAAGCAGCCGTTCAGGGATTGATACAGCAACAGCTGATATCTTCAGAGGTGCAAAGTGTATTCTCACTCCTACGGAAAAAACCAATGGGAATGCCCTCGAGCAGCTTATCCATATATGGAAAACCATTGGCTGCACTGTAGAACTGATCAATCCCGATGAACATGACAGGATATATGCAATGGTAAGTCACCTGCCTCATCTCATCGCATATGCAATAATAAATGCTGTAGCAGATGTAGATGATTCATATCTGCAATTCGCTGGTCAGGGCTTTATGAGTACTACGAGGATAGCATCGAGTTCTCCCGAACTCTGGCGTGATATATGTATCCTTAATAAGGATAATCTCCTTAAATCTATCGATATCTTCAAAAACAATCTCGAACGGTTAAGCCAGTATCTCAGGGCTTCTGATTTCGAATCCCTCGAAAGGGAATTCAAAAGAGCCCGGACACTGAGGGAAGGTATTGGACAGAATTGATCTCAGCAAAGCAAAAAGTTTTAAAGGCGAATTTTCTCCTCCCCCTGATAAGTCCATATCCCACAGGGCTGTAATATTCTCTTCCCTCTCAAAGGGGAAAAGCATAATCAAAAACTTCCTCAGGGCTGAAGACCCCTTAAGCACAATCAATGCTTTCAGGACGTTAGGCATAAATATAGAAGATACTGCTGACGAGATAATCATCGATGGTAAAGGCATTCATGGCCTGAGGGAGCCTGATCGTATTATTGATTGCGGAAACTCTGGCACGACAATGAGATTCCTCTCAGGGATACTTTCAGGAAATCCTTTCTTTTCTGTTCTGACAGGAGATGAATCCCTAAGGCAAAGGCCAATGTCGAGGGTTATCATTCCCTTAAGACTGATGGGTGCGGAGATCATGGCAAGGTATGATGATAGCTATCCACCCATCGCTATTAGAGGCAAGAGGCTTAAGGCGATCCAATATACTATGCCTGTAGCGAGTGCTCAGGTTAAGTCAGCTATCCTCCTCGCAGGCCTGTATGCAGAAGGAGTGACAGAAGTTGTAGAACCCTTTAAGTCAAGGGACCATACAGAACGGATGCTGCCTGCCTTTGGTGCTGAAATAAAGGTTGAAGACCTTCGTCTCAAGATAAAAGGTGGGACAGAACTGCACGGTTTAGAGATTTATGTGCCAGGGGATTTCTCTTCTGCTGCATTCTTTATCGTTGGGGCATTGCTGATCAGAGATTCTGAGATTATTATCAGAGGAGTAGGAATTAATCCTGCAAGGACCGGACTCCTCAGCGTACTAAAAGAGATGGGGGCAGATGTCGAAATCTCCAATATTAAAGATTTATCAGGTGAACCTGTTGCAGATATATATTGTAAAGGCGGTAGGGAACTGAAGGGTATTCACATAACAAGAGAAAAAATCCCTTCTCTGATCGACGAGTTCCCTGTTCTTTGCGTGGCAGCAACTCAGGCTACGGGAATCACAGCTATCAGAGGGGCAGAGGAGTTGCGCATAAAAGAGTCTGACAGAATCAAGGCTATGGCAACGGAACTAAGAAAGATGGGAGTAAAAATCGAAGAGTTCGAGGATGGCTTGAATATTACCGGTGGGAGCAATTTAAAAGGCGCAGTTATAGAAAGTTACAGAGACCACAGGATTGCAATGGCAATGTCAATTGCGGCTATCATTGCTGATGGAACAACAACAATCAATGATATCTCATCAGTAAGCATATCATTCCCTGGATTTTTTGATATTTTGAAAAGGTTAACAAGATAAGAATAAAGCATTAATGTCTAAAAGGCATGAAGGGTTATGATTAGTAATCCCCCTTACTCCCCCTTTAGAAAAGGGGGAGTTGAAGCAGCAAAAACTTCGCAAATGAGGTTAATCCATTCCCCTCTTTTGTAAAGAGGGGTGAGGGGAGATTACTAGTAAAATAAATTTTATGATGAGACTATTTTTAATGAGAATTCTATAATGGGAAATAAAAATTAAAATATCAGGCTGACTTTAACTTGAAAAAGGTTATTGCCATAGATGGGCCATCAGGAGCTGGCAAGAGCACCATCGCAAAACTCATTGCGAAAGAACTCGGATTCAATTATCTTGACACTGGCGCATTGTACCGAGCCGTTGCCCTCGCACTGAGAAATAGCGGCATAGAGCCTGAAGACAGTGATAATAAACTAAGAGATGCCCTCCTCAGAACTGATATCACCTTTGTGAATGGGCAGGTATTTCTCCATGGAAGAGATGCTTCAGACGATATACGGTCAAAAGAGATTGATCATTATTCATCAGTCTTCTCCGCGAGAAAGATTGTGAGAGATTTCCTTTTTGGTATTCAGAGAAATGCCGCCTCTACCAATGATATCGTTGTTGAAGGGAGAGACACAACAACCGTTGTATTCCCAAATGCGTGGAAAAAGATTTATCTCGACGCCTCTCTCGAGGAGAGGGCTAGAAGGCGATATCTCCAGTATCAGGAGAAGGGCATGTATATCAGCATCGAGGAGGCCAAGAGGGATGTGATGAAGAGGGACAAGAGGGATGCAAATAGAGATATAGCTCCTCTTAAAAGGGCAGATGGTGCTTTGGCAGTAGATTCATCTAACCTGTCTATAGAACAGGTAAAAGAAAAAATACTGAAGTTTATAAAGGCTGAGCCTTGAATTCTCTCTTTTACCAACTTCTAAGGACAATTTTTTTTATTTTTTTAAAAGTTTTTAACAGACTCGAGGTGATTGGCTATGAGAATATCCCGGAGAAAGGTGGAGTTATCGTGGCAGCAAACCATGTCAGTTATCTGGATCCCCCTGTTATTGGAGTGGCCTTAAAAAGGCAGGCTGCATTCATTGCAAAGGAAGGACTTTTTAGGATCCCCTTAATCGGTAGGGGTATTAAGGCTTTCTCCTTTCCTGTGAAGCGTGATAGACCACAGCCTTCAACCATAAAGGAGGCTGTTTCCCGACTTAAGCAGGGAGGGGTTCTCGTTCTTTTCCCAGAAGGGGGTCGAAGTGCTAACGGCAGCTTCCTTGATGCCAAAAGAGGAGTAGGCATGATTGCAGCCACGAGTTCTACTCCTGTTGTCCCAGCACTTATTGAAGGAACAGACAGGGCCTTCCCTGTAGGCGCAAAGTTTTTCAGACCTGCTAAGATAAGAGTGGTATTCGGCACACCCTTAAAGATCGAAAAAAAGGAGACAGACAAACACTTCCAGGAGAGGATAAGCAGGGAGATAATGGAAAGAATTAAAAAGTTAAAAGTTGAAAGTTGAAAGTACTGTTATGAAAATAATCGTAGCTAAGACAGCTGGTTTCTGCTTTGGCGTAAAGAGGGCTGTAGACATTGCCTTCCGCGTATCCAGGAAAAAGCGTAAAGGGGTATATACCCTTGGTCCGATAATCCATAACCCTCAGGTAGTAGAGAGGCTCACGGAGAAGGGGATTATTCCCATAAAGGAAATTAAAGGGAAGAAAGATATAAAGGCCCTGATAATCAGAACCCATGGCATACCCCGTAACCTCTCAGAAGAGATATCATCAATAGGATGTGAGATAATAGACGCAACCTGTCCATTTGTAAAAAAGGCCCAGTATTATGCTAAACTCCTTAGGGAAGAAGGTTATCAGGTAGTTATCCTGGGGGAAAAGGAACATCCTGAGGTAAAGGGACTTATGAGCTATGCAAGTGATGATGCCATCGTAGTTGATGGTAATAGACCTCTCCCGAGACTAAAGAGTAAGGTAGGAATTGTCGTCCAGACTACTCAACCCCTCGAGGCATTGAAAAAGGTTCTCTCTCATGCAATTGGGTATGCAAAGGAGATAAAAGTATATAATACGATATGCAACTCCACAGCCTTGCGACTAAAGGAGACCGAAGACATGGCCCGTAAGGTGGATGTAATGATTGTCGTAGGCGGTAAAAACAGCGCAAATACAACACAGCTTGCAAAACTCTGCAGGTCTCTTTCCGTAGCTACATACCATATAGAGACCCCCTCTGAAATTAAAGATGCATGGTTCAAGAGGGCAAAGAAAGTCGGCATAACGGCTGGGGCATCAACTCCTGGGCGGATCATAAAAGAAGTAGAGGAGAGAATTAGAAATATAGGAGGATAAACTTTTCGTGGAACTTAAAAACAATGAGATGGAAAAACTTTATGCTGAGACCTTTCATAGTATTGTAGAAGGTACAATATTGAAGGGGAGGATATTAGCACTGAAGCCGGACGGGGTCATAGTTGATATTGGGTATAAATCTGAAGGTTTTGTTCCTATCAGCGAATTTTCCGAAGAAGAGCTTACATTAATAAAGACTGGAAGTTTTATAGAGGTATATGTTGATGAGATATTTGATTCTGAAGGTATTATTCATCTTTCAAAAGAAAAGGCAACCAAGATAAAAACATGGGAACTCCTCCAAAGAGCACTTCAGGATGGGACTCCTATAGAGGGAATTGTCGTCGGAAAAACAAAAGGTGGCCTTTTTGTGAATATATCAGGGATAAATGCCTTCCTTCCAGGCTCCCAGGTGGACATAAAAGCACCAAAGGAGATTGATAATCTCATTGGTCAAAGAATGCTCTTCAAGGTTTTAAAACTGAATAGCAAGCTTTCTAATGTTATTGTTTCGAGAAGGGCAATACTCGAGGAGGAAAGACAGAGGAAAAAAGCCGAGACCCTCGAAAGGCTTAAAGAAGGTGCCCTTATGAAAGGGATAGTTAAAAACATTACAGACTACGGAGTCTTTATTGACCTTGGTGGGATAGACGGATTGCTCCATATCTCAGATATCTCCTGGGGAAGGATAAACCATCCCTCTGAATTCTTTGTTCTTGGAGATGAAGTAGAGGTTATCGTTCTCAAATATGACGAAGAGAATGAAAGGGTAACGCTTGGGTACAAACAGAAAAAGCCAGACCCCTGGTTCACTGTAGATGAAAGATATCCTGTTGGTAAAATGGTAAAAGGCAAAGTTGTAAGTGTTACTGACTATGGTGCCTTTATTGAACTTGAAGAAGGCCTTGAGGGACTTGTGCATATATCTGAGATAGACTGGCTTCCGCGGCCAAAACACCCATCAAAGTATCTCTCCATTGGAGAGACTGTTGAAGCCCTTGTCGTAAAGGTAGATAAAGAAGAAAGGCGTCTATCTCTGAGTATAAAGCAGCTCAAACCAAGCCCATGGGAGCTTGTTTCTCAACGCTACACTGTTGGCCAGAAGATTTCTGGCAAGGTTAAGACCATTGCTGACTTCGGTGCCTTTGTCAGTCTTCCCGAGGGAGTCGATGGTCTCATCCACATCTCTGACTTTTCATGGACAAAGCATGTAAAACATCCGTCAGAAATGTTGAGGAAGGGACAGAGGATTGAGGCAATAATATTGAGCATAGAACCAGAGGCTGAGAGGATTGCCCTCGGCCTGAAACAGCTCAAACCTGATCCCTGGTTAAAAGAGATACCAGAGAAGTTCAAGCTTGGCTCTGAGGTAAAAGGAAAGGTGCTGAGAATTACTGATTTCGGCATATTCGTAGAACTTGAGGGTGGTGTTGAAGGTCTTGTATATTCTTCCGAGATCGTAAAACAGACATCAGAAAAGGCAGAAAATTCTCTAAAAGAAGGCGATGATATTTGGGTTAGAATCATAAAGGTCGATCTTGATGAAAGGAAGATAGGACTGAGCATGAAAAACCTTAAGAGGTTGGAGGCGTGAAGAAGGTCCTTTTTATTATTCTTGGCTTGTTCATACTCCTTGTTATTGTAAGCATTCTCCTTGTAATGTTTCAGAAGACTATGCCCATAGGTGATCGGATTGCCCTCATCCATATAGAAGGGCTTATTACGGATTCCAAGGATACAGTTGATGAGCTCAAAGAATATGTGAAGAACCCGGCAATTAAGGCCATTGTACTGCGCATTGAGAGCCCTGGAGGTGCTGTTGCTCCTGCACAGGAGATTTACGAAGAGGTGAGAAAAGCTGTTGCAAAAAAGAAAGTCCTGGTATCTATGGGTTCTGTTGCTGCATCAGGAGGCTACTATATAGCTTCACCTGCCACAAGGATTATCGCGAATCCCGGAACACTTACAGGATCAATTGGAGTAATCATGGAAATCCCTAATATAGAAGGACTCATGAACAAGCTTGGCATAAAAACTGAGGTGGTTAAGAGTGGAAGACACAAAGACATAGCATCAATATTCAGAGGAATTGGGAAAGAGGAGAGGGAGATCCTTCAGGGTGTCCTCGACAACGTACACGAGCAGTTTATTCAAGCTGTTGCAGAGGGAAGAAAAATGCTCCCTTCCGATGTAAGAAAGATTGCTGATGGAAGGGTCTTTACAGGTGAACAGGCCCTCAAGGTAGGCCTCATCGACGAACTCGGAACCCTCGAGGATACAGTTCAGGCTGCTGCGAAACTTGTTGGAATAAAGGGAGAGCCGGTGATAGTCAGCAAAAAGGAGCGTTTCTCCTTCATCGATCTGATTAGAAATAAGATTCCCAAGGAATGGACAGACATTTCTCCTTCAGTAAAAGTGAAATACCTCTTTACACCATAAATAAATTAACTCTTGACGGGATGTTGTAATATATGAATTGTACTAAAATAAGCAATAACCAAATTACATAACCAATGATTCAATTACCAATAAACAAACATAATACAAATACTTCAACGTAAATTGTTTGGTTATTGGTGTTTGGTTCTTGGAATTTATTTGATGTTTGGAATTTGATTATTGGTGCTTATTTGGTAATGTGTTATTGGTGTTTGGTTATTTGATGTAAGGAGGTTTCATGACTAAATCAGTACTCATTGAAAAGGTTTCAGAAAAGTTCGGCAGCCTGACAAGGAAACAGACCGAGATTGTTATCGAGACTATTTTTGAGACAATGAAAGAGGCCCTTATTAAAGGCGATAAGATCGAAATAAGGGGCTTCGGGAACTTTAGACTGAAGAGCAGAAGACCGAGGATGGCAAGAAACCCAAAGACAGGAATGAGGATTGACGTGCCAGCGAAGAAGGCACTACACTTCAAAGCAGGGAAGGCACTCAAAGAGGCTATGAATTCCCCTAACCCTTAAACAGCCTTTATCTTACCCTTCCTAAAGACCTGGACACCCTTTATCTAAGTCTGGGTATATGAATCAAGTCCGGGTCTATCAATTGTGATAAAATGATTTAACATAGAGATATGAAAGGCAAGGTCTATATAGTTGGCGCAGGGCCTGGTGATATTGGGCTTCTTACTGTTAAGGGTTTAAGGTGCCTTCAAAAGGCACAGGTTGTCATCTATGATTTCCATCTCAATGCACAGGTATTAAATTATATTAACCATGATGCAGAGTTCATTTATGCAGGCAAGCGAAGTGGCCATCACACCATGACACAGGAAGAGATAAATGAAATCCTCGTCCAAAAGGCAAAGGAGGGCAAGATTATATGCAGGCTCAAAGGCGGAGATCCCTTTATATTTGGTCGTGGTGGAGAGGAGGCAGAAGTTCTTGCCAAACATGGAATCGAGTTTGAAGTAGTTCCTGGTGTCAGCTCATGCGTTGCTGCCCCTGCCTATGCAGGGATCCCTCTTACGCATAGACTGTATTCATCTTCCTTTGCTGTCATTCCGGGTTATGAGGATACAACAAAAAAAGAGAGTTCTATCGACTGGTCAAAGCTTTCTACGAGTGTTGGCACCCTCGTTTTTCTCATGGCCGTAAAGAATATAGATATGGTCATCCAAAAGCTGATAGAAAACGGGAGGAGCCCCGATACACCTGTTGCCGTAATCAGATGGGGTACAAGGCCTGATCAGAGTACAATAACGGGGACGTTAAAAACTATTGTCGAGCTTGTCAAGGAGAAGGATATCAAGCCGCCTGCTGTCATGGTTGTAGGTGATGTTGTAAGACTCAGGGAGTCTCTGATGTGGTATGAAAAAAAACCGATGTTCGGTCATAGGATCCTCATAACGAGGGAACATTCTGAAGGTTTTGAGCCACTGGAAGAACTCGGTGCCGAGATCATTGAATTCCCGACGATAGAAATTGTTCCTCCAGAAAGCTATCATGAGCTGGATAAGGCAATACACAACATAGAGACATATGATTGTCTGATATTCACGAGCAGAAATGGTGTAAAGTATTTTTTTGAAAGGTTCTTTGAGAAAGAGAGAGACATCCGGGACTTAAAGGGGATAAAGATCTGTGCGGTAGGCTCAAAGACAGCCAAAGAGATAAAAAAATATGGTATAAAGGTGGATTTGATTCCCTCTGAATTTTCTTCAGAGGGATTAATCAAGTTATTCGAAGAGGTCAAGGGCTCAAAGGCTCAAGGGTTAAGGGGAATGAGATTTCTCCTTCCACGGGCAGAGAAAGCAAGAGAGATCTTTCCCGAAAAAGTGAGAGAACTTGGAAGTCATATCGATCTGCCTGTCGCCTACAGGTCTATCAAACCGGAACTCCACGGCAAGAGATTAAGAAGGTTTTTAAGAGAGGGCAGGATCTCTATTGTTACCTTTACGAGCGCGGCGACCTTCAACAACTTCATGGAGATTATGGGAGAAAAGGCGAATGAACTCCTTCAAGGAGTGGCTATCGCAGTAATCGGACCTGTTACAGCGAGAGCTGTTGAAAAGGCTGGACTTAAGGTTGATATAATGCCGATGGAAGCGACCATAGAGGCATTAGATGAGGAGATAATCAATTGGGCAACAAAGCGGAGAAAAGAATAAATGCAATAGATTGGGGAATACTGGGTGAGCCTTCCTGAGGTAGATACCCTCATCTTTTTCTTCATTAACAGGGACCTGCAGAATAGACTCTTTGACGTTGCCATGCCTTTCATCACTGGCAAGGCCTATCTCCTGATACTTCCTCTCGTAGTATGGTTCCTTTATAAGGACTGGAAAAAGGCATGTCTTGCTCTCGTGCTCGGTTTTGTCTCCCTATCTTTATCCGATTGGGGTTCATACATCCTCAAGCATATTCTTGAAAGGCCGAGGCCTTGCAACGAGCTCGAAGGCGTCCATCTCCTTGTCGGTTGTGGAAGCTCTTATTCGATGCCCTCAAACCATGCTGTAAATAGCTTTGCTTTTGCAACGCCATTTTTGGTCCTCTTTAAAAATAGGCTACGATATGCCTTTTTCATTATTGCCTTTCTTGTGAGTTTTTCACGGATCTACGTCGGTGTGCATTATCCCTCAGATTCTCTCGTGGGAGGGCTACTCGGCATTGGGGTGGCACTATCTTTAATTGGTCTCTATAACAGGGCATATGAAAGGTTTAAAGTAAAACCTTACTCTACGGTACTCTTTGTTTTCCTCCTTGCACTTAGTCTGTTCCGAATATATTACATTCAAAAGGGTCCTCTCGATTTGAGTCCTGATGAGGCCCATTACTGGGAGTGGTCTCGGAGGCTTGATTGGAGCTATTACTCAAAAGGGCCGATGATTGCATATCTCATATATATTGGCACAGCGATACTCGGAGATAATGTCTTTGGTGTCAGAATACTGGCAGTTATCTTCTCTGCTCTCGGTAGTGTCTTCATGTATCTACTCGGGAAGAAACTTTATGATGATCAGGTCGGGTTTTTCTCAGCGATATTGATCCAGATAATCCCCCTTTTTTCAACATTCGGGATTGTTTTCACCATAGACTCGCCCTTCATATTTTTTTGGATATTGTCACTATTCTTGTTCTGGGAAGCAATCAGTACTCGGTCTGCGACCCATATGCAATCAACGTTCAGGGCTCAGGACTCAAATCCCCCCTCCACCCCTTTGCCCCCTCTGTGTCCCCCCTTAGTAAGGGGGGAATTAAAAGGGGGGATTTGTATATTGGATTCTCCTAGGCTTATCAGTGGGCTTTGGTCTTCTCACAAAATATACTATGGCATTCTTTTATTTTTGTGCCTTTTTATTCTTGCTCTCAAGGGAGAGGAGACTTTTACTCACAACCGGCCCGTATATAGCCTTTATCATTAGCATCCTGGTATTCAGCCCTGTAATACTCTGGAATGCAGACCATGACTGGGTCACCTTGAGACACACAGCTGGGCAGGCGCACATCGCAGAAGGTGTAAGGATAACCTTAAAAAGTTTCTTTGAGTTTGTGGGATCCCAGCTTGGGGTAATTACGCCTCTTCTCTTCATGCTCATGGCCTACTCCCTCTGGAGCCAAAGGAAACAGAAAGAGGGGAATCTCCTCTTCTGGTTTTCCATACCTATCATTACCTTTTTCCTTTTAAAAAGCATTCAGGGAAAAGTGCAGGCAAACTGGGCACTCCCAGGATATATAACAGGAATTCTTTCTTTTTCTGCATTCTCCAAAAAGGTTTTTCCTGAAGGAAAAGGTAAAATGATGCTTATTTCAACAGCAGTTCTCCTATCTGTGGTTGTCACAGCCCTGGGACATTATCCTTCAATCCTCAACCTTCCTGCCGAAAAAGACCCTACAAGCATAATAAGAGGTTGGAAGGAACTCGGGTCAGAGGTGACAAAGGTATATGAGGAGATGTCTGAAAGAGGTCCCGTGTTCATATTTTCTGATAGGTACCAGGTCTCGAGTGAACTTGCCTTTTATGTAAAAGGACATCCTATAACCTATTGTATTGACCTTGACCGCAGAATGAACCAGTACGACCTCTGGCCCGGATTTCGAGATCTCCTTCATCATGATGCAATCTTTGTTAGAATAGGAAACACTAAAATACCTGAACCAGTAGCCAGTGCTTTCGGGAATATCGAGAAAAGGCTTTTTACGGTTTATGCTAACAATGAGAAAATCAGAGATTATTCTCTCTTCCTGTGCTATGATTTTAAGGGCATAAAAGAAGAAAAACCAGGAACATATTAATGACCCTTTCAGTCATCATACCCCTTTACAATGAAGAGGAAAACATCCCTATCCTCTATGAGAAATTAAAGGAATCCCTCGATCCTCTGGAAAAGGAATATGAGATACTCTTTGTAGATGACGGAAGCACTGATAAGACTCTCTCGATCCTCGAGGAGATTCAGGCTAAAGATACCAGGGTTATTGTACTGAGCCTGAGACGCAACTTCGGCCAGACCGCAGCATTTGCAGCAGGATTCGATTTTGCACGCGGTGACATCGTCGTAACCATGGACGGTGACCTCCAGAATGATCCTGCTGATATCCCGAAATTTCTTGAACTGATAAAAGACCATGACCTCGTGAGTGGATGGAGGAAAAAGAGGAAAGACCCTTTTTTCAGAAGGAGGATTCCCTCCCTTTTAGCAAACTGGCTTATCAGTAGAGTTACAGGCGTAAAGCTCCACGATTATGGTTGCTCTCTCAAGGCGTATAGGAGGGATGTGATAAAGAATCTGAAACTCTACGGAGAGATGCACAGGTTTATCCCTGCTGTTGCAAGCTGGTATGGAGTAAGGGTAGCAGAGGTAGAGGTTGCCCATCACCCAAGGCTCAAGGGAAGCTCTAAGTATGGTATTTCACGGACGATAAAAGTTGTCTTAGATTTAATTACCGTAAAATTTCTTCAGAGTTTTTCCACAAAACCTATTCAGTTTTTTGGCCCCATAGGTATCCTAAGCGGTTTTCTCGGTTTCCTCATATCCCTCTATCTGAGTATTGATAAAATCATTTCCGGACGTAATATAGGGGGGAGACCTCTCCTCCTGCTCGGAGCCCTCCTGATCATTGTTGGGATTCAGCTTATCGGCATGGGCCTTCTCGGAGAAATGCTCGTGAGGGTCTACCATGAAAGCCAGAGAAAACCCATCTATGTGATTAAAAAGATCCTTGGCCCTTAAAGCAAAAAAGATATTTCTCCTCTTACTGAAGCTCACAGTAAGTTCTGTGCTTCTTTATATCGTTTTATCAAAGACAGGACCTGAGCGGGTCTTCTCTATATTGAAGGGTATGAATCTCTCTGCCTTCATCTCTGCCATACTTCTCTATTTGTTTGCTCAATTCATATCAACATGGAGGTGGAAACTCCTTCTCCCAGGTACACTCAGAATAAAAAAGCTTTTCCCCCTGTATATGATAGGCTCTTTCTTCAATACCATCCTCCCAGGGCTGATCGGAGGAGATGCTGTTAAGGCTTTCTACCTCTATCAGGTAACAGGAAGAGGCAGTCTTACTCTGTCTTCTATTTTTATGGATAGATATCTTGGGTTTGTGATGTTGACAGTGATATGCACTATTGCCTTCCCCTTTGGTTATTCCTATTTTCAGAATTCGCCTGTAGCATGGATGCTTCCTTTTATTGTTTTATCTTTTATCATTGCAAGCCTCTTGTTCTTTGGTCTCCGTCTCGGCAAGAGGATAAAGATACTCTCAGAATTTTATGATTATTTTCATTCCTATCGAAATCAGAAAGGTATTATCGTAAAGGCTTTGCTTATATCTGCCTTTGTCCAGTTCTCAGGTATCCTCGCTGTATACATTCTTGCACTCGGTATCGGAGAGCACGTTCCCTTCCTCGCATGTCTTATCTTTTTGCCCCTTATCATCATGTTTGCAGCACTACCTATCTCCATATCTGGCATCGGTATAAGGGAAGGAGCCTTTGTTCTGTTTTTTGGTCTCATTGGTATCAGGCCAGACGTTGCAACAGCTATTTCTTTGTCGTGGTTCCTCGCTAATGCATCAGGTAGCCTTCTCGGTCTCATTGAATACATCAGATATAGAAAAGAGAAGTAACCTCCCCTTGACCCCTCCTTTTATCCTCCCCTTACTAACCCATTCTATTCATAAATTTCTTGATCGATCAGAGCAGATGCAGTATTGGAGCGGATTTAAGTCCCGAACGGCTAATTCGTACCTCGGAGGTACGCATAAGCGTACCGAGAATGAGCGATAATACTGCATCTGCTCTGCTCCTTCACGAGTAGTGAATAATCTGGGCTAACTCTTCATATCAACATCAAATGTTTTCCACTTCGGAGCTTCAGCTAATTTGATGGTCCCATATTTTTCCTCATACTTATTAATATTTTCTGCAAGAGCATTAAAAATTCTTTTCATATGTCCTGGACTAACAATTACTCTCGCAGTTAAAGCACCTTCAGGCTGAGCAATCATAAGAAAATCTAAAATAAATTCTTCCTGTGCATGAGACACAAACATACTATTTGCATATACACCACCCTTAAGCTCATTTGGCATATATACCTTTACTTCTTTTTGTTCTTTAACCATTTCTGTACTCCTTTCTTTTACCCGTAGGAATGCCCCATGGCTTGCCATGGAGATGATAAATTAAAAAATCTTCTACTTTTGTACATGGGGTTCAATGCCCCGTGTACAATTCCAACGGGGTTTATTTTTAATCTGTAATGTGTATCTTACTCCAGATGGAAATAAAACTCCCTTGGTTTGAGTTCTTTAAATGTATCTGCCTGTTGGGCTATATGCCTCCTGATATCTAGACAGAGATGACATTTTGATATATAACCTTCTTCCTGTTCTTTGTAGCCAAATTCTTTGACTGCAAATTCATAGAGTCTTTTCATATCCGTTACAAGTGCTTCAAGGATTGGATATTCATCTAAACCGATCCCCTGGCAGATCAGATCTAAATTCCTTGCATCACCCAGAGAAATACCTCCACAATAACCTGTCATATAATTGCAGTAATTATCAATATGGACATGCCAGGGTCTTATCAGTTCCCCCATGCAGGATTCACCAAAGAATTTCCTTGCTGGAAATTTTCTGTACAAATATCCCAACTGGTAAGCTACCCTGCCCATGGGGAGTAGTTCTATATAACGCAAGCTATCCTTTGCCCTCTGTAAGTATTCCTGGAAAGAAAGAGTTCCTGTAATTCCGAGTCTCTTAAATTGATCATAAAAGAATTCCTGATATACAACAACATTTTTACCAAATACTTCGTTACTTAACTTGATAGCTCTTTCCGTCCTCTCGCAAGGTACCTTTTCTAGTATGAAGGGATTTACACTTATTAATATGCCTTTCAGTCCTGCATCTTTAAGGTGCATGAGCTTTTCTTCTGTTGTTTTATCATCAATACACCAGAAACAATTCGTCTCAACAAAGGTTGAAGGAATATTAAGGCTCTGTGCTCTTTGGACAAGTTTCAGTAAAAGGTCGTAATTTAAAAATGGTTCTCCTCCGGTAAAGTGGAGCCCATAGTTTATACTGATGCCATTTGGGCCATGAGGACTTGCCTTAATTTTACCGGCGAGGTAGGTTAAAATCTTTTCTGCATCTCTTTCGGAAATCCAATCCGCCTTCCATTCAGGGGAGCAAGCATACATGCAATGTTTGCACTCAGTCGTGCACTTATAGGAAAGCAATATGCCTCCAGAAAAAGGTTCCGGGATATATAATTTATTCATTGTAGGAATCTTCTATAAATTTAACATATTGAAAACTCTTATATTTGATGAAGCAATTGGAATGGAAAATCTTTTTTTGTAATAAATAATAGACCCTTCAAAATCCCCCTTTTCCCCAGGTTCGTAGACCTTTCCCCTCTTTAAAAAAAGGGGGATATTCTTTAAAGTATGACATCATAAATATTACGCTATTGATGAGACAGGCTGTCTGACAGTCATCCTGAACTAGTTTCAGGATCTATCGGAGGATTTAATAAGTGATAATATGAGATTCTGAAATAAATTCAGAGATGACAAAAAACATATTTTGAATTACCGGACAGCTAATAAATTATAGGGAACATGGAATAACAAGTTTAATTAACTAAGGAGGTCTTTATGGCATGTATATTCTGCAGGATTGCAGAGAAAAAACATCCAGCAAAGATAATATACGAAGATGAACTTTCCGTTGCTTTCGAGGATATTAATCCCCAGTCTCCTGTTCATACCCTTGTAATACCGAAAAAACATATCTCCACAAACCTTGATATAAAAGAAGAAGACAATGCCCTCATTGGCCATTTGTTCCAGGTTGCTAACAAAATTGCAAAGGACAAGGGCATAGCAGAGCGTGGCTTTCGGCTTGTCATGAACTGTAATCCTGAATCAGGACAAACGGTTTTTCACATCCATCTTCATATCCTCGGCGGCCGCAGGATGCACTGGCCACCAGGGTAATACACTGTTTGCCTCAAGTTTTTTATATTTCATCATATTGGGGCTCAGCAGAATAACCACTATTAAATTTTGATTTTTATTCTTATATATGTTATCATATAAATGAAGTTTTAGAAGTTTTTGTCACTGATAAGGCCACGAAGACTTTTAGCTTTGTGGCCTTTTTTTATTGTGGTCATTCTGAGACTTTAATTCATAGTAAGGAGGTAAAAAGATGGCTAACGGAACAGTAAAGTGGTTCAATGAGTCCAAGGGTTTCGGCTTTATAACAAGTGAAGACGGCAGTGATGTATTTGTTCACTACTCTTCCATCCAGAGCAATGGATATAAGTCTCTTGCCGAGGGTGATACAGTTAGTTTCGATACTGAAAATGGCCCAAAAGGTCCCAAAGCAATCAATGTAGTTAAGAACTAATTAACTGCAAATGCGCCACCGCTGCAAGCAGAGGTGGTGCATTTTGAAAGGAAAAAAATGACACATAAAGAAAAGACTGCTGCAAAGATGGAGAAAATGCAACAAAGACTCGATTCAGGTCTGATTTCTGAACATTTCCCTAGGGTTTCAAGCATCGTTATTAATGTGGCAAACTCTTATGGAGAAAGAAACCCGATTACCGTATTGCGTACTCTTAATTTTTGGCCTAACAGTTATGCATATTTTAATATTGATTGCTTGAGCGACAGGTGTTCTGATGGCGGATATGATCTAAATCAAGTTATTACTATGATGATTAGAAATCACAGAGATTCAGAAGAAGGAGAGCTTAGTTGTGATAGCAGCAATCTTTCCTCTGGCCACTCACGTATTAATTATAAAGTTTCCATCCTGTATGACGGTACTATTCTTAATTCCTCATCATAGAGTAAGGTCGATTCTTTTTTAAAGACTATAAGACATGGAGCTCATGGAGAAAGTCAAGTTGATCCTTATTGATTACAACTCGAAATGTCTCCTTGACGCTTATATTCAGTAACTGACCCCATTGAAACTAAAATACCAATAATTAAGCCTTATCCCTCATTTTTATTTTAGTTTCATCCAGAAACTTATCTTATGTTTGAATTGTCAAGGATATACCTTAAAACCTCATTGAGGCTATTGAATAGTCTGTAGACATTATCCCTGTTGTTCCTGTTCCAGGGAAAGAGAAGCCCTGAAGCCTTCACCCCACTCTTTGCTGCCTCTTCCAATACAAATGGAGCATCATCAACAACAATGTGGCACTTCTCGTCAAACAGGACGGTTTTATTGGAAGACAGGTGCAACTCATCAAATGTGAGATCATGTTTTACGAGCCATCTATGTGTCTGTTCTATGCTTTCAGGTGTGCGATGGCTTGCAATAACAATGTGAAAATTATGCTCTTTCAGGGTCGCAAGGAAATCTCTGGCTTCTGGATAAGGCAAGTGCCTTTCATCATCCTGGATAAGATGTATCTCATTGATAGCTTTTATAAAATCCTCTCTTGAACAGTATTTCTCCCAGAAATCCCACTCAACCCAGTTATCTGGCGAAGGCATAACATTATTGATCCTTTTCAGCCGTTCATAAAGGACATCACAAAAATGCCATAACGTATTGTCAATATCAATGATTGCCTTTTTCATGTTCTTTGTCGTAATTAGATCCCAAGTGCGTGCTGATTGAGATTTTGTTTCTTTCCTGATAACCGGTTACTATGAAATGGTGCCGAAGGCGGGATTTGAACCCGCATGGGTTTCCCCACACGCCCCTCAAACGTGCGTGTCTACCAGGTTCCACCACTTCGGCTACGTTAATATTACTATAAAATTCTGAGGGTTTTCAAACCAGAGGCATAGAACCTAATCCGTGATGTCACCCTGAACTTGTTTCAGGGTCTCAAAATAACCATTGCTAAAAGATGCTGAACCAAGTTCAGCATGACAAAAATTAAGCCTTCTTGTATTAGTTAAGAATAGGAAGTCTATCAGGAAATAAGCTTAGTATTAACCTTGATTTTTATCCCTTTCTTAAGACCCTCAACATAAGCCCTTGCTGCCTTTTCCCTCTTTTCATTCAGCATTGCCTCACTCAGCATCCTCATTGACTTTTCGTCACCGGACAGCTTTTGCAGGTCAGAACTCATATCTGGAACATCAACAGACAGCTCTATCAAATGCCTCATTTTATTCAGCGTGAGTTCCTGGCGTTTTGAATTCTCATACTCCTCCACGGTAATCCTGTTCAGCCTCAGTCTGTTCAAATATGTTTCCTTGTTAAACACCCCGTCTCGCATAAAAGCTGGTTCGTGTGTTATTGCTTCGTGAAGCTCCTCGTCGCTCACTTTAATCCCCGCTTCTTTTGCAGCGATAAGAAGTACTTTCTCCTGAATCATGGAGTCAAGGACCTTTTCTTTCAGGTTCAGCTTCTTCTCCATCTCTTCGTCAAACTTATCCCTGTATATCTCTCTGTAAAAGCGGTAAACATTATCATAATTCTTCCAGTAGTCCTCAACTGTTATCTTGTATTTCCCAACCTCTGCTAAAACCCCGCGTCCTCCTGTTTTATCTACGGTTCCTATGCCCCAGAATAGAAAAGAGAGTATAACGATGAAGAAAAGGATATAGAAATACTTTGCATGTTTTCGCATCATTTTGAGCATCTACTTAATACCTCCCTCTAAAATAATCATCCAAGACATCTCTGTGGTCAAAGGCTATTTGTTTGGGTAGTGCTTCTTTTTCAAAGATGCCAACCTCTTTTGCATCGTCTCCAGCAATTGCATTGCCTTGAGCCTTTGCTATATAGACTGTAGTGATCGTGTGATGCCTGGGGTCTCTCTTTGGATCAGAATACGTGTGTAACTGTCTGATGAGTTCAATATCGAGCCCTGTTTCTTCTTTTGCCTCTCGTACAGCAGCAGTCTCGAGGTCCTCGCCATAGTCTACAAAACCTCCAGGAAGAGCCCATCCTTCGGGTGGATTCTTTCTTTTTATAAGAATGATGCCACCCTGAAACTCTATGATAATGTCTACTGTGGGAATTGGATTTCTGCGGTTACTGCTGCTGGCTTTCAAGTTTTACCTCTATATTCCTATCAGGCACTATTGTTGATACAGCATGTTTGTAAATAAGAGACTGGGTATTTTCCTCCAAAAGGATCACAAAACTGTCGAAGCTTTTTATCACGCCCTTTAATCTCACCCCATTTGTAAGAAAGACAAGCACAGGTATTTTATCCTTCCTGAGTTGATTCAGGTAGTTGTCTTGAAGGTTCGGGTTCTTCGCAATATTGCTCATGGGCTTCTCCTCTAATTTTTCTTTTTACCATAAAGTATTTTACCTAATATTGCAACTCTCATCATCGACCAAAAGAAGAGATTGCTTCACTCAGCCCTAAGGGTCGTAGACTTGAAATGACAACTTGAGTAGTGACGACACGTTCTTGTCATCGCAAAAAGGTCGTTACGACCGACGAAGCAATCTCGTTTATGAAGACCAATAAAATCAACGTTTTGAGGTAAGAGAAAGAATATCAGAAATGAGATTGAGTATCATATTACTATCATATATACCTGTTATATCAATCCAGTGGATGCCTTCTTCTTTCTTGAACCAGGTAAACTGTCTCTTGGCATATCTCTTCGACCTCTTTTTAATAAGCCTGATGGCCTCTTCCAAGGTAATCTCTCCTTCAAGATAAAGGGCAATTTCTTTATAGCCAATGGCCTGCATAGAAGAAAAGGATGAAACGGTGACGCGGTGATTTGGTGATTCGGTGATTCTCTTTTTCTCCGTTTCTCCGTTTCTCCGTTTCTCCTTTTCTTTTATTAAATTTACTACCATCTTAACTTCCCCAACGAGCCCTTCTCTTATCATGTTATCCACCCTTTGTTCTATCATCCGGTACAGCTCTTTTCTGTCTCTACACAGACCTATCTTGATAAAGTCATAGGGAAGGGGCTTCGTCATCTTTTTTTGTAACTCTGACATGCTCGAATCACTCTTTAAACAGACCTCTAATGCCCTTATAATCCTCCGTGTATCGTTAGGAGTTATTCTCTTTGCAGTCTCCAGGTCAATGTCTTTCAAAAAATTGTACAGGGAACCTTTTTCTTCCTTTTCCAGAGTTAAAAGGTCGTCTCTTAATGACCAGTCTGCAGAAGGGCCACTGAAGATGCCCCTTGTCATTGCCTTAATATAAAGACCTGTGCCACCAACGACTATTGGGACTTTCCCCTTTCTGTGGAGTTTCTCTATAATAGGTACTACTGCCTCGATGTATCTCCCTGTACTGTATGTCTCCCAAGGGTTAACGATATCAATCATGTAGTGTTTTACCATAGTCCTTTCTTCGAAGGTTGGCTTTGCAGTACCGATATCCATATGTCTGTAAATCTGCATTGAATCTGCACTGATTATCTCTGTATTGAGGATCTTTGCAAGAAGGACTGAGACGCTTGACTTTCCAACCCCTGTTGGGCCGAGGAGGATTATTACTGTATTTGTCATCCCTTCTGTTTTTTCGCTTTCTTCAAGACACAAGTCATCTTATGAAGCATTTTTGAAAAAGGTTTTCATATTCATTATAACCTTTTCATTTTAAGCTTAGAATCTTGCCTGATCAATTTATTCATCCCGATTAAAAAGACTCCCTATCACATTATACCTGTGGACGAGCAATTAATTACCTCCCCTTCCGCGTAATCCATCACTAAGGGAGGGGATTCATCTGTCAACCCAAATATGAAAGGGCGTAGCCACAACCATTAGGTTGTGTGGATTTAAACAACTATCATTTCACCTATCAAGCAATTGTAAAATTTGTTAATAACCCTGCGCCAAGAGCAAAGAGTTCTTGCTTGTTCATTCAAACGCAGGCTAAAGCCTGCGGCTACAAGAGTTTTATAATTATCTTTGCGTAATTCGGGTTAGATAATGAGCTTAAACTTGTCACACTAATGTTTTGCGACTCCCATATATGACAGTCAAATTGAGTTTTTTAAAATTGATAGTGTAAAATGTTTCTATAAGCCCTGATACTTTAATGACGCTTTTTAGTAAAAGATTTAAGGTTACCTACTATGGAGGAACTTGTTAAAATGCGACTCGGACGAAATGAAAGATAAAGTGGCAGAAGAGATCAAGAAAAAGGCTATCGGGGGTAAACTTCCTTGCTCCACTGCGAGAATGATTGCAGAGAAGTTCGGTGTTTCCTACAAAGATGTTGGTGAGGCTGCTGACAACCTTCATGTAAAGATCACCAATTGCCAGCTTGGTTGCTTCTGATGGGAACAATCCTTTTTGAACTGGCCCTTATTTTCTATTTCGCAGCTACCATTGTAAGCATTATAGATCTCTTCAAAGACAAGAAGATCATATCACATCTTATGTTTTCCCTTGTTGCGGTTGGTTTTACCTTACATACCGCAAATATCATCTATCGCTATGTTGCTGCGGGTCATATCCCTATAACGAATTTCCATGAATCTACATCTTTTTTCTCCTGGAGCATCGTTCTCATCTTCTTCATTCTCCAATTCCGGTATAAGGTGAGCATCCTCTGTTCCTTCGTAATGCCTGTTGTATTTGTCCTGATGCTCTCATCTTCAATGTTGCCACAAGAGATAAGACCTCTGAGCCCTGTGCTTCAGAGTTACTGGCTTACTATTCATACAGTTGTTGCCTTTCTCGGTAATGCTGCTTTTGCCCTTGCCTTTGGGGTAGGAACTATGTACCTTGTTCAGGAACACTACGTGAAGTCTAAACACCTCGGGGGGAGGATTTTTGGAAAACTGCCGAGCCTCCAGACCCTCGATGCATTGAATTATGAACTCATTACCCTGGGGTTCCCTCTCCTGACACTTGCAATAATCACGGGTTCCTTATGGGCAGAGAGTGCTTGGGGAAGTTACTGGAGATGGGATCCGAGGGAGGTCTGGTCGCTTACAACGTGGCTCATTTACGCCATTGTTCTCCATGCTCGGCTTGTTGCAGGGTGGAGAGGCAAAAGGGCCGCTATATTATCTATCTTAGGATTTCTCTTAATCCTTGCTGCCTTTTTTGGCATTAAAGTACTCAGGAAAGGCCTCCATGTATTCTTATGAAAATCATTGTAGTAGGACTCAACCATAACACTGCAGATGTTGAAGTCAGGGAGAAAGTGGCCTTCAATGAATCCAGACTTGAAGAGGGACTGAGAAGGTTCAGGGAACTCCCCGAGGTTGAAGAGGCCTTGATTCTCTCTACCTGTAACAGGGTAGAACTCTATGCAAATGTAAAGGATTCTGTAAAGGCATCTGAATCGATAAAGACCTTCCTGTCAGAATTCCATGATATAAACAGGGCTTCGTTGGATAAGGCCCTCTATATCCATGATGATGTCAACGCCATTAGACACATCTTCAGGGTTGCATCGAGCCTTGACTCTATGGTCATCGGCGAGCCCCAAATCCTTGGGCAGTTGAAAGAGGCCTTTGAGATAGCCCTTGAGAAAAAGACGACGGGCATCCTTCTTAACAGACTAATGAAAAAGGCTATCTCTGTTGCAAAAAGGGTACGGAGAGAAACAAGAATAGCTGAGAACGCTGTCTCAATAAGTTTTGCTGCTGTTGAACTCGCAAAAAAGATATTTACTGACCTCTCGGAAAAGGTATTCATGCTTTTAGGTGCAGGAGAAATGGCCGAACTTGCAGCGAGACATCTCATGAGCAATGGTGTAAAGGAAGTTATTGTAGCAAATAGGAGTTACGGGCGGGCCTGTGAACTCGCTAAGGAATTTAATGGCAGGCCGGTCAAGTTGGATGATTTTCTCCAGGAGATGGTGCGCTCTGATATCGTCATCTGTTCAACAGGAGCTCCACATTATATTTTGTTAAAAGACCAAATGCAGAGGGTGATGAAAGACAGAAAGCAAAGACCGGTCTTCCTTATCGATATCTCTGTTCCAAGAAACATTGACCCTAAAATAAACGACCTGGACAATGTCTATCTCTACAATATTGATGATCTGCAGGGGATTGTTGATGCAAATATGTTCGAAAGGAAGAAAGAAGCGGAGAAAGCAGAAAAGATAATAGAAGAAGAGATCGAGCCATTTCTCAAGTGGCTGTCTTCTCTTGATTCTGTGCCAACCATTGTTGCCCTCAGGGAGAAGGCAGAGGAGATTAAAAGAGAAGAATTCGAGAAACTTATGAACAGGTTCCCTGATATGGAGGAAGGACAGAAAAAGGCTATCGAATATATGGCCTCTGCAATTATGAACAAGCTTATCCATCCGCCTACTGTGGCTCTCAAAGAAGATCCTGAAGATAAAGATCTCATGATAGCTATCATTAAAAAACTCTATGGGATTGAAGAGTATGAAAAAGAAGATAAATAGAATAAATATTGGTACCCGGGGTAGCAAGCTCGCACTCTATCAGGCAGAATGGGTGAAATCAGAGCTGCAAAAGATATACCCGGAGATCGAAGTAAGTCTCATTAAGATAAAGACAACAGGAGACAAGATCCTTAATGTGCCTCTTGCAAAGATTGGGGGAAAGGGGCTTTTCGTTAAGGAAATAGAGGAAGCCCTCCTGAGAGGTGGAATTGATATAGCCGTTCATAGCATGAAGGATGTCCCGACAGAGCTCCCAGAGGGACTGCATCTTGCAGCTATATGTAAAAGGGAAGATCCGAGAGATGCCTTGATAATAAGTCGGAAGTCGGAAGTCGGAAGTCAGAAGTCAAATACTTCGTTAATATACGCCCTGCCTGAGGGCGCCCGTGTCGGGACAAGTAGCCTCAGAAGGTTGTGTCAGCTTTTAAATATCAGACCAGATTTAAAGATGGTACAGCTGAGAGGAAACCTTGATACAAGGCTCAGGAAGCTCGATGAAGGACAGTTTGATGCAATCATTGTAGCTGTTGCAGGGATAAAGAGATTAGGATGGGCTGAAAGAATAACAGAAATCCTTGAACCCGAGTTATGCCTTCCTGCAATAGGTCAAGGTGCCATAGGAATAGAGTGCAGGATTGATGATAAGATCATCAATAAATTAGTTGGGGCTTTAGACCATAGAGAGACTTCAATATGCGTGAGGGCCGAGAGGTCCTTTCTGAAGAAACTCGAAGGAGGATGTCAGGTACCAATCGCTGCCCATGCGAGGATCGACAATAATCCCCCTTGCCCCCCTTTAGTAAAGGGGGGCAAGGGGGGATTACTTGTTATAGATGGTCTTGTTGGGAGCGTTGATGGTAAAAGGATTGTAAGAGGGCATATCGAAGGAAGCCCTGACGACTATGAATCCCTTGGCATCAAGCTCGCAGAAGATCTTCTTTCCCAGGGGGCGAGGGAAATACTTTCCGAAGTATACCAGGTTTCTCGAGATAGCTGCATATAGGTCCTTGCGTTAGAAATTCAATGAATGCCGGTAATCAAGAGACCTGCTACTCTATTGATCTTCTCTCTCTCTCTAACTCCTCAAGTTGCTCTCTTTTTTCCTGGCAATCTATGCAGTAGATTGCGAAGGGAAGGACTTTAAGCCTTTCTACACTGATATCTTCTCCACAATCCTCACACTTGCCATATGTTTCTTCTTTGATCTTTCTTAAGGCCTCATCTATCTTGAGGAGTGTCTCTCTATGAGTGCTTAACTGTTTCAGACTGATGTCTTCTGAAAGGTCAACAACAGACCAGTCTCCATTATCCAGGGCCGTATCAACAAGTTGTTTCGTTTCACCTCTTATATACTTGGATATTTCGGACTTTGCCTCCTTTACGATCTCCTCTCTTTTCTTGATAAGATAGCTTCTGAGTGCGGCCTTTCTTTCCTCTTCTGCCTTCTTACTGATAGGAACCTTGGTTACTGATTTTTGGATTTCAGTCTTTTTAGGGGCCTTAACTTTTGGGGGGACCTTAACCTTTACGGGAGCCTTAACCTTTTTTGCGACCTTAACTTTCTTTGGGATTTTAACCTTCTTTGGGACTTTGACTTTTTTACGCGTCTTAACCTTCTGGATGACTTTACCTTTTTTGGGGGTCTTATCCTTTTTGGTGGTTTTAACTCCCTTCGCCTTTCTTTCCTGCCTCCCTTTCGTCTTACCCCCACGAGAAATCTTCTTGGCAACCTTTCCGCGAGACTTACTGCTTAGATTCTTTTTAATTTTTTCCCCTGGCCATTGTCTTTTTTTAAATCTTAAACCTCCATGATTTCTTTTTCCTTGTGACTTAAAACTTCATCCACCTTGGTTATATAAGAGTCTGTAATCTTCTGAATCTCATCCTGGGATCTCTTGACATCATCTTCACTGAGGTGTTTTTCTTTCTCAAGTTTTTTAAGTTCATCGATTGTGTCTCTCCTGATATTCCTTATTGCTATCTTTGCATCTTCTGCCTTTTTCTTTACAACCTTCACGAGTTGCTTTCTTCTTTCCTCTGTCAGGGGAGGAATCTGTATCCTTATCATCCTGCCATCGTTCACAGGTGTAATGCCAAGGTCTGATTTCATAATAGCCTTTTCGATGTCAGGAATGATTTTTGGGTCCCAAGGCTGTATAGCTATCAGTCGGCTCTCGGGTATGCTCAGGCTTGTAAGTTGTTGAAGAGGAGTTGACACACCATAATAATTAACTACTATTCCATCAAGAAGTGCTAAAGAAGCCCTTCCTGTCCTGATTGAGGCGAATTCTTTCTTCAGGGCTTCGATGGCACCAGCCATCCGCTCAGTGGTCTTTCTTTTTAACTCTTGTTCCATTACTCCCCTTTACAAGAGTCCCTATCTTTGCCCCTTCTATAATCTTTCTTATATTCCCCTTGCCCCTCAGATTAAATACGATGATAGGGAGATTGTTATCCATGCAGAGCGATACAGCCGCTGAATCCATAACACTGAGTCCCCTTTTCAGAACATCAATGTAAGTCATGGTATCATATTTTTTTGCCCTAGGGTCTTTTACAGGATCACAAGAATATATACCATCTACCTTTGTTGCCTTAAGTATTACATCTGCTCCAATTTCCATTGCCCTTAACGCTGCAGCTGTATCAGTTGTAAAGTAAGGGTTTCCTGTACCCGCGGCAAAAACAACCGTTCTCCCCTTTTCCAGATGTCTTATTGCCTTTCGCCTTATATATGGCTCTGCAAGTTCCTTCATTTCAATCGCCGACTGGACCCTTGTTGGAATACCGTGCTTTTCAAGGAAGTTTTGAAGGGCAAGGGCATTAATGACAGTTGCAAGCATCCCCATGTAATCTGCCGAAGCCCTTTCTATTCCTTTCATACTCGCCTCTACTCCTCTAAAGATATTCCCTCCGCCTATCACGATTGCTATTTCAACTCCTCGTGAGACTGCTTCTTTTATCTCTTTAGCAATAAAATCAGCGATAGATGAATCAATACCATAGTCTTTATCTCCCATCATGGCTTCGCCGCTAATCTTCAGAAGTATTCTACGGTATTTCAATCCTCTCATCCCCTATCTGTCTCGCCAAGCTGGAACCTGATGAACCTCCTGATGACAATATTCTCTCCTAGTCGTGCAATATTCTCGGCAATAAGGTCTTTAACCCTCTTCTTCTGTTCGGGATCTTTGATAAATATCTGGTCAAGAAGGCAGTTATCAGAGTAAAATTTTTCGAGCTTCCCTTCCACAATTTTTTCAATAACGTGCTGTGGTTTGTCTGTAATCTGTGCCCTGTATATCTCCTTTTCCTGCTCCATAACATTCTGTGGAACATCTTCCCTCGATAGGTATGAAGGGTTTGCAGCGGCTATGTGCATGGCTATATCCTTGACGAGTTCTTTGAAATCTTCAGTCCTGGCAACAAAGTCTGTCTCGCAGTTCATTTCGACCATTACTCCTATCTTCCCCATATGAATGTATGAGCCAATTATTCCCTCGGAGGCTGCCCTCCCAGCCTTTTTTGCTGCTGTTGCAAGGCCCTTCTGCCTGAGCAGAGTCACAGCCTTGTCAAAATTCCCGTTACTTTCTGCGAGTGCCTTTTTGCAATCCAGCATACCAGCCCCCGTCCTTCCCCTGAGGTCCTTGATCATTTCCGATGAGATCGCTGTCATTCTGTTACCTCGGCTTCTTCCTGCTGTATCTTTTCCTCAACTTTGACCTTCTCAGCCTCTTCTGCCATTTTCTTTGATAAGACTTCTCTCCCTTCAAGAACAGCATCCGCCATCTTCGAGGTTATAAGTTTTATAGCCCTTATGGCATCGTCATTACCAGGGATCACATAGTCAACTTCATCAGGGTCACAGTTTGTGTCTACTATTGCAACGATCGGCACAGCAAGCTTCCTTGCCTCAGCTATAGCTATCCTTTCTTTCTTCGGATCTACTATGAAAATTGCCCCTGGAAGGGACGCCATGTCTTTGATGCCTGAGAGATTTCTTTCCAACTGAGCCCTTTCCTTCTCAAGGGCAGCAACCTCTTTTTTGGGAAGGAGATCAAAAGTGCCATCCTCTTTCATAGATTCAATCTTTTTAAGCCTCTCAATGCTCTTCTTTATTGTCGAGAAATTCGTAAGCATTCCCCCAAGCCAACGCTGATTAACATAAAACCCACCTGCACGGGTTGATTCCTCCTGGATAGAATCTTGTGATTGCTTCTTTGTACCTACGAAAAGTATCGAAGCCCCTGTTGAGGCCACCTCTTTTACAAAATTATAAGCATCTTCAAGCCCTTTGAGTGTCTTTTGGAGGTCAATAATGTAGATACCATTTTTCTCGCCAAAAATGTATTTCTTCATCTTTGGATGCCATCTCTTTACCTGATGACCAAAGTGTACACCCGCCTCAAGAAGTTCCTTAATTGTAGCTACCATATTTTCCTTTTCTCCTCCTGTTCCTTTACCCTTTTCCTTCCTGTTTTTGCCTACCGACTTAGTGGAAAGAGGTTACCGCCGACATTTTTGGTAATACCTTTAGGATTGAAAGACTAACACAAAACTATCTTTTTTGCAAGGGGAGATTCTCAAAGAAAGGAGCAAAAGGTCAGATTGGGATAAGGGCCTTACACAATAGATGGTACATTCTCATACCGTATTTGCCTTATCTGTCATGCTGAATTCATTTCAGCATCTCATAAATAGATTATAAGACCCTGAAACGAGTTCAGGGTAACATACGGTCACTAAATTCAGTTAGAAACCTTTAAAGTCAGAACTCAGGTATTTGAATATATAGATTCTATTATCCGCTCAATTCTCGATTTTGGTAATCCCTTGAAGGCCCTCTTTAATTCATCCTCTGTGAATCTTTCTCTCAATAATGTAATGATATCCATTCTTCCCTGGAAACAACCTACAATATTTCTACAAGGCAATCCTTCATTCGTAGATACACAGTAAGAAAAATCTATTACCATTCCCAGTTGATTACAGTAAATTTCCATAACTAAATGTTCAAAGTTAAACGGTTTAATGGTTCAATTGTTAGACCTTTAAAGTATTTTAAACTATTTTCCCGGTTTTGGAAACTTTTCCAGATCTTTTATGAGCTTCTGTATCTCTTCATCTGGTAATACAAAGTCTTCAAGTTTTCCCGATAGATAAGCATCATACGCAGCGAGGTCTATAATACCGTGTCCACTCCAGTTCATAATTATGACCTGTTCTTTTCCTTCCTCTTTCGCCTTTTTTGCCTCTTCTAAAACACATGCAATGGCATGATTTGTCTCCGGGGCTGGGATATACCCTTCTGTTCTCGCAAAGGTAATACCCGCTGCAAAGGTCTCGAGCTGAGCATACGCTCTTGCTTCTACGAAACCATCAACAACAAGCCTGCTCAGGATAGGAGCCATGCCATGATACCTGAGACCACCGGCATGGATAGGGGGTGGGATGAAACCATGGCCGAGAGAATGCATGGGTATAAGGGGCGTTGTCTCTGCAGTATCTCCAAAATCGTATACATACGGGCCCTTGGTCATCGTGGGGCATGAGGTGGGCTCAGCCGCTATGATCTTCAATTCCTTACCATGTATTTTGTCTCTGACAAAGGGAAGAGCAAAACCAGAAAAGTTACTTCCACCACCAGCACATCCTATTACTATGTCAGGGTACTCCCCGATCATGGCGAGTTGCTTATGTGTCTCAAGACCTATTACAGTCTGATGCAATAAAACATGGTTGAGAACGCTCCCGAGGGAATACCGTGTGTCTTTCGAAGTCACAGCATCTTCGATTGCCTCACTGATAGATATGCCGAGGCTTCCTGGGTGCTCCGGATTTTGTGCAAGAAACTTCCTTCCAGCATTTGTATCTGGGCTTGGACTTGGCACACACTTCGCCCCCCAGGTCTCCATCATAATCCTCCTGTAAGGCTTCTGATTATAGCTCACCCGTACCATATAGACCTTGCATTCAAGGCCAAACTGGTTACATGCAAAGGCGAGGGCACTTCCCCACTGCCCAGCTCCAGTTTCTGTCGCGAGCCTTTTAATGCCAAAAACTTTGTTATAGTATGCCTGAGCTATAGCTGTATTAGGTTTATGACTTCCTGGTGGGCTGACACCCTCGTTTTTGAAATATATACGTGCAGGTGTTCCAAGGAACTTTTCTAAGGAATATGCCCTGTGCAGAGGTGTCGGCCTCCATATAAGGTATTTTTCTAAGACCTGCTCGGGTATATCAATCCACCTCTCTGAGCTAACCTCTTGTTCAATCAAGTTCATGGGGAAAACAGGTGCAAGCATGTCAGGGGTTATAGGTTGTCCTGTTGCCGGATTGAGTGGGGGTGGAAGAGGATTTGGCAGGTCTGCTTGAATATTATACCACTGTCTTGGTATCTCCTTCTCGGGAAGTACTATTTTTTTATCTTTCATGGCTCCTCCAGATATATAAAATATTAGGGGAATATTTTAACACAAACTATTCTCCCCTTAAGACCCTCCCATTATAAAAATAGTAGATATCCAGCTCCTCATAAGACCCCTCAAGTATAGATGGTTTAGTCATGATCCGCAAGAACAATTTTATATGAGCTCGACAGAGCATAACTCAATACCTAATCCATATAACAGACACCTTTCTACCTTTCTGAGTATGATATAATGAAGACTGCCAGTTCAGTAAATAAGCTTTTCTGAGATATCTGTAAGTTGGGATAGTTGGGATATATGATACTCACCATTCCATAATTAAGAGAGGATCCATATGAGAAAAAACAATCTTCCCCTATTGACAATACCACAGGTTTTTTCTATAAGTAAGTTACTTGTAAAGATGGGATGAAAACCATAAAAATAAAAGAGTTCATAAGTGACCTGCAGGATTTTTATCTCCTTTCCATCCGTGGACTTGTCAGTGTCGTAAAAAAACCCTTTTATTTCAAGGATACTATCGAACAAATGGACTATGCAGGCGCAGGCTCCTTTCTGATAATCCTTCTTGTTTCCCTCTTTATCGGTATGGCCCTCTCACTTCAACTGTCTGCTGAACTTTCAGCTCTGGGGCTTAAGATGTATACAGGAAGGATTGTGGGCTTTTCTGTTATCAGGGAGATTGGCCCCGTTACTGCTGCCCTGGTATTTGCAGGAAGGGTTGGTGCAGGAATGGCATCAGAGCTGGGTTCCATGATCCTTGGCCATCAAGTGGATACTCTCAGAGTCTTCGGAGTTGATCCTATTAAGAAGCTTGTTACCCCAAGGATACTGAGTTCCCTCGTGATGCTTCCCGCTCTCACCCTTATCGGTGATGCCGTTTCCCTTTTTGGTGGCTATTACATAGCAGCCTTTGTAAGTCACCAGAGTAGCACTTTTTACTGGAGTTCAATTCAAGACATCCTGATTTTTGAAAATGTCTTTGCAGGTTCTATCAAACCTTTTATTTTTGGTTATCTCATAGCATGCATTAGTTGTTATATGGGGCTTTCTACAAGGGGAGGGGCGATAGGTCTCAGAAGGTCAACCACCCGTGCAGTCGTAACATCGATGATCGTAATCATCGTTTCTGATTTTATGATGACAAGAATATTACTTTATGCCCTTGGATTTTCAGTATGATTGTATTTGACAGAATCTGGTTTTCATACGGCAAAAGAGAGGTTCTGAAAGATGTAAGTTTCTCTATCAATGCTCATGAGAGGGTATCAATCCTCGGCGAAAGCGGAGAAGGGAAAACCACTATACTAAGGTTGATACTGGGGCTCATTAGACCAGATTCTGGACGTATCATCATTGATGGAGAGGATATAACAAATAAAACAGAAGATGAATTCAGTCAGGTGAGGAGGAAATTCAGCATTGTTTTCCAGGAAGGAGCTCTGTTTGATTCTCTGGATGTAAAAGAGAATGTAGCATTTTGTTTGAGGGAATATACAAAAATGTCAGAAGATGAGATAGACAAGAGGGTGAGGGAATTACTCCGGATTGTTGGCGTGGAAGAGGCGATAGAACTCATGACCGAAGAACTGAGTGGCGGCATGCACAGGAGGGTTGCTATCGCCCGGTCACTGGCAGCATATGAACCGAAGATGTTTCTCTATGATGAACCAACATCAGGACTTGACCCTGTCAATGCAGATAATATTTGTAGGTTGATTCTTGAACTTTCCAAAAATGAAAGGGGCTTTATCATCGTTACCCATAAGGTCTTTGATGCAATGAAAGTAGCTGACCGATTTATGTTTTTAAGAGATGGTATGATAATATTCGATGGCGATAAAGAGAAACTCATAAACACGACCAATTCCCGAAATTCAATTATTTATAGGGGAAGTAAATCTTAAATCTCAGAGGCCAATAACGTGAATATAAATGGGAGGACGAGATGTTTGACATAAAAAAACAGTTCCTATGGTCAAAGCTCAAGGTAGGTGTCGTTATAACCCTTGCACTTTGTACTCTTTTCATTACCATATTCTTTGCGGGAGGTATCGAGAAGATACTATCTCCCCAAAAGTACAACTAAAAGCACAGGTCCAAAATGTTAAAGGATTGAGAGAGGGTGCGCCAGTATGGGTATCAGGTGTAGAGGTGGGCTCTGTAGAAAGCATCAACCTTCATCCAGAATATGGAACAATAGTCACCCTGTCCATAAACAAGAAAGCCCTGGGGTATCTGAGAAAAGACTCTGAGGCAAGCGTCATGACTATGGGATTGCTTGGAGACAAATATGTAGAACTCAGTGGCGGCTCGGCCGAGGCAGAACCACTCAAACCAGGTGATATGATAAAGGGGACAGCAGTAATTGAGTTAAAAGATGTCATGGAGGCAAGCGCCTCCTCGATCGCAAAGATGTCAGATTTCATAAACAAACTTGACCACCTTGTCACAAAGATTGAAAGGGGAGAGGGCACCCTTAAGCTGCTCTTAGAAGATCCATCCCTCTACAATAAATTGGTAGCTACGACTTCATCGTTAGAAGAAATAAGCAGAAAGATAAAGGAAAGCTCTGGTACACTTCATAAACTCATAGAAGACCCGTCTCTTTACAATAGAATGCTATCTGCTACATCCTCCGTAGAGGAGTTCAGTATTGTACTGAATCAACGACAGGGGACCCTCAGGAGGCTCGCCGAAGATCCTGAATTGTATGAAAATCTTAACAAGGCAACTCAACAACTATCCTCTATCTTACAGAAGATAGAGACAGGCGAAGGGATAGCCGGCGACTTGATCTCCGATAAAAAACTTGCCAGTGATCTAAAGAGCACAATCATGGAACTTAGGGAACTGACAAAGGACATGAGGGATAACCCAAAAAAATACTTCAAATTCAGCCTTTTCTGAAAGATTATGCGGAAAAACTTTGACGCTCTAGAATAATGATGAAGGTATTCGCGAGAATTCTTCTTAGCCCTATTCGCTCTTTCCTTTTTCAGTAACTGTTTTGCAGAGGATATTGCAGGGATAATAACCATTTCTGAGGGACTAAGACTTGCGACAGATAATAACCGTCTTATAAAGATTGCCTCATTCAATAAAGATATCGCCTCTACAGACACGTTAGTAGCAAAATCAAAGTTACTGCCAAGTCTCAACGCCTCTTTCAGCCAGACCTATTTAGCCCATCAGATAGGAGCACATTTCGACTCCCAGACGGCATTTCTATCTCAGAAGGATTATTTATCATATGGGATAAATGTTTATCAAACAATTTATGACTTTGGAGCTAACATCTCTCTCTATAAAGCATCCAAGACTGTCCTTGATGTTACGAAACTTGATCTCGTGAGGATAAGGAACCTCGTTGCCCTTGATTTTATCAATACATATTTCGACCTCCTCGAGACGGAAAAGATGATTCTTGTGGCACAGAAGGAGGTGGAAAGGTTTGAAGAACACCTCAAGGTTGCACAGAGTCTTTATACCGAAGGGGTTATCACAAAAAACGATCTTCTCCAGGCTGAGGTCATGCTCTCTGACGCAAGGCAGCGGCTCCTAACAATGAAAAACAGGAGGTCAACAAACGCCTCTAAGATAAATAATATCCTGGCAAGGCCAATAAATGCAGAAGTCCGAGTAATTGATGTACCAATGAATGCCTCTGAAGCTCTTGAACTTGAAAAGGCTTGGAAGACAGCTGAAACAGAGAGAAGTGAAATAATGATTATCGACCATGAATTAAAGATTCTCGATCTACAAGAGACAGCCACAAAATCTGAATACTATCCAAAACTTTTTGCCCAGGGAGGATACAATTTTACTGAAAACCGCTACCAGTTCCCACAGGGCAACTGGTCTCTGGTTCTTGGCATGAACGTTAATCTTTTCAGCGGTGGAAGCACAAAGGCTGAAGTATCAAAGGTTATATACAGGCGGGAGCAACTCCTTGAGCAGAAGAGGAAACTCGTGGATGATATCGAACTCGAGGTAGAAAAAAGCTATCTTGATCTGAAAAATGCTATAGAAAAAATTCAGGTAACGAAGGATGCTGCCAGTCAGGCTGAAGAAAACCTGAGGATTCATAAGATCAGATATGAGGAAGGTATCGCTACATCAACGGATGTGGTTGATGCAATTACACTTCTTACAACGGCAGAAACAAACTATCACAGGGCAGTGTATGAACTCAGACGTGCCCAAGCTGAACTCCAGTATGCAATAGGATTGGATTTAGTATCAATGTATTCACATTAAAAAAGAGGTGCCTGTGGAAGAGATAAAGAAAGAGGGCTCTGCGAATTCGGATATTTCAGTTGGTAAAGGTAGTAATAAAAAGAAAAAGGTTTCAGTCATAGTTTTTATCACCCTTGCGCTGATCGGTGCAGTAGTTGTTTACTTTTATCTCAGGTATAAAGCTACTCATATTACAACTGATGATGCCTATATAGAAGGTCACATACATACCATTGCCTCAAAAGTTTCAGGAACGGTGAAGGGAATTTATGTGGAGGATAATCAGCCTGTTAAAAAGGGAGACATCCTTCTCGAAATAGACCCTGTGGATTATGACGTAAAGGTAAAAGAGGCCGCATCAGTGCTGAATAAAGAAAAGGCAAAACTTGTAGAGATCGATGCCAGAATTGAGGCTTCAAAGCGGAAGCTGTCTGAGCTCAACGCAACAATGAAGGCAACAAAGGCAAATCTCGAACTTCAAGAGGCAAACCTAAAACTTGCAGAAATAGACTTGAAGAGGGCAATAAATCTTTATGAAAAAGAGGCAATCCCAAAAGAACGATATGATAATACAAAAACGGGACATGAAGTTTCTGTTTCAAGAGTAAAATCAGCAGAAGAACAGCTAAACCAGTCTGAAATGGCTGTTGAGACTCAAAAGGCACTGATAAAGCAAGCAGAGGCATCAAGGCCCTCACAGTTGTCGGTCATAAAAGAGAAGGAAGCAATACTGAATGCAGCAGAACTCAATTATGGATACACAAAACTTCCTGCCCCCTCTGATGGTTATGTGACAAAAAAATCCGTGGAGCTTGGAAACCAGATACAGGCTGGCCAGCCATTAATGGCAGTTGTCTCTTTAAATGATATATGGATAGTCGCAAATTATAAGGAAACCCAGCTCGAAAAAGTAAGACCTGGACAGAAGGTAAAGATAAAAGTGGATACCTATCCAGGAGAGGTGTTCAAAGGAAAAATCGAGAGCATCATGGCAGGCTCAGGTGCTGTATTTTCATTATTCCCTCCAGAAAATGCCACAGGGAATTATGTGAAGGTAGTTCAAAGGATACCAGTAAAAATTTTGCTCGATAAAAATACAGACCCTCATCATGTATTACGCATCGGGATGTCTGTAGTACCAACGATTTTAGTGAAAGATGAATAAATGGATTATTTCAATTACAGTAATGCTTCCAACTCTTATAGAGATAATAGATACCTCTGTAGTAAATGTATCTCTCGATCATATCCGGGGAAGTCTTTCAGCTGGCATAGATGAATCTACCTGGACAATAACGTCTTACCTCGTATCAAATGCAATCATCATTCCCATCACCGGCTGGTTGAGCAGGATCTTCGGAAGAAAGAGGTATTTAATTTTTTCAATAGCACTTTTCACGACGAGTTCTTTTCTCTGCGGCTCAGCATGGAATCTCCAGAGCCTCGTGTTTTTCAGAATCCTGCAAGGCATAGGAGGCGGAGCACTTCAGCCCATTTCTCAATCAATACTCCTTGAAACCTTCCCTCCCCGCCAACACGGTATGGCAATGGCTATATTTGGTGTGGGCATAATGTTCGGGCCCATCATTGGCCCTCTTCTCGGGGGATGGATTACAGACAACTGGTCATGGCACTGGATATTCTTTATCAATGTCCCCATTGGTCTAATCTCTATACTCATGACTCTATCCTTTATAACAGACCCGCCCTATATGAAAAGGATCAAAATGAAAATAGATTACTGGGGACTTGCCTTTCTTACCTTAGGCCTCGGATGCCTTCAGATAGTTCTTGACAAAGGGCAGAGAGAAGACTGGTTTTCATCAAGTTTTATCCTGTGGATGAGTATTATATCGGCAACATCACTCATATTGTTCGTGCTACTGGAACTCTTTGCAGAGAATCCGGTGGTTAATCTAAAGACATTCAAGAACATCTCTTTCAGCACAGGAAATTTAGTCATGTTTTTTGCTTTCTTTAATCTCTTTGCCAGTATCGTTCTGCTGCCCATATATCTTCAGACATTAATGGGCTACACTTCATTCCTTGCGGGTCTGGTTCTCGGTCCCGGGGGTATTTCGACAATGTTTTCCCTTCTCATTGCCGGAAGATTGGTCACCAGGGTAAACCCAAAGGGACTTTTAGCATTTGGAATCATCATTTGTGCATATGCAACATACCTCATGTCAAAATTCACTCTTGAGGCTGGCTTTGCTACCGTTATCTGGCCGAGACTTGTTTTAGGTATTGGCATGGGATTCCTTTTCATACCTCTTACAACCTTAACTTTCGCAACGATAAGGAAGGAGGCTATGGGAAATGCCACTGCCATCTTTAACCTCCTGAGGAACCTTGGCGGCAGCTTTGGTGTCGCCTTTGTAACGACAATCCTGTCAAGGCGCGCACAGTTTCATCAATCTCATCTTATTGAGCATTTGACACCCTTTGATACCACTTATCAGTTTACCTCACAACAGAGTGCACAGATATTGCATTACAGGGGATTCGAAAGTTCCTTATCCCAGTATGGAGGGCTTGGTGTTATTTACAAGGAACTTCTCCGGCAAGCCTCCATGATGTCATTTAATGACGCCTTCTATCTCACCTGCCTGTTAATGATTTCCATTCTTCCACTTGTTTTCCTCATGAAAAGACCCAAAGATGTATCCGGGAAACATAGCACGGAAGTTAGTCATTAAATCATCATGCTCTGAAAATAATGGTTCTTTTAACAAAAGAGGCTTGCTTCGAGAATTCTCGAAGCAAGCCTCCTGATAGGTCTCTGCTTAAATTCTCAACCTATGAAGTGTGAGAAGTTCGTCAAAGGCCGGAGCAATTTCTTTATGACTGCAATCCTTGTTATGCCAACATCATTTTCCGCTGCATGTTTCCAGTAGTTTTTCGGATCATCAATAACGAGGAAGACAGTCCGCACAGATTCCGCATTGAGAAGCTGTGCCTTTGGATAAACTGCCTTGAGCTCGTTCAACCTTTTCTGTGCCATATCAAGCATCTTATCCCTGTCACCAAAGTTCATCGTCCCTGTAGGACATGTCTTAACACAGGCTGGTAATAGTCCTTCTTTAATCCGGCTAATACACATATTACACTTTGCCATTATTTGGGTCTTCTCATCCCACCTGGGAATATCCCACGGACAGGATTCCCTTATTTTCTTAAAATCTGCTGCCTTTACCTTAATCTTTGGATCGTAGACCACCGCACCCGTCTCTTCATCCCTGACAATCGCCTTAGAGCCTAAAGACTGGGCAGTGTACATGCATGGTGGCTCAAGGCAATGTCTGCACTGATCTGTGAAGAAATACCACTTAGGCTTCTTATCCACTTCCACTTCGCTGAACCTGACTAATTTCCAAGTAGAAGCGGAGAGATCTTCCGGGTTCTGATGATTTCCACGCTGGACAGTCTTCATTCCCTTGAGTTGATTCCACTCCTTGTCAGCAACCTGGCACCCGCGACAGGCCGTGCATCTTGATGTATCTATGAAAAAGGATTTCCCTGCCATTTATCATCACCTCCCTTTCCCTTTTGCTGGCAGTTTCTCCACATTTACAAGAAAGGCCTTAAATTCGGGAATGGCTGTGTTAGCGTCCCCGATAGTTGGGGTAAGGAGATTTGCGCTCTCTCCTCCGTCTTTTGGTACCAGCCATCCAAAACACCAGGGGAATCCGACCTCGTGTATGGTAAGACCAGCAACTTTAAAAGGCTTCCAGCGCTTGGTCACTATTGCAATGGCCTCTACCTTTCCCCTTGGAGATGAAACTGAGACACTTTCACCGTTTTTGATTCCCCTGAGTTCAGCAAGCTCTTCGCTCAGCTCCACAAACATTTGCGGCTCTGTCTCTACCAGCCAAGACTGGTATCTTGTCATAAGACCTGTTTGCCAGTGTTCTGTAACTCTGTAAGTAGTACCCACAAAAGGGAATCTTGGATCACAGGTGGTAAATTTATATTCCTTGAAGAGAGCTGTGATAGGATTGATCCTCTGTGAGGAGAGAGGATTCTTTTCAATCGGACATTCAAGGGGTTCATAATGTTCAGGTAATGGACCGTCAGCTAAACCAGGGCCAAAAATGGAAGCTACACCATCTGGCTTCATTATAAATGGGTATTTGCCGCCTTCCATACCCATGGGAGGTGCTGGTCCATCTGGTACATCTCCTACCCATTTCTTGTTTGTTGCATCCCAGGTTATAACAGCCCTCTTTGGATCTATGGGGTTGCCCTGTATGTCAACAGAGGCACGGTTATAAAGGATTCTCCTGTTAACAGGCCACGCAAACCCCCATTTGGGGAAGATATTAGCTGTAGCTACAGGGGTCTTATCCCGTCGTGCCATCATGTTGCCAGCCTCGGTGTAACTGCCAGCATATATCCAATTCCCGCACGAGGTCTTACCATCGGCCAGAAGGAATGCAAAAGATGGAACCAATGTTCCTTTTTTATATGCCTTCTTGTCAAAAGGATGCTCCGCTATATCCTCTAAGAAGTAACCATTGATATCTTTGGCTACAAGGTGAAAATCTACTTTTCCATCGTTAGCATAATTCCACTTCAAATTAAGAATGGGGTCAGGAAATGCACCACCCTCTTTTTTGTATAAGACTTTAACTTTCGTATAGAGCTCATGGACAATTTGACCATCAGCCTTTGACTCTCCGACTGGATCTAAAGCCTTGTTCCGCCACTGGGCCATTCTGGAGCTATCAGAAATACTTCCTTCCCTCTCAACATAACTGCAGGTAGGAAGAAGGAAGACCTCGGTTTTGACTTTCTTGGGATCCATACCTGGTCCTTTCCAGAAATTGGTGGTCTCACTCTCAAAGAGGTCGATCGTTACCATCCAGTCTAATTTCGAAAGAGCCTCTCTTGTATGGTTCGCGTTGGGACTCGAGCATGCAGGGTTCATTCCCATGCAGATGAGTCCGGAAAATTTCCCTTTGCCCATTTCGTCGAACATAAACATCCATGATGCATTCTGGCCATCATCTAACTTTGGAAGCCATTGATAACCGAATTCATTATCCTTTGTAGCATTATCCCCATACGTGGCCTTGAGGAAACTTGTAATGTACTTAGGTCTGTTCCCAAACCAGTTGACACTCATTGGGTCAGCCGTCTTTGGTGTGTTTTTCTCATTGTATTTTTCCAGGCTTACCTCTGAAGCCTTTGGGCTTGGATTGTATCCGGGAATAATATGATAGAGTAACGCATTGTCGGTAATGCCCTGGACATTCGATTCTCCTCTCAGGGCATTTACACCACCTCCGGCCATTCCCATATTCCCGAGGAGCAATTGAAGCATTGATGCTGCGCGTATGTTCTGAGTGCCTACTGTATGTTGTGTCCAGCCCATGGCATAGAGCATTGTGCCTACCTTATCCGGTTTTCCTGTAGCTGCATACACCTCATAAACTTTAATCAAATCTTCCTTTGGAGTGCCTGTAATATTGGAAACAGTATCTAAATCATAACGTGAATAAAATTTCCTCAAGAGCTGATAGACACAACGTTCATTTTGAAGTGTTGGATCCTTCTTCGGTATACCTTTTTCATCCTTCTCAAATGCCCATAAAGACTTATCATAAACCCTCTTCTCTGCATTGTACCCCGAGAAAAGTCCATCCTTGAAATCATACTTCGGGTTCACTATGAAAGCAGCATTCGTATAATTGAGAACATAATCCTTCTGAATAAAATCATTATCGAGGATGTACTTGATCATCCCGCCCAGGAATGCGATATCTGTTCCAGAGCGAAGCGGAGCATAGATATCTGCCTTGGTTGATGTCCTCGTAAACCTCGGGTCAACATGGATGATTTTCCCTCCCCTGTCCTTAGCCCTTAGAACCCACTTCATTGCTATGGGATGGTTTTCAGCAGTATTACTTCCCATGATCAATACACAATCGCTGACTCCGATATCTGTCCAGCTATTGGTCATTGCCCCACGTCCAAACGACTCTGCCAGAGCCGCTACAGTGGAGCTGTGTCAGAGACGGGCCTCATGCTCAATATAAACCAGACCAAGAGAGCGGAGAAATTTCTGATAAAGCCAGCCTTCCTCGTTGTTGATGTGGGCACTACCTATGCCAGCAATGCTGCTGCACCTGTTGACTACCTCGCCCTTTGCATTCTTCTCAGTAAAGCCTTTGTCACGGCTCTTTTTGATCCGTTTCGTAATCTCATCCAGTGCCCAATCCCAAGATTTTACCTCCCACTTTGTACCATTGGGTGCACGGTACATAACCTTTGTCAACCTCTTTGGATTAGTCACCAATTCAAAGGCTGCCGCACCCTTAGCACAGAGAGAACCTTCGCTGGTAGGCTGGTCTGGATCGCCTTCAATATTAATAACCTTTCCGCCACTCGTATGTACAATCTGACCGCAGCCCACTGAACAGTAACAACAAACAGTGGTTGTCTCCTTGGCACCTTTGATCCGAAGCTCAGCAGCATAAGCCTGCACAGGTGCAAGATCAAAACCTAATTGGCTCAGCGCTGCCCCGGCTACGGTTACCCCTGCGATCTTCATAAAATCTCTTCTGGTAACATTCATAGAAATCAACCTCCTTTCTTAAAATTATTATTACTACGAAAAACAAAATTGGCAGGATAAAAAATGGATCTGAAAGTGTCATGATTTAAATTCATAGACACGATGACAATTTATACTATATCAAAGAATTGATGTCAAGCTAAAAATGTTATCTATCGTAATACATTGAGTGCTTTATTATCTTTTATTTCTCTTAGCTCCATTCATAAATGAGTATGCCCTGCACAATGCTATTGTATTAAGAAATTGCCTTGCTTATCTTAATGAGAAAATAAGATAATAAAACATAAAACAGCTTTGACATTGTAGGAGGAAAGAAATAATGCAGGAGATGTTAAGAGTAGAAAACCTTAGTTTATCTATAGGAGATAGACAGGTTTTACAAGGTGTAAATTTCTCCATGAATTATGGCGATGTCCATATGCTTTTTGGTCCTAATGGTGCCGGAAAAACTTCTTTTATCATGGCTCTGATGGGATTCCCTAAGTATCAAGTGGTACAGGGAAAGATATATTTTAGGGGAGAAGATATAACTGAAAAGGATATTTCCGAAAGATCAAGGCTTGGCCTTGGTATCTCCTTCCAGAGACCTCCGACGGTCAGGGGTGTTTCATTACGGAAATTTATGGAAATAATCTCAGATGGGACACACAAAGAAGATACCCTGAAGATTGCAGAAAAGCTCAACCTCCTCAATCATTTAGATAGAGGACTGAATGAAGGTTTTTCTGGTGGTGAGATGAAGCGATCAGAGCTTTTGCAGCTCATGGTACAAAGGCCAGATTTAGTCTTCATAGACGAGCCAGAATCTGGAGTTGATCTTGAGAATATCGCACTCGTAGGGGAAGCAATAAACACTCTTCTGGGAAAAGAAGATAAACTAAAGGAGCAAAAAAGAAGTGCTTTAATAATAACGCATACTGGCCATATCCTTGATTTTGTAAATGCTGATAAAGGCTATATCATCTTTGATGGGAAGTTAATCTGCGGTGGTAATCCCAGAGATATCCTTGCTGAAATAAAAAAGCACGGGTACAGGAGGTGTGCTGTATGTCGATAAGCAAGACATACCTTTCTGATATAAGGGAAAGGGCGGAAAAGGCGAAAGAAAAGAAAGCAGCTCTTGGCCCTGATATAGATCTTTTACGGTACAACCAGCATATCGAAAGAGGAAGAATAGAGAGCCTTGAGAGCTTACCCCAGCAAGAACGAGAAGCTGCCGTTATGGCCGGTATCAACGTGAAGGAAGAGGTAAGATCAGGATCATATGTTCAAGTTGACCACTCTGTGGTCTATGAGAGATTAAACAAGCTCTATGAGGGCAAGCTCGAGATAATGAGTACAGCAGAGGCTTTAAAAAAATATGACTGGCTGGAAGATTATTACTGGAGAGCTGTGCCTGTTGATCAGGATAAGTATACAGCTCAGGCAGAACTGAATATGACTCATGGATACTTCATCAGGGTCTTACCACACCAGAAACTCGAGTATCCTGTACAGGCATGTCTTCTCGTTGCAGAAAACTATGTGAGTCAAAACGTTCACAATATTATAATTGTAGAAGAAGGCGCAGAGCTCCAGGTGATAACGGGATGTACTCTCTCTAAAGGAGACGCTGAAGGAATACATCTGGGTATTTCTGAGTTCTTTATTAAAAAAGGCGGGAAACTCTTCTTCACGATGATCCATAATTGGGCTGACAAGTTCCATGTAAGGCCAAGGACGTGGGCTATTGTTGAAGAGGATGGGGTTTTTGTCAGTAACTATGTCCTTTTAAAGCCAGTGAAGTCAATTCAGGCCTTTCCCGTTGCTTATCTTAAGGGAGATAGGGCCTCTGCAAAATTTAATACTGTTGTGTATGGCCTCAAAGACTCTTACATTGATCTAGGTACAAGAATAATCCTTGAAGGAGAAGAGACAAGAGGTGAATCTATTGCAAGGACGATTGCTGCTGATGAAAGCGTGATCTATGCAAGAGGAGATCTCGTAGCGAAGACCAAGGGTTATTGTTTAGCCCATCTTGACTGTCGCGGAATAGTCTTCTCGAATAAGGGAAAGATTTATGCAATCCCGCAGTTGATATCTGAGGGCGCATTAAAGGCTGAACTCTCTCATGAAGCTTCAATAGGTCCTATTGCTGAAGAACAGGTTGAGTACTTAATGTCAAGGGGTATCTCCAGAGAGGATGCTATTTCTGTGATAACTTCTGGATTTTTAAACTTGGACATACCTTTTCTTCCGCAAGTTATCGATAGGAATATAAAAGAGGTTATACAGGCTACGGCTAAGGAGTCAATGTAGGTAACTGCCTTCTGACAGATGTTTTGCAGCATAATCTAGTGCAGCCAATATATCTTCTTTGGTAAGGTCATACTCAGACAAGACTTCTTCGTAGGTCATTCCTCCAGCCAGTTTGCCGAGAATCAAATTTACAGGGACACGAGTTCCTTTGATCACAGGCTTGCCAAATCGGACTTTTTCATCTATCGTGATTCTTGGAGCAATGTCCATAATTGTTCAGCTCCTGATAAATTATAGCAGATTGAAGTCTATAGAAGCCGTTAAATCTTGAGTTTTATTCGTTGTTAGCCGACCATTGCAGGCATTACTTTAAGGGCATGTTAAATACAACCGTTGTCCCATTAAATTATACAAGCCGTGGACAAACATTCAGGTTATTTGTCGTTGCAGGCATTTTACAATAAATGATTTTTGAAGGTGCGACCCTAATTGTGCAGATACTATCTTTCATAAATGTTTTCCATAATTGATTTTGTTGCTTCTATTATTTTTAGGGCTTCCTTGCTATTATGAAGTTTGCAATAATGAACAGCATTATTCCTTTCCTTATTTACAGTATATTTTGCTTTCTTCTCAAACTTTGCGTCCAAGACATTATTGCTTATGGCATTGTCGATAATCACTGGCATAGGGAGTTGAGTTGGTCTGGCACCGTTATCCCTTTTATAGACTAAATTCTCATCAATTTTCACAAGCTTTTCTTTTAGGCTTTCTTCTAAGAGAGCACCACACAAAATTACCGCAGCTCTGTTGCAACCATAAAGATAGGAGCGCATAGCATTGGAAAGCAAAGCATTCACATTCTCGGGCAGATTCGAAACTTAGGAGTAGCGGTTTCAAGTTCAGAAACCTGTCTAAGTAATCGCCGATTATGGAGACTGATTTGCCAGTTTCATCAAGCCGTTCATGTAAAAATTGGCGGTCATCAGGATTTAAAATATGGGGGATAATCTTATTGAATATATCTTTCAAGTTTTTGTCGGAAACAAAGATAGGTCTGTCAGCTTCGAAGAGTAGGATCTCAATAATATCCGATTGTAAAACATGAAGTTTTTCTTCTATACATAGCGTCATAAATAATTGCGCATGAGCGACTTTTCTGCTACACTAATAGCGGGAAGGGAGGCCATATGCGTAAGCTTGAGATTCAGGATGCTGACATTATTAAGATTGCAGTACAACAGGAGATTGAACGATCTGAAGAGTCGAGATATGATCATCGTCTTCATGCAATACTTATGGTATGTTCTGGCATTAGCTGTAATCAGGTTGCGGAGCTTTTTGGCCACAGTGCCCGAACGGTTCAATATTGGTTGCATCGTTTTGAGGAAAAGGGCTTTGCAGGACTGTACGATATCCAGCGACCGGGACGTCCGCTTGGTTTGGATAAAAAGCAGCGTCATAGCGTGGGTGTGGACCTGCGTCAGTCTCCGCGCGACCTTGGATATAGCCAGAGCCTTTGGGATGGACGGCTTCTTAGCCATCATCTTTCTACGAAATATGGTGTCTACCTTGGTATCCGTCAATGTCAAAGGTTGTTTCATCAATTTGGTTTCCGGCGTAGGAAACCCCGCCCTCTTATTGCGAAGGCTGATCCAGTTCTTCAGCAGGAATATAAAAAAACTCATCCGATTAGCAAAAAGAGATAACTTTGACCTGTGGTTTGAGGATGAATGTCATTTCCAACAGCACGGTTCTCGGTGTGTCATGTGGATACCTTCTGACGTTAAGGATCCTATCACGCTGCATGCTCCTACCAGAAAGCATATCGGGATATTGGGGGCGGTTCGCATTGCTGATGGCACCCTTGTCGCCGAACGCGCTGAGACGTTCGATGCAGATACGTTTCAGGGGTTCTTGAAACGTCTTCTCCGAAGACATCGTAAGGGCAGCAAGATGGTTATTGTTGTAGACAATGCTCGCTGGCATCACGCAAAACTGTTGACTCCTTGGCTTCGAAAATATAGGCATGCTTTGCAATTGTTGTTCCTGCCGCCGTACAGTCCAGAGCTTAATACGATTGAGCGAGTCTGGAAGCTTACACGCCGTCTTTGTACACATAATCAATACTTCCCTGTTATAGAACAGTTGATAGAGACCATACTCCACCAGCTTCATGCATGGAGCAAACCCAATGATACACTACGCAGATTATGCGCAATCATATAAGTCGTTATGTATAAATATGCGGGAATCGTTTGATCATTTATGGCATATGGCAACAAAATTTGCAGATATTCTTTCATTAGTTTTTCAAGATTTGTTTTCATTGTTCCTTTGTATCTAAAAATGGGGCAACAGGTCTATAAAAAATATCTTCTTCATTAATTGCTTGCAATGAGCGTTAAACCGGGCGACACAGACAAGTCTATCAGCTTTGTAAGCTTTACGTTTGTGCCGCTGTTAGCCGATGCGCGGAACATCATTTCAGATACTTTTTCAGTTTTATACTAAGAACTCTATCAAGATCATTGATATCTGATTCAGTAATAACTTCATAATTTATATTGTGTTTTCCATATAAGGCCTGCTTCCGTGCCCAGTCTTTTCTATAATCTTCACTTGCGTAGAAAATGGGACGGTTCTATTTTATTCTTCATTTCGTCTTCTCCATCTTTGCTCGCAATTTCATATAACGGGGCGGGCGTAGCGATGACCGCCTTATCGTTCGAGTGCAAACGAAGGCTTCTGGTTTGGGCGTCAGCCGGTTGCACTGTGTTAGGCGACGTTTATAAGAATTGAATCATATCCGTCTCTCCATCTATTCTCTTCGTATATTCTTCATCTAAAAGGATAGGACCAACATATGAAGCCAATGCTCTTCGTGAAACGTTTGCCATTAACCACATGCCTACGCTTCCATTTGGAGGAATAGTCTTTGATGTGCCTATGCTAACAGTTCTGCCTCTGAAATAATCCAACAACATTTGATATTTTTCAGTCGAGATAAATTCGTGATAACGAAATGCTTTTCCAAAATATATATCTGTTCCCAATTTAACAGACCCTGAATATTCAAACCTGCTCCTCCCTGCCCATGTCAGTAATTTCTTTCTTGCCATGGTCCCCTCTTCCTAATTGATTAGCTTATACAAACCATGTCCAATACGTTCAAAATAGTCATAGCGAACAGCATGATGTTCTGGCGCATTAACACAACACCATGAAACAATATGAGTATTAATTGTTGATTGGGCATAAGCAGTCTTCTCATTAATCAAATGCTGTAAAACTTCTTGAGGCGTAAATTTATTTATGCCTTTAGCTCTTACGACCGCTTTTGCTGCCTGCAATACTTCCTCATGACATGCCATGTTTTACCTCTTGTAAATGTCGCCTAACTCGTTCATATCCGCATTGCAGATATACTCCCAATTTGGCGGTATAGACGCAATGCGGATATACCGCCCTGTGGGTAAAACCCAGCAATTTCCTTGCCTTTTGCAAATTTTGTCACTTCTCACCTCCTCTTTGGTTATATTCAAATCATCTAAAGGGCTTTTTATTCTACCTAAGGACTTACTGCTTACATGAGTGTAGATTTCTGTCGTCTTTGAACTCAGGTCCTCAAGGTTATGTTCTGAAATTATTTGAGCACCAATCTCTTTTCGGAGATTGCTTCGTTGCTTCGCTCCTCGCAATGACAGGAGCGGAGGATGCCATTTTCGACCGTCAATGGTTTTGACCTTTGCAACAAGCTGAGGGTGTGGGGAAAGGAAATGGTAATTCTACTTGATGCGTCCTTGCTGGCTGTCACTACCCCATAAATAGCCACCCTCCCTTTTATCCGCCTCTGGCGGATTGCCCCTCCTCTACGAGTCATCGCCCGTCGAGGGAGGGGAAAATTTATTAGAGACGGTTTAGTGGTCTAATTATTGGATTAAAACCCTTGCGTTGTCAAGGATTTCTCTATATTCCAAGAATGCCGATAGACTTTGAAACCCATTGATAATAAAAGAGATGCTGAAATAAATTCAGCATGACATGATTGTAAATAAGGTATTAAAAAAACTGTCATTCTGAACTTGCTTCAGAATCTCTATCGGCAAATTTGGGATCTATACTGAGAGCAAAGGGTTTGAGATTGATATTTTTTACGTGTTATATTACAAGATGTCAGAGGGGGTCTTAGAGTAATGCTCATTGTTCAGAAATATGGAGGAACCTCCGTTGGAAGCCTGGAGAGGATAAAGGCAGTTGCAGAACGGGTTGTGAGAACCCAGAAACAGGGCAATCATGTTGTGGTCGTCGTCTCCGCAATGTCAGGGGAAACAGATAAGCTTATCGGCCTTGCAAATCAGATATCTCCAAATCCTGATGAGCGTGAGATGGATCTTTTGCTCTCATCAGGGGAAAGGATAAGTGCTGCCCTTACAGCCATTGCGATAAGAGAACTCGGCTGCAATTCCCTGTCTTTTACAGGAAGGCAGGTGGGGATTATAACAGATGACGTTCATACAAAGGCGAAGATAGAAAAGATCACGGGAGAAAGAGCAAAGCATGCGATAGATGAAGGCATCATACCTGTTATCGCTGGATTTCAGGGAATAACAGAGACCTCTGATGTTACAACCCTTGGAAGGGGTGGCTCTGACCTCTCTGCAGTGGCCGTTGCTGCAGCACTCAAGGCAGACCTCTGCGAAATCTATACAGATGTTGAGGGTGTTTATACAACGGATCCCAATATCGTTCCTGAAGCAAAAAAACTCGATAAGATTTCTTATGACGAAATGCTTGAGCTCGCAAGCCTCGGCGCAAAGGTTCTCCAGACAAGGTCTGTCGAATTTGCAAAGAAATATGATGTCCCGTTGGTGGTCAGGTCAAGTTTCAGTGATAATCCCGGTACTTTCGTGGTTAAGGAGGACAAGGAGATGGAAAAGGTTGTGGTGTCAGGCGTTGCCTATGACAAAAATCAGGCAAAGATAACAGTGACAGCAGTCCATGATAGGCCAGGGATTGCAGCAAAACTCTTTCAGGCAATCGCACATGCGGATATAGTTGTTGATATGATAGTTCAGAATGTTAGCAGTGATGGAAAGGCAACAGATATATCCTTCACCGTTCCCAAGACAGGCAGCAAAAAGGCTCTTACCCTTACCGAGGGGATTGTTGCTGAACTCGGCGCAAAAGGTGTCAACCTCAGGGAAGACATAGCAAAGGTCTCTATTGTCGGTGTTGGTATGAGAACCCATTCAGGAGTAGCAGCAAAGATGTTCGAGACCCTCGCAAAACATGGCATAAATATCATGATGATCAGTACGTCTGAAATAAAGGTCTCCTGCGTTATTGAAGCAAAGTATACAGAGCTTGCTGTCAGGGTACTTCACGATGCCTTTGACCTGGGAGAGAAATGAACCATGCGCCAGGTTGAGATTTACGATACCACATTACGGGATGGGTCGCAGACAGAAGATATAGCTTTCTCTGTAGAGGATAAGCTCAGGATCACCGAAAAGCTTGATGAGCTCGGCGTTCACTATATAGAGGGAGGATGGCCTGGCTCTAATCCAAAAGATATTGAGTATTTTAAAAAGGTAAAAAAACTAAGCCTCGAAAATTCTCAGGTCGTTGCCTTTGGGAGTACACATAGGCCAAGGCACAGGGTTGATGAAGACACAACGATAAAGGCCCTCCTTGATTCAAAGGCTAAAATTATAACGATCTTCGGAAAGACCTGGGATTTTCATGTCACAGAAGCACTGAGGATACCCCTCGAAGAGAACCTTGATATTATTAACAATTCCATTGTCTACCTGAAAAAATATGTCGAGAAGGTCTTCTTTGATGCAGAACACTTCTTTGATGGATACAAAGGTAACCCAGGGTATGCAATGAAATGCCTTTCTACAGCACAGGATGCAGGGACAGACTGCCTTGTGTTATGCGATACAAATGGCGGGAGCCTCCCGAATGATGTGAGAAGTATTATAGACTCCGTTATGAAGAGTGTCCGCATACCTGTTGGAATCCATGCACACAATGACTCGGAATGTGCTGTTGCGAATTCAATAGTAGCCATAGAAAGCGGTGCATCACAGGTGCAGGGCACGATCAACGGCCTTGGAGAGAGATGCGGCAACGCAAACCTATGTTCTCTCATTCCAGATCTCCAGGTTAAACTCGGAATAAGCTGTATTCGGGATGAACAGCTCAAGAGGCTCAGGGATGTATCGAGGTTTGTGAACGAGATAGCAAACCTGAGGCATTTTAAGAGGCAACCCTTTGTTGGCGACAGCGCCTTTGCTCATAAGGCAGGAATTCACGTGAGCGCAGTACGGAAGAGGCCGGAGACGTATGAACATATCAGCCCTGAGCTCGTTGGTAATTCACAGAGGATTTTGATATCAGACCTTGCTGGTAGGAGTAACATCTTAAGAAAGGCAGAGGAATTCGGGATTAATCTTGACCCTGATTCTCCTCAGTTACAGGATATGGTCACTACCCTCAAGAATCTTGAGAATGAGGGTTTCCAGTTTGAGGGTGCTGAGGCATCTTTCGAACTCCTGATGAAAAAATCATTAGGCCTCCACAGGAGATTCTTTGATCTTATAGGCTTTAGAATTATCGTAGAGAAGCGGAAGGAAGGAGAAGACCCAATTAGTGAAGCAACCATCATGGTAAAAGTTGGTGGTCATATTGAACACACAGCAGCAACAGGCAATGGCCCAGTCAATGCCATTGACCATGCCCTGAGAAAGGCCCTCGATAAATTCTATCCGGAATTGAAATATGTAAAACTTCATGACTATAAAGTTCGCGTCCTCACAACAGGAAAGGGGACTGCTGCAAAGGTTAGGGTCCTTATCGAGTCAGGAGACGAGGAAAAGAGGTGGGGTACTGTTGGAGTCTCAGAGAATATCATCGAGGCCTCCTATCAGGCACTTGTGGATAGTATCGAGTACAAACTGCTCAAAGATGGCACCAGCCACTAAAATGCAGCATATCCGCAATTTAAAGATCCTGAATTAATTCCTTCATTTTCACATCCTCAAGTAGGAGTTCAAAGGGAGATTAAGACTTTCAAAATCTGTTATGGTAAAATGAATACCTTATGAGAAAATGTTGGTGTAAGTAAGAAGCTCTGGTGCTGGATTATAGCCTTTTGTTTATGAGATATTTTATGATATTGAAAGATTCAAAATCCTAAATTCTAAATTCTAAACAATATTAAATGACCAAAATTCAAAACTTGTTTGAGTATTCGAACTAGTTGAGGATTTAGTGTTTAGAATTTTGGATTTAAAAAAGAAGGGGGTATTATGGCAGACTTAGAGGTGGACAAAATACGAAATTTAGCAGTTATTGCGCATGGAGGAGCTGGTAAGACCTCGCTGGTCGAGGCTATGCTTTTTAATGCAGGTTCTATCGACAGGCTCGGTAATGTCCAGGATGGAACGACAACAACAGATTATGAGCCTGAGGAGGTAGCAAGAAAGATTACTATCTCTTCTTCCCTCGCATTCTGTAACTGGAAGGATTGCAGGACTAACATCATAGACACACCAGGATTTATCAACTTTCTCGAGGATGCGAGAGGCTGCCTCAGGGCTGTTGATGGAGCAATCGTCATAATCAGTGCAATCTCGGGTGTTAAACCAGAAACCGTGAAGATATGGAGATATGCAGATGAATTTGAGGTACCGAGGGTTGTCTTTATCAATAAAATGGACAGGGATATTGCAAACTTCTCGAGGGCTATTGGAGAGCTTGAAAAATCTTTTGAGAAAGAGGTTGTACCCCTTTGTATTCCTATTGGCTCAGGGGAAAATCTCTCTGGCGTCGTTGACCTGGTGAAGATGAGGGCCTACACTTTCCATAATGGAAAGGCAGAGGAATCTGATATACCTTCTGAGATGATGTCTGAAGCTGAAGAATACAGGAAAAAACTTGTAGAAAAGATTGCAGAGTCTGATGACACCTTGCTTGAGAGATACCTTGAGGGTGGCGGGCTCTCTGAAGATGAGCTCACCAGTGGCATACGGGAAGGCTCTTTAACAAAGAGGTTTATACCTGTCACCTGTGGTTCTGCATTAAAGAATATAGCAATTCCTCAGCTCCTTGATACGGTCCTCTTGTGCCTCCCTTCACCAGTAGACATGGCACACCTATCACCTATTAAAGGCAAAAATCCGAAGGACGGGAAAGAGGTTGAAAGGAAACCCGCGAAGACGGAACCCCTTTCTGCTTATGTATTCAAAACGATTGCAGACCCTTATGCTGGGAGGCTCTCTGTCTTCAGGGTGTATTCTGGGGTGCTCAGGGCTGACTCTACTGTCCTGAACACATCAACAGGTGCAAAGGAGAGAATCGGCCAGGTCTTTTATCTCATGGGCAAAAAACAGATATCTGCACAGACTATAGGGCCGGGTGAGATAGGTGCAGTAGCAAAACTCAAGGAAACATTTACAGGAGATACCCTTTCTGATGAGGCCCGTCAGATTATCTTTGAAAAGATGAAATTCGCTGAACCCATAATATCTTATGCAATTGCACCGAAGAGCAAGGGTGATGAAGAAAAAGTAGGCGTCGGCCTTCAGAGGATACTCGAAGAGGATCCGGCTCTCAAGTTTCAGAGGGATGAAGAGACAAAAGAGATGCTCCTTTCAGGAATGGGGCAGGTCCATCTCGAAGTGACAATCGAGAGACTAAAAAGGAAGTTTGGTACAGAGGTCTTGATGAAAACTCCCAAGGTCCCTTACAGGGAGACAATTAAGGCATCAACAAAAGCACAGGGCAGATACAAAAAACAGTCAGGTGGCAGGGGCCAGTATGGTGATTGCTGGTTAGCGATAGAGCCGCTCCCAAGGGGAAGCGGATATGAATTCCTCGATAAGATTGTTGGGGGTGTAATCCCTCAACAATACAGGCCAGCTGTTGAGAAAGGAGTAGCGGAAACAATGCATGAAGGTATCATTGCAGGATATCCCGTCGTTGATTTAAAGGTGACCCTCTATGATGGTTCCTATCACACAGTAGATTCATCAGAAATGGCATTTAAGATCGCAGGCTCAATGGCTTTGAAAAAGGCCTTCCTGGATGCCAAACCTGTGTTACTTGAGCCAATCATGAAGGTTGAGGTGATAACTCCTGATGATACCCTCGGTGCAGTAATAGGGGACCTCAATTCAAAGAGGGGCAAAGTTAGGGTGTAGAACCACAGGCAGGTGGAAACCAGAAGATCGTTGCCCTTGTGCCTATGGCAGAAATGCTTACCTATGCAAACCAGCTCCATAGCCT
>CAWGWX010000020.1:0-11912 GCA_963826355.1 Nitrospirota bacterium | reverse complement strand
TAATTATCAGACCTCCTTGAAAGTGAAGATTAGTGGAACAAATAGTCTGCGAGCGATTTGAGAAGTGTGTCTTTGATGAAGAAAGACACATTATTGTCAGCATATGCAAAAATGTTTGTTCCTGTGAGAAATAAGCAGACCGGTCGATTCAATCGAGCCACGGACTTAAGGAAGAAGTCAGCATGATTCAGAAACTCCACTCAGCATTGATTACTATGTAATCTTAAATAAGTGAGGCTGTCCTTGCAACTTTACAGGAAAAAAGAAGTTAGCATTGTTCAAGGATGGTTTAAGGAATACCTATAATAATACATTAAGATTCTTTCACAACCTTGTTGTAAATCCACCCTATCAATGCTCCACTGATGAAACCATCAACAAAGCCATAGATAAGGCCGAGGAGACTCCCGGAAGGTGAGATAGTATATCCCGGATAGAGAGACTGCGGTATCGCTACAAGAAAAAACCTTCCATACCCTGTGAAATATGAAAGCCATGTGGTTAGAAATAATGCACCACTCCACACGAACCCAAGGGCTATACCCAACGCAACTGGTTTAAATGTATTCATAGTATAGTAATGAAAAATTCTTATTCAAGCCCAAAATATTAGACTAAGTATACCATAAGGAAAATCTGGTTCACCCTCACCCTAACCCTCTCCCGTCAAGGGAGAGGGAATCTAAAATATAAACCACAGCCAAAGTCGTCATCTAAACAATCTGCTAAGATATTTCTCATTCTCTGATGTGATTTTCATTATAATAAAGAGAGTTTTTGAAATGAATGACCCTGCGGCAAGACCTCAGGGTATCAAAAAAACTGAACAGATTCTTACTTATATAGTCATTCCTGCCCCGCATCAATGTGGGATAAACTACAACAGGAATCCAGAAAGAAACTGGATTCCGCATCAAGTGCGGAATGACAGTGAGAGAATGGATTCCCACTGGAGTTTACCCTCGAGGAATCGAGGGGGGGAATGACATAAGGAAACCCTGTAACAAGAGTAGAAGAAATATCGAGTTTAAGAACAAAACTATTCTTTTCAACGCAAGGAAAGGAGATCCACATGTTAGTAAGGGATTGTATGTCGAAAAAAGTGATTACGATTGATGAGGACACACCAATAATAAAGGCCTTCAGAATTATGAAGGATAATAACGTCAGAAGACTTCTTGTTGTAAAAAATGGGGACATCATAGGTATTGTTACTGACAAGGATTTAAAGGAAGCAACACCATCTAAGGCCACTTCCCTGGATGTCCACGAGATTTACAGTCTCCTCAGTGAAGTCAAGGTTAAAGATATCATGTCCAAAGATCTTTACACAATCGGACCGGATGAATCCATTGAGAAGGCTGCTATGATGATGTTGAAAAGAAAGATATCCGGCTTGCCTGTAGTGGAGGGAGGAAAGCTGGTAGGTGTGATAACTCAAACAGATATATTTAGGGCGTTAGTGGATATCAGTGGTTTAACTCGGGGGGGAGTAAAAATCGCTGTAGAGTTGCCTGATATCCCTGGAACTGCTCAAGAGGTAATCAATACCATAAGGACTCATGGCGGTCGGATAGTAAGTGTTATGACATCTTATAATGCGGACAAGGAGGGGCATAGACATCTGTTTGTACGAACAAACATAGAGGAAAAGAAATTGTCTGAACTCCTTGAGGCTATTGCTAAGCGCTTTAAAGTCCTTTATGCAATAAAGGATGTAATGGTATAGGGGGACGTATGGAATCAAGAAAGCTTATACCTGAAGGTGCTACGCGTGTTTTATTGAAAGAAGAACGAAAATTCGAGCCTTCACCAGAGTTTATTCAGACCACGAATGTATACAATTGGATGGTAAAGCACGGGATTAAAGATGAAGAACAATTACGGGCCTGGGCTGATGAAGATCTACAGAGGTTCTGGGTTGAAATGATAAAAGAGGTAGGACTAAGTATTGATGGATATTCTCAAGTCCTGGATTGGAATCCACCTTATGCAAAGTTTTTTGTTGGAGCAAAGTATAACATCACTCTTGATGCCTTAGACAAACATAAAGCAAAAGATAAGGTTGCCTATTACTGGCAAGGAGAACCTACGACAAACGAGGGAATACCTTTAGAAGAAAAGGCATTCACTTACGCAGACCTCTATAAAGAGGTTAATAGATTTGCCAATGCCTTAAGAATATTGGGTATCAAGAAAGGCGATAGAGTAGGAATTTACCTTCCTATGATATTGCAACTTCCTATCGCTATGCTTGCCTGTGCCAAGATCGGAGCCATACATTCTGTTGTGTTCTCTGGCCTAAGTGGTATCGCTTTAAGAGAGAGGTTAAATCATGCAGAAGCAAAGGCAGTAATAACATGTGATGGGTTCTACAGGCGCGGTAAGGTTGTCATGCTCAAGGAACAGGTTGATGAAGCATTGTTGGATGCACCCACAGTAAGGCATGTCATCGCTTATAAACGCCTCTCTGCGGAGGTTTTACCAAAAAAGGACGTTAAGTGGTATCCAGGAGATCCACTAAGCCCTCGAGAAAGAAGAGATTATTGGTGGGATGAACTCATCGAGAAGACAAGAGAATTTCTTCCACAGATTGGTCTCACTATTGACGAATGTGAAACAGAGATATTAGATGGAGAGGATCCCCTTTATATACTCTATACTTCTGGCACCACAGGAAAACCAAAAGGTGTAGTCCATGTGCACAGTGGCTACGCATTGGGTACATCCCTTACCCTGAAATGGGTATTTGATCTTAAAGAGAGTGATGTTTGGTGGTGCTCAGCAGATATTGGCTGGGTTACAGGACACAGCTACATTGTCTATGCCCCTCTTATCCTCGGTGTTACATCTCTTTTGTATGAAGGCGCACCTGATTGGCCTGAACCCGGTAGGTTCTGGTCTATCTTACAAAGGTATAAAGCAACTGTTTTTTACACCTCTCCCACAGCGATTCGACTCTTCATGAAATTTGGGGAAAAATGGCCAAAGCTCTATGATCTGAGTTCTTTACGGCTTTTAGGTACTGTTGGAGAACCCATAAATCCTGAAGCCTGGATATGGTATTTCGAAAATATCGGAAGAGGGAGATGTCAAATCATGGACACGTGGTGGCAGACTGAAACGGGCAATTTTATCATCTCTCCCCTTCCTATAACTCCCCTCAAGCCTGGCTCAGCAACAAAACCTCTGCCAGGATTCAAGGCAGACATCTATGATGAAAAAGGAAATCCTGTTCCCGCTGGTACCGGTGGTTATTTGGTAATAACTCAGCCCTGGCCGGGAATGCTCAGAGGTCTTTATAAGGCTCCTGAAAGATATGCTGAGGGATACTGGGGTAAATACCTCAATGTCTACCTCACAGGAGATCTGGCTCGTAAAGATGAAAACGGCTACTTCTGGCTACAAGGAAGGGCCGATGATGTACTGAATGTTGCTGGACACCGTATGGGTAACTCCGAAATAGAATCAGCTCTCATAACACATCCCTCGGTAGCAGAAGCAGCAGTTGTTGGAATGCCGCATGAAATAAAGGGTCAGTGTATTGTGGCTTTTGTGGCCTTACGACATGGTGAACAGGCAAGCCCTTCCCTTATCAATGCTTTGATAAGACACGTTGAGAAAGAAATCGGCAAGATTGCTCGTCCAGAAAGGATTCATTTTGTGCCGGATTTACCAAAAACACGGAGCGGTAAAATTATGCGCCGTGTGGTACGGAGAATCGCCATGGGTGAAGAACCAGGAGATATTACTACCCTTGCTAATCCTGAGGCTGTTGAGAAAATAAGGGAAACATTGGAAAAGGAAATATCGAGAAAGGAGTAAATTTTCATTATGAAAGAAGCTATGTTTTACGAAAAACTCGATGAGAAGAAAGTCAGGTGTTTTCTCTGTGCCCATCACTGTCTCATCAAGGATGAAAAAAGAGGCATCTGTTATGTTCGGAAGAACATAGATGGCACTTTATATACCCTTGTTTACGGTAGGGTTGTTTCTATGAATATTGACCCTATAGAGAAGAAGCCCCTTTTTCACTTTCAGCCCGGCTCAACATCCTTTTCGATTGCAGCAGTAGGCTGCAATTTCCGCTGTGAACACTGCCAGAATTTCGAAATATCTCAGTATCCAAAGGAACACGAGGGTGAAATTCTCGGACAGCACGTTACTCCAGAGGTAATAGTAGAGGCAGCAGAAAAGAATGGCTGTAAGAGCATCTCCTATACCTATACTGAACCGACCATTTTCTTTGAGTTTGCGTATGATTGCGCAAGGCTCGCGCACGAAAAAGGTATCAAGAATGTATTTGTGAGTAACGGATACACAACTCCTGAGGCAACAAGGGTTATTGCACCTTACCTCGACGGAAATAACATAGACCTCAAGGGAAACGATGATTTTTACAATAAAATATGTGGTGCCAGACTTGAGCCAGTAAAAGAGACGATAAGGCTCATGAAGGAACTTGGTGTCTGGGTTGAGGTAACGACACTGATAATCCCTGACTACAATGACTCTGAAGAAGACATGAGGGACATTGCAGGGTTTATCAAATCTGTTGATCCTTTTATACCCTGGCATGTAACTCAGTTTTATCCGACGCTTCAATTAACTGATAAACCGAGGACACCTGTAAAGACACTGCGGAAGGCGAGAGATATCGGTTTTGAAACGGGTCTTCAATATGTGTATGAAGGCAATGTTCCAGGAGAAGGTGGAGAAAATACCTACTGCCACAATTGCAAAAAGCTACTTATCAAGCGCTTTGGTTTCAGCATTATCGAAAATAAGCTTAAAGATGGAAGATGTTCAGAGTGTGGGGCAGATATAAAAGGTGTATGGAAGTAGAATAGTTATTAGTTCTGTCATTCTCGCTTGTCGAGAATCCTTCTGAAAAACAACGTGAAAAAATCTTAACAATTGAAAGAAAGATTCCGAACAAGTCGGAATGACAACCATGAAGGTTTTATTACTCCACAGAATAGTCTGAAGAACCATAAATGAAATGTGCTAAAGATCGAGCGACATAAGAGCAGCATCCTCTCTCGGCAATGTGTAGTAGTTTTTCCTGAAACCCACAGGTCTGAAGCCAAAGCGTTCGTAAAATTGTATCGCATCATGATTTGAAACCCTGACCTCAAGGGACAAAGACTTACAACCCCTCTCTTTCAGTTTATCGAGAACTTTTTCAACGAGGGCGGTAGCAATTCCTCTTCTTCTCAGGTCAGGTTGAACTGCAAGGTTCAGGATATGTCCCTCATCGATCAAATAGTTGATACAGATATAGCCAACAACCTCATTTTCAAATACAGCAACTTTTGTTATTGAATATGTATTGTAGATCTCTTTTAAAAAGGCAGTTTCAGACCAGGGAGTGGAGAAGGATACGCGTTCAATCTTTAGAACTTGAGGGACATCCGACCATTGCATTTCTCGGATAATTACTTCAGTCATGAGAGACCTATTATATTCACAGCGAACTCTATTCCAATTTTACTGTCTCAGAATAATCCTTCTCATTCCACCCTCCCCCAAATCCACTCCCATCAAGGGAGGGGAGAATAACCCCTCCCTACCCCCCTTCTCTTCCCCCCTTAGTAAGGGGGGAATTAAAGAGGGGTCTACGGGGAGGATGGGTGGGGTTACATTGCTCTTTGCTCTTCGCTCTCTGCTTTCTCACTTTCTTTGAGCTCAGCCTCTGCTCTTCTTATATAAAATGGAATAAGGCTAATAGGCTCAGAGAATTCGCCTTTCAAAGCCTTCGTTATTCCAATGTAGGCTACATTAGCTGGTGAAGGCACCAGCTTTTCAGGGGATGCAAAGATAGCCCTTTCACCCATGAGATCAACAATTTCATTTCTGTAAAGGATTGTTCCATCACCGGTGAAGACAATCTTTTCATCCGATAATCCCCCTTGCCTCCCTTTAACCCCTTTAATTCCCCCTTTTTTTACTACTAAGGGGGGAATTAAAGGGGGGTGAGGGAGGATTATTTTTATCTTCTTTTATAACCTTACACGTCAGGAATGTTTCATTAATTTTTTCTATCAGCCTATTGACCTTTATTGACATCTCATCTATCAATCTTATGAAACTATCATCTTTCCATTTAAACAAGGCTGCATACACCTCTTTCTTTCGCGCATCAAGCATGGTACAGACAGGATATTGGCTGAAGGGAAAATTGTGTGCAAGTGCCTCGAGCGTAGGAACAGAGACTATTGGCTTTCCCGTTGCATATGAAAAGCCTTTAACAGTGCTTAAACCTATTCTCAGCCCTGTGAAAGAGCCAGGGCCTATAGCTACTGCAAAGAAATCCATATCAGCTATTGTATATCCTGATTGTTTCAGGACATATTCTATAGATGTCATCAACCTCTCTGAATGTGTAGACTTCACATTAAACCTTACCTCCGCAACCAGACCCAACAGGTCATCCATAACAGCTACTCCTCCAAGCATTGTCGACGTATCTATTGCAAGGACCCTCATAATAGTATCCCCCTTTAAAGTCTAAATAAAAATCTAACCTTTAAACAAATTCAAAATCGAACCTGCCACAAGCAGATATTTTTCAAATTGAGAATCTCAAACCGTCCTTTAATCACTGAAGTCGATAATTTCTATACATAAACAGACCTGATCCAATAATACAGATTATGGCTGAAACGGTTACCGCCCTTGTTGTTCCTATTGAAGCAGCCAGCATGCCAATGAGGGAGTTCCCGATCGGGGCGAACCCGAGAAACACAAGGGCATATACACTCATCACCCTTCCCCTGATGCTGTCTGATACCGAAAGCTGTACAAAGCTGTTTGCTGTTGCGAGGAAACTCACCATTCCCCATCCCACAAAGATGAGGGCAGATACAGAAAGATAGAAAGTCCTGGATACGGAAAAGACTAAGAGGAAAAAGGAAAAACAGAGTGCTGCTGTTGACATAAACCTTTTCTTTTGTTGAATATCACCTCTAAATGCGATAGACAGGGCCGCTGATAAGGCCCCTATGCCTGTTGCACCAACAAGAAATCCATACCCTTCAGGACCTGCTCTCAACACCTCCCCCGCGAACACAGGAAGGAAGGTTATATACGGTATGCCTATGAGACTGAATACCGCAATAAGCAGTATGATACTGTAAATTTCGGGTTTGCTCTTTATAAACTGTATTCCTTCCATAAAATCTTTTATAAACCCCTTAGAACTTGCTTCTATATAACCTTTAATCTTCATTTTTGAAAGAGCAATAATGACAGCAAGAAAACTTAAGGCATTCAGGAAAAAACATGCAGGGAGCCCCAGGTAAGCAATTGCCATCCCGGCAATAACAGGCCCGATTATACGTGCACCATTAAAGGCAGCAGAATTCAATGCTATGGCATTCGTAAGATGCTCTTTCCCTACAATTTCTATAATGAATGCTTGCCGTGCAGGTATGTCGAAAGCATTTACGGTACCGAGGAATGTTGCAAGGAGTGCAACCTGCCAAACAGTAATCAGATTCATATGGGTTAGTATGCCAAGAGAAAGGGCTGGGATAATTGATAATGCCTGAGTTATTAAAAGAAGGTTTCTTTTTCTGATCCTATCAGCAACAATTCCACCGAGAAGTGAGAATAAAAGCACCGGTAGCGAACCAGCGGCTGCAACCAGACCAAGATAAAAAGGTGATTTTGTCAGGCTATACACAAGCCAGGCCTGTGCAACAGATTGCATCCAGGTGCCTGACAGTGAAATAAATTGGCCGAACCAGAAGAGCCTGAAGTCACTGGAAGATAATGCTGAAAACCTTTCTACCGTTGCCATTTTAATATTTTAACCAAATATGAATTCCGATTTGGGAAGTCTGGATGTAGCCGCAAAACTTTAGTTCGCGTATTCTATTATTTTAATGTCTTTAAGAACGCAGGCTGAAGCCTGCGGCTACCAATCACTTTATTTATAAAACAATTGTCGATCGTGGCGGATATAGCATTTGAGCGGATTCTTTTGCCGATAGTCAAACAGTATATAAACAAAAATCGAGAGGCAAAAGCCTCGGAGGTCGATAGACCGAGAATGAGCGAAAATACTATATCCGTCACGTGTGCAAAAATTACATGGGATAAATGTTATTGAATCGGTTGAAGCTTTGAAAAATCTGCAATGGTTGTGGCAATTCTCCAGACCTCTAATAGCAATGCCAGCCTATTCTGCTTTATCTCTTCTCGTTTGTCCATAACAAGGACACGGTCAAAGAAATGGTTAATTGGGTCTGTCAGGGAAACAAGGAGACTGATTGCATCAGAATGTCTTCTCTCTTGAAGAAGAACGGGCAGATGAGATCTTATGGAATCAAGTCTCTCCTTCAAACCCTTTTCAGCTTCTTCTACAAGGAGTTCCGTCTTTAATCCAGGACCTATTTTCTTAGGAATAATATTATGAACACGTTTTATTGCGAGAAGGAAATTGTCGCAATCCTTATCCTCCTTGAATCTCTTCAGGGCATCAAGCCTTCCCTCTATATCTTTGAGAGTGAGATCAAGCGACATGGGAAGGATTGACTGTAAAAGGTCGGAACTATATCCCCTATCAGAAAATACAGGTTCAAACCTCTGCTCAAAGAATTGGGAGATTCTTTCCTCTATTTTTTCTGGAAGTGGGAACAGGCTTATTAAATTTTGTAAGGCCTTTTGTATCAAATCTTTTAAAGGCAGGTTGTAGCCCTTGTCTAACAATATCGCTATAATTCCGAGTGCCTGCCTTCTCAGGGCGAAGGGGTCTTCAGAGCCTGTAGGGATAAGTCCTAAAGAAAAGAAGGAGACTATATTGTCTATCTTATCGGCTATACTGAGAAGAGCTCCGACCTCTGTACGGGGAAGCTCTCCACCCGAATGCTTTGGAAGGTATTGCTCTTCTAAAGCCGTTGCAACCTCACTATCTTCACCATCATGCATTGCATAATATTTACCCATAATGCCCTGTAGTTCAGTAAACTCCCTGATGATCCCTGTTAAGAGGTCTGTTTTTGAAAGCCATGCAGCACGGAGGAGTTTATCCTTTGCCGAAGACAGGAGTCTCTCAGAGAGAAACTCTGTAATGGAGACTATCCTTTCTGTCTTTTCATAGAGACTTCCAAGCTTCTCCTGGAAGATAACCTTCCTGAGATCCCCTATCCTTTCATAGAGGATTTTTTTCCTGTCCTCTTTGAAATAGAATCTTGCATCCTCAAACCTTGCCTTAATGACCCGCTCGGCACCAATCCTCACGGTCTCTTCATTTTCTTTTTTTGTATTGCTGATAACGATAAAGTGATTGATGAGTCTGCCCCCTTCATTTTCTATAGCAAAGAATTTCTGGTGGTCCTTCATGACGGTTACGAGTAGTTCCTTTGGAAGTTCCAGGTACTCCCTCTGAAAGCTACAGAGTACGGGAAAGGGATGTTCAACAAGAAAATTAACTGTCTCAATGAGCTCTTCATCCTCGATAGGTATCCCTCCGACTGAAGCAGAAAGATTCCGGATGCCGTCGAGGATCATCCTTTTTCTCTGTTCCTGGTCAACAATGACAAGATTATTATCAAGAAGATTTTTGAAATCTAATACTTCCTTTATCTGGAACTTTGCAGGTGAAAGGAATCGGTGACCCCATGTCATGTTACTGCTTTTTATACCATCAATCTCAAAATGAATGATATCCTTACCAAACATCGCCAATAGCCAGTGTATTGGCCTGGCAAATCTCATGCTCCCGGTTCCCCACCTCATGGTCTTCTGAAAACGTAATGAGAGAACAACCCTTTTTAACACTTCTGGCAGAAGGTCTTTGACAGCTAATCCTTTTTCTTCAATCACAGCAGCTACATATTCGCCTTTGTCCCTTTTTTTTACAACAAGACTTTCTAACTTTACCCCTTGAGAGTTTGCAAATCTCGTAGCCGCCTCTGTTGGATTGCCTTTCTCATCAAAGGCCACACGTTTTGGAGGACCAAATACCTCTCTTACACGGCTTTCCTGTAACTCTGGCAACCCGGTAACAACAAGCACAAGCCTCCTCGGTGTTGCATAAACCTTTATTTCCGAAAAATCGATATAGTGCTCACTCAGGATCGTAGCAGCATTTTCCTTTAGGCTCTGAATTGCCCCGGGCAGAAACCGTGCTGGCATCTCTTCTGTGCCTATTTCCAGCAAGAGTGATAAACGCTGAATTTGATTCATTTACCTTTACCCCTTTTATAAAAAGACAGTATTTTCAGGTAAATTATACCCTTATAAAAGATTGATTGACAAGGAAAAAGGACTTTGAGTAAGGTAACGTTATGCCAAAACTAATGAAGAAAAGATCTAAGAAGGCTGGCCTTCCACCTGGGACCCTCATTCATATTGGTGAAAGAAAGACTGAGGAAATAAAGATCACTATCATGGATTATGACGAAACACAATTTCAGGAAAAAGAAGCAAAGACATTTGAGGAATGTTTCCCCTACAAGGGCAGGCCCACCGTAACTTGGATCAATGTAGATGGTATTCATCAGGTTCAGACCTTAGAAAAACTCGGTGAATGTTTTGAATTGCATCCGCTCACGTTAGAAGATATCCTAAACACTGACCAGCGTCCGAAGATAGAGGATTTTGGTGAATATATGTATGTCGTTTTAAAAATGTTCTCTTATGATGATAAAAGCAATGAAATCCTTATAGAGCAGGTAAGCCTTATCCTCGGAGCTAATTTCGTTCTTTCTTTCCAGGAAAATGTGGGCGATGTTTTCAATCCGATCAGGGAGCGAATAAGGAGTGGTAAGGGTAAAATAAGAAAGATGGGAGCTGATTATCTGGTCTACGCCCTGTTAGACGCAATTGTGGACAACTATTTTATAATCCTGGAAAAAATCGGAGAACAGATAGAGTTCCTGGAAGAAAAGTTGGTCATTAACCCGGTCCCGGAAACCTTGAATATTATCCATAAATTAAAAAAGGAGATGTTATTCTTCCGAAAGTCTGTCTGGCCTTTGCGGGAAGTAATCAGTGTCTTGGAGCGAGGAGAGTCTCAATTTATAAAAGGCTCGACAAAGATATTCCTCAGGGATGTTTATGATCACAACATTCAGATTATTGACACAATAGAAACGTTACGGGAGATGCTTTCCGGAATGCTTGATATTTATCTCACAGGCATCAGTAACAGGTTGAATGCGGTAATGAAGGTGTTAACAATCATCGCTACGATATTTATGCCCCTCACGTTTATTGCTGGAGTTTATGGGATGAATTTTAAATTTATGCCAGAACTTGAGTGGCGCTGGGGGTATCCTCTCATTTTGTTCGTCATGATTGCTATCGGCATCTTAATGCTGTTTTATTTCAAAAGAAAAAAGTGGTTATGAGGATTAAATCCTTTTAGCAACTCGAAGGGGAGGTATTGACAATGAGTGAAGGGAATAAAGTGATTGTTACTTCTGCTGACACGATTCCGAAGAAAGCCGTACAAGCAGGCTCAGGTACTTCGATGCAGGTTCTTATCGGCCCTGGTGATGCCTCAAACTTCGTGATGAGACGGTTCATTATGGAGCCTGGTGGAGGTATGCCAAACCATACAAACATTGTTGAACACGAGCAATTTGTACTCAGGGGACGTGCTAAGGTTGGAATTGGAGAGGTCGTCTATGAGGTAAAAAGAGGTGATGTCGTATTTATCCCCAAGGGCATTCCACACTGGTATAAAGCGGAAGGAGATGAACCTTTTGAATTCCTTTGTGTCGTTCCTAATGTACCTGATCATATCGAGATCCTTGAGAGAAAGTGATAAGAATGAAGATTGTGAATAACACAGAGAACTAAACGCCTTTAGAGGTTTCCGATCCGCATTGAGTACTTCCTGAAGTCAATGCCTGATGCAATTACATGAAGATGCAACTTTCACCTCCAAACCCACACCG
>CAWGWX010000019.1:0-21627 GCA_963826355.1 Nitrospirota bacterium | reverse complement strand
GTAAATGCCCCGTCCTTTCTAACAGAGTTTACAGTTAATAAAATTTCATACTCCTTTCATAACCATGTAACACAATTCTCCTAAACTTTTTAAAAATAAATTAATCATAACTGAAGACAAAAGTTATGGCTCACTTTCAAGATGAGGGCTCAACGAAACCCCCATCGTTGAGCCCTCCTTCTTATAAACTTGGGGAAGGAAAAGAGGAGGTGTTCGATGGAGTGTCCGTACCTGAGAAACTGGCTGACTGCATCCTGTATAAGAGAGAATACCCCATTTAACCTTATACCATCAGTGCTAAATGGCTACTGTCGGAGCGGGTGTTATAAACGCTGCACTTTTTACAACAAAAAGAAAATTAAGCGCACTGAATTTTATATAGAAGAAAACAATGAAAATCTGGGCAATAGAATTGTATTAGAGAATACGAGAAGTTAAATAACATGAAAACAAAAATGTAACCTTCCTTTCATAATTCTGTAATATCTGTTCTGTAAAATCTTATCAAATGGAGGTGATAAATATAATATTAGAAGGTCTGGATAGATCAACAGTTGCCTATGAGGTTTCATGTCCGTATGTAAGCAAAAATGTCTGCATAGCTTCAATTTCTTCGATGTTAATTGACGAACAAATAAGTAAAGACTGTTGCAGCACTGAAAACTATGACAATTGCCCGATATTTCTGTCTAAGATGTTGAGGAGAGACAAAAAAGGTGTGTAGTTTAAAAAAGGAGGTCAATTATGCACTCTGATAGAACTTACTTTATGTGTCCTTATCTGGATGGAAGTCCAGAAGGGGTAAGATGCAATGCAGCGGATGATCTTATTAGGAATATCAAAAATGTAGATGTGGAGGTATGTATGCGCAGGCGCTTTGAATTATGTTACATCTACGCTTTGAAACTGAAAGAGATAGATATCTTTCCAGCGTCGCTAAGTTCCGGAGAGAGATAGATATCTTGGAGTACTTAAAAAGTATGTCATCGAATGCTGAATTAAAACAGATCATCAAAGGATAGAATATGAAATGCCCACACCTCATAAAATGGGTGACTTTTGCATGTAAGGCATGTGATAAGCTCTATTTCCCAAGCCACTTTCAGCTACATGAGTACTGTAAGACAAAAGAGCATAAAAGATGTCCATTTTGTTTAAAGAAGACAAGCATAGAGCAGGAGATAGACAGTCTTGTTTCATCTCCATATTTTTAAATATTTAACATTCCCTTCATATCAATGTAACAATTCCCCATTATCCTAATGCAGGATGTTTCTCATGATATTTCTATGTATTATTGTGTCGGCCTTAACAGTATTTTTTATTATTAGGGGAAAACCAAATATCTTTATGTTTCAACTTATAGAACAGGTCTTTGCTGAAAAGATAGAAGAGAAGGTGAAGTAGCTTAAATTATTGAGCCTGCCTGAGCCAACAGAGATTGCCCAGGCTGCCCATGCGGCTATCAATCAAGGGGAGGTGAGATATGTAACAGAGATTTAACATAGTTGTAACATAGTTGTAACAATTGAGTAGTATTGTGGAAATTTGAAAAGGAGGAAAGAAATGAAAAAAATTTTGACAATGTTTTTTTCTATTTTCTTTGTTTGCTCACTTGCGGGTTTATCTTATGCTGAGGACTTGAGGATTGATGGCTCGACGACCGTTTTACCAATTGCGCAGAGGGCGGCAGAGGTGTATATGAAGAAGAACTCCGATATAAAAGTCTTTGTCTCTGGAAGCGGGTCGGGAACAGGTATTAAAGCACTCCTTGACGGCACAACGGATATTGCGGACAGTTCGCGCGAAGCAAAAGATAAAGAGATAGCCGCTGGCAAAGAAAAGGGTGTCATCCTCACCAGCCACAAAATTGCCCTTGATGGCATTGTACCAATAGTTCATCCCTCGATGAAGATTGCCGACATCACTACTGAACAGCTTAGAGATATCTATAACGGAAAGATTAAGAGCTGGAAAGAACTCGGCGGTCCTGACAGACCGATATCTGTGGTTTCAAGGGACACGAGCTCTGGAACCTATGAGGTCTGGGAGGAAAAAATTCTCAAAGGTGATAAAGTAATTCCTGATGCCCTTTTGGTTGCATCCAACGGTCAGGCTGTGCAGACAGTTGCGCAGAATCATTATGCCATTGGTTATATCGGAATTGGCTATGTTGACAAATCGGTCAAGGTTCTCAAGGTGAATGGCAAGGTCGCCTCTACAAAGAGTATTCGCGATGGCTCATGGCCAATTGCAAGACCCCTTTTCATGTATACGAACGGAACACCTAAGGGTAAGATAGCAAAATTTATTGATTTCATGCTTTCGAAAGAGGGGCAGAAGATCGTAAATGAAGTCAAGTATGTAAGTATAAAATAACAGTAGAACAAGGACTTTTGCACAAACAGTTTTTGTAGCCGCAGGCTTTAGCCTGCGCTGTGAGATTATTTAAACATAAAAAACGCAAACTAAAGTTTGCGGCTACATTTAATTTTAAGACCCTTACATAGAAACTCAATCGAAAATGAGGTCGTTCATTGGCTTTAAAATGGCAGAAAAAGGAAAAGGCTGTTGAAATCATTGTGAGTGCTATTGGATCTGTTTCTGTATTGGTGCTTCTGTTAATAGGCTTTTTCCTTTTTAAAGAGGCTTTCTACATATTTTATAAAGAGGGTGTTACAAAGGTCATCTTCGGTAACGCATGGTATCCCACGTATGACCCTCCAAGCTTCGGCATGTTGCCCCTCATCATGGGTACTGTCGCTGTAACTCTCCTTACAGCAGTTATTGCTATCCCTTTGGGTCTGGCAACGGCTGTTTATATCGCAGAGGTTGCCCATTACAGAGTTAAGGAATTCTTAAAACCTCTCATAGAAATGCTTGCAAGTTTTCCGTCTGTTGTGCTCGGTTTTTTTGGCATGGTAATAATTGCACCGATCCTTTCTAACTGGCTTTCTCCTACCATTTCTGAAAGGCTACCCGAATTATTGAAAAGCACAAATATGCCATTTATTTCAACAACCCTCGCTGATTTCTGTCATGACAAATTATTTATCGCATCAGGGTTGAATATCACAACTGCAGCCTTAATGCTTACGGTGAGGGCAATACCTGTTATTGCAAGCATTGCTGAAGATGCGCTGACGGCAGTACCACGAACTTATAGGGAGGCCTCGTACTCCCTCGGAGCAGATAAATGGGAGACTATATGGAAAGTCGTCATCCCGGCTTCGGTCTCAGGGCTAAGTGTTGCGGTTATCCTCGGGATCGGAACAATTATCGGTGAGACGATGATTGTGCTTATGGTAGCTGGAGGCGCTGCAGTAATTCCGCACTGGATATTTGACCCTGCCAGACCGATGCCAGCGGCCATTGCTGCAGAGATGGCTGAGGCACCATATCAAAGCCTGCATTACTATGCTCTGTTCGGGGTAGGTGCAATCCTCTTCATTATTACCTTTGTATTGAGTCTTGTATCCGATTTCATATCCAAAAAATACAGAGCGGTAAGGATAGGGGAAAAGGTATGACTCAAGATACGGAAAATATCCATGAACCTTTTGAGTTAGTCCACAAAAAAAAATTTAATCTCAAAGAAAATTTTTTCCTCTCCCTTATTCGGACGCTTGGTTTCACTGGAGCAATAATTCTCATGATCATATTGTTCTTTGTAGCTTATAACGGAATACACGTTCTCAGTTGGCAATTTATCACACAACCTCCTGTTGAGGCCATGACAAAGGGAGGGATTTTCCCAGTCATTATTGGGACAATATTGCTCACAGTGATATGTATGATAGTAGTCATACCCATCGGGGTTACCACGGCTATTTTCCTAGCTGAATACTCAAAACCAGGTTTACTCTTAAAAACTGTCATGATGTCAATGTATACCCTTGCAGGTATTCCATCGGTTGTCTTTGGACTTTTCGGTCTTGCTGTTTTCGTTGTGGCCTTTCATTTGGGTATGAGTTTACTTGCCGGGTCATTGACGCTCGCTATAATGGTACTTCCCTATATCATTTCGACCTCAGAAGAGGCGATAAAGGCAGTTCCCTTCAGCTTTAGAGAGGCATCACTTGCGTGTGGTGCTACGAAATGGCAGACTATTAGAAAAGTTGTATTGCCTACTGCAATGCCAGGAATCCTTACCGGTGCAATCTTGGGGACAGCAAAAGTTTCAGGTGAGACTGCTCCGATTATGTTTACAGCTGCTGCCTTTTTCACCCCGGGGGTGCCGAGATCGTTATTAGAGCCAGTGATGGCGCTTCCTTATCATATCTATGTGTTGGCTACAGCAGGCACATACATAGAGGAGACAAGACCCATACAGTATGGGACGGCCTTGGTATTAATTGTATTAGTTTTAGCAATGAATCTCCTGGGAATAATCTTGAGGGCAAGACAGAGGAAGAGAAGGACATGGTAGAAAACAAACATATATTTGAGATAAAGGATTTCAGCATCTATTATGGAAACTTCATGGCTGTTAAAAAAGTAAACCTTAATATAGAAGCCCATAAAATTACCGCAATAATAGGGCCTTCGGGCTGTGGAAAATCAACTCTCCTCAGATCATTAAATAGGATGAATGACCTTATTACCAGTTCATGGGTTGATGGCCAGGTACTGTTCAAGGGGATAGACATTTATCAAAAGGATACCGATGTTATTGAATTAAGAAAAAGGGTAGGTATGGTGTTCCAGAAGCCCAATCCCTTCCCAAGCTCTGTTTATGAGAATGTAGCCTATGGACCGCAACTCAGGGGGATAAAAAAGAAAAGCCAACTGGATGAGATCGTAGAAAATGCTCTCATGAGAGCCGATTTATGGAAAGAGGTAAGGGATAAACTCCATGAGTCGGGACTGAGTCTTTCCGGAGGTCAGATGCAGCGGCTCTGTATCTCAAGGTCCCTTGCACAGGAACCTGAGGTCTTGCTCTTTGACGAGCCAACTTCAGCTTTAGACCCCATATCAACTGCAAACATCGAGGACTTACTTCAGACATTGCAAAAAACTGTTACGATAGTTATCGTTACCCATAACATGCAACAGGCTGCACGGGTATCTGACTACACAGCCTTTATGTACTTAGGAGAAATGATAGAGTTTGGAGAGACGGACAAACTCTTTGTCAATCCTCAGAATAAACTCACTGAAGAATACATTACAGGAAGGTTCGGATAATGGCTATTTTTGATGAAGAGCTCAAGGCGCTTAAAGAAAAAGTTTTGAAACTTGGCTCTATGGTTGAAGCGGCTATTCGCGATTCGGTTAATTCCCTTGTCGAAAGGAATAGTGACCTTGCGAGGGGGGTTATTGAGAAGGACCACCAGATCAATGCCCTTGAGGTAGGCATAGATGAAGAATGTGTAAGGTTGATTGCATTAAGACAACCGATGGCAAGAGACCTGAGATTTCTAACAACAGCAATGAAAATAACGACAGATCTTGAGCAGATGGGAGACCTTGCCGTCAATATTGCTGAGAGGGCAATAGAGTTGAATGAAGGGCCTCTCTTGAAGCCCTACAAAAACATTCCAAAGATGGCCGAGATTACGCAAAAAATGGTTCGGGACTCTCTCGATGCATTTGTGAGAGGATGTTCAACGTTGCCTTATGAAGTGATAAAGAGGGATGATGAAGTGGATGATCTTACGGTAAAGAACTTCAATGAGCTTGTTGCACTTATGATTCAGGATCCAAAGATTGTTACCGTAGCGGTGAAGAGAACTTATGTTGCAAAATATCTCGAAAGGATTGCTGACCATGCAACCAACATTGCCGAAATGGTGATTTATATGTGCAAAGGGAAAATAATTCGGCACGTGGAGAGTCCTGAAGAAGCATAAGGATATTCTGAATACTTAGGGAGAAAAAAGACTCTTATGACAATCTTCGATGAGGAGTTAGGGGCACTGAGGGAAAGGGTTCTGAAAATTGGTTCCCTGGTTGAGATGGCCATACGCGATTCTGTTAAATCACTCGTCGAAAGGGATAGTGATCTGGCAAGAAAGGTTATTGAGAGAGACCACAGAATCAATGCCCTTGATGTAGAGATAGATGAAGAATGTACAAGGCTAATTGCTCTCAGGCAACCAAAGGCAAAAGATCTGAGGTTTATAACAACTGCCATGAAGATAACGACGGACCTTGAAAGGATGGGAGACCTTGCTGAAGATATCGCTGAAAGGGCTATCGAATTAAATGAAGAACCACAGTTGAAGCCTTATATCGATATCCCCAGAATGGCTGAGATTACGGAGGAGATGGTAAGAGAATCTCTTGATGCCTTTGTGAGGGGATGTTCAAAGATGCCTTATGAGGTAATAAAAAGGGATGACGAGGTAGACAATTTAAATGCCCAAGTCTTCAATGAACTTCTTTTTTACATGATACAGGATCCAAATACGGTGCCGAGGGCTACGAGAATTAGCTATGTCTCAAAATATCTTGAACGTATTGCCGACCATGCAACCAACATTGCCGAGATGGTAATCTACATGTGTGAAGGAAAAATAATAAGGCACATGAAGATCCCTGAAGAAGAATAACAGAGATTCTTTAAATCATTCCAACCTGTGAGTTTCTAAAAGCATCAGCTGGTAAATAATTTTTGGGTGTGTCCGAGAGCTGATATGTCCTCTTGCTCTAATTCAGACAGTAAGTGGAATGACAGCGGGCTGGTTGAAAGATCAATTACAAATAAGGTAAAATAAAAGTAATGTGAGGACATAAAGGTAGGAATCACATATGTATTTTCACTATATGTTTACGAGTCATAGAGTTCACCATAAGAACAAGAAACGAACGTTTCTGCTGTCAAGTCTTTGCTTATTAACGATTTTAGGATTTGGAATCATTTGTTATGATGATAACCTTTTGGATTCTAATGATCCTCCTGTCATTGCATTACAATATCCGATAATCATTTATCCTACTCATGATGTAATAGCATTCATACAATTAACCAGCAAATCAATCAATCTTCCTTTAATAAATAAGAATTCTTTTCTCACCAGGGCACCCCCTGCATAGTCCTCAAAAGTTTAATGTTTTCAGACCTCATTAGGTTACCTGATATTGCATCAGGAGATTTTATCATCATTTTGAAATATACAGGTTCAACCTGATATTTTCGATGAATCTTATTTGCACGAGGAGGTTACCATGTTTGGATTGGGGATGCCAGAATTGTTAGTAGTATTGGTTATCGCCATTGTGATCTTTGGGCCGAGTAAACTCCCTTCCCTCGGGAAAGGCATCGGAGAAGCAATACGGGGATTGAAGAAGGGGCTTGAAGAGCCATCAAAAGAGGATGAAAAAAAGGAGGATGAAAAAATAGAAAGATAGGAAAAGTTACTATGCAGGTGATAAACCATGAACGAAAACATACAGGAAACACCATCGCCAGAGGTATGTGCCAGTAAGATCTTTGAGATCAGTGGGACAAAACTTGATCCTGACATCGCTGCAGACCTATGGCTAAAAATTCTGCAACATAAATGGCTCTTGTCTGAAAAACTCAGCCGTGATGTAGGATTGCGAACCGCATGCATCGATTTTCTCGAAAACATGGAGCAAGCCATCAAGGAGTACATGGCGTATAAACGAAAGGACATCTTAACTGAGATGGGTGCTCAGACCATCAGCAGAGAAATATGGGACACTATATCTGATTCTCAACCTCCAAAGCAGTTAGTTCAACGGAGAATTATCCTTCCCTTGACAGAGGAGAGCCTTTCAAAAAAGCACGGTGTAATTCCTCCAAAGACCATCATTTTCTTCGGGCCGCCAGGCACTGGAAAGACTCATTTTGCCAAGGCAATTGCAGGTGTCCTGTCATGGTGGTACATCGAGATTTTGCCCAGCATGCTCATGGTGGATGGTATGGAGAAGATTGGAGCTAATTTACACAATATCATGGAAAAGGCACGAAACCTGGAAGAAGCTGTCATCTTTATTGACGAGTTTGAAGAGATCGCAGCAAGTAGAGATATAGCTACCCGGGTTGACAAGTCTATTACCAACGAATTTCTTAAACAGGTTCCACTGCTCAAAAATCAGGGAAACGATGTGTTGCTTGTGTGCGCCACCAATTATATCCGACAGTTGGATGCCGCATTGCTTCGCCCAGGAAGGTTTGATTGCATTATTCCCGTTGGTGGCTTGGACGAAGACGGGAGAAGAACTATTCTGGAACACTTTTTGTCCAGGCTCAATACGAAAGAAATTGATCTGGATCTCATTGTGAAGATGACATCTCGGTTTACACCTGCGGATATTGAATATCTCTTCCAGCAGGTTGCTCAATTCGCCTTTGAACAGGAATATGCCAGCAAGCAAGATTATCGGGTTACCACAGAAACCTTTATTCAGATTATATCGAAAATTCGTCCATCCCTAACCGATGAAATCATTGAAGAATTTCAAAAAGACTGTATCACCTATTCACGAACTTAAGGGAATGATGGGGAACTTATTTGATTACTGACAGGAGCCAAACTTGAAAGAGGGAAAGGACCTATTTACAAGTGTAATCGAATATCTTACCCAAAAATCTACACTATACTTGTTGACATGGGGTTTCATGCTTGTACTTTTTATAGGAGCTGTTGATTACAAAACAGGACATGAGCTCAGCTTTTCTATATTCTATCTTCTGCCAATTGCTCTTGTTGTTTGGTTTGTAAATAGGAACGCTGGTATTTTTATAAGTGTCATAGGTGCAGCAACGGAGTTTGAGGCCAATTTCCTTGCGGGACGAACTTATTCACATCCTCTTATTGCTATCTGGAATAGTGCTGTGCTATTGGGTTTCTTTCTCTTATCTGTCTTTATTTTGTCAACACTGAAGATAGAATATAGAAGGAGAATAAAACTCATTGACGAACTGCAAGATATAGTTGTAGAACTCAAGCGAACTGAAGAAGAATTAAAGCAAAAGTCACAGGATCTGGCCAGATCCAATGCTGAATTGGAACAGTTTGCCTATGCAGCATCACATGACCTGAAAGAACCTCTGCTGGCTATAACAATTGGTTTAAAACTCCTGAAGAAGCGATACGAAGACAAGCTTGACTCAGAAGGAGATACGTTCATAGCTGAAACAATAGATGAGGCGATGCGGATGCAGACACTTATCAGTGACATGTTGTCGTATGCACGTGTGGGTACCAGTGGCAAGCCTTTTGTACCAACTGATTGTGCTACCATTCTGAAGCGCTCGCTTACCAATCTAAGGATCCCTCTCGAGCAGAGCAGCGCAGTAGTGACCCATGACCCTCTACCTGAAGTAATAGCTGACCCTATACAATTGAGTCAGTTACTGCAAAACCTAATAAGCAATGCAATAAAGTTCCGCGGTGAGGAAAAACCGAGTATTCACATTTCAGCAGAGCGAAACGAAAAAGAATGGGTCTTTTCGGTGAGTGACAACGGTATTGGCATACCAGCAGAGTACAGTGAGAGAATCTTCGAGATATTTCAGCGTTTGCATAATAAGAAAGAATACCCTGGTACCGGCATTGGTTTGGCGACCTGCAAAAAAATCGTAGAACGACACGGCGGACACATCTGGGTAAAGTCAGAGCCTGGTAAAGGTTCAACATTTTACTTCACAATCCCTGATAGACCGACCTCTCAAGGAGAAGGTTTATAAGTAACTCCTCTGATTTGGATTATTGACTTTTCATAAGCATGTATTAAAATACACTTAAAAACTTATTGGTGGAGGTGGGGTTATGGCAAAGGCAAAAAAAGTAAAACAATTGAGTTTTATTATGCCGAATAAGGTTGGATTGCTTTCAGAGATTGGCACCGCATTAGCAGGTGCAAAAGTCAATATCACAGCCATCTGTGCATACGGGATGGAAAACAAGGCATACTTTATGCTAGTTACGGAAAGCAATGCAAAGGCAAAGAAGGCCCTTGGTCCATTGAAGGTAAAGATTGAAGAAGAAGATGTTATTACCGTAGAAATGCCAAATAAGGTAGGGGAATTGCAGAAAGTTGCAGAGAAGATTGCTGATGCAGGTATTGATATTTACTACATGTATGGGACTGTAGGGACTGGTAAATCCTCAATCTGCGTTTTTAAAACGGCGAATGATAACAAGGCGATTAAGGTAATAGATAAATAGGAAGCATCTTGATCTTTACAGGCTCTTGTATAGTGCGTCCTGTCAGGCCTTAACCTGTCGGGTTCATCAAAATTGAAAATCTAACAAAATACTGGAAATAAATTTGCGGCATGACATATTGAGTGATTCTAATAGTCTTGTAACAGTTTGTTGAAAAAGTATGGATATTAAATCCGTAGCAGAGCAAACATATTGTCTTCATCTCGAAAAAAGGGTTATCGAGAGGGTAAGCAGAGGAATCCCCATAGACAAAAGACCGGATCTCGTTATCTGGGTATGCCACTTTCCCTTGCCTTATCTATCAGGTATTCAATGTCCTGTTATTGCTGATGGTGCCCGCTGTCCTTATAATGGCCCTTACAGCAATAACTGAAAGATCCATTCTTTCTGTGTCATTCCGCACTTGCCTGCCCTCGACCACGATCGGGGGATGCGGAATCCAGTGGTTCCCGCTTTTGAAAAAAACTATCCGAGCCATTATTGGTTCATAAAGGAATATGAAAATATCATTTCATTCCCCCCTTTGGAATTGGAAAAGGTCGGTACGACTCGCAACCGAGGGGGTGAAGGGGGATTTTAAGAAAAAACGTTTTATTATTATTCATTAAATCTCCCCGACCCCTCTTTGCTAAAGAGGGGTATTTTTCAATGACGGCAATAATCATAAATTCTGATACCCGAGATTATTTATTGCCGGATATCCTTATTCATCAGGAGTATCTTTTATAGCCCTCAGTCCCTCTTTCATGATCGAGATAAAGACAACGGTGAAACCGATGAGAAGGCCGAAAGGATTTACCAGCCTGTAAATTAAAAGAACGGCAAGAAGACAAGCAAGAATAGCCAGTCTCAGAAGGCTGAAGACGACCAATTTTGCTCCCGTAGGCCTGTAGCTCCCCATCAGGCCTTCTACCCCTCTTGCGAGACTCCTGAGATTTACGAGGCCGAGGATACCTCCAACAAGAATGCTGAGAGGAAGCTTCTTCCACTCAATAAATGCCGAAAGAATTGATAGGGGCAGCGAGAATAATGACTGCCTGCTTAAACGTCCTTTTTACCAGATTCATTTTCTTTTCTCATTGCAATCCTGAAAAGCTCTCTGAAGCCTGCTGCGATACCAATAAGAAGGAAGATAATTGTAAGCCATGGTGAAGTATGAATACCAAGCCACTTTTCCATGACATACTTATCAAGTCCATATCCCATTGCAAGACCGACAAACGTCGCAAGAACAAGATTAAGCCCTACTGTGCTTGCCTCAAGGAGTTGTTTGAAGAGTGGTTTTTCAGGCATGTTTTTTCATTAGGATTGTTTTTAAAGCCTCTTGAAAGACTCGAATGCGGCCTTTACAGTTTTCTCAATGTCCTGCTCTGTATGTGCAAGGGATGTAAAGCCAGCTTCAAACTGTGAAGGTGCTGTGTATATCCCCCTTTCGAGCATGTTTGAAAAGAACCTCGAGAATTTCGCTGTATCAGATGTTTTTGCCGTTGTGTAATCAATGATGTCAGTATCAGTGAAATAAGTACAGAACATGGTGCCTGCCCTGTAGAATTTTGTCTTTACACCAGCCATCTTTGCCGCATCGGTAAGTCCTTTTTCTAACAGACCTGATATTTTTCCAAGCGTCTTATATGTTTTACTTTTTGAAAGTATCTTGAGGGTTTCTATGCCTGCTGTCATTGCAAGAGGGTTGCCTGATAAGGTGCCAGCCTGATAGACAGGTCCTGCAGGCGAGACCATGGACATAATCTCCTTTCTCCCCCCATATGCACCTACAGGGAGCCCACCGCCAATGACCTTACCAAGACATGTCATGTCAGGCATGATGCCGTAATGTGCCTGTGCTCCTCCATAGGATACCCTGAAGCCTGTCATCACCTCGTCAAAGATAAGGACAATGCCATGCCTTGTCGTTATTTCTCTGAGGGTCTCAAGAAAACTTGGCTTCGGAAGGACACAGCCAATATTTCCAACAACAGGTTCAATGATCACACATGCAATCGATTTCCATTCCTGATTGATAATGCTCTTTAGAGCTTCTTTATCATTGAAGGGCAGGGTTATAGTTTCTGTTGCATAGGACTTCGGTACCCCGGGACTGTCTGGAACTCCGAAGGTAGTGGCGCCGGAACCAGCCTTTACAAGCAGGCCATCAGCATGACCGTGATAGCAGCCTTCAAACTTTATGACTTTATCCCTTCCTGTAAATCCCCGTGCAACCCTGATAGCGCTCATTGTTGCTTCTGTGCCTGAATTTACCATCCTCACCAGATCCATTGATGGATAGGCCTTCAGGACAAGCTCTGCAAGCTCGATCTCTAAGGATGTGGGTGCTCCGTAACTTGTTCCCCTCTCAACAGCTTTCTTGAGGGCGCTGACAACTTTTGGATGGGCATGGCCGAGTATAAGAGGACCCCATGAAAGGACATAGTCTATATAGCTATTCCCATCAACATCATAAATCTTTGAGCCTTTCGCTTTTTGGATGAATAGTGGATTCCCTCCTACGGCCTTGAATGCCCGAACAGGACTGTTCACGCCTCCAGGAATAAGTTCCTGAGCCTTTTTAAACAACCTCTGTGAGTTTTTCCAGTTCATGAATTAAAAATCAACTTTCTTGCAGTCTGCTGCCGGGTTTTCGCGTTGTCATTCAGCACTTGATACGGAATCCAGTGTTTTTCCTACCATATTCCAGTTGGAGTTTACCTCTGGATTCCCGCCTCCGCGGGAATGACAAGAGGGGCAGGAATGGCATAAGATAAAATTTATTACCAGCTAAATCTTCGATACTCTATCATAAAAAATTTGGATGTGTCAAAGGGATGATTTTTATTTGTGGAATTCGAGATGTTTCTGTATCCAAAAAACCTTTTTACACACCTATGCTCATTGTGCTATAAAAGGTAAGTTAAAAATAAAGGAGGTTTTCATGAAAAGAGTTTTGGTTTTCCTATTTGCTATTTGTCTGGTTTTTGCATGTGCAAAGAAAGAGGAAAAGAAAGGGCTGTACCTTGCTAAGGTTGGAGATACAGTGATAACACAGGCTGATTTTGACAAGGAGATGAAGGGCCTTCCTGAGTTTGTGCAGAAGATGTTCGAAGGAAGTAGCGGAAAAGAGAAATTTCTTGATGAACTTGTAAAGAGAGAACTTCTCTATAAAGAGGCATTAAAGAAAGGCCTTGATAAGGATCCGGAATATCTCAAAAAGATTGAGGACTTCAAGAAGATTACCCTCGTGGGACTTCTTCTCCAAAAGGAGATAGAGACAAAGGTGAAGGTCTCTGACCAGGAGGTCAAAGATTACTATGAAAAAAACAAAGAAAAGTTCGCTCCCGTTGCCCAGATTAAGGCAAGCCATATACTTGTGAAGACTGAGGAGGAAGCAAAAAAGATATTAGAAAGGCTGAAGAAAGGTGAGGACTTTGCCCAGCTTGCGAAGAAATACTCTATCGATACTGCTTCAGCTAAGAACGGAGGAGACTTGGGATATTTCTCGAAAGGCCAGATGGTTCCTGAGTTTGAGGCTGCTGCAAGCAGGCTGAAACCTGGCGAAATAAGCGAGCCCGTGAAGACGAAGTTTGGATACCATATTATAAAGGTCACTGATAAGAAAGTGGGTCAGGTAGTTGACTTCGAAAAGGTAAAGATCTCATTTCGCAGAACCTCGTGGCAGAAAGACAGAAAGAGGCATTTGATTCTTATATTGAGGGGCTGAGGAAAAGTTACAAGGTAGAGATCAATAAAGACGCGTTATCGAAACTCGCTCCTTCAGAAGAACAGAAAGGGCTAATGCAGGAAAAACCTGAACAAAAAGAAGAATCCAAGGAAACACCAAAACAGGAGACAAAACAGGCACCAGAAAAAAAGAAATGAAGATTTTCGAGGTTATTGATATATCAGGCGATGTAGGCCTTAAGGCCTATGGAGGAAGTTTGAAAGATGCCTTTATGAATGCTGCAATAGGGATGTACAGCCTGATTACGGATCTCGAAATAGTAAAGGAAGAAAAGGTCATCGATGTCTCTGTCGAGAGTGATTCGATGGAGGGACTCCTCGTCTCATGGCTGAATGAACTCGTCTTTCATTTTGATGCCTATGGTTTTATAGGGAAAAGGCTTTCTATAAGTGAATTTACCCCGTCTCAGCCTTCGGTGGGAGGGGAACAGCAAGCAACCCTGCAAGCTTACAGGATTAAGTCCTCTCTATCTGGAGAGGACTTTGATCCTGCAAGGCATGAGAGTAGATTATTGATAAAGGCAGCGACCTATCACAGGCTTAAAGTAGAAAAGAAGAATGGCGAATGGGAGATTGATGTCATCTTTGATATTTGAATTTAGTTCGTTGAGTTAATAGAGTTCATTGGGTTTCTTGGGTTAAAATAATTTGAAAACTGTGTAAACTCAAGAAACTCAAGAAACTCAAGAAACTTGTGTTATGGTATTAGAGAAACTCAAAAGGATTGATGAAACAAGGATAGAAGTCCCTCTGGATTATAAACAGGGCATGAGGGTTAAGGGTATTATCTATGTTGATGACCTTCTTGAGAAAGACCTTGAGTCGCAATCAATAGACCAGGTAGCAAATGTCGCTACACTACCGGGGATAGTCAAAGCCTCTCTCGCAATGCCAGACGTGCATATGGGATATGGGTTTGCTATTGGGGGTGTTGCTGCCTTTGACCTAAAAGAGGGGATAGTCTCCCCTGGCGGTGTTGGCTACGATATCAATTGTGGAGTCCGTCTTTTAAGAAGTAATTTAAAGAAGGAAGAGATCTTGCCCAAAATAAAGGAGTTAGTCAGCATCCTGTATACCGAAATCCCTTCGGGAGTTGGCTCAAAGGGGAAAGATACGTCTTGGCCCTGAGGACGAAAAGAGGCTTCTTCTCTATGGTGCACGCTGGGCTGTAGAACAGGGTTTTGGGAATGCTGAGGACCTTAATAAAACAGAATCAGGCGGATATATCGAAGGGGCAGATCCATCTCTGATAAGTCCAGAAAGCATATGAGAGGGGAAGGGCACAGCAGGGGACATTAGGCTCGGGCAATCATTTTCTCGAAGTTCAGTATGTTGATGAGATCTACGATGAGAAGGCTGCAAACACCCTTGGACTTTTTAAAGACCAGATTACGGTCATGATCCATACAGGTTCCCGCGGGTTTGGGCATCAGGTATGCACTGATTTTCTCGAGGTCATGGAAAGGGCAGCAGTCAAATACAAAATACAGTTACTTGATAAAGAGCTTGCCTGTGCCCCCTATGGAAGCCCTGAGGCGCAGGATTATCTTGCTGCCATGAGGGCTGCTGCTAATTATGCCTGGGCAAACAGGCAGTGTATTATGCATTGGACAAAAGAGTCCTTTATGAGGGTCTTCAATATTTCACCGAAGGAACTTGGCATGACCCTTATATACGATGTCGCCCATAATATTGCAAAAGTAGAGGAACATGAAGTTAATGGTAAAAAGATGAAACTCATTGTTCATAGAAAGGGTGCGACACGGGCATTTCCTCCAGGCCATCCAGAATTACCAGATATTTATAGGAGTCTTGGCCAGCCTGTCTTGATCCCGGGTGATATGGGAAGAGTATCCTTTGTCCTTCTCGGAACTGAAAAAGCTATGAAGGAGACCTTCGGTTCTACATGCCATGGTGCTGGAAGGGTGATGTCAAGGCATCAGGCAATAAGACAGGCAAAAGGCCGCTCCATATGGCGTGAGATGGAGGAGAAAGGGATTATAGTCAAGTCTGCAGGGAGAGAGACTCTTGCTGAAGAGATGTCCGAGGCATATAAAGATATATCAAATGTTGTAGATGTAGTGCATAAGGCGGGAATCTCGAAGAAGGTAGCGAGGCTCAGACCGATTGGGGTAATAAAGGGATAATGAAATATCCTCTTGCATTAAAAAAGAAGGTGATAATAAAGTCCCCCTTTTCTAAAGGGGGAAGGGAGGGGGATAACTGACACACAAATAAGCTCGTGCCAGCCAACGTAACTTTACTACTGTTGAAAACCTTCGAGACTTTTGATTGCGACTGATACTTTCTTGCTCAGCTCCTTCCTGTAGTCCGCGCCCTCCAGGCATGATATAATTGTGCGGAGTAGAAACGGTAATAAATAGACAATATTGACAACCCTGCGAGAAAGAGAGAATGAATCATGAAACCTTTTACAACTATCGCTATTGCGGCATTCTCACTTATTGCTGAACTGTTGATCAACTTTTTTATAGTGTCCTCAGCTTTTATTTCTTTATAATATGCCGAATAATATGCCGATGACAGAGAAAGCCATTTTTGCATGGAGTGGCGGAAAAGATAGCGCCATGGCTCTTTACGAACTCCAGATGACCCATAGCTATGAGATATCAGTATTGTTAACGACTATTACGGAAGACTATGACAGAGTCAGCATGCACGGTGTACCACGAATTTTGCTTGAGCAACAAGCAGACTCTTTGGGATTACCTCTTGAGGAAGTTTTTATTTCAAAAACCACTTCTAACGAAGAATATGAAAATAAAATGCAAGTTGTCCTTGAAAAATATCAGACTTCTGGCGTTTCCTCTGTAGTTTTTGGAGATATATTTCTTGAAGAGTTAAGAAGATATCGAGAGAACAATCTTTTAAAGATAGGTATGAAGTCTGTTTTTCCTATATGGAAAAGAGAAACTACTGAACTTGCACATGCATTCATAGATTTGGGCTTTAAAGCTATTATTACCTGTGTTGACTCAAATTTTTTAGATGACAAATATGTTGGTAGGGTATTTAATGGGCAATTTTTGTCTGAACTTCCTTCGACAATTGACCCCTGTGGTGAAAATGGGGAATTCCATTCATTTGTATACGATGGACCTATATTTCGAAAGAGTGTATCACACAAAACAGGGGATATTATCTTGAGAGATAATCGGTTTTTCTATTGCGATTTAATCCCATTCTAAGATGGGATTCTGCCGTTAAACCTATGTAAATTACTATTAGGGTCAAACCTTCATTTTTCATTTATTATATCCTTGTTTTATCACTTTCTTAATTGAATTTTAAAGGTTTGACCCTAAGATTCTTCTCAATATCCTCGGTGAGCTATCTGAGATGCGAATTTGTAGGGTATGCCGTGTAAAACGTATGACTTGTCGGTTAAAGTCCGACCGTGGGAATTCGGTAGTTCGCCCACGTAGCTTGAGGGAGGTGTAAAGGGTAACCTGAAGCACTAAGTTTCCTGACAAAGGCTCCTTAAGGGAGTCGAGCAAACCTGCGGGCCGCAGCGCGAGCGAACCCAGATGTAGCCTCGAAACACGCAATGGAGTTGTCGACCCTTTCCTACAGTGGGGAAGACCGGAGCATCTATCCTAACGAAAACTACCAGAACCGATAGATGGGCTTCCGGGGTAACAGGGGTGGCACGCAGGGGCAGCCATACGACAATGAACACGGGAGACCCTTGTCGGATGCTGCGAATAGCGGCAACTGGTGGATATAAGGAAACGAAATTTCACTGGGTCGGCAAGGGAGTCGGAGTTGCCCATAGTACCGCTTGTATCCCAAGGACAACATAACCTTGGGAGAGGAAAGGGGCAATACCTTCATCATGCTTCTGAAGGAGAGAAGGAAAGGAGATTGCGGTAACGCTATAAACTCCAAACGTTTCGGGAACTCCGGTGGAAGCTATGCCGGAAGGCCAAGCGAAAGCGAATGCCTCTGGAAGAAGATGATTGGAAAGCCGTATTCGGGAAAACCGAACGTACGGTTTGATGAGGGGGAGCTGGAGATAGAACCTTTTGGCTACTACGCCAGCTCTCTACTCTACTGCAGCGGATGAAAAAGAGCAATTTGAAACATGGATTGTTAGGGCGCAGATTACGGCTTTCACCTGTTAGTTCAAACTGATCCGCCAATAAAAAAGGAGCAGAAATTCTTATTTTCTGCCCCCGCTTACAATGAATCGAGAGACTGTTTTTCGTGTTATTCTCTTTTTGTCCTCAATTATGTTTTTTCTTATCTATAATCTGAGAATCTTTATCGAGCAACTCGTTCATCTTTTCTTCCTCAGCTTGTGAGAATCTGCCATCCTTGTTTAGTGCTTCATACTTTGCCTTAGCCTTGCTTAGGTTTTCCTGAAGCACAGCGGCTTCCTGCTTCGTAAGGGTACCTGACTTGATGCCCGCGTCGATCCTCTTCTGCTGATTTTCAAACCTGTGCTGGATTTCTGGTCGGTGAAACGGTCGTACCGGGTTATTCTTCTTGTCAGTAAGCATCCTATTATTTCTATCAAGCATGTTTTGGATATTCCCTTGTTCCAAATCACTCAGCTTCCCGTCTGCAGATGCAGCCTTCTTCCATTCCTTGATCCTGTTTAGATTCTCCTGGACAATCTTTGCCTCATCTTTCGTCAGACTCTTAGAAGAAACAGCCTTGTCGATCAGCTTTTGCTGCTCTGCGATCTTGGTGTCAATACCGGAAGTCACAGCAAACGCACCTGCGGCAAAGATCAGTACGATAACGATAGCTGATACGGAAAATGAAATACTTTGTTTCATATGCCCTCCTTGGTAAAAGAATTAGAAAATATTTTACCAGAAAATAGGCAGGCCTTGTAACTATATTTTACGATATGAGGGAAAGTGACATCCCTGGCTATCTCAAGTGGAATGCCTTCTTCCTGTAGCAAACGCCTCGCAAGGTCCCGGTAGAGAGCAAGAGTTCACATAGAAAGAGGGATCTTGAGTGTTTTATATCGAATATAAATAGGAATATAAATAGGGAAATAAATAGGGACAGCGACTATTAATATGAAGAACATCTCTTCAACATCTCCTTTTTCTCAAGGTGAAGTTTTGTATGTTTTAAATCGAACCCTTGACCCCTCGAATCCTTGAGTCCTTTTACATTTACTTCAATATCAGATACTCCACAATCGCAACGCAAAAGACGATAAGGCCGGCGGGTATCATCATTTTGTACATTCCCCATAAATCCGCTTTGAAGTATTCTCGTGTAAGTACCAGGCATATATGGACGGGGGAAAGGAGGACTCCCAGAAATCCAGAAGCGAAAGCAAAAGATATTGCACTTATTGGTGTGTTGCCTGCTATGCTCAGGATGAGAGGGAATGTACTTCCCACAAATCCAATGGTAATGCCTGTGAGCAGGCCGGTGACAAAAGGAAGGAGAAAAAGAATAGGGAGAGTTGGAATTCCTTCTTTCATGAAAAACTGGCTTACGTTCTTGACAGCACCGGAGGCCTCCATCGCTTCCTTGAAGAGCATCACACTAAGTATCAGGATGATTATCTCGAGAGAAAAACCATGCTTGAGGCAAGAGAGGATTGCCTTAAGATTGTATCGGTAAAAGAAAAAAAGGGCAGTAACTGCGGCAATCAGTGCGTAATGGAGTTCCATATGAAATATGACCACAAGGAGAAGGACAGCAGTTATGGGAATAAAGCTCCAGATGCCCTCTTTTGATAACTTATCTTCTGTCTTCATTACCCCTTTCACTTCTTGCATGCCAAAGATAAATCCCGTTATCGTTGTAAAGACTGCATAACTGAGGTTTACAGTAATAAGGTTATGGAGTTCAATTTTTGAAATAGCTGATGCAAGAAGTATCCCGGGATAGAGGGGAAGGATATATTCCCAGGGATGTCTCAGCCAATAGTTTATAAACCCTTTCTCTTCAAGGCTCATCTTTGTATCGCGAGTTGCCTCATCAACCATGGGCGCAGAAAAATAAGCACCACCGACAGAAGGGAGGAGTCCTATAAGTAGGGGCATACTTGCAGCAACGATCTTTCTATTTTTGAATATCGTCTTTACAGCTTTCATCATATTGGTAAGGACAGCATGTTCTCTTAGTATCATCTCAAAAATGCGGATAAACGTGAGAGCAAGAATTAGTTTGAGAGTCGCACTGTTTAAGGCAGCATCCTTGCACGTCTTCATTATGGATTCAGGGGGCATGCGATAAAGCAAAAACAATACAGATGCAGCAATCAGCATGACATACCCGATGTTCAGCTTTTTCCTCAGGAGGAATAATATGATGATGAAGACAAAAAAGATTTTTATTAGATCAATCACAATTTACCATTATATTGCTTCGTAAAAGACAGAATCAACTTTGTCGGAACGCCGTACTGTTGATTTATGTAAAAGTAATCTCCTATCCCAGTTACGATTTTTTCATACCGGCTCGTCCAGAATCTTTCTTCCAAAAGGACTCCCGACAAGCGGGAGTGACAGAAAAAGAGACAAACTGCGTAGGACATTTTTAATGCGGGACTCAATAAGGTAAACATGTGAGGTGCGGGGGAAATGTCTGCACCTCAATGAAAGGAGGGTGAGGTGAGCCTCTATCCCATGATTATCTTTCCATTCTTGAAAACTTCTCTCATGACCAGAAGGTGATCTTCAGTCGCCACATCAAGTCTCTCATCTGATAGTGCATTTTCAATAGCGTTGAACATCTCCTCACTGTATTCTTCGGTTACCGCCAGCCAGTCAAAAAAGTTTCCATCATAACAGTCAACCACCTTCAGATTCTGGTTATATTTCCCAAGAAATTCTTCAAGTTCCATATACGTATTGATAGAACCAATCCAGCATTGTCCATTGGCCAGACTATGAATCATCCATCCCATATTCAACTCCTTACTCGTGGGTGTGCTTATGCACATGCCTGTGGGAATGTACATGTTTGTGTTCGTGTTTTCCTTTCATGATAAATCCTCCTCTTTTTAATGCCGGTGAAAGAGGTAATGAGAATGTATATGGGTATGAGCTGTTTGCCCATGATAATGTATATGTTCATGTATAAGATTTACTCTGAGTAATAAGTCTTCGTCTTTCAGAATTTCTTCAGCGTTTCCTATCTTTTCTATGCGATGCTCTTCTGAAAGTACGGCTACCTTAGATTGAAGCTCGTCAACCAGAGAAAGATCATGCGTAGCAACAACAATAGTCTTTCCTGCTTCATTTAATGCCAATATTAATTCTAAGAGAAAAACTTGAGTCTTTGGATCAAGTCCGCTGGTAGGTTCATCGAGCAAAAGCACCTCAGGGTTCATAGTCAGAATAGAGCCGAGTGCTACCCTTTTCTTTTCACCACCTGATAACATATAAGAAGGACGGTTTCGCAGGTTCTCAATCTTGAGCATCTGCATAATCTCACCCACCCTTTCCAGTGCCTCACTTTTCTCCAGCCCCAGCTGTAAAGGGCCAAAAAGTAGTTCATCCAGGACTGTTGGACAGAATAACTGGATATCAGAGTCCTGAAAAACAAATCCAACCCGCTCCCTGAAAGATCTCAAAAAATCTCTCTCTTTAAGTGATTTCTCAGATAATTCATAATCGTAAAAAAAGACTTTGCCTTGTGAAGGGAACAATAAACCGGCCAATATCTGGAGAATCGTAGATTTCCCGCTGCCATTAGAACCTATAACAGCGAACTTCTCACCCTTACGTATCCCTAAACTTACATCTAC
>CAWGWX010000018.1:0-19902 GCA_963826355.1 Nitrospirota bacterium | reverse complement strand
TATGCTTCCTGAGTCAGAGTTTTCGTCTATTCTTTATTTCTTTTACTATACCCTTAACAGTGTAATCTTTTAACCACTCCTGTCTTTCTTTGGTATAGTTACCTATCCCACCCTCATACTGCTGGAGAAAACGGACCATTCCTACAGGTCCCAGAGCCTTTGCTAAAGCCTCTAATCCTATTTTCCTTATGGCGATAGGGTCCAATGTTTGAATGCTCATTTTACAATCACCTCCATTAACCACCTCACAGGGTTTTCTACCTTTACCTTCAGGGTATCTTTACACTGCGATGCCTTACGCAAGAAGTCATCATCTGTTGTTAATAAAATATCTGCTTTGCCTTTTTCTGCACAGGCAATATGCAGGGCATCAAAAGGTTTAAAAGCTAAATTCTCAAGTTCTATTGCACGCCTTTCTATATCTTCATCCACAACGATATTGGATTGTAACATGGTAGACAGAATAGTAACCTTCTGTCTTTTATCGTTATCGGGTATCTTAGAAATCTCAATATTTATGACCTCGCTATTAAGTAAATGCCAGCCTTTAGCCTTGCTGTGGTTAAGGATAGAGAGAACCGCCTCTGATTCAAGACGCACTCTATCTTGCACCTGGTCATCAAACGGTCTGCTCAAACAACAAACATCAAGATAAATCTTCATAAGTAGTTTTATCTTATCATATAATCGGCGTGTTTGTGATGACAAGAGGGGCTGAGAAATGGCTGAAGGGTCGGTAAGCTTCCACCGCAGTGTGACAAATTGTGATAGAATTTATCACATTTAATTAAATAAGTATAACTAATGCCCGAAGACAGAAATAAGATACTCGGCAATATCAGAACCATTGAGGTACGTCTAAAAGAAATAGATACCGAACGAGAACGGTTAACTAATGACCTTAAAAGATTACGTCTTACGCTTTCCGAACTTGAAGTTTTTTCTGTAAAATCCACTAAAATTACGGCAGCAATAAATGCCCAATCTTCACTTAACGAAAAGATAGCCCAGTTCCGCTCTTTGTTCAGAGGAAGAGAAGATGTTTACCCTAAATTGTGGACGAGCAAGAAAACCGGAAATAAAGGGTATAGTCCAGTTTGTGGAAATGAGTGGATTAATGGAGTTTGCGGAAAGCCCAATATAAAATGTGGTGAGTGTGATAATCGCAAGTTTTCTCCTTTGAACGATGAAGTAATCCGTAGACATCTGGAGGGAAATATTACAATCGGTGTCTATCCAATGCTTCCGGATGAGACCCGTTATTTCCTCGCTATCGATTTTGACAAACAAACCTGGCAGGATGATGTAAAGGCATTTATGGAAATCTGCCAACAGATGAACATTTCAATATCCCTTGAACGATCTCGCTCAGGTAATGGAGGACATATCTGGATATTCTTTTCAGAGCTTGTCTCTGCTGCTCTTGCCAGACAAATGGGGAGCTTCTTGATAACAGAAACTATGTCCCATAGACATGAACTCGATATGAAGAGCTATGACCGCTTATTCCCTAACCAGGATACTATGCCCAAAGGAGGTTTTGGGAGCCTTATTGCCCTCCCTCTTCAAAAGGCTCCAGCAGAAACAGGTAACAGCCTTTTCTTAGATAGCAATTTAATTCCCTACCCTGACCAGTGGGCCTACTTATCAAATGCGAAAAGAATGACATCCAAGGCTCAAGGCGTATAAAGCATTGGGATATGAAGAAATAACACCTTATAAATAATCCCATGCCTGCGGAGTGGCGGGTGGGTAGCAGGCACACCTTTTTACTGTTATAAAAATGTCATAAAAATATATAGAAAACAGTATATTCTAATCCAAAGATAAACAACTATTTCTTTGAATAACTCATTGGAATAAGAGAACAAAATCAGTATTTTCAAAGCCTTGTCAGTCCTACCGAATTGGTTAGGAAACCTGTGCTCTATCCTTCTGAGCTAAGGGGGCGTGCAACAATGAAAAGCTAAAAGTTAAAAATTTAAAGTCAAAAGAATTTCAATGGCGGGTGGGTAGCAGGCACACCTTTTTACTGTCATAAAAATGTCATAAAAACATATAGAAAACAGTATATTCTAATCCAAATATAAACAACTATTTCTTTGAATAACTCATTGAAATAAGAGAACAAAATCAGTATTTTCAAAGCCTTGTCAGTCCTACTGAATTGGTTTAGGAAACCTGTGCTCTATCCTTCTGAGCTAAGGGGGCGAGCAACAATGAGAAGAAAAGTTAAAAATTTAAAGTCAAAAGAATTTCAACCATTATATTCTGGCATAAACTTTCATGTTTTTGCCCTGGTAAATATCTCTCAGCTCGAGCTGTTTTTCTATGTCTCTTAGAATCTCCTGTCTGCTTTTGGCCCATCGTGGTGCTATCAAGATGTTATCAGGTGCAGTAGCAAAGAGCCTCTGGAGAACTATTTTGGGAGAAAGCCTCCCGATGAATTCACTGACGAAATCAAGATATTCCTCATAATCGAAAACATGAAAGGGGTTCTCCCTGTATATAATCTCAAGGGGTGTGTCTTTTACCACCTGAAGCTGATGAATCTTGAGAAAATCAATGGGGAGATGTGAGACCTCATCCGCCATGAAAAGCATCTCCTCTTTTGACTCTGTAGGGAAGCCGACTATAACATGAACTCCAATAAAGATACCTCTATCCTTTGTCATATCAAGGGCTTTCAGAAAGGTATTGTAATCGTGACCTCTATTGATGAACTCAAGCGTTCTATCATAGATTGACTGCATCCCATACTCAATGAGAATGAAATACCTCTTTGCGAGTTCCTCCAGCAACATAATTTTCTCTTCATCCACAGTATCAGGACGCGTGCCGATTGCAAGCCCAACGATGGAGGGTTCAGACAGAGCCTCTTTATAAAGATGCTCTAACTCATCAACGGGGGCATAGGTATTTGTGTATGGTTGAAAATAGACGAGGAACTTCTCGGCCTTATATCTTTTTCTTATATGAGTGATTCCGTTTCTTATCTGTTCACTGAGGGACAGGGTAGGTTTACATGAGCTTGGCCTGAAACTGTCATTGTTACAGTAAATGCATCCTGTAGTACCGATTGTTCCATCCCTGTTCGGGCATGTGAAGCCTGCATCCACGTTCACCTTATATACAGTGGTACCAAATTTTTTCTTAATATAAGAACCGAAGGAATTATATCTTTGGGGCATATTCAATTATTTATTTTTGTCAGTGTTTCTGTCAATCACTCAAAAAATAATGGTTAAATTGTTTTTTAGTAATCTCCCCTCGCCCCTCTTTATAAAAGAGGGGATACTATCTTACCTTTTGAAATTCTCACTGCTTCAGTTCACCTTTTAACAATAATCCCACTTTGTTAAAGGGGGATAAAGGGGGATTACTAATTTTCAAACTTATCTCAGCTTCTTTCGAATCTCCTCCCAATCCTTTACCTCTACTGAACCTTCCACATCAACGAAGCTAAAGGCCAGCGGCTTAAAATCCTTTGCTGATTCGATCACATAGGGGCCTCCGATTACTGCCTTGATTTTAAAACCTTGTTCAATAATCTCATTGAAAGCTACCCCTTGGTCCCAGGGGATTACTGGTGAAATTACGAATTTATTCTTCTTCAACCATTTCTTTATAGCTTTTGATGAAAGGGCTCCTGTCTGGAGAAATACTACCGGATATCTTTTGTTGATCCTTTTTATTACCTTCTGGCTTTCCTTTTTTGGCTCTTGTGAAAATCTCTCTAAGAGGCTGCCTTCTACATCAATAAAGACGATCTTCGCTCCTTTCTTAAGAGAGAAAAGTAACCCCTTTCCTTCTTCCTTCCCTGCTCGCGCTTTTATTGTATACATCCCGGTTTTTAGCGGAGTAAACTGCTTGAAGGCAAATCCATCTCCACCTGAAAGACTCTTCCCGATAGATTTTTCATTAACAAAGAACTCAACTACCTCACCTCCCTTGCTGAAGAGTTTTCCTTTTACCTCAGCTTTGAGTAGAACCTTTTTGCCTGTCGGAATAACCATGTCGTGGACAATGATATCTGATAGTGCATTGGCTGGAAATATAGAGAATAAAATGATTATATTTATAGATAAAACTAAAACTCGCATTAATCTGTTTCTTCAATACTAAATTTTTCTTAATATACATTATATCTCCATTTTAATCTCAAGAGAACCCCTCCTCATCCTCCCCTTGGCAAGGGGAGGGTTGGTGGGGTTTTGAACTTTCTGTTAATAGAAGCAAGCTTGACAGCATTCAGGTGTTTTCAATAGACTTACGTTGAAGGGAGGGGTTATGGAAAAGATAGACCTTAAGAAATATGCTGTTCCCGTAGAAAGGCTTCGCTGGATATGCCCTGAAGAACTCTTTAAATTCGATTGTACTGCAGATATAGAGCCCCTCAAGGAATTTATTGGACAGGATAGGGCTCTTGATTCCATCAATTTTGGACTGGCTGTAGAAAGACCTGGATATAACCTCTTTCTGACAGGACTTACCGGAACCGGTAAGGCTACGACCATCAAGGCCTGCCTGGAAAGATTCATCGCAGAGAAAAAGACTAAAGGAGTTAAGTATCAACTGTATGATTGGTGTTATGTGTATAACTTTTCTGATCCTGATCGTCCAGGAATCTTGAAATTGCCACAGGGTCTCGGCAAGTCTTTCAGGGATCATATGGAAGGCCTGCTGAAAACCCTGAAAGAAGAGGTACCAAAGGCCTTTAGCAGTGAGGAATACACCAAACGAAAACAGGATGTCATGGAAGAACACCAGAGAAAATATCAGGAAATTATGGATGCCCTGGAATATGAGGCCAAGGGGAAAAGTCTTATGGTACAGCTTTCCCCTATGGGAGCTGCTGTCGTACCTCTTCTGGTCGATGGAAAACCTATGTCAAGAGAGGAATTCCTGTCAGTTCCGGAAAAAGAAAGGGAAGAGATCGATTCCAGGCGCCTTGAAATGATGAGGAAGGTTGATGAGATGTATACTCGGATTAGGGAGATGGAAAATGAGGTGGCAGAAAAAATGAAGGAGATTGATATTAAGATTGGAGAATTTGCTATCTCCCGTCCCTTTGAAGAGCTCCTGAAGGTTTACAGTGAATATCCAGAGGTGATTAATTTTCTTAAAGAGGCAAAGGAATATACTCTTACTAAACTGGATATGTTCACCCAGCCCCCCATGTCTTCCCAGCTTCCTGGCTTCCCTCCTGTCACTTCCATAAACTCTTTTATCGCTTATAAGGTAAATGTTTTTGTAGATAATAGTTCCTTAGACAGTCCACCCATTATTATCGAACCGAATCCCAACTGGTTCAATATGTTCGGCAAGGTTGAAAGAAGGGCATTCATGGGTACCTATGTGAGCGACCATGCGATGATAAAACCAGGGGCCATCCAATTAGCCAATGGAGGTTACCTAATTCTTAACATCCGCGATGTTGTGCTCAACCCGGGAGCCTGGGAAGGACTCAAGAGGGTGATCAGAACAAAGGAAGTTCGGGTGGAAGACCCAATGGAGCAATTCAGTTTTTTAACGCCCCAGGGTATGAGGCCCCAGCCTATGCCGGTGGAGCTCAAAATAGTAGTCATGGGCGATGACTACCTCTATCAGCTCCTCTCTGCCTATGATGAAGATTTCTGGGAGATGTTTAAAGTCAAGGCTGATTTTGACTACCAGGTTGCGCTCACAGAAGAAAACATGAGGGTCTATGCCTGTTTCATCCGTGCCTGCTGCGATGAGGAGAAGCTTTTACCCTTTGACCGTTCAGGAGTTGCGAAGGTCATAGAATTTGCAGCCAGAGCAGTGAGTGATCAGGAGAAGCTTTCTACAAGATTTGGCCAGTTAAAAGACTTGCTCATCGAAGCTGATTACTGGGCAAAAGAATCCCAGAGCCAGATGATAAAGGAAGAACATGTAGATAAGGCAGTGAGGGAGAAAATCCATCGTCTTGACTTGATAGCAGAGCGTATCCGTCAGCTCATCGTAGAAGGAACCCTTATGGTTGACGTAGAGGGAGCGGTTGTCGGACAGGTCAATGGTCTCTCTGTATATGACCTCGGTACCTTCAGCTTTGGACAGCCTTCTCGCATTACAGCAAAGACCTTCCTGGGAAGGCGAGGGGTGATTAATATAGAGAGAGAATCCCAGTTGAGTGGTCGCATCCATGACAAGGGCGTGCTCATCCTGTCCGGCTGCCTTGGGTGGAAGTATGCCCAGGATAAACCACTGTCTCTTTCAGCGAGTCTCTGTTTTGAACAATCCTATACAGGAATAGAAGGAGATAGTGCATCCTCTACAGAGCTTTATGCTATCCTGTCCAGCCTTTCCGATCTGCCCATCAGACAGGATATAGCTGTAACGGGATCAGTAAACCAGAAAGGCGAGGTTCAGCCTATAGGTGGCGTTAATCAAAAGATTGAGGGATTCTTTGATGTGTGTAAAGCAAAGGGAGTAACAGGTGACCAGGGAGTCATGATTCCCCATCAGAATATCAGGAACCTGGTACTGAGAGAGGATGTCGTAAAGGCAGTGCAGGATGGCCAATTTCACATTTATGCTGTAAAAACCATTGATGAAGGAATAGAGATTTTAACAGGCGTACCGGCAGGAGAGAAAAAGGCAGATGGTACCTATCCGGAAAACACCGTAAACTATCTGGTTGAAAAACGCCTCAGGGAACTGGCTGGAGTGGCAAAGGAATACTATGGCCCAGTTGTAGAAGCTACATGATAATGTAATGTAAAATAAAAATAGATGTCATGTTTAGAAGGACGGACATAGCTCCTGATCATCCTTTAAGAAGGCTTTTCAAAAAGGCTCTGGATTTTGGACTCCGATTTAATCCCGCAGATAGGACTGAAGTTGCAGACTACATAGAAGATCAGATATTGTGTGAATTTATTCACATAGACAGCCTCTATAAAATTAAAGATTCAGCAGGAAGAACTCTCGAAGATATAGCTGACCTACTCTCTGAAGGAGATGTATTACTGAATGCACCGAGTTTCTCAAGGGAATTCCAGGTTCACAAACATATCGGAGACTATACCCTTTTTATGCTCGGTATGTTCCCCGAAGCCCTCTCTCGGAGGAGAGGTAAAGAGTTCATCCTGGGTAGTCTAATCATACCAGGCGCAAACCTTTCTGAATGTTATTTATTGCAAGGTAAGAAGTCTTACCAGATCGTCTCGGAATTCATTTACAAAGAATTATTTCTTGAGCTCTCTTCAAATTTTCTCCTCTACAAGAATGTCCTTGACCTTGTGAGAATATACCTTGAATCGGCAAAGAACAAGGAATTCCTCAAGGCAAAAGGGATAATAAGCGGAACAGATTAGGGCTTGAGCAGGAGTTTCCTGGAGTGGATCAAATCAAGGCTACGGTCTAAGGCAAACTTGTAAGGCAAACTCACACGGTTGCTTTCCTTGTTTCCCCTTTCTTTCGGGATGAGGCCGACTGGAAGGAGAGGGAAAGCACTTTGCCGAGTTCAGGAGGCAATGTGCGGGGTGAGGAAGTGACGGGGTAGGCTGCGTGCGGCGAATCCTTCATGCTTTCTTTACGATCTTGAGACCCATGGTCTTAATGATTTCGTCCGTCGCCCTGCGGGTCTTTTCAATAAGTTACTTTGGCGGAAGGTCCTTTGTCTGATGATAGTTCTTTTCTCTTACTTTATGTATCCAGTCAAATGATTTCATTTCTGAAAGTCCCCGAACTCTTGTCTGAGTTCCTCTTGATTCCAATGAACAGTCGCAGAGTTGTATCGAGAACAATTCAGGAGAAAAGCAACGCGGGATATTCCGGCCAGCTTTGCGGCTTGCCCTGATGTTAGCCGGCTTATGCTTGGACCATTGAGCATTGCTACCAAGGTTGTAAAGATTTTTACGGATATCATAGTTTACATTGTACAGAGTACAGACTGGATTTAACACTAAGACGATACAAATAACTGTTATAGCAAACTAGAACAATCTTTTTACTGAAACAAAAACGAGATTGCTTCGGGACTTCGACCCTCGCAATGACGATGTGAGAGAAGGTCGGTGAGGGTCGTACCTTCTTCATAGCAGATATCTTATCTTATGTTATTAATCTCTGAGAACTTAAAAGTTATTAAGATTATTAAGCAACTGGATTCCCGTTTTCACGGGAATGACGTCATTCCTGCGAAAGCAGGAATCCAGAGATTTCAACCATTGGAACAGAGTTCGCTATGAACCGATTTGTTCTGTGTTTCCCGGGCATGAATCTCAAGGTGAGCAAGACGGGCTGAAAGCCTTCTCGAAAAGTTACGGAATACACTTAAAACCCTGTTCTGCAAAATGAGGGTCAAAGGCAAAAACTGTCTTAATCCCTAAAGTGCGCATAGTTTCAAAACTAACGCAATCAACAAGGCTAAGCTTACGTCTTGAAGCAGCAAGAAGAGCACTTACCCCAAATTTATGTATCTCGGCATCAATCCATTCAATATTTATTAAGGGCAACATGTCTTCATGAAATCCTCTTACCGCTTCTAATCCGAGGCGGTGCTGTATAAGAGCAAAACTCTCAACAATCACATAGTTGCTGGTAATAAGGGTGTTTTCAGGATTAAGCACATCGCTCCAAATCTTTCTTGCCTTTTTATGATCGGCATCATCTCTGTCAAGTAAGGCAAAAAAGCCTGAAGTGTCTACAAAGATTCTCATTTGCTGAAAGCCTCTGCAAGATATTTATCATGTTCTCTAGAAATATCATGTTTACCCGAACTGAATCGTCCTACTACATCAAGCGCCCTTTTTCGCCTTTCTTCAATATCTATGACAGCACCCGTTTTGATAAAGCTATCCACTGCCTGCCTTATAAGCTCTGCGATAGAAAGATGTCGTGATAATGCCAATTTTTTTAATGCCTTTGCCTGCTCCTCTGTTAACTGGATTTGAGTACGTACCATATTGCCTCCTATGATTACATATTTGATTACATGATAACAAACCAAGATATGGTTGTCAAAGCTACTTTGCACCTCTATCAATTACACTTTAATCAGAAATACCCCTTTCCCTCGCCCTCTCCCATCCGCCATAGGAGGAGGAGAGGAATTAACCCCACCCACCCCCCTTTAAATTCCCCCCTTAGTAAGGGGGGACACAGAGGGGTTAAGGGGAGAGGTAAGGAGGGGTTATTTTCCCCTCCCTTGTCGGAGCGACCCTTCGCGGAGACCCGCTCCGGGATGGGAGGGGATAGAGGGGAGGGTGAAGTATTTTCATGTCACTTTGTGAGCCAAAGGCTTATGAGGGCTTGAGCAGAAGTTTCCTTATATCCCCCACTCTGAGGGTAATTTTGTTTGCATCAAGGTATTCCAGAATTGGAAGGGCATATTTTCTTGTTGTATTGAGGATGTCTCTGAATTCAGCAACCGTCATTTCAGGTTTTTTGCTGAAAAAATTCTTGAGGGACTCGATCATCGTATGGTAAACAGGAGAAGTCAAATACATTGAATCACTGATCCTCACAAGACTTCCTTCTTTCACCATGAGTTTCAAGATATCGGAAAGATGTTTCTGATCCAGCTTGAGAGATTGAGATAATTCTTCCTTGCTCGGAGGTTGAAATCCACCTTTTTGGAGAAGCTCCAATATCTTCGCCTTCAGTGTCTCCTCTGCCTGGGAGAGAACGGTACTGAAGGTCCTGAGACGGATTATCTCTTTCTCCATAACAACATCTTTGAGAGGTGTAATCAGTCCGCTGAAAAGCCTGGGTTCTATATTTAGTTTGACTCTGAGCTCTTCCTTCGGCATTCCGGGTTTCAAGGGGTTTTTCGCATGAAAATCCTTCAAGGTCTGAAGGACCTTTTCCCTGAAAGAATCGAAAAAGGTCTTATGGATGAGTACATCTTCTATAGCAAAAAGAATTCCTTTGCCTCTGAGCATCTCTATCGATTCTCTTATGGCAGGTATCTCAGCCTTTATCCACCCCTCGATAGTCATAGTAGAAATACCGTGAAGGCCTGATTGCAGAACCTTTAAAGAAATCTTATCACTGAAGCTGCCTTTCTCAAATGTCATCAGAATCTCAGCTATGTCTTTTTGTCTCCTTCTTGGCGGGGATGGATCGAAGACTTCTCCACCACCAATCGTATCAACAGGAGAAAACCTCCTTATGATATATCTATCCCCAGACATGGAGATAACAGGGTCCTGAAGCCTGAATTGGCAGTAGCAACTTTCTTCTGGTTTGAGTTCATCCCTGCCATAGAGAATAACCCTTGCAATGGTCTCTGACGTAGCAAGATGGAAATGGACAAGGCTCTTATTCTTAAGAGGTGGCACATCCTGAAGGAGCTCTATTTTTGCATCAATTGTCTTTGTAGGAATAAATCTTCCGGGCAACACAACAGTATCTCCCCTTTTCAATTCTTCCTTCTCAACTCCCTGAAGATTTATTGCAACCCTCTGTCCGGCATACGCAGTTTGTATGGGTTTGCCATGGCTGTGGAGTCCGCGAACCTTGCTCTTAATATTGCTCGGCAGTATTTCCACAGTATCATCAACAGAGATGCTTCCGGATAAAGCCGTCCCGGTAATAACGGTTCCAAATCCCTTTAACGTAAAAACCCTATCGATGGGAAGTCTGAAGAGGCCTTTTGTTGGCTTCAGTTCAACCCTTAATGCTACGTTCCTTATCTCTTCTTTGAGGAGGTCAATATTAAACATCGTCTTTGATGAGACAGGCACTATCGGTGTCCCTTCGAGGAAGGTACCCTTCACAAAGTTTTTTACTTCATCCTTCATGAGCTCAAGCCAATCGTTCTCTACAAGGTCTGCTTTTGTGATTGCAATGAGACCTGATTTGATTTTCAGGAGGTCACAGATATATAAATGCTCACGACTCTGTGGCATAACACCTTCGTCTGCTGCAATCACAAGGAGCACAAGGTCTATCCCTCCTGCACCTGCAAGCATGTTCCGCACGAGCCTCTCATGCCCTGGAACATCGACAATCCCGATCGTAAGACCATCAGGGTAACTAAGGTCTGCAAAACCGAGATCGATCGTGATGCCCCTCTCTTTTTCTTCTTTGAGCCTGTCAGGATCTATCCCAGTGAGGGCCTTTACGAGGGCACTCTTACCATGATCTATATGACCTGCAGTACCTAGAATTACGTGACGCATAGAATGTTATTCCTCGATCCTTTGATAATTTCTCTCATTTCTGCCCTTCTGAAGAGCTCTCGAACGGCTGATAACCCCTTTTCACCGATATCTAAGGAAAAATCATTCACATAGAGATTGATATGCTGCTCTATCACCCTCTCTTCGAGTTCCTGAGAATGCTGTTTAATATACACCTTCGGTTCTTCCTTATGGTTTAAGGAATATTCAATGCTCTTTCTTATAAAAGAATCAACCCTTTTTATCAAGTCTTCTCCCAGATTCCTTTTCGCAAGGATACCGCCGAGAGGGAGAGGGAACCCTGTTTTGTTCTCCCACCATTCACCGAGATCTATAATCTTCTTTAATCCATAAAGAGGATAGGTAAACCTGCCTTCATGAATGATCAGTCCTGCGTCCACATCTCCTTTTGATACTGCATCCATGATCTTATAAAAAGGCATTTCGACAGAAGATGAGAACGGAATCCCGGAGTCAAAGGTAAAGAGCTGTAAAAGGAGGTTCGCTGTTGTGAGTCTGCCAGGGATTGCTATCCTTTTCCCCTTCAAATCCTCTGGGGCATAATCCTCCTTAGAGACGAGCAGGGGTCCGCAGCCTCTACCCATAGCGCTGCCAGAGCGGAGGAGACAGTAATCTTCACGGAGGAACCCGAAGGTATGATATGAAATCTTGGTAATATCAAGTTCAGAGCGCAGAGCCATCTTATTCAGGGTCTCAACATCAAGGAGGGCCTCTTTAAAACCCAAATCTCCTGTGTCGATCTTCCCGTGGACAAGGGCATAGAATATGAAGGTGTCATTAGGGCATGGGGAATAACCGAGGGAGAGGGTTCTCACGTGCACCCCTCACAGAGAAGTCTGCCCGACTTGAGAAGGGTATTTTTGCTACTGTCCTTATTAATTAACTTTACTGTTGGCTTTAAAAAAACGAAATCCTGATGAAAGGGTGTTTTAATCTTCCCTCCAAAGGAACTGTTGTCACCAAGGGCTATATGGATGGTTCCGAGGATTTTTTCTGATTCAAGGATATTGTCTAACCTTGTAGCGTGGTCATTTGTGCCTATGCCGAACTCGGCAATGTTTCCATTTTCCTTTCTCTCGTCAAGTTTTACTCTGAGGTATTCAGCATACTCATCTTCCCCCTCAATATTTACCACATAGCCGTCTTTGACAGTAAGGATTACGGGATACTTAAGACGCCTTGTCGGAGCCCACTCGAGGATGAGTCTACCTTTGGCCGTTCCTTCTAAAGGTGCGAGATAGACCTCACCTCCTGGAAGGTTGCCAAACGCACCTGGCCTCTTAAGGATTCCTGTATCAGACCCTGCCTTTCTTCCCCTTTTTGAGAAAGAGAGAAAAGATCCGTTTATTGTCTTTATTTCTATAAACTCAGCCTTTGTTACTTCCTTTGCAATCCTTACAGTCCTTTTTGCAAGGGCCCTCCAGTCAACATTCATTGCACCCTCGAGCATTGAAATATCAAAGAGAGGCATACTCGCATATCGGCAGCCGCAGATCCTTGTCAGGAAATGCCTGAACCTCGTATGGCTTGTAGAATAGTTTGAAAGGGCGATCACACAGTTCACAGCATTCTTTTTATTTCTCCTGATGATTTTTTCTGCCTTTTGGATATCGCTATCCTCTGCATTTTTCATAAGAATAGGAAGAAGGAGTCTCTCTTTCTTTAAGCTCTCAACTGTCTTTTTTCTGAAGGCAAGCTCCCATAGTTCTTCTGGTGGTTCTTCACCATGACTGCCTGTAGCGGGATATTCATGGAAGATAATGGTCTTACAGAAATTCTTGCCTATCTCGGCAGCAAAGAGAGAGAGACTTCTGAGCTTCAACCTTCGTTCTTTATCTGATTCATCTATCTCTTCTTCCTCAGATGGTCTGTCTGTAAAGAGAAGAACCTTTTCGTATTTTTTAACACCGAGATTAATTCTGAATATATCTCTCAGTGTCGAGGTTATCAATGTTCCTACCTGAATAAGAATTCCATCTGTTCGATGCGTTCATCAGGGAAACTGATAGGGTAATGGTTATCAAAACAGGCAGTGCAGTAATTGTGAGGATCAGGGACTATCTTTTTGAGCCCTTCGAGACTTAGATAGGCAAGAGAATCGGCAGTGATGTATTTTCTGATCTCCTCAACGAGGTGAGTGGATGCGATGAGTTCCTGCCTTGTAGGTGTATCGATACCATAAAAGCAGGGACCGATGGTAGGAGGAGAGCTTATCTTCAGATGTACCTCCTTTGCACCTCCTCCTTCCCTCAGCATTTTTACGATCTTCTTGCTTGTTGTCCCTCTCACGATTGAATCATCTACGACAACCAACCTCTTCCCCTCAAGGAGCTTCCTCACAGGGTTGAGCTTTATCTTCACCCCGAAATGCCGTATGCTGTGCTTTGGTTCTATAAAGGTTCTGCCAATATAGTGATTTCTGATGAGACCGAAATCAAAGGGTATCTTGCTCTCTTCAGAGAAACCTATTGCTGCAGGCACACCAGAGTCAGGCACAGGGATAACGAGGTCTGCCTCGGTCTGAGATTCCCGTGCAAGCTGCCTTCCGAATTCTTTCCTCATCTCATTCACATTCACCCCGCCAAAGATGTTACTGTCAGGTCTGGAGAAATAGATGAGCTCAAAGACACAGAAGGCCCTTTTTGCGTTGTTAAGCCTTAGAGAACTCAATCCCTGCTCCCCGATGATGAGTACCTCACCTGGTTCTATGTCCCTCACATACATTGCCCCGATGAGGTCAAAGGCGCAGGTCTCAGAGGCAATGATATATGCACCATCCTTTATACCGAGAGAAAGGGGCCTTACCCCATAGGGGTCTCTTACGGCAATGAGTTCTTTTTCCCTCAGGATTAAGAGGCTGAAGGCACCGCTGATCTGCTTCAGCGCATGGAGAACCCTCTCATAGAAGTCATCTCCCTTTGCATGGGCTATGAGATGTACGATGACCTCACTGTCTGAGGAGGACTGGAATATTGCCCCTTCATCCTCAAGGGATGCTCGGAGTTCTATTGCATTGACGAGGTTTCCATTGTGTGAGATTGCAAGGGTACCGAGGGCAAAGTTTGCCACAATGGGCTGGACATTCCTAAGGACACTGCTTCCTGCTGTAGAATAACGGTTATGCCCTATGGCGATATGGCCAGGAAGCCTTCTCAGTCTTTTTTCGTTGAAGACATCAGCAACGAGCCCTCTGGATTTCTCGAGGAAGAGATGCCTTCCATCGGCTGAACAGATGCCAGAGCCTTCCTGCCCCCTGTGCTGAAGTGCATATAATCCGAGGTAGGTAAGGTTTGCCGCTTCGGGATGCCCATATACCCCGAATATTCCACACTCTTCATGAATATCGTGGAACATAATTTATTCTACCATAATGGGGCCTTTCAATGAGAATATGCTTTTTACCGCAGTCAGCATCTCCATTTCCGTGATAAAGTTAACTATTTCTAACAGTAAATAAAAAAGAAAGGATATAGTATTTCGCTCTCCGCCTTAGGCGGACTCGGGCTATGCCCTCCGAGGATTTTGCCTCTTTATACCAGAATATTTTCATTGGACTATCGGCAAAAGAAACCGCTCAATACTATATCCTTCCATAACAGAAGTGGAAATGCTTATTATTTTAATTTTTCTCTTTTAATTTTTAACTTTTTTATGGTAGAAAAGGACATGGAAGAAAAACAGAAACTACTCTCGACCCTACCCTCAGTTGATGAAATCCTGAGGACCAATCAAGGGATGGAATGCCTGAAGAACTATCCGAGAAGGTATGTCCTTGAAGCGATTAGGGAGGTAATTGATCTGAGGAGAAAGGAAATTCTGAAGGGTCTCACTTCAGATATCTCTGAAGAATCTATGATGGCGGAGATAGAAAAAATCATTGTAATACTCTCCTCCTATAGCCTCAGGCCACTTATTAACGCTACGGGCATCGTAATCCATACAAACCTCGGTCGTTCCCTCCTCTCTGAAAGGGCTCTCGAAAACATCAAAAAAGTTGCTGGGAGTTATTCCAATCTGGAATATGACCTGCAAGAAGGGAAAAGAGGTAAAAGGTACACGCATGTCAAAAGGATTCTCAGAGAAGTTACCGGTGCAGAAGATGCACTTGTTGTCAATAACAATGCAGCGGCAGTTATGCTCTGTCTTAACACCCTATCAAAAGGCAAAGAGGCGATTGTGTCAAGAGGGGAACTTGTTGAAATAGGTGGCTCCTTCAGGATGCCTGAGGTAATGGTAGCAAGTGGTGCAATACTCCGGGAAGTCGGAACAACAAACAAAACCCACCTTTATGACTATGAAAGGGCGATCAATGACAATACAGCCCTTATCGTAAAGGTCCACAAATCCAATTTCAGGGTTATGGGATTTTCAGATGAAGTCTCAGTAGAAGACCTTGTAAGTCTCGGCAGGAAGTATCAGATCCCTGTGATGTTCGACCTCGGAAGCGGATGCCTCATAGACTTGAAACCATTCGGCATCTCCGACGAACCGGTGGTTAAAGACATTGTGAGTTCAGGTCTTGATATAACGACATTTAGCGGTGACAAGCTTCTCGGTGGACCTCAGGGTGGTGTTATTGTGGGCAAAAGAGAATATATAGAGAGAATTCAGAAGAATCCAATTACAAGGGCTATGAGGATCGACAAACTTACCCTTGCCGGCTTTGAAGCAACACTCATGGAATACATCGAAGAAGAAAAAGCGATTGAGAATGTCCCGACCCTCAGGATGCTCCTCCAGAAACCTGAAGAGATAAGAGGGCGTGCAAACAAGATAGCCAAGAGATTAAAGAAAGAAATAAAAGATGCCCATATTGCGGTAATGGCGGATTCTTCAAGGGCTGGAGGAGGTTCACTGCCAGAGGTTGATTTCCCAACCTATGTGGTTTCAATAAAACCCGATAATCTCTCTGTGAATGAGCTTGAGGAAAGATTGAGAGCGGGTACCCCTCCAATTATATCAAGGATAAGAGAAGATTCTTTGATAATCGATGCAAGAACCGTAAGGGAAGTTGATTTAGAGGACCTTGTGAAGGGAATCAAAACAGCCATATCGGTTTGACAGAAAATCGTTTTCCTCCTGTCACTCTTATAAGAGGGCAGGGATAAATCTTATTGCCATATTTCTTACCTTAAATTGAAATCAAGGCTGGATTGTGAAATAACTGTCACTCTTATCTGTACCCAATATATTACCAAGCGCATCTATCAGTTCAACCTTTATCTTGCACTGCACCTTTGGCTTTCCAACTGTTGGCACTGTCCAGGGATAATTTCCTGGATTACTGCCTTTTATTGTAGTTATTAAATTCCAGGTTATCCCTCTGTCTTTTGTGTAATAAAGTCTTACCTTTGCTACCGGTTTCTTCGTGGCATTTGTTTCCCAAGTTATAGTCAGAGGGTCACCTGAATTGTATATTATTCCTCCATTTGGAGATGTTAACTTTACAACTTCTATCTTAAATGGTGCATCTGATTTGTCTGCACTTAACTCCATACCAGATGCGTCATATCCTATTACCTTCAAAAGACATTTCTTTCTATTGCCCCATGGGGTAGGTACTGTCCAATTATAATTTGTGCCTGTTAAACCCCCAGCTATCATTATCCATGTTAGCCCATTGTTGTTTGAATACAATAGATTGAATTTCACTGCCTTCGAAGGAGCTCTCCATTGAACCTCATAACTCGAACCAGATGGAATGACCTCACTGCCATTGGGTATCATGAGGTTGACCGAAGTCTGTGTAAAGTTTGCTATAATGTTTCTGTCTGAGGTCATGGTCACATGACAGGTAGTCCCTGATGAGCTATCACAACCATTCCAACTACTGAAAGTAGCACCGCTCAATGGCTTGGCAGTCAAGGTTATGGATGTACCGCTAAGGTAAATTTCGTTACAATCATCTCCACAGTTTATACCTTGAATAGTGCTTGTTACTGTACCACTTCCGGTACCTGATTTATTTACAGTGAGAGTGTGTTGAGTTGTACCTTCCTGTGTCACTGTAAATGCCTTTAAACAAACATTCGTATTAGGATGAGAGTTTGTAATATCACTCCATGAGTTACCATCATGGCTTACATAACTTTCTCCAGCATTAGCCGTGGCTGCACTGCTATAACCAGAATACGGATATTCCAAAGGAATAGGGTAATTGTAACCGGGCGTTGAGAGTTTAATCACAACTGAAAACTTTTGATCAGGAGTGAGATCGATAAGGGAATCGAGGGGAATAGTGTGATAACCGGCAGAGGGTATAGTGCCTGTCTTACTTCCTGCGAGTGAGCCACTTTTTGGTTGTCCAGCAATGACATCTTTATAGATGTATATTTCGTATGTGGAATTAGGAGATGCTGCATAAAAACTCACCGCTGCAATTTGTTCGTTTGAACTTGCAGAAAAGATATTGGCGAACCAGCCAGTATTGCTACTGTAACCATAGCTGTCTACCCAGCCAAGGGGATCATACTGGTATACATAATCGTAGTTTGTAGTTGGTTCTGCCATAAAAACCGCATTATCTTTGCCTATATTCGAATCATAGTATGAAATATAGAAATAGCCGTTTTGTCCAAAGCTTGTTCCCCAACTGTTTCTTATGATAAAGGCACCGTTATCCGGGGGATTAGGGGCATTAAATTTAGTTTTAAGAAAATCGTCATCCCACCCAACTATTGCTACTGCATGATTAGCATAGTTTGTCCCAGTATAATAATAAGCATCGTTTGCCTCGTTCCAATAAGAACTACCCCAGTACATAGTCGTATAAGCAGCACCATAGGTCATAACTGCTTGTTTTATAGTATCGTTATCGAGAGGGCCTGCCCTGTCAGGAAGGAAAAGGACATCCTGTGCGTGTTTTTGTGCTGATAATCCTGATGGAGAAATGTCTGAGGTAGTACTATAAGGGTCGTCTGTCTCGCTGATGGGGCCGCCCCATCTTGCAAGATACGCTGTTGACATAGAATGATTGCCACCATCGCAATGCCCTATATCGAATCCGTGAGTATTTTTAAGGTTATTTTCAGAAAAATCCCATGTCTCTGAAGGCAGAAGAGATGACTCAAGAGAACCATACGTAGCAAATGACCAACAACTCCCACAGGCCCCTTGATTTTTGACAAGTGTGACCTTCCCTTGGGCACGAAGATCAAAATAGGCCGGATAAGAGAGAAGTTGGCTAGTTTCAAAAACAATAGGTTGACCTGTTGTGTGAGAAAGATTAAGAGGAGGCGGTATGTATCCTAACCAGTGTCCAGTGGAGGTGTATCTTTGAACCCTGCCCATCGCACTGTCTTCAAGAAAATGCAAAAAGTTCGGGTTGAGGGGGGCAAGATGAGGATCAAGAGAGTCCTGAGCGATACCTGGAGTTGAAATATCTAACATAAGACTGAGGAAAAGAAAGATTAAAGATGCTATATTGTACCTTAGAGCCTTGCTTCTCACGATAACCTCCAGTTTTTAAACCTTTTAGTTTTGTGGTTTTTCTCAAGGTAATAATGAATTATATTTTCTCGTGACATTTTGTTTGCTGTAGGCTATTTTATTTACAACTATAATGCTAAGATGGTATCGGTTAAAGTGATCTCAATTACAAAGAATAAAGTTAACAATCATGAATAAAAGAATTTTGAAAATACTTATAGGTCTCACAGCCTCAATAGCGGTATTGTTTTTTAGTCTTTATGGCAGATACCAGGCAGAGACTCAATCAAAGACTGAATATGTGAGAGTTGTTGAGGTGAATGATGGTGATACGATAACTGTTTTTTTAGATAGTAGGAGAGAAAAGGTGAGGTTAATCGGCATAGATGCACCTGAACTCCAGCAGAGGCCATGGGGTCAGAGAGCAAAGAAACATTTAAGGGAGATGTTGAGTATGTCCCAATGGACTGTCTCCCTCGAGTTTGATGTAGAAAAAAGAGATAGATACGGAAGACTTCTCTCCTATGTATGGACACCTGATAGAAGGATGATAAATGTACAGATGCTTAAAGATGGTTATGCCATACTCTTAACTGTCCCACTGAACATAAGATATGTTGATGAATTCAGAAAGGCACAGGATGAGGCAAGGAGTAAAGGTCTTGGAATCTGGGGGAGAGGGGGGCTTAAGGAAACTCCGCGGGAATACAGAAAGGAACATCCACGGCTGTAAAATAACCAATAACCGAATTCCAATAACCAAATATGCTAAAAACAAATCCTAAATTCGAAATTCTAAACAATATCTAAGTGCAAAATTCAAATTACAGTGGAAGTGGATGACCTATTAAAACAAACAAAATATTCCAATGAGAATAAAAACCGCCCCAGCGATATTTGAAAGTACCTTTTTATTTAATTTTATCGCTATGAATTTTCCTAAATAAATAACCATTATAGATAAAATTGTCAAAGCGGAGATCACGCCTATAAATACCATGATAGGGTTGAATTTAGTTGCAAATAAGCCAGAGGCTATTTGAGTCTTATCTCCAATCTCAGATACAAAGATTAGCAGAAATCCAGACGCGAAAGGTTTTTTCAGCTCACATTTAGCCTCTTCTTGTTTATTGTTTATGAGAGTTATTATGCCGAAAATAATAAATATTGAGCCAGAAACTACTTTAATATAGTTAATCGGAATATATGTTGTTATGAAATTGCCCAAGATGATAGCTAAGCCATCAGCTATGGCAAAAGCAAGTATAACTCCTAACAATAATTCAAAATGCCTTTTTGTTTT
>CAWGWX010000017.1:0-27418 GCA_963826355.1 Nitrospirota bacterium | reverse complement strand
TACCTTCCCCCAGCAATGGCCGCAATGCCTCTCCCGTGAGCCGAGTCGAGGCCCCGTATAAAAATATCTTCATTAAAGCTGTATCTACTGCATCCATCCTCTGCTGATATCTCGGTATGATGTTACTGTCATAACCGCCACCCCGTATCCTCGGCATCTTTATCTCTATGCGACCATCCTTAAGGGTGATCCACCTCTTCCAGTACCCATTTCGATAATCCTTCCGCTTCGTAGTTCGTTCGTGAAGTCCGCAGCTTATTATTTGAGTTCGCTCTACTTCCAACGTTATCTCTATATGTCTCCTTCTGAATTCCTTTACCGCTTCATCATGCGCTTCCCAATAGTCCCTGAAACTCTGCTTGTATTCCCTTAGTAAATCTGTTACTTTTAATTGAGTTAATTCTTTTACTGGCATGGGTGTATTCCTCCTTCCCTTTAAGGGTAAATGTTTTGGTTAATGGAGAATACACCCTTGTCTTTTGCACTTCAAGCATTTTACACAGAGAAGTTTACACTACCAATCAGGTATTCTGCCTTGCCAAAGGGTCTTTCCGGGTGGTATTCTTAGCTATGCACCTTTCATCTTTTCAGAAACCGAGCAGGTATATAAACAGTGAGATCAACTCTATTCATAAAGATGCCCCTGTAAAGATGGCCATTGCATTTCCAGATGTATACGAAATCGGGATGTCTCATCTTGGACTTAAAATACTTTACAAGATAATCAATGACATCCCCTTTGCTTCTGCAGAGAGGGTTTTTTCTCCGTGGCTTGACCTTGAGGCTGAAATGAAGGCTAAGGGAATTCTCCTCTCCTCATTAGAATCGAACCTCCCATTAAAAGAATTTGATATCCTTGGCTTCAGCCTCCAGTATGAGCTCTCATATACAACGGTCTTAAATATGCTCTATCTTGCAGGCATTCCCCTGAGGGCTGAAGAAAGGAATAATTCGTCTTCCACCTATTATCCGATCGTTATTGCAGGTGGGCCGTGCACTGTCAATCCAGCACCCATGTCTCCCTTTATCGATGCATTCTTGATTGGCGATGGAGAGGATGCTATAAGGGATATCCTTGACACAGTTTACAGGTGGAAAATGAATGGTGACGGCAAAAGGAAATCTATCCTTCGGGCTCTTTCTGGGATTGAGGGAATGTATGTGCCCTCTGTGCATAATAATCTCACCTCACCCCCCTTTAATTCCTCCCTTAGTAAGGGGGGAGACAGAGGGTTTAAGGAGGGGAGTGGGGGGATTAAAAGGCGTTTTATAGGATCCCTCGATGATGTACCTTATCCCGACAATCCAGTTGTTCCTTATACTTCCATAGTACACGATAGGGTAAATATCGAGGTTTCGAGAGGATGTTCAAGGGGCTGCAGATTCTGTCAGGCCGGCATAATATACAGACCGGTTCGTGAGAGAAGCCCTGGAAAGGTCTTAGAGATTGCGGAGAAATCCCTGAGGAATACGGGATATGAAGAGGTTTCTTTCACATCCCTGAGTGCAGGTGACTATAGCCATCTTCTTGAGGTTGTGAAGGAGTTCAATCGAAGATTTTCGAAAGATAAAATCGCTCTTTCGCTCCCTTCTCTCAGAGTAGCATCTTTAAACTGCGAGCTTTTGAGAGAGGTGCGTTCTGTAAGGAAGACTGGTTTTACTATTGCACCTGAAGCAGGCACTGAGAGACTGAGAAAGGTAATAAATAAAGATTTTTCCGAGGATGAATACGAAAAAGCCCTCAAAGTACTCTTCGAAGAAGGATGGCATAACGTAAAACTCTATTTCATGATAGGACTTCCAACAGAGAGCGGTGAAGATGATATAGAGGCGATCCCTAAAATGCTTATGAAGGCTCTGAAGATCGCAAAACAGTATACAAGAAGGTTTGTGAATATTAATGTTGGAGTTTCTCCTTTCGTCCCAAAACCTCATACGCCTTTTCAGTGGTGTGGTCAGAGCCCTCTTGATGAGCTTAAACGGAAAAAAGATTATCTGAGAGATGTACTGAGAAAAAAGGGCTTTCATGTTAAAGCTCATGATGTGGAGATGAGCCTTCTTGAAGCTTCTTTCTCCCGAGGGGATAAAACCCTTGCTCTCCTTATTGAGAAAGCCTGGTCATTGGGATGCAGACTTGATGGATGGTCAGAAATCTTCGACTTTGAAAACTGGAAAAGGGCGATGGATCTTACGGGAATAGATGCAGCAGATTATGCGAGGAAAACTTATGGAATATCAGATAGACTCCCCTGGGAAAATATAGATATTGGAGTGACACAAGAGTTCCTGTGGGAAGAAAAACAAAAGGCACTGGAAGAGTATTTCACTCCCGATTGCAGTAAAATCTGTCTGAATTGCGGGATCGGATGTGAAAACAGTAACAAGTTGCAAGTTGCAAGTAGAAACTCCGAACTCCAAATTTCGAACTCAACTCCCCCCTTACCCCCCTTTAATTCCCCCCTTAGTAAGGGGGCCCGCCTGCCGTCCGTCGGGCAGGGATACAGAGGGGTTAAGGAGGAGGAGGGGATTATAAAGCGATTTAAACCCGTCAGGATAAGGGTCGAATTTTCAAAAACAGGCAGATTGAGATACCTTTCGCATCTTGAACTCATGGCCACCCTCTATCGGGCGATAAGGAGAGCAGAGTTCCCCCTTGTGTATTCAGAGGGCTATCATCCTTCTCCAAAAATATCTTTTGGCCCTCCCCTCGGAGTGGGGGTTAGTGGTCTTAGTGAATATTTTGATATGGAAGTAATTCCTCCTTTTGATATAGTCTGGAACAGGAGAAAGTTAAACAGAACACTCCCGAAAGGAATCTCTGTAAAAGATATGGCAGTTATTCCATCGAAAGAAGAATCTCTCAGTAGCTTTATAACGAGATATGGATATGAAATAAAAGGCAGAGACTTATCTCATATCAACAGATTCTTGGCAGAGAAAGAGATAAACATACAGAGAGAACGAAATGTTATAAATCTTAGGTCTATGGTTGAAGAGGCAAGACAGGTTGGTGAAGATACAGTATATTTAATAGCTGTAGATCAGGGAGATGTAAAGGTAAGGCTTGGTGAACTTCTTCCAAAGGTCTTTAACATACCTTTGGAAGATTTAGAGATAACGAGGATAGTCCTTTATGGATGGAACAGCGGGTGGGTAAAACCCCTTGAAAGGAGTTCCCAGTGGACAGCGAAATCCTGAGTAATGTGACACGTGAGGAAACCAGGGTCGCCCTTCTTGAGGGAGGACTGGTTGTGGAGTTCTATGTTGAGAGGAAGCATGATGCGAGCCTTGTGGGGAACATCTATAAGGGAAAGGTCTTGAAAATTCTTCCAGGCATGCAGTCAGCCTTTGTTGATATCGGACTTGAAAAGGCAGCTTTCCTCTATATTACTGACATCCGAGCTGACATAGCCGATATAGAAGAGTATGTCCCCCTTATCGAAGAGAACGATAATCCTCTTGAACTGGTTTCACGAAAGGGAAGATCCGAACTCACTATAGAAGATCTTATGCAGGAAGGACAGGAAATCCTTGTTCAGGTATCAAAAGACCCTATCGGGAGCAAAGGAGCACGAATCACTTCATACATAACGTTACCTGGGAGATATGTTGTGCTCATGCCGAATGTGGAACATGTAGGAATATCAAGGAGGATAGTGGACGAGACCGAGAGGGCAAGACTCAGGGGTATTGTCGAGGGTATAAGACCAAAAGGTTATGGACTTATTATAAGAACAGCAAGTGAGGGCTCCACTGAGGAAGACATTAAAAAAGACATTGAGTTCCTCCTTCTTTTATGGGAAACGATTTTGAAGAAAAAAGACAAAGTTACTGCACCATCCCTTCTTTACAGTGACCTTGATCTTGTCTTCAGGAGCGTAAGGGATCTTATGAGCCCGGATGTTAAAAGACTCGTTATAGACTCTGAAGAGGAGTACGAAAAACTTAAGGATTTTGTCAGAACTAACTTTGAAAAGCTTTTGGGGAAGATAGAGCTTTATGAAGGCGCGGAGCCCATATTCGATGCCTTTGGGATAGAACTCGACATATCGAGAGCCCTCGGAACAAAGGTGTGGTTGAAATCTGGCGGCTATATTATTATCGACCAGACAGAGGCGATGACTGTCATAGACGTGAATACGGGAAAGTTTGTGGGAAAAGAAGAGCTTGAAGATACAATATTTAGGACCAATATCGAGGCAGTTAAGGAGGTAGCGTATCAGATAAGACTCAGGAACCTTGGGGGTATCATAATAGTGGATTTCATAGATATGGAAAGACTTGAAAACAGGGAAAGGGTATTCAATGCCTTTGTTGAGGCAATGAAGAAGGATAGGGCAAAAAATACGATATCCCATATATCAGAACTCGGGCTCATACAGATGACAAGAAAGCGCGTTAGAGAAAGCCTCGGCAGAATACTCTGCGAGCCCTGTCCGTATTGTGAGGGGAAAGGCTTTGTCAAGTCACCTCGGACCCTCTGTTATGAGATATTCAGGAAGATAAAGAAAATTGCGGGACGCGGTGGGGAGAGTATTATTGTTACAGCCCATCCTTTAGTTGCGGAGCTTCTCTCTGATGAGGAGCGCCCCGGGCTTGAAGGCATAGAAAATTTGTATAACATAAAGGTAACCGTAAGGGAAAACCGAAATTTCCATCAGGAGAATTATGAGGTCACAGTTTTATGATAGAAAAGGTGATAAGCTACGAGAGAAGCTGTCAGGCAGGGGATAGTCCTTTCGCTCATTCTCGTCCCGATAAGATCGGGACTCCGAGGCTTTTACCTCTTTATATTAGTACATTCTATGGACTATCGGCAAAAGAAACCGCTCAAGGACTATCCCCAGCCTGGCTACTCATGTAATGATAAACTCTAAATTAAAAAAACTAATAGGAATCCTTAAAGACATGCAGAGTGCTGTTCTTGCATATTCCGGTGGGGTCGACAGTACATTTCTTCTCAAGGCATTACAGATTTCTGGCATTAGAACCCTTGCCGTAACTGCCGTCTCAGAAAAAACTCCCCATAATGATCTGCAGACGGCAAAGAGGATGGCAGCAGAGCTGGGAATAGAGCACAGGATTCTAAAAACGGATGAGCTTTTAATGGAGGAATTCGTGAAGAATACACCTGAGAGATGCTTTTTCTGTAAGGATGAGCTCTTCAAGAAACTCTCTGACATAGCTACATCCGAAAGATACCAGTTTTTGCTTGATGGGAGTAATGTCGATGATACCTTGGATTACAGGCCTGGGATGAGGGTAGCAGCAGACTATAATGTGAAAAGTCCCTTAATAGAGGCTGGTCTTTCCAAAAAGGAGATCAGAGAACTTTCAAGACAAGTTGGTCTCCCGACCTGGGATAAGCCTTCTTCCCCTTGTCTTTCCTCGAGGTTCCCATACAGCCAGAGAATAACAAAAGAGGCCTTGAGGAGGGTAGAGAAGGCAGAAGAATTCCTCAGGGAAATTGGATTCCATGAGGTGCGAGTGAGAGACCATGACGGTGTTGCAAGGATAGAAGTTGGTGAGAATGAAATTGACCTGGTATTGACACCAGAAAGGAAAAGCCTTATCTCTGAAAAACTAAAATCCCTTGGTTACAGATTCGTATCTCTTGACCTCGATGGCTACAGAATGGGAAGCATGAATAGGATGATTGAAAAAGAACCTTCACTTGACGGGAAGGATGCTTGAAATGTTTAATGGTACAGTGTGGATTAAAAAATTATTTCTTCTCCTTTTATTGATTTTTGTCATATGCTCCTGCTCAGGGAAACCATCTGTTAAGCCTGCTGGGACTTTTGACCCTGAAAAGGCCTTTGAACAGGCGAGTGAACTACTGGAGAAAAAAGATTATGATGAGGCAAGGGCTTCTTTTCTCGAGATTAAAAATAGAGACATGTCAAAGAAATTTGCTCCCCTTGCTCAGCTTAAGATTGCAGATTCTTATGTAAAGGAGGATGAGCCTGAACTCGCCGTTGCTGAATATCGAAGATTCCTTGAAGTCTATCCCGACCACAAGTATGCTGCATATGCCCAGTATCAGATTGCCTCAATCTACTTCAACCAGATAGAAGGTCCTGAAAGGGGATATAGCGGTGCAGCTAAGGCCCTTGAAGAATTCGAGAAGCTCAAGAAGATGTATCCGAGGAACCCCTATAGGGAAGTTATTGATCTCAAAATTGAAAAGTGTAGAAATGTAATAGCGAATTACGAGTTCCAAGTCGGAGGATTTTATTATAAGAAAGGCTCTTTCAACGCAGCAATCAACAGGTTCGAAGGATTGTTGAAAACCTATCCTGAGTACCAGAGAGAGGCCGATGTACTTTTTTATATCGGGATGTCGTATAAAAACCTCGGTCAGAAAGATAAGGCTTTAGAGTATTTGAAACGTCTTATTGAAAAACACCCGAATAACAAACTTTCTGCTGATGCTAAGAAAGAACTCGCCCAGATCAAACCCTAAAGCGTGAAGCATAAAAACTCCGCAAACGTAAAAGCCACCCCCACCCTAACCCTCCCCCCTCGAGGGGAAGGGAAGGGAGGGGGGAATCCTCACTCCTCACGTATTGCGCCTAACGTCTCACGTCTCACGCCTCAGTTTATTATCCTGCATTTCTAAATCTTAAAGGTAAAGAAGCAGTCGTCATAGGAGGCGGTAAGGTTGCAGAAAGAAAAATCCTTGCACTCCTTATGGCTGGAGCGAATATAACAGTTATTAGCCCTGAAATTACCAAGAGGATTGAGAAAGAGAAGCTGAAAGGCAGTATAAAACATATCCCGAGACAATACAAAAAAGGTGATACCAAAAAGGCATTTCTCGTAATTGCTGCGACAAGCTCTCAGGATATCAATAAAAAAGTTTCTGAAGAAGCCCCCTGCCTTGTGAATGTTGTTGATTCTCCCTCTTTATGCAATTTCATAGTCCCCTCGGTTATAAAACGAGGCTCCTTAACTATCGCTGTCTCAACGAGCGGCATCAGCCCTACCCTTTCAAAGTCAATCCGTAGGGAACTCGAAAAACTCTATGGTCCTGAATTTGTTGGGTATCTGAGATTGCTAGAAAAAATCCGGGGGAAAGCCATGAGAGAAATCCGGGATAAAAAGAAAAGGACCGAGTTTTTCAAAAGCCTCGCATCAGAAGAGATGATCAAGATGCTTAGAAAGAAGGGATTTAAAGAGGTTGAAAAGATTCTTTTATCGGCTGAAGGGCTAAAGATTTAGAGCTCTGAAGGCTAAAGTTCTGAAGTAATTTTTCTTTAGCTCCTCATTTTAATCTTTACTGGTTCCATCTCAACTATCTGGCCTATGTTTGGAACTGCCAATCAACTCCTTGGAATGCTTGCCCTCTGTATCGGAACAACCTTGATAATAAAGATGGGCAAGGCTAAATACATTTGGGTAACATTGATCCCCATGCTTTTTATGGCATCAATAACCGTTGCAGCATCTCTGAATCTCATCCAGGATTTTACTTTTAAAGCTTCAACGTCTCCTGATCCTTTTGCGTTTAGGATTAACGCCTTCTTGATGGGAACCATGCTACTCCTTACAGTAATTGTAGTAATCGATTCTGTAATAAAGTGGTATGGCTATCTCATCAAAAAAAGGCCTATTAAAACGACAGAGGTCACCGTTTATTCGTCACAAAGAACCAACTGAGTTATTTCCAGTAATCTCTCCTCGGCACTGTTTAAAAAGACTTTTCCGGCTTTAGTGTGGATGAATGTATAACCCCTCCCATACCTCCCCTTACGTAAGGGGAGGATGGGAGGGGTTACATTTTTTACTTCTTCCCCATGGGCAGAGATAACTTTTTCAGTTGTTCTTTTGAGAGAGGTTCACCAAAACCAGCGTAATGCACAACAGGTGAAGGCGGATTCTCAATCGGTATCCACTTTCCATCTTTATAATTTTGATAGACAGCGTCATATATAACACCATTTACAACAGGAATAACTCCCTTTACATTTTTCACGTTCCCATTTTCAAGCCAGATCAAACTTAGTTTTCCTTCCTGAACCTTTTTTACGGTTTCTGTTGCATGGCACTCGTCACATTTCTTTCCTTCCTTTGTAATGGAGTGGCTATTCTGCGGAGCGAACATAAGGAATGTCTTGTTCCCGGATACAACAAAGGTCTGCATATTCGCTGATGTTACCTTGCCATTGTAGTTCATCAGAAAGACCCATCCTGAGAGTGGAATAGCAACCTTTTTACCTTCTTTTACGAGGGTATCAAAGTGGCAGTTGGAACAGCTGACAACATGTCTCACATGGCAGGCCTTACAGTCCAGTTTTTCTCGATGGACCTTGTGAGAGATGCTTGGGGCAACGGATCCATGGCACTTTTCACAGTTAGCATCCATAGCCCCTAATTGTTTCATGGATTTGTATTCCATACCATCACCATGTATCTCTCTTGCAGTGTGACACTGCATGCACTGCATTCCTTTAGCAACATGGACATCCTCTTGGTGTGCAGCTTTATCGATCTTCAGAATGGAAGCTTCTCGCGAGTGGCATTCAAGGCAAATCTCTTGGTTACGGGCAACTTCTGCTGAGTATGCGAGCTTATCGTTTATCTTTGTTTGATGGCATGTATCACATGATGAAACATGGCAGTGGTAACAAGGGAGTTTGGAATAAGGGATCTCTGTAAGGGTTTCTAACCCACCGTTCGCCTTGTCATACCAGTGGGCCATTCCCCTGGTAGTATAGTGCAGGCTTGAGTTGGAAAAAGGTTCTTCCTTTTTGGGCTCTTCGGCGTTTATCGTTCCATACAATCCTACAGCAATCAAAAGGAAAACGATCAGTTGGATGACTAAAATTTTCTTCATGAAAACCCTCCTTTCATGATATGACTAATTACTTATTTGTTTTGTTATTAAAGGTTATCGATTACCTTCTTCAATTTGTTTCGCACCTGATCAGCCACACCCCGTAATTTCGGATTCTCAATGGCCTGCATTGATGCAATTGGGTCTATAGCTGCCACTTCTGTCTTCCCCTCTGAGGTCTCTTGAACGATAACATTACATGGCAGCATTGTACCTATCTTATCCTCTGCCTGTAAGGCCTGATAGGCAAAAGATGGATTGCATGCCCCAAGGATTCTATATTTCTTAAAGTCCACGTTCAATTTCTTTTTCAGAGTTTCCTTTACGTCTATTTCTGTAATAATCCCAAAGCCTTCCTTTTTCAGTTCCTCCATTACTTTAACAACCGCGTCATCAAAAGGAATTCCCAATATTTTGCTGAAATAATAGCTCACGGTCTTTTTACTTTATCTCATCCCATCAGGATATCTAAGAGCCTGTCGAGCTCATCAAGAGAGTAGTATTCTATCTCTATTTTCCCTTTTTTGCCTTTGTGGAGTATCCTGACCTTTGTTCCGAGGCTCCTGATTAACTTCTCCTCAAGGGATGAAATCTGCGGGTCTCTTATTACCTTTACCTTCTTAGGTCTTGTGCCCTTTTTGGTTAATGCCTCTGCCTCTCTGACGCTGAGGCCCCTTTGGATGATCTTCCTTGCTGCCTCTATCTGGTTAGCCCTTCCTTCTATCGTAAGGAGGGCCTTTGCATGTCCCATGCTAAGAGAACCATTATAAATGAGGGATTTAATCTCTTCAGGAAGTTTTAAGAGCCTAAGGTAATTGGCGATTGTTGCCCTGTCTTTTCCGACTTTATCAGAAAGCTCTTCCTGCGTTAAATGAAAATCTGTTGTCAATCTCCTGAAAGCCTCTGCAGTTTCCATGGGATTGAGGTCTTCCCTCTGGATATTTTCTATCAGGGCTATCTCAAGAGAATCCTTTGAAGCAACATCTCTTATAAGGGCAGGCATCTTTTTCAGTCCTGCTAGTGCAGCGGCCCTCCATCTTCGTTCACCTGTAACAAGTTTGAAAGTGCCATCTCCCACACGTGAGACAATTACAGGCAGGAGTACGCCTTTTTCTTTTATAGAAGCTGCGAGTTCTTTGAGAGGTTCATCCTTGAAGGCCTTTCTCGGTTGTTGCTCTCCAGGGAAGATGCGATCAATATCAAGATATATTACTTCTTCAACTTTTTCAGGTATTAAGGCTTCAAGACCCTTGCCTAAGGCCGTCTTCATTCAATATCTCCTTTGCCAGAGATAGATAGCTCTGTGCCCCTCTTGAGTGTATATCATACAAAAGTGCTGGTTTTCCGAAGCTTGGGGCTTCTCCGAGTGTAACATTTCTCGGTATGATGGTGTTATAAACTTTATTCCTGAAATGTTTTCTGATCTCTTCGGCAACCTCACGGGATAGGTTATTTCTTGGATCAAACATGGTAAGCACTATCCCTTCAATATCGAGTTCCGGATTAAAGGAACTTCTCACTTTACGGAGTGTCCTCAGTAACATACTGAGTCCCTCAAGTGCGTAATACTCGCATTGCACAGGAATTATCACGGAGTCAGCAGCAACAAGGGCGTTTAATGTCAAGAGCCCGAGGGAAGGAGGGCAGTCTATAAAGATAAAACGATATCGTTCCCTGATTGATCGTATTGCTTTATACAGAATTTTTTCACGCTCTTCTTTTCCTACAAGCTCAACTTCTGCACCCAAAAGGTCTATTGTAGAGGGTAAGATATTGAGATGATCTATGGAAGTCGTTTTCAATGTCTCGGCAATTTCACATTTGCCTGTGTAAATATCATAGAGACTTTTATCAAGGTTGTCCCTCGCTATGCCGAGGCCGGATGTTGAGTTTCCCTGAGGATCTGTATCGATGAGAAGTATGTCTTTTTCAGCAAGGGCAAGGGATGCAGCAAGATTGATAGCTGTTGTGGTTTTCCCGACACCACCTTTCTGATTCACTATCGTTATTACCTTCCCCATAGTTTTTTTGTAGGACTCGAAATAAATTATTATACCCTAAATTAAGCGCTTTTCATCTCTCGTAATGTAAGAAATTACGGATTTGAAGTTGTGCTATAATTCTTAAAAGAAAGGAGGTAGAAAGCCTTGGTATTTATTGTTATTGTGATTATCATAGCACTTCTGCCGAATCCTGTTCTGGCAGAGGGAAAGGGGGTTAAGGCAATGCTTAAAGATATTCACTGGCTCGGACATGATACATTTAAAGTTGTTGTAGAAAAGGTCATATATACAGACCCGTTCAAGATTAAAAAGAAGGACACCGCAGATATTGTCTTGATTACCCATGAGCATTTTGACCACTGTTCTCCTGAGGATGTGAAAAAGATTCAAGGGCCGAACACGGTAATTGTTGCGACATCGGATTGTGTACAAAAGCTATCAGGAAAGATAAAGGTTGTTAAACCAGGGGATAAGATAAATGTTGAAGGCATCGATATTGAGGCTGTGCCTGCCTATAACACAAACAAACAATTCCACACAAAAGATAAAGGTTGGGTTGGGTATATTTTCAGCGTACAAGGGCAACGGATCTATATCGCTGGAGATACGGATTATATTCCTGAGATGAAAAACTTTAAGGTTGATATAGCACTTCTGCCCGTCTCAGGCACATATGTGATGACAGCTGATGAGGCTATAAAGGCAGCCCTTGATATAAAACCCAAGGTCGCTATTCCAATGCACTACGGCTCAATCGTCGGCTCAGAGAATGATGCAAAGAAATTTGCTGAGGGCTTGAAAGGTAAGATCGAGGTAGTGATACTAAAAGAAGAATAGTGCCAGTGTCTTTGATCAGTGACGGTTTCTAACACTTACACTGACAACTGACACAGTGCTTAAGCATGGCACGTAAGAAAGATAGCCAAGCTTTTTTGGAAAGAATACTCTCGTTCAATGAATGTTCATAATTCCTCAAATGACGCCGATCTTGAATTCTTTAAATCTGGTGAGCTTTCAGTAGAGGATATTAAAGGAGGTATTCAAGGCTCTATAGGAAGAAAGATTTTCTTCTATGAAACAATTGGTTCTACAAACACGATTGCTGCAGAGCTTGCAGAAAAAGGCGAAGCAGAAGGCACAGTTGTTATTGCTGATAGCCAGGAAAAAGGAAGAGGCAGACGCGGTAGACACTGGGTATCACCTCCCAGCGTAAATATATATATAAGCATACTTTTAAGGCCGGATGTAGAGCCTAAGGACGCGACTTTGATAACGATAATGGCTGCTATTGGCTGTACAGTCGCACTCAGGAGAATTACAGGCATAGATGTTACAATCAAATGGCCGAACGACTTAATGGTGTCTGATAAGAAGTTAGGGGGAATTCTCACAGAGATGAGAATAGCCCGTAAACGGATAAAATATGCCATCACAGGAATAGGTATTAATGTAAATATGGATTCCGATGCCTTACCCGATGTCATAAAAGACGTAGCAACATCTCTAAAAATGGAGACAGGCATGCTACATTCAAGGCCAGAGATCATTATAGAAATCTTGAATGAAATAGACCACTGGTATAGAATCCTGAAAGAGAAAAGAAAGCGGGAACTCCTATCTCAGTGGAAGGAACTAACATCAATGCTCGGTAGAAAGGTTAAGATAATTCTTGGCAAGGAAACATTAACAGGTTTGGCCGAGTCTATAGATGACGAGGGGATGTTAATTGTGAGGCTTCCATCAGGGGCATCGAGGGTGATAAGGGACGGGGATCTTACGTTTTTGAGATAAATGCTGATTGCCTTAGATATAGGTAACTCCTTGATAAATATAGGTATTTTTACAGGTAAGAGCCTTTTTGTGAAAAAACTTGATACCCATCCTCTCAAAACCCCTGGGAAATATGCCTCAATAATGAGAGACTTTTTGTCAGAAATTTCTGTTGAAAGGACTGCTTCAGGAGTTATAATATCCTCTGTGGTCGCAGGCCATACCGAGGTTCTGGCAGAGGCTTGTAAGCGTTTAATGCCAGAAGACCTTTTAATATTAAGTCCTGAAATCAAGACAGGTCTCGTATTTGATATTCCAAGACCTGAAGAGCTGGGTTCAGATAGGATAGCGAATGCTGTAGCTGCATACGAGCTTTGTAAGGGTCCTATGGCAGTTATTGATTTTGGCACTGCTACGACAATCAGCGTTGTCGGAAAGGATTCGAATTATATTGGGGGCGCAATAATGCCAGGGCTCGGACTAATGAATGAATCCCTTGCAAAAGGCACCTCAAAATTGTCTGAGGTTACTCTTAGCCCTCCTGGATCTGCTCTCGGGACTGATACAACTGTGTGCATTCAATCAGGAGTTTTTTATGGGACCGCAGGTGCAGTAGAAAGGCTTCTTCAGGAGATAGAAAAGGAGGTTGGCTTTGGGCTGAAGGTTGTTGTTACGGGTGGATACGGAGGCATGGTTTCAAAATTCCTGACAAGGGAGCATAGTCTAAGGCCAAATCTGACACTTGAGGGTTTAAAGATAATATTTATGAGGAACAAGGGTGCATGAACTGAGGAAAGATATCTTGCTCGGTAGATGGATAGAAGTCCTGTCAGAATCTAAGGAGCCATCAGAGTACCAGCTCCCAAGGGATAAGGGCTCTGCTGAAAAGAGCTGTGTTCTCTGTTCCGGTAGGGAAACTGAGACTCCGCACGAGATAACATCTATTAGAAGGCGAGGTACACTGCCTGATACCCCGGGGTGGTGGGTAAGGGCAATTCCGAGTTTTAATCCTCTCTTTAAGGTCGAAGGGAATCTGGATAGAAGGGGAGTCGGGCTTTATGATAGGATGAATAGCATTGGTGCAGATGAGATACTTGTTGAATCTCCTGAACATGATGTAAACCCTGAAGATATCGGGCTTGAGCAGATGGCAAGAGTAATAAAGCTTTACAGAGAGCGCATCTCAGACCTTAATAAGGATTTAAGATTGAGATATATACTCATATCCAAAAACTCGATGTTTGACCTTGGGGGGGCGTTCTTTCATCCCGTATCGTCTTTAGTAGCAACACCTGTAATCCCCAAGAAAATCAAAGACGAACTTGAGAATGCAAAACAGTATTATGATTATAAAGAGAGGTGTATATTTTGTGATATTATTAGAGAAGAACTTAAGGTAGGAGACAGAATAATCATAGAGACAAAAAACTTCCTTTGTTTCTGTCCCTATGCATCGTCGTTCCCTTTCGAGTCTTGGATAATCCCGAAAAGGCATAGTTGTGACTTTCAAGAAATCTCTCATGAGGAGATCGAGGACATGGGGTTTATACTTATGAGCATGTTGAAAAAATTAAGGGCTGTATTTACAGGAGAGCCGCCGTTTAGCTACTTTCTCCATACTGCCCCAAACAGGGTACCAAGGAGAAACCACTGGCACACACTCGGTGATGATTATCACTGGCATCTTGAAATAATTCCAAGGCTTATAAGGAGGACTGGGTTTGAATTAGGTTCAGGATTGTTTATCCTGAAGACATCGCCTGAAAAGGCGGCAAAATATCTAAGGGAGGTAGGATAATGGAGATTAAAAGGATTCTTTTCCCGACAGATTTTTCTGAGGGCTCGTCACATGCATTGGAGTATGCCATTGACATGGCTAAGCGTTATGAAGCCAAGCTTTATCTTGTTCATGTTATTTACGACATGGCAAAAGCAGCAGGTTGGTATGTCCCACATGCATCAATGGACGAAATGTATAAGGATATAGAAAAGAGCGCCGAAAAAGAGCTCGGCAGATTCGGTCTCGAGGAGATGAGAAGCCTCAAGGGCATAGAACGGAGCGTACTGACAGGTGTTCCTCACACTGAGATAATAAAATTTGCCAAGGATAATAAAATCGATCTCATAATCATGGGTACACATGGGAGAAAGGGTATGGGGAGAATACTTTTCGGCAGCACTGCTGCACAAGTCGTAAGATTTGCTCCATGCCCTGTCCTTGCTGTGAGGATTCCAGCGCATAAGGAGAAGTAAAGGAGAAATAAGCTATTGCGCGCCTACATCTCAGAGAATGCCTTTATTGACCTCCTGCTGAGCTCAGCTGAGGTATACAAGAGAGAATGTCTTGGTTTTCTCCTCGGGTACAAGCTTGAAGACCGGTTCATAATTGAACATGCATTTACTGTTCAAACTGCCAATAGGAGGCATAAGGCGGTTGTTTATAACAGAAAAAACCACAAAAAGATAGAGCCAATACTTGCAAGGTTTGATAAGCTGCAGATAATAGGCGATTTTCATTCCCATACCCAGTTTGGGCTCACAAAGGGGCTTGCTATACCGAGCCCTGAGGACATTAAAGAGATGCTCCCTGGCCATGTATACTTGATAGTTGCGATAAACAATAACCAAAAGACTATGCAGTGGGGCGAAAATAGAGATGGGACAATCTCAGGCTCTGTTAGTGAGTTCTTCTTTAAAATATCTGCCTATTTCCTTAACAATGGCAATGGTGTTAGCTCTGCGAAAAGAGCAAAGATACATTGTCCATTCCCGCCAGGGTTCCGAATTTAATACAGTTGAATGGGAGTTGGAGACCAGGGGAGAAGAGTTTCATGTTACCGAGTCTCCATTCCCCCTTTTTTAATGTCGATGAAAGTGCCGATCCGTTTCCCTTCATAAAAGGATGAAGCTCAGTGCCAAAATTCTTGTAGTAGGTGGAGGCCCTGCAGGTGCCATTGCGGCGAAATCTCTTGCAGAAAGGGGTTTAGAAGTTATTCTGCTTGAAAGGAACCTCTCATTTGAAAAACCCTGTGGAGGTGGAATCCCATCAAGTGCCTTTGACGAGCTTGCCATTCCTAAAGAAGTGATTAAAAAGGAGGTTAAAAGCATCAGGATAGTCTCACCAGTTGGCGAACAACTTGATATAGAGTTAAAAGGGGGAAGCCTCGCTATTGTTGCAAGAGAGGAGTTTGACAGAGTGCTGAGGTATGAGGCAGAGAAGAGGGGTACACAGGTAATAGAAGGGGCATTTAGAGGGTTCACAATAGATGGCAAGAAGTACAGAGTTGAAGCTTATATTAAAGGAGTAAAGACTGATATAGTCGCAGAATATATTATTGCTGCAGACGGTGTGAACTCAAGGGTCAGAGCTGCTCTTGGGATACGACCAGCCAAATCCTTCTTTACCTTGTCTGAGAGGATAAGGGGAATAAATACAGACTTCTGTGAGTTCTGGTTTGGTTCATCTCATGCACCAGGCTTTTATTCTTGGATTTTTCCTGCAGCAGAGGGTATTTCCGCAGGAACAGGGAGTTCTGAACCAGGGAAGGTGCTTGCCCTATTTAAGATATTCCGGGAGAAAAAGGGAATAACGCAGGAAGGGCTAAAGAGGATATATAAAATACCAATGTGGAAAGGAGATTTATATAATAAAAATAATATTATCTTTGCGGGGGATTCAGCAGGTCAGGTGATGCCCCTTAGTTACGAAGGCATTTATTATGCAATGAAGGCTGGAGAGTTCGCTGCAAGGGCGATAATACAAGGTAGGGCGGCTGATTATGAGAGGATGTGGAAATCGAGGTTTCAGAAGAGATTTTCCCTTATGGACAAGCTCAGAAGTTATTTCTTAAAGAACGATGTCACTGTAGGAAAGCTTGTTGCTTTACACAGGAGGCTCAAGGTTCAGGAAGCATCTATGAGGCTCTGGATGAGGAAGGACAGTAGCAGAGAAGGCCTAAAGAGCTATATAAAGCTCTTCGGGAAATTCTTATGTTAACGTTAAACAGATTCTTTGCCTATTCCCTAGCATTACATATCATGCTCATTATTGCTGCCCTTTTAATTGTTTCCCCTGTTAAAAATAAAAGGGGGGAAGAATTTTTTGCGAGGCTTGTATCACCAGAGGAATTTCTTCCTCCCGGACCTCCTATTTCTGCTATCCCCCAGGTGAGACCTTCACCGCCTGTCAAGGCAAGGACTGCCCGGATGCGGCCTGCCCAGCCAAGGACAGCCCAGCCAAAGACAACCCAGTCAAGGACTTCTATGCCCGCACCTGAAATTAAAAAAGGAGCACAGAATTTCCCCGGACCCGGACCAGGGATATCCACTCCTCAGCCCCTGTCACCTCCTGCATCTCCAACCCAGGGATTAGAAGGCAGATCTGGCATGGGCAGTCAAGAAACTAAGGGAACCACACAGGAGCCTGGTATACCAATGCCTTCCACAAAAGAAAAGCTCTTCGACAGAGGTGTCATTGGCGACATAGCAAAGAGAGATATTAAAAAAGAAGAGAAGGAAGAGAGGAGCTTTTCCTTTGACGTTAAGGAAATGCGGTATTTGGCATATTTAAGAAGGCTGAAGGAGAGGATAGAAAGTATCTGGCTTTATCCACCTGACGCAGCATCAAAAGGAATCTATGGGGACCTCATTATAAAATTTACGATTAAGAAAAATGGCAAATTGGGAGCCATCGAACTTGTCAGGACATCAGGATACAAAAACCTTGATGATGCAGCTTTGAGGGCACTCAAGGATGCTGAACCTTTCTGGCCTCTGCCTGATGAATGGGGCATGGAAGCCTATACAATAGAGGGTCATTTTGTATATACTATTTATGGTTATTATGTAAGATAAGCCACTGAGTAGGCTCTACTTTCACTGAAGACTTAGAGTTCAAATGAAGGATACTTAATGAAACCAAGACTTTACCTTCGCGTAGGTGATATTGTAAGGCATGTGCGTTATAGTGCATGGGGTGGTGGTGAAGTCGTAGAAGAAAAACATTCAGAACTTCCAGGTGGACTGTGCCTTGTGCGGGTATTATTTGAGGACGGAATAGAAAGGGCCTTCATAAACGACTTGAATAGTGAATCCTGCTGTTTTTATGCAGGGTTGAGATTGAGCGGTCAATAAAAAATATTCTTCAAGATTTTCCTAAAAAGGGGAAGATAACAATCCTCCCTGATGTAAATAAACGAGTTTTACAGTACGTCCAGAGTCTATAAGGGGCAGGGGAAAAGGTTTAGTTTATCCAGGGGGTAGAATGAGAAAGAACAGGAGTACTGAATCTTTCTATGATACCTTTGAAAGCTCTATAGGGACGCTCTACCTCGTATTTACTGGTAAAATCCTAAGAGAGATTTCATTTAAAAAACCTAATGAGATAATCCGAAAGGGAGAAGCGCCTTCTTTAATAAAGAAAGAGCTTAAGGAATATTTTGAAGATGGCAGAGAGGAATTCACACAAAACATAGGGTTTACCAAAGGTACAGATTTCGAGAGGCAGGTCTGGTTTGCCCTGAAAGAGGTCCCTTATGGAGAGACAAGGACCTATAAGTGGCTTGCTGAAAAAGTTGGGAAGCCAGCAGCCTGCAGGGCGGTTGGACAGGCTCTCAGCAGGAATCCGATACCAATTATCCTTCCATGCCACCGTATTATCGAGTCTGATGGTTCAATCGGGGGGTATTCAGAAGGCGTTGATATCAAAAGAAGGCTGCTTGAGATTGAATACTATATAAAGTTAGCGAAAACGAGTTAAGCAAAAGGGGGGTTAGCTCCATTCACATAAGGTTTATTATATACCCCTGTAGCTGGCGGATATAGTATTTTCGCTCATTCTCGGTCGCATCTACCTCCGAGGCTTTTGCCTCTTGATTTTCATAAAAATACTGTCTGACTATCGGCAAAAGAATCCGCTCAAATACTATATCCGCCAGTAGCGGCAACTGTTTTATGAATAAAGAAAATAGCCGAGGCATCTCGGTATGAGTCGATTCCGACTTGTCTCTGCTATATGTAGGTCAGGTGAGACACCTGACCTATTTTCATATGAAATGTCTGAGGAACAATCATTAAGGGGTCAAAAAGGACTTGAATATTTCTTTAATTCTGGTAATATTAATCCCATGGAAGTAAAGATTGGTACCGTTTCTCATGTTTATAAGAAGATAGGGGTGGCAATTGTGGAACTTTCAGAGCCCCTGCAGGCCGGAGATACGATACATATCAGCGGACACCATACAGATCTTACTCAAAAAGTTGAGTCTATGCAGGCAGAGCACCAGAATGTTCAAAAAGCAGAACCGGGGCAGAGCGTAGGATTGAAGGTAACCGGCGAGGTTAGAGAACACGACCTTGTCTATAAGGTCGTTGATTAGCAGGCATTAAAGAGGAACTGCCTACCCTACAAGTCGTAGACTAAAATCCGCTCATCTCTCTGTATGAGAGTGGAAGAGGGGATATCATGGAAGAAATAGTTGTCTTCATAACCGCTTCAGATGAGGATGAAGCTGCCAAAATAGCCAAAGCACTTATAGAGAGCAGGCTCGCTGGCTGTGCAAACATAATCAAAGACATACGTTCCATCTATAGTTGGCAAGGGAAAATCGAGGACGAGAAGGAAGTTCTCATGGTTGTAAAGACTCAGAAAATCCTCTTTGATTCCCTCATGAAAAAGGTAAAAGAATTACATAGTTACACAGTTCCCGAGATAATCGCACTCCCAATAATTGAAGGCTCTGAAGACTATCTAAAGTGGCTTAAAGAGGTTACGGGATAAGGATTTTATTAAGATTGTTCCACGTGGAACAATTTCTTAGAATATATCTAATCCATTATCAGGTTCCACGGGCTTGCCCGTGGGTATCTAATATAGATGTAACTTTTTGAATCTGTACAGAAAATATGCACAAAGGCTATGCCTTAATGCTCGTTAATTTGTTATAATTTAACTGTTGGTGCTAATCAAACAGGATGAATGGTTTATCCTCGATTAATAGGAAGCAATGGAAAGCAAAGCGCTTGATAACATAAGTGCTGCACAATTGTTAGCAATAAATGAGTTCTATGATTCTTCAGCTTCACGAGCTTATTATGCGGCTTACCTTGCGGCATGGTACCGTTTGTATGACATAGGCATTCAACCACCTCAAACCAGGAAAGGGGTATACTGGCCTCATAATAAGTTTCCAGAAATATTATGTGATGAGTACAAACTTATCGGCCCTCTTCAGCTGGAAAGGTTTGAATTGTTATACTCTCGCCGTATAAAGGCTGACTACTATGTCGACAAAGTTGAGAAAGAAGAAGCTGATGACTCGATTCAGTTGGCTACCAATTTTATTTCATTCTTTCTGCATAATAAGGGGACACTGAGTGACACCTGAAATAAGAACCGAGGTGTTGCGCCTTATTGAAAAAGCCACGAACTATTTATATCCGCTTCGGTGGGTAGATGAAAAAACTACTGCAGGGGATTTTGATGGCCGTGAAGCAGCCATCGATGTATTTTTCATACCAAGTTCAGATCAAGTTAACTTTTTAGCTCGAATAAGACCTATTCGAAGTTCGATTCGTGAGATGACAGGTCACCGTTGTATTTTTATATTCCATTCACCTGAAGCTACTTTTGCCCACTATTCACACCTCTTCCCCGTGACACGCGGTATCTCTCTCGTGAAGGGTGGACAAGTCAAACTTCCTTTGCCATCTCCTGGTGGTATTGGAGGAAGCCCCGAGTTTAATACCACAATTCATTTTAACCTCAGGGAAGCTGCATGAGTCGTGTCATCCTTGGAACCAATACAATCGAAGACTGCAAAACTGTAATGACAATTTCAGGAACACCTCTATTTTCGTACAGGGTGGAGCCTGACGGAGTAAAACTATCGTTTAAAATACTTTCCCCTCCTGCTAACACAGAGATCCGAATTGAGGGCAATGTAATAGACAGAGGCAATGTAGCGGTTAAAGCAGATCAGAGTTCTGTCACTATCAACCATGGTAATGTAAAATTACTACATTTGTCCATAGAAGGAGAAACGGCAGTTGTTCATCTTGACTTACGTCCACTGGGGCTTCGCATTTATACAGATTCAAATGCCCTCCATGTTGGTAGTTCACAGCTTTCTCAAAACATCATTAAACAATGTGCCAATGGACTTGCAATAGGTTGAATCTCGTTTCAGTCCCATATAGAAGTTGCTAAGCGTTTCATTCGACATATAATATAAGGTGCACGCTATCAATTAAAAACATTATCCCTATCCCCACTGGCAAGTTTACAACCGTCGGGTAGAGCGTTCTCTGCCTTACTAATGTAATTGTGCCAGCCTACAATTGAAATTGTTCCACGTGGAACAATTCAGGAATTAGCGGAAAGGAATACTGAAATCGGGGAAAAGTTGGGAGAGTTCACGTACTTTGTTACTGAGGAGCATTATACCAAAGATGATAAGGAGCAGGCCGCTCAAAAGCATGATTACCCGCATAAACCTGTAGAGGATTTTTGAATAACTGAGGAAGGTATTTATGGCAAGAGAGGAGAGAAAGAAGGGTAGGGCGAGGCCAAGAGAGTAAAAAGAGAGGAGCTTCAGGCCGTATAAGGTCGACCCCTCTGCCGCTGCATAAAGGAGTATTGTTCCCAGTATAGGCCCAATACATGGCGTCCAGGCTGCCGCAAAGGTCATTCCTATAAGGAAAGTGCCTAAATATCCTGCAGGTCTGCCATGGAGATGAAACCGCTTCTCTTTGAGAAGGGGAGTAAGCTTGATAATGCCTGAAATAAAAAGGCCAAATATTATCACAAGAATCCCGCCCGCTATCCTTATCAATTCTTGGTACTTGTAAAGAAGCTGTCCTATAAGCGAGGAAGACGCTCCTAAGGAGATAAAGACTGCCGAAAATCCTAATACAAACGCGAGGGAGTTCGTTATGGTAAGGAGCCTTACCCTTTTTTTGTCCTCACCTGATGTGAGCTTTTCAAACGACACCCCTGTTATAAAAGAGACATAAGACGGCAAAATAGGAAGGACACAGGGGGAAAGAAAGGATAAAAGACCTGCAAGAAAGGCCATAGGAATGCTTACGTCGTTCATTGTGCACTCCCTCCTGCAACCCTATGGCATCGCACACTCAGTGGTATCGCCCTTTATTTTCTCAATGGCATGAGGGATCACGTCTAAGATAATTTCGAGGGTTTCTTTTACTGCCTTTGGACTTCCCGGAAGGTTGATAATCAAGGTATTTCCTTTTATGCCTGCGACAGCCCTCGAAAGTACAGCCCTGCTCGTCTTCTTGAAACCTTCACCCCGCATTACCTCGGCAATTCCTGAAACCTCCCTATCAATAACCTCTAACGTTGCATCAGGTGTAACATCCCGAGGGGCAAGGCCTGTCCCGCCTGTAGTGAGTATTAAATCAACCTTTCCACAGTATTCGATAAGCTTCTCTTTTATTAGCTCTTTCTCATCTGGGAGGATTCCATAGTACTTCAGATCAGCACCGATAGGCTTCAGGAGATCTGCAATCAAAGGGCCGCTGAGGTCTTCTCTTTCACCTTTTGAGCCCTTATCGCTCAAGGTCAAGACGGCAACGGTTATCATGCATTTACCTCTATCTTGTCTCCTACCTTTATTTTTCCGCCCTTTAAGACCTTCACAAAGATTCCTTCCTTTGGCATTACACAATCACCAGCCTGATAATATATTGCACATCTGGTATGGCATTCTTTGCCTATCTGGCTTACTTCCGCTTCTACATCGCCGATTTTCATCCGAGTGCCAACAAGGAGTTTTATAAGGTCGATACCTTCTGTTGTAATATTTTCTGCAAAATCACCTGGATTAACCTTGAGACCCAGGTCCTGCATCTTTTTTATACTTTCGAGTGCGAGGAGGCTAATCTGCCTGTGCCATGTACTTGAAGCATGGGCATCATCTTTGATGCCATGGTCCGTGATGATTTCCGCCTCTTTTATAGGCTTTTTTCTCATGCCTTTCTTAGCACTTATATTTATAGAAACGACTTTACCCTTCATTTTACCAATAAAATCAATAGGTTATGTCCCCATTTCCCAGCTGTGTAAATACCTATTCTGCTCCTTTGTTAAGGAATCTATCTTTATCCCCATTGCTTTGAGCTTCAATCTCGCGATATGCTTATCGATCTGCTCAGGAACACTGTAAACCTTTTTTTCAAGCCTCTTATAATTCTTTGTAATATATTCAGCACAGAGTGCCTGGTTTGCAAAACTCATATCCATTACTCCGGAGGGATGGCCCTCAGCTGCTGACAGGTTGATAAGTCTGCCTTCAGCAAGGAGGTATATTTTTCTATTGTTCTTCATAGTATATTCCATGACAGAGTCTCGTATGAGCCTTTTCCTCTTTGACATCTTTTCCAGGGCATCTATGGCTATCTCAACATTGAAATGACCGGCATTACAGAGTATTGCGCCGTCCTTCATGAGGGGAAAACATTCTTTTGAGATAACGTTGATATCTCCTGTAGCCGTAACAAAGATGTCTCCTATCATTGAAGACTCTCTGATAGGCATCACCTCAAAACCGTCCATGGTCGCCTCAAGAGCCCTCAAAGGGTTTGTTTCTGTGATGATGACTTTTGCACCCATGCCTTTTGCCCTCATAGCTATTCCTTTACCACACCAACCATATCCTGAGACAACAAAATTGGAACCAGAAATCAATCTGTTTGTCGCCCTTAGGATTCCGTCAATCGTAGACTGACCTGTGCCGTAACGGTTGTCAAAAAGATATTTTGTGTATGCGTCATTCACTGCTACTATTGGATATCTCAAGAATCCCTTTTCAGCCATTGCCCTCAACCGTATGACTCCCGTCGTTGTTTCCTCTGTACCTCCTATCACACCTTTCAGCAATCCCCCCGTCTGTTTATGAAGTGTAGAAACAAGATCTGCGCCATCATCCATAGTTATGTGAGGCTTTAATGATAGGGCATTATTGATATGCTTGTAGTAAGTCCTTCTGTCCTCTCCCTTTATTGCAAAGACAGGTATCTTAGAAAATTTAACAAGAGAGGCTGAAACATCATCTTGTGTGCTTAAAGGGTTAGAGGCACACAGAGAGACCTCTGCACCACCTGCCTTCAGAGTTTCCATAAGAATAGCTGTCTCTGTTGTAACATGGAGGCATGCAGACAACCTAAAACCCTTCAGGGGTCTTTCTCTTTTAAAACGTTCTTCAATACTCTTAAGTACAGGCATCTCCTTGGCGGCCCACTCTATCCGCAGTCTGCCTTTTATTGCTAAGTTGATATCTTTAATGTCATATTTTGCCATTTATCCTCCGTTGGTTCGTGATGCGTAATGCGTAATGAGTAATGAGTATGAAAAGACCCATTACTCGTCACTCTTAACTTATTACTTTTGTACTCGTGCCCCCTTTTTGAAGATGTCTGCCACGTCTGTTTTTTCCCAGGTAAAATCAGGGTCATTTCTTCCAAAATGACCGTAAACCGCTGTCTTTTTAAAGATAGGCCTTCTGAGATTGAGTGTATCAATCATCCCTTTCGGTGTAAGGTCAAAGTTTTTCCTTATAACCTGCACTATCTTCTCAGAGGGTACCTTGCTGGTTCCAAAGGTATCTACGAGAACGGATACCGGTTCAGGCATACCGATAGCATAGGCCATCTGAACTTGAACTCTATCGGCTATTCCGGATGCCACAATATTTTTTGCTATGTACCTTGCCATATAGGCTCCGGACCTATCTACTTTTGTAGGGTCTTTCCCGGAAAAAGAGCCACCACCATGGCTTCCAACTCCTCCATAACTGTCAACGATAATCTTTCTACCTGTAAGACCTGTGTCCCCCATTGGCCCTCCTACAACGAAGCGGCCTGTTGGATTTATATAATATTTAACATGCTCTTCATCAAGAATCTCTGGTGGTACTGTTGGCTTGATTACCCTCTCGATGATATCCTCCCTAATCTCTTTAAGGGTAACCTCTGGGCTGTGCTGGGCAGAAATAACGATACTATCTACTCTGAGGGGTTTACTATTCCTGTACTCAACAGTTACCTGCGTCTTACCATCAGGTCTTAAATAGCTGATAATATCCCTCTTTCTAACCTCTGCTAATTTCATAGCAAGCTTATGGGCGAGAAGGATTGGAAGAGGCATAAGCTCTTCTGTCTCATTGCATGCAAAGCCAAACATCAAACCCTGGTCACCGGCACCTCCTATATCAACACCCATGGCAATGTCAGAGGACTGCTCGTGAATAGATGTGATTACAGCACATGTCTCGTAATCGAACCCGTATTTTGCCCTCGTGTAGCCAATCTCTTGTACTGTCTTTCTTACAATCTCAGGTATCTCGACATAGCAGCTTGTGGTAATCTCACCAGCTACAAAGGCTAACCCTGTTGTTACAAGTGTCTCACACGCAACTCTTGCATTCTTATCTTTAGCAATAATCGCATCCAGGATTGCATCTGAGATCTGATCTGAAACCTTGTCTGGATGTCCCTCTGTTACAGACTCTGAAGTAAAGAAGTAATTTTTGCCAGACATTATTCACCCCCTCATATGATCTTGAGCTTTATATTTTAGTATATTTTTTCTTTTTTTACTGCATCTGCTATCTTTGCAACCTTTACCATCTCTTTTACATCATGGACGCGTATCATATTTGCGCCATTCATGATAGAGATGGCAACTGCTGCTGCAGTGCCTTCAAGCCTATCTGTAACAGGAACATCTCCAAGGATTTTACCTATAAAAGCCTTTCTTGATGGCCCTATAAGTATTGGTTTCTCCAGAGATGTGAACTCGCGAAGATTGTTAATTATCGTAAGGTTGTGCTCAGGGGTTTTTCCAAACCCTATGCCTGGATCGATGATTATTTTGTCGTCAGAAATATCTGATTGCTTTGCTATTGATATGCTAGCTCTAAAGTAATCCATTATCTCAGGTACCAGTGCCTCATAAACAGGATTCTGTTGCATATCTTTTGGCCTACCTTTTATGTGCATAATTACCACAGGTACCTTATATTCGGAAACCACTTCTGACATCTTAGGGTCAAACCTCAATCCACTAATATCATTTACCATGGATGCCCCGGAATCCAATGCTGCCATAGCAACCTCCGATTTATATGTATCAATAGATATAGGGACTTTAATTTCTTTCGTTAGTGCTTCAATGACAGGAATTGTGCGTCTTAGCTCTTCATCGATAGTGATTGATTCTGAGCCGGGCCGTGTTGATTCACCGCCAATATCGATGATATCAGCACCGTCCTCAACCATCTGGATTGCCCTTTTGATTGCTACAGACTTATCGAAGTATAATCCGCCGTCAGAAAAAGAATCAGGGGTGACATTGAGGACCCCCATTATGTAAGTCTTTTTAGAGAAGTCTAAATAAAAGTTTTTCCAGGCAAGTTTCATGGTTTATTTTACTGTATTTTACCTAGGGGAAGGAGAAAGACTTTTAAGAATTACCGGGAGAATTCTATCAAGAAATTCTGAAGGAGTAACGACTTTGAAAGGATATTTCCCCTTTTTTCTGGGTCTCACAAAATCCTTTTTATCTCCTGTAACGAGAAAATCCACTTCCCCTATTATGGCTGAAGCGAGGACAGGAGCGTCTTTATCAGAGATATGTCCTGATAGATCCCTTATCTTTTCTAAAGATGGCAGGGGGATAATTTCAAGATTCAGTTTAGGAAGATACTCATTATATAAGGAGAGTACTTCTGGCATTTTTTTCTTAATGTTCCGTTTAATTTCGATAATATTGTAATGCCCGGTTACCCCAACAAGAACGGGTAGGCCAAGGCTTAGAAGATCAAGAATGATACGAGGTGCTCCCTTGTCAGAAAAGAGACCCGATATTATTACATTTGAATCGAGAAAGACCTTAACCTCTTTTTTTGCCATAGGTCTCTTTGTAAAGGATTTCCCTCTCTTCTTTAAGCCCTGCCAAAAGCTTATCGAGGGAAAGGCCGGATGCCTTCAGTAGTTTCCTTATTTGCCTTCTCGCTTCATCAAGTTCGAGTCTTTTTGGTGTGATGATAAGAGAATCTCCCACAGGGATTATAGTAACCACCTGTCCCTCTTCAAGATGGCTTATCTCCCTTATTTTTTTCGGTATGGTTAACTGGCCGCGGGATTTTATTTCTGCAACTGATACTTTGGCAGATTCCATTTGGACCTCCAATAATTTCAGATTTTATGAAATCAGAATATCATAATTCAGAATAATATGCAATGCTTAAACTTAATATTCTTTGTAGTCTTGCTACAGGGTGGTTCATTGGTGGTTATCCCTATGTTTGCTAAAAATAGTCCCCTCTCCACTGGTGGGAGAGGGCAAGGGTGAGGGGGGTATTTTCGGGTTAATGACTTCAGAAGTCATAACTAATGCAAACGCAATAAGCAAAGTGTCATTGCGAGGAGTGGAACGACGAGGCAATCCCGAATGCATTCGGGATTGCCACGTTTCCGTTGGTCGCTCGCAAAGACAGGTAAAAGGATTTATGCGTTTTTATCAATATTTTCAATTTTTGAGATCTTACGGTCTTGGCGCAAGGTCTTCATTTTGTTTGACAGAAAGAGGGATTTGTTATATTGTTTAACTATCCCGGAGGGCAGCTATGGGGTAAAGAAGTATCTTTTAGATTGCAAATTTTTTACCATCAGTTGCTGGTACTTTGTCCTGAATAATTCAGTCAGAAGATTTTTGCATTTTCATAACACTCAATCAGAAGGTCGAAAGAGATGAAAGAGAAAGAAAATAGAACCGTCCCAATAATCA
>CAWGWX010000016.1:0-38525 GCA_963826355.1 Nitrospirota bacterium | reverse complement strand
TTGATATGCAGTATGTAGATAAATTATTTGGGGCTTTCCAGAGACTACACAGTGGAGAGGCATTTGAGGGGACAGGTATTGGACTTGCCATAGTGCAGCGTATAATTCATCGGCACGGAGGGCGTGTATGGGCTGAGGGAAAAGTGAACGAAGGGGCAACATTTTATTTCACATTACCTTCCGAGAAAATGCTTAACATCTGAACATTTTCAAAAGTAGAAACACATATCCTATCCTGTTATAGTTTATATGATGTAATTCGAAGATTATTTGAGGATAATACCAGTAGAACTGAGAAAATATGAATATTGCGATCTTAGGTGCTCCAGGATGTGTCGGTCGAAATCTCATCAAAAAGCTTCTTGAATCTCCGCAATATAAAATCATAGCATCATACCGGAAAAGACAGGATAGTGAGGCTCTGCAGCATGATCGTCTCACCTGGAAACCAGTAGATCTGAATGACGCAGCGAGCACTGAGAATTTTCTCCGTGGTGCCGATGTCTTAATCTACCTCATCCATTCCCTCGGGGCAAAAAATTTCGAGCAGCTTGATGTACGATTGGCAAATTCTGCAGGGAGTGCAGCTCAACGCGTCAGCATAAAAAAAATAATATATCTCGGTGGTATTATCCCAGCGAGCCAACAGGTTTCACCTCATCTTAAAGGCAGAATGGAGACAGGCGAAGCGCTCGCTTCCTATGGTATCCCTGTTGGAGAGGTTCGTGCAAGTATACTCTTGGCAACCTGTAGTTCTTCCTATCTCATTGTGTACTATCTTGCAAAGCGCCTCCCTATAATGATCACACCCCGATGGCTTAACTCGCTTTGTGCACCTATTGCGCTCGAAGACGCAGTAAGTGTTCTTGATAAATTGGTTTCGCGACCTATCAAAGGACATGAGATTTTTGAAATCGGATCGGATGCTATACGTTATCGTGATCTCCTTGCCCTCTGTGGAAAATCAATAAGCGGAATGAAAAATATCATCATTCCAATTCCACTCTTTGCAATTTATCTGTCTGCCCTCTGGATCCAATTGATCACAGGGATACCCAATACTATTGGAACAGCACTGGCTGAGGGCCTGAGAAGCGACACCATGCCCTCAAATAATCGTTTTCAAGAGGTTACTGGAAGGGATCCTATCCCCCTTGAATCAGTACTCAAGAGACTTGCAGGAAAGATGCGAAAGAAAAGGTAGGTGTGATTATTGAATGAACTGCTTTTCTGAAGCTGTCTTAAGGTCTTTCAGAAAAGTCTGTATAAGGGTATGCATTCTCCTTTTGGGGAGGAAGAAACCGAAAGCCCTGACAAGGAATCCAGTAAAGGTTTCCCTGCTTGTTACTAGTACACCTTTTTCATAGTTTTGAAAAGAAAATTCATTTCGTGTAGAGAAACCTTTTTTTTGAGCAGACCATACGACTCGCTCATAAGGGATTACCTCATCAACCTTGCTCTTCGCTTTAACGGGAAATAAAAACGGGCGGAAACAACACGAAATCTCGCCCCCACAGGAAAGAGACTTTTCGTTTGAACAAACATCTCTCACTACGGTATTCCAGTCTTTCCAACAGGTGAGGTCAGTAAAAGTCTTCCAGACTTTATCAAGCTTTGCATTTATGAGAATAGATTCTTTGATTACCATTCCTGCTTGAAAGCTGATATCTCCGATTTTACTTTTTAAGTATAAAAGTTTGTTGTGCCTTTTTTCTGATCTAATTAAAATAACGTCTAAACAGAGCGACATGGAGAAGATTAAAATCGGGATAAGTTCTTGTCTCCTCGGGGAAAAGGTCCGCTACGATGCAGGGCACAAGATTGATAGCTATATAGCAGATACTCTCGGGCAGTATTTCGAATGGGTGAGTGTATGTCCGGAAGTAGAATATGGTCTTCCAGTTCCAAGGGAGCCGATGCATTTAGTAGGCGATCCCGGTTCACCGCGTCTTGTAACTATTCGCACAGGAATTGACCATACTGAAGGCATGTTTCGATGGGCGGAGGAAAAACTAAAGGAGATTGAAAAGGAAGAACTCTGTGGTTTTATCTTCAAAAGCAGATCACCCAGTTCGGGCATAGGAGGAGTGAAAGTCTATGCTCCATCTGGTATGCCGAGCCAAAGGGGAGTTGGCATATTTGGAGGTGCCTTCATGCAGAATTTTCCTCTCATTCCCGTCATAGATGATGGAAGACTTCACGCCCCCGGCTTGAGAGAGAACTTTATTGAGAGGGTCTTTGTTTACAAGAGGTGGAAAGAATTTATGAAGAAAGGCGGTCTTGTTAGGGATTTAATAATCTTCCATACTGAACATAAGCTTCTGATTCTTTCTCATAGTCCTAAGCATTTCACTTTACTCGGTCAGCTGGTTGCCAGTGCAAGAAAATATAAACCTGAAGACCTTCACTCGGAGTACATACGGCTCTTAATAGAAGGATTGCGTCTAATTGCGACAGTCAAAAAGAATACAAATGTTCTACAGCATATAGCAGGTTATTTTAAAAAACAACTTTCAGCAGATGATAAAAAGGAATTGCTTGAAGTTATTGAAAATTATCACAGGAGATACATTCCTCTTATCGTTCCTGTTGTCTTAATCAAGCATTATGTCAGGAAGTTTGATGAACCTTATCTAAAAAGGCAGTATTATTTGAACCCTCATCCCCTGGAATTAATGCTCAGAAACCATGCATAGGCGGGAGTTCCATCTCTTCCTGAAGCAGGCTTGTAATGAATAGCAATCTTTGTTATTAAATGAAAAATAACTTGTCATCTTATAGAATAGAAAGGTAACGATCATGAAACTACCAGCAAACAAAACCAAAATCATCTGTACTATTGGGCCGTCCTCCAGTTCCCGTGAGGTTATGGAACAGATGATCTTGGCAGGAATGGATGTGGCACGGCTTAACTTCTCGCACGGGGATTTTACCAGTCATGCAAAGATGATCGAAGACCTTCGCACCGCTGCTCAGACTGTTGGAAAGCAGATAGCTATCATGGCGGATCTTCCCGGTCAGAAGATAAGAGTTGGAAAGATCGCAAATGAACCGATACAGCTAAAGGTAGGAGGCGTTTTTGTCCTCACGACTAATGAAATAGTCGGTGATGCAAACAGGGTTTCAGTGACCTTCAGTCGCCTTCCCCAGACAGTTAAGCCGACTGACATCCTCTTCCTCAATGATGGACTCATTCAGCTTGAAGTGACAGCGGTCAGGGGAAACGAAGTCATATGCAAGGTAATAGTCGGGGGTGAGCTCCGGTCTCGCAAGGGGCTCAATCTGCCTGGCATTGATCTCGGCATCAGTGCCTTTACCGATCATGATTACAACTGCATGAAATTCGCACTCAAAAACGGAGTGGATGCAGTGAGCCAGTCCTTTGTGAACCAGGCTGATGATATCAAGACGGTGCGCTCTGCAGCAGCCGATTTGGGGTATCATCCTTCCATTATTGCTAAGATTGAGCGGTCAAGCGCGCTCGACAATATTAACGAAATCATCGAAGCCGCTGACGGTATCATGATTGCCCGCGGTGACCTTGGAGTTGAGGTTCCTATCGAGCGGATCGCTATTATACAAAAGTGGCTCATACGTCTTGCAAACATGCATGCAAAGCCTGTGATTACGGCGACACAGATGCTCGAATCCATGACTGAAAACCTCCGCCCCACCAGAGCTGAGGCTACTGATGTGGCTAATGCCATACTGGACGGGACTGACTGCGTGATGCTTTCAGAAGAGTCTGCTATGGGAAAGTATCCTGTAGATGCTGTGGCGATGCTCGCTAAGATCGCAGCCACTGTAGAACCGCATCGCCCTGCCATTACGGTTGGAGAGATGTTCAAGGGAGTTGACCTCAAAGGCAAGCTTCGTCCGGCTCATCTCATAGCATTGAGCGTTGAGAGGAGCCTCGAGTTCGCATCGCCTGCTGCAGTTTTTGTCCCAACCCACAGCGGGGCAACTGCACGGAGCATTGCGAGGTTCCGGCTTCCTGTCTGGATCGTCGCAGTCAGCTCTCAGGAGACGACTTGCCAGCATCTGAAGTTTTCTTACGGGGTCTACCCGGTTCATGAGCCTGATCACCCAGAGAACTGGAAGACCTATGTACGGGAATGGCTGCATGCCTACGAGGTGGAAGGAAACATCGTTGTTTTGACTGAAGGTCCGTCAACTAAATACCCTGAGGCAAACAACCGTATGGAAATTATTGACCTCAGCCACTCGTCGTTGGAGTCCCCGAGCGCTGAGATTTAGTTGGTTTCTATAAACATTGCTCGAAGATGCAAGATCTTACTATGTCAGCAGAGAACTTTTGTGAAAGGAGCGATTATGAGTAAGATTGCAAAGACTACCGGAAGAGAGATTCTCGATTCACGCGGTAACCCGACTGTTGAAGCAGATGTCTATCTTGAGGACGGCAGCATGGGAAGAGCAGCTGTTCCTTCAGGGGCGTCAACTGGTGAGCATGAGGCGATTGAACTTCGTGACGGCGATAAGACCAGGTACCTCGGCAAGGGAACCCGAAAGGCAGCCGAGCATGTAAGTGGAGAGATTGCTGGTGCGATACTGGGCATGGAGGTGACCTATCAGGAAGAGATTGACCGGAAGATGATCAAACTTGACGGAACGCCGAACAAGGGCCGGCTCGGCGCTAACGCGATTCTCGCTGTGTCGATGGCAGTGGCACGGGCTGCCGCAGCTTCACAGAAACTGCCCCTGTATCGCTATCTCGGCGGAGCTTCAGCCTCTCTGCTGCCAGTGCCAATGATGAACATCTTGAATGGCGGCGCCCACGCTGACAACTCAGTGGATCCCCAGGAATTTATGATCGCACCGTACGGCGCGGCGAGATTTTCAGAGGCGCTCCGCATGGGAGCTGAGGTCTTCCACACATTGAAAAGCGTCCTGAAGAAAAAGGGCTATTCGACAACGGTCGGAGACGAAGGTGGTTTCGCACCAAACCTCAAGTCAAACGAGGAGGCACTTGAGGTAATTCTTGAAGCGATTGCACAGGCAGGATATAAAGTGGGAACGGATATCGCTCTTGCCCTCGATCCGGCGGCGAGCGAGTTTTACGACGCTTCGAAGGGGAAATATGTCTTCAAGAAGTCTGACAAGAGTGAAAAGACTTCAGAGCAGATGATCGAGTTCTGGTCGAACTGGGTTCGTCAATACCCGATTATCTCCATTGAGGACGGTATGGCAGAAGACGACTGGAAGGGATGGAAGATACTCACTGATGCACTTGGCAGTAAGATCCAGCTTGTCGGTGACGATATCTTCGTGACCAACACTGAGAGGCTCGCACGGGGCATCAAGGAAGGCATCGCAAACTCGATCCTCATCAAGGTAAACCAGATTGGTTCATTGACTGAAACCCTTGAGGCAATGAAGATGGCTGCCGCGGCTGGCTATACATCAATAGTCTCGCACCGTTCAGGCGAAACAGAGGATACCTTTATTTCGGACTTTGTGGTTGCAACCGGGGCGGGGCAGATCAAGACAGGATCTGTAAGCCGGACCGACCGGATCGCCAAGTACAACCAGTTACTGCGTATCGAAGAAGAGCTCGGAAGTGCTGCGAAATACGCAGGGAGGAAGGCATTCCGTCGATAGGTCAAGGAATTCTTTCAACAGCCGGAAGTATAATATTTAGGAGTATTACATGAACATCTTAACAACACCGCGGATGGATAGATGCATTGGATGTCATTCCTGCTCACTTGCCTGTGCACGCCTTGTGCACAAACGCCTCTCGTGGGATACTGTAGGCATACGCATTGCCTCTTCAGGCGGCTTATCTACGGGCTTTGAGGCAAGAACCTGCCTTGCCTGTGATCCTGCCCCCTGTGTGTTGGCATGTCCAACTGGTGCTTACACCCAACGAAAAGGTGGGGGAGTAATTGTCCGGAAGAAACTCTGCATCCGTTGTGGCGAATGTGCCATGGCATGCCCGGTCGACGCGATCTATCTTGATGTAACGGGTGACCCCTTTGTCTGTATCCATTGCGGTCGTTGTGTACCCTTCTGTCCTCACGACTGCCTCGAGATGGTAGAAGTCAAAACAGAGGCTGTAAATACAAACGAACCACTGGATACTGCATCATGATAAGAGACCATTTCAGAGTTCTGATTGTAGACCTTTTTACGGGCCGCGGAAATGTGCTGACTGTCGATGGCAGAGATACAGTAGCAGGAGGGAGCGGCCTGGCTGCTGCATTATTTAATAAATACGGCCGTTTCGATAAACCGTGGAATGACCCGGAACAACCGCTAATCTTTACGATTGGTCCACTCACCGGTTACTTCCCACTCATGAGTAAGACGGTATGTGCCTTCAAGTCACCCTATCATGACCAATATGCCGAGAGTCATGCCGGCGGACGTTCCGCACTTTCTCTCCGTTTTGCAGATCTTGATGCCCTTGTTATTACAGGAAAAGCGAATAGACCCTCGTGTGTTGCAGTTGGCTCACGGTATCTCGACGTCAAGGAAGTCCACTACCTATGGGGTATGGATCTGTATGTGACAGGCAAGATGCTGCGTCGAATGTTTAAAGGGACAGGCCACAGGAGCATACTCCGTATTGGTCCTGCTGGCGAGAATGGTTCGGCAATGGCCTGTATCAATGCAGACTCTTACCGCCATTTCGGAAGACTCGGGAGCGGCAGTGTTATGGGTGCGAAGAACCTCAAGGGGATCGTGATTCTTGGTGACGGGGTTTTCCCACTTATGGAGAACAAAGAATATCCCAAGCTTTTTCAGGAAGTATACAAGCATCTCACCGATACTGACATGATGAGCAAATATCACAATCTCGGAACGCCGGAGAATGTTGCCGTGCTAAACGATATCAAGGCTCTACCCTGCAGGAACCTGCAGCGAACGAGTGCTCCTGATATTACTGGTATTAGCGGTGAGAAGTTTGCAGAGGTTGCGCTGTTGCGGAATTCAGCTTGCTCAGGCTGTCCTGTCGGGTGCATACACATCGGGTTTGTCCGCGAGAGGTTCAAGGAAGAGAACCGGTACTTATACCGCCAGGTGTCATACGACCATGAACCTATCTTTGCGACTGGCTCAATGCTCGGCATAACCGACTGCTTTGCCGTGCTATCGATTATCGACGTGGTGGAGAAGTTGGGTCTTGATGTCATGTCTGCAGGTGTGGCACTTGCCTGGGCCACTGAGGCCCTGGAGAAGGGGATCATCACCGAAAAAGAGACAATTGTACCTCTCAAGTTTGGCGATGAGGAGGGATACAAGGAAGCCATGCAGCACCTGGCTTTTGGTGTAAACGAGTTCTATCGCCTTCTCTCGCAGGGTACGATGAAAGCCGCTCAGCATTACGGAGGCAGTGATTTTGCCTGTGTACTCGGACAGGAGATGGCTGGATATGCAACAGGTGAGGTCTTCTTTACGTCCCAGGCGCTTGGATTACGCCACTCACATCTGGATTCTGCTGGTTACAGCTATGACCAGAAGTACAAGAATAAGAACCTTCAGGATGCTGTAGATTTTCTGGTTAAAGACGAGCGGGGTAGAGTTTTCCTTACATCCATGGTTGCCTGCCTCTTTGCTCGTAGTGTTTACACTGATGAACTGCTTTCAAAATGTCTGCACTCCGTGGGCTACGATACTCTGGCTGACAACATCGAGAGCGTTTCCCAGCAGATTCAGAAGCTTCGCTGGAAGACACGTTTTGCCACCGGCTTTGACCCAAAGGGAGTGGCTATTCCGAAGCGGTTTACCGAGGTCACTACATGGAGAGGCCGTGTTGATGAGAATTTCCTCAAGAAATTAAAAAATGCGTATGCTCAACGGATCATTGAATTGGCTGATGGCATACAGGGGTAAGGAATAATCTTTTTATTTTATATGGCACTCTGAAACACTCTGGAATCTTGTGACATGTATACGTTGGGTTATCTCTATAAGTATAAGTGCTGTTTCCAGTGAATCAATAAATTCGGTAAGCTTCGGATGTTTCTTCTTAAGAATCTCAGTCAGCTCTAACCACTTTTTAGCTCTTCTTATTGGGCAGGCATTCCCTTCCTTGGCAAGGAGGGGTTAGGGTAGGTATCAATAGCAAATCCTTAGAACCTCAATTTGTTAGAATAGTCTATAGTTCTATTAGGAATGAGCGGTCCTATATGTATACAAGATGAAAGATGAAGACAAGACAAAAGAACAACTGATTGACGAGCTATTGCAATTGCGCCAACGAATTGCTGAGTTAGAAAAATCGGAAACTAAGCGCAAGGAGGCAGCTGAGGCACTGCGTGATAGCGATGAGAAATACAGGACGTTAGTCGAGAATGTTAATATTGGAGTCTACAGAAATACGGCTGGTCCTCATGGTCACTTTATTCAGGCAAACCCTGCCATAGCCAAGATGTTTGGCTACGATTCTGTTGATGAGTTTATGGAAGTTCGCGTTTCGGACCTTTACCAGAATTTGGAAGAAAGAAAGCTTTTCGTCGAAGAGATGCTCCAGAAAGGTTTTGTAAAGAATAAAGAATTATGTCTTAGAAAGAAAGATGGTGCTCCTATATGGGCTTCATGTACGGCGAAAGTTCATTATGATGCAGATGGTAACATCGCATGGATGGACGGCGTTATAGAGGACATTACCGAGCGCAAACAGGTAGAGGATCAACTCAAAGTATCTCTCAGGGAAAAGGAAATGCTTCTGCGAGAGCTTTACCACAGGACAAAGAACAATATGCAGGTTATTTCCAGTCTGCTCAACCTTCAGTCTTTGACCATTGATGATAAACAAATGCTGGAAGTTGTAAAAGACATCCAGCACAGAATCAGGTCAATATCCCTTGTCCATGAAAAGCTCTATCAATCTAAAGATTTATCGAATGTCAATCTCAAGGATTATATTCAAGAACTCACAGATGCCCTCGTGACAAGTTATGAGGGGAGTAAACACAGAATATCCTTAACATTAGATATTGATAATGTCTTCATATCTCTTGACAGTATTACTACATGCGGCTTGATTATCAATGAGCTGGTGTCCAATTCCCTGAAACATGCTTTCCCGGATAATAGAGAAGGTACAATCAGAATAGTACTATACTTAACAGATGGGGATGAAATGGGACTTCGGATTAGTGATAACGGCATTGGCTTGCCACAAGGTTTAGATTTCAGGAATACGAAATCATTGGGCTTGAAACTTGTTCGTAAATTAGCAGAGGACCAGCTTGGGGGGAAAGTGGAATTACAGGATGAGAAAGGAACTGATTTTCTGATAAAGTTTAAAGAAACGACAAGACATGAAAAGCTTGTAATGCAATGATGAAAACAAAAATTTTGATCGTTGAAGATGAAATTATTACAGCCATGAGCTTACAACATTTATTAGAGCATTGGGGTTATGGAATGTGTGAACATGCATCATCAGGGAAGGAAGCGATTGAAAAAGCGGAACGTGAAAAACCAGACATCGTGTTGATAGATATAAGCCTGAACGGTGAAATTACTGGAATTGAAGCTGCCAGGCAGATACGCTCCCGTTTTTGTGCCCCAATTATTTTTATAACAGGCTATTCAGATAAGGAGACGATAAAAGAGGCAAAAAATGTCGATCCTGTCGGATATTTTGTTAAACCCATTGACTTTAATAAATTAAAATTAACTATTGACTCAATTGTTCGTAAGAACAAGGAGCAATTGAGAACGAAAAAAGATAAATAATCCTTTCCACTCTCCAAACTTTCCCTTCATTTAATAGACGGAGATTATTTAAGTAAATATTTGGAGGTTATAGAAGCAAGGTAAAATCCTCTATAAAAACCATGTCCCTGCTCTAACCCACTTAATTCATAAATTATTTGGAATTGATATTCAGAACGAAAAATTGTCGATATGAGAGATCATATCATGCTGAAAGAGACAACCGTATCATGAGGGTGCATATTTTTTGTTCAATACATGCTTAAATATCTACTGCAATAAGATTTTAGACGCACGTATCCCATAAGGAGATATTTTTTACCTGGGGAGAATGTGAAGAGGTCAGCTACTGTCGATAAGCAGTCGTGTATGAGCCAGTTGAAAGATATCTTTCCAAGGATAGGCCCCTGCCAAGTGGAACCATAACCTCCGGGCAGACTGTACCACCAGAGCACCGATCTTCAAAACCCTGATTCGGAGTTGCTGTATTTGCATGCAGCCAAATTCGGTCTTCCGAAGGGCCTCCCTCAGACGCTGCACTAACCAATATGCCGCCATGTGCAGAAAAAGCCGAAACTGATTTGCGAGGAACCTGTGGCAACTTAACCTGTCTGTCTTCAATCCGTTCTTCAGTTCATCAATTCTGACCTCGCACGTACCACCACGTTCTGTGTAGAATTCATAGAGAGCCTTTGGTTTATACGAAAGATTCGTCACGACAAACCGACTGTTGGGACCCTGGGGCAGCCATTCTGCTTTGATAATCACCCTTCGCAGATGTGGCCAGCTTTGGGCCTGATACTGTGCTTCCTGAAATAACCTCTGTTTTTCCCCTGTCTCCACATATCGCTCATGTGCTTCATTAAGAAGTCCCTCAGCCAGTCTCTCCAGAACATCATTCCTGATCAACCCTATTACATAACCAAGCCCTTCACCCTCACAGTACTCATACAGTTCGGGCACTGCCAATCCCGCGTCTCCCCGGATGATTATCTCAGTCTTTGGAAATGCCTCCTTTAATCTCGGTATGATCCTTTTTAATACACTCACCACTGCATAACTGGCGTGTTTATTTCCAGGGCGTAGTACCGCTGTCAGCAATGCCCCTGTGTCCGCATCATAGATCACCATGGGATGATACATGTACTGATCATAGTATCCATGAAAAAAGGTCAATTGCTGATTGCCATGCGTAGGATCGTCTGTGGCGTCAATATCCAGAACAATTCTCTTTGGCTTTCTCTTTCTGTTTCTCTTTATGTACAACTGTAAGAAGTACTCCCCGATCCTGTAGATTAGAATATCAGGACATAAACAACACTATTTAACAACTCCTGCAAAAGCAGATAACAGGGAAAATGAGGTCAATTCCAAAAGCTATGCTATACAATGACTTTCATTTGCTATAATTTATTATGAAATTAATGAAAGAGGAGATGACTATTAGGGGGGCAAATTCAGTAGAATTATAGAAGCCTTCAAGCATCACTGAAAAGGAGAAGCATGGAACTTCACTTTACAAGAACCAATGGACCTGTTGATGAGGCGATTGACCAATTGATGGAACTCTCAGGTCATATACATCACCCAGAGCTTGTCCGCGAGATGATTTTGGCTGCCCTCAAGGCGGGCCAAGAGGAGGATGAGAAGGCAGACCTCAAGCTCATGAGTGTTACAATGAAGGAAATGCGGTTTAGTTCGAAAGTATTTGCCCCTTACCGTCATGTCCGAAAAGTGAGTGTTTTTGGTTCGGCCAGAACACAGCCTGACGAACCGGTTTATGAAATGGCACACCTTTTTGGGAAAAAGCTTGCTGAGGCAGGCTATATGGTAATTACAGGAGGAGGGTCTGGTATCATGCAGGCGATTAATGAGGGGGCTGGTCCTGAGTATTCTTTTGGTGTTAACATCAGGCTTCCCTTCGAGCAGAAACCCAATCCTGTAATAGAGGGAAACCCGCGCCTTATTGTGTATAAGTACTTTTTTAACCGAAAAGTAGCCTTCCTGAAGGAGGCCAGCGCAATCGCACTTTTTCCGGGAGGTTTCGGTACCCTTGATGAGGCAATGGAGACCCTTACACTTTTACAAACAGGGAAACGCGATCCCATACCGCTTGTCCTTGTAGACGAGCCAGGTGGAACCTACTGGTCACGATGGATCCAGTTTTTTGAAGAAGAACTTATGGCTCAGGGTTATATCACTGCCTCTGATTTTTATCTGTTTGAACGCGTCGATTCCGTAGATGCTGCAGTAGAGAAGATTGATCATTTCTACCGTCGTTATCACAGCCTGCGATATGTTGAAAAACAATTGGTGCTCCGGCTTACATCAGATATTGATCTTAAATTTGTTAAAGAACTCAAAGACCAATTTTCTGATATCCTGATACCCCAGGGGAACATATATCTCTCAGGGCCCCTGCCTGCAGAAGCTGATGAACCGGAGATCGCCAACCTACCACGCCTTGTAGTGGATTTCAACCGTAGGGACTTAGGAAAGCTGCGAAAACTCATAGACGCAATTAACAGTTGCTGAAGTGTCCGATAAACCAATGGAAAGGTATTCGGTATTCATCATGTTTAACAAGAGAGGCAGGGTGAGGAGGGAGAAAAAAACTATTGAAGCCATGATCAATATCTATTGTCATGACCAACATAAAACTCATAACAGACTTTGCCCTGACTGCAGCGAGCTTTTGGGTTATTCAAAAAGACACCTTGACAGATGCCCGTTCCAGGAGAATAAGACAACTTGTGCCAACTGCCAGGTACATTGTTATAAACCAGCAATGAGAGAGAAAATCAGGGCTGTGATGCGATACTCTGGTACCCGCATGGCTTATAAACATCCTCTTTTAGCACTATTTCATTTCATTGATGTTTTCAGAAAAGAGCCGATCCGTCACCGTTCAGAAAGAGGATGGTAACTTTCCTTTATGCGTTTAAGCACTGCTTTGTTGAATTCCTCTATGCCGATGCGTTCAATAAATCGCGGAAGCCTCTCTCTTTGGTTGGCATTTTCTGCATAATAATCAAGACACCTTTGTATCAGCTCGACTACTTCTTCTTCAGAAAGTTTTTCTGCTATCACATTTCCAACCCGTGGCCTGCCTCCTGAATTGCCACCCACTACCACTGTCCACCCCTCAGGGGTAGCGAACGCACCTATGTCCCTTACATAACTTTCTGCGCAGTTCAGTCTGCAACCAGAAATCCCGAATTTCGTTTTAGCCGGGATAAAATCTTTTTTGCCAACATACATCTTTTCAATCTTCGCTGCAAGACCGAGGGAATCCCCCTGGCCAAACTTGCAGGTTTCCGTACCCGGACATGCCTGAACGTAATGGACGCATAATCCCTCTGCCGGCCCGACTTGCATTCCAAGATCGTTCCAGACATTATCAACATCCTGAGGTTTTATTCCTACCAGTGCTATACGCTGGCCTGAAGTTATCTTGATTATTCGGACTTTATATTTGCGAGCAACCTTCGCAAGCTTTTCAAGAATCTCAGGAGTTAACACGCCCATAGGAATCCTCGGCACAATAGCATATGTTTCCTTGTCCCTCTGCAGAATAGCACCTTTAAATCCTTTGTTCATAGCTGTATTCCTCCTGTCGCTATTTGTCTACCTTACCATATCTCAATCTTATAGGTTGACCATTATTTTTTTCTGGCAAATAAACATCAAGTCTTGAGCCAAAATTTCTCATACCATTTTCTCCACATTTTAGCGCACATCCCTGGTGTTCACTCTGCATGTAGTCCTTCTTGTGGGTCAAAGGGACGAGTTTAATCTTTGTATGCCTCAACTCAACGAGCAGGCTTGTGAATAAAGAGTGAATGAATGACAAAAACAAGACCTCGCACTGCTTTTGATTTTTAATTGTCTTTTTAGAGGTGTTTAATTGATTTTTTGATGGGAAGGGACCAAATTGCTCTTTCCCCAGAGAGAGGTTATTAACTGGCTTTTCAAGAGAAAAAATTAGGGCTTAAGTATCAAACTATTTTGCTCTGCTTCTTCATGCTGGTTGAAATTTTTCCACATATGCTGTCTTTTTTCATCTGCAATTGCCCCTGCAGAAAGGATTGCCGCATATGCTACACCAAGGATTGTACCAACTATTAATCCTAATAAAAAACTAAGCATTCAAGCCCCCTTTCTTGTTATCTGTCAATCTATGATCCCGAAAAACCCTCTTCTCTAAAAAAATAAGTTGCTTAATATTTATTACTTTCAAACTTTTTTAATACCCCAGTTGATTATAAATAGAACAAATGATATGCCAAAAGACACAAATTCAGATAACTAACTGATATTAAAGGAAAATAAAAAAACAGGGTCTAAATCAGGCAGTAAAGTTGTATGGAATTAAGGACATGTAGATATTAACAATAGTTTAAAATTTATAGTTAAGTATAATTAAATAAACAATATAATAAATATGTAGATAATTTATACACTTTGGAAAAATAACCACATACAGAAGTCCCTATCTATGTCCCTTGAGCAATTTCTGAGCTTCTTCCCTAAGAGGTTCAATGTTTTTGATGATGCAACGGAGCTCCATTTTTGTTGGGTTTTGGTTTAAAAGTTTCTGGCCGGCTTCCATCTTAAGATCCTCAACCAATGTCATGATAAAACGCAGGTCATAATTGGTCGGTTTTTGTCCGAGTAATTTTTGTCCAGCCTCCGTCCGTAAGGATTCAACCCAGAGAATAATGTGGCGCAAGTCGTAATCGGCTGGATTTTGCTTCATAAGTTTCTCCCCGGTTTCTATCTTGAGGAGTTCAAGCAATGTGATGAGATAGCGGAGTTGATCATTGTTTAGCTTTTGTTCCGAGAGTTCTCCCCAAAAAGTTCTCAGTTTCTCTTCTATCTGCCTTATTTTCTCATCGGTCATCTTCTTCCTCCTTATTCTTATATGTTAAAACTCGTTATTCGCTGTAGTCTTGCTACAAGGTTACCTTATTTCCGTCATTCCGCACTTGTCGGAGCGACTCTCGCGAAGACTCACATCGAGATGCGGAATCCAGTTATTCAGTTTCTTGTCATCATGAAGACAGTATCTGGATTCCTGCTTTCCAGGAATGACACAAAAAAAGTATTTTCACATTGTAGATACCTTGCGGTCTTGCCGAGGGTTGTTCATTGGACAAAAGTGTCGTGCTTTCTTTCCCTGCTTTGGTATAGGGGATAATAGGCATCGTCCAAACATGCAAAAAATCCTGCAGTATTTATAAACTAAGTTTTACCTTTTCTCTGTCTTAGAATAACGAGCCCGGCTATTGCGATCAGAAACATCAGGATACTGATTCCCTGGGAAAAGGAAAGTTGAGATGTAATGAACCCTCTACCAACATCACCTCTGAAGAATTCGACTATAAATCTCAGGACGGAATAAAGGATGATATATGTCAGAAAAAGTTGACCATTAAATGATTTATATCTCCGCAGGATTATGAGTATAAAGAAATTTATAAACTCTCCTAATGACTCATAGAGTTGTGTTGGATGGAGTGGTACCCCAATTATGGCAAGGGATTCGGGGTCAGTAAACGTAACTGCCCATGGAAGCCCTTCAGCAGGTTTTCCATAGCAGCAGCCTGAAAAAAAACACCCGAGCCTTCCGATAGCATGGCCTATCGCTAATGAAGGAGCAAACAAATCAGCTGTATTCCAAACACTGAGGTTGTTTTTCTTTACATACCAGAGAACCGTTGGAACAGCTAATAAAAGGCCTCCATAAAAGACAAGACCGCCTTCCCATATCTTGAATATATCTAAGGGATTTTTAAGATAGTGGCTGGCATTTATCAAAATATAAAATAGCCTTGAGCCGATGAGGGCTGACAGGAGGATATAGAAGCCGAGATCCACGATCTTATCTGGTGGGATGCCCTCCTTCCTCGCCTGCCTGACAGCAAGGCCGAGGCCGAGAAGGAATCCAGCAGCCACAAGAACTCCGTACGTGTGTATTGTCAAGGGGCCAATCTTGAATAATTCAGGATGCATATTTTTATATTAGCATGAATAAACTGAGAAATAATTAAGAAAGGGTGACAGAGGGACACTGAGCCTGTCTAAAAACTCATTTGACAACTTGAGTTAAGACGGGTTCTTTTTTATTAAAGGTTATCAAAGTAAAACTACCTCAGGTATTACCCAAATGCTGGGAGTAGCCGCTCCTTTCTCATGATTGCTCCTACGATCTTCAAGAGATTGTGTGCCGTTGCTGCTATCTTCCATTCGATCCGCACTTTCTGTAACCCTCGAAGCAGAAATTGCCAGAATCCGCTCCTTGTCTTTATCTGGCCAATAACCGGCTCGACCATGCATTTTCGTTTCCCGTAGATTGCTTTCCCCTCCTCTGATGCTATTTTAGCCCTCATTCTCTCTCGAGATGCTTCATATCCGTCTCTCGTTATCGCTCTGCCTAACTTCTTACTGGTAGTACAATGCTCGCTACAAGGACACTTGGCGCAGATACCGCGCTCTGTTCGATACGTCGTAATCTCCCGGCTGCTGTACTTCCCCTTGACCCGAGACATTGCTACAGGACTAAGCTTTTCACCCTGAGGACAGCTATAATAATCTTCTTGTTCATGGTATATAAAAGCCTCTTTCCCATATAGATGCGCTCTTGGGCGCTTTGTTTTCCCGATATTTCGCTCTCCTTCCTCCGGAACGTACGCATCGATGTCATTGTCTTCCAGATACTTAATGTTATCTCCTCCACCATATCCTGTGTCAGCCACCAAAATGCCTGGCGTCTCTCCGATCTGCTTCTCGATACACTTTACTGCTATCTTCGTCTGATTGACATCAACCGGTTCAGTAGTTACATCAGCATGGATGATGATTTGATCCTCCGTCACCGCAAGCTGTGCATTATAGGCTGGAATAGATGTTGTCCTCTTATGCATAAAGCCCGCTTCTTGATCAGTAAGGCTCATCCGGGCTTTCTCTTCCCTGCCCAATTTCTTCGCCCGCTCCAATAGCTCCTCTATCTTCTTGATCCGGTCCTCTGTCTTCTCGATCTCTTTAGGTAGCTCATTACCCCTTGCTTCTTCACCATAACGATCGTTTTCTTCTTTGTCTATCCGCTCCGCTTCGGCTATAATCCGTCGCGCTTCACACTTTGCCTTTTCGAGAGTCTTCTTCCAATCTCCTACGGTCTTGAAGCTGTCGATCCCGCTGTTTGCCCGTACTTTGCTTCCATCCATTGCGACAAGGCCAATGTTCGCCATCCCCATTGACCTTGCGATCGTTATGTCATCGGCAAATACACGCTCTACTGCCTCTCTATTGGCGGATCGAAAAAGACACAGTGTTCTGAAATCGGGCTTCTCTAAGCCCGCAAGCCACATAAAAACTACATCCTGCTGAAGCTTTTCCTCAACCTTTCTGCTTGAACGGATCCCGGTTGCGTAGCCCCACAGAAGCACTTTCAACATCATCTTCGGATGATAGGCAGGACGCCCTTCTTCCTTCGGCTCCCTGAACGGGCGTGTGTACACCCTGTCTATGATCTCAGAGAATACTCTCGCTGGATGATCGTGCCTCACCCATTCATTGAGACTGGGCGGAAGGAGAAATATCTGCTCTTGATCATAAGGTCTTAATGGCATTAATTATTCCTTTCTAAGAATTTGATGCTCTACTTTATCATAGATATGTAGTGATGTAGATAGTTTTTAGACAGGCTCCACTTCCCATATTTTCTATGTAGGTTTTACTGTCAACGCCGGAGAGCGCATTAGGCTGGTCGGCAGGAACGGCCACGATAGGGTCTCTCATCTGTAATTAATAAATTCGATATGAAAATCGAAATCTTTTTCATTCAGCATCTTTATGACTGACTGGAGATCGTCTATCTTCTTCGCCCTGACACGTATCTGGTCTTTCTGGATTTCAGACTGGACCTTGAGTTTCATATCCTTGATAAGCTTCACAATATCCTTGGCCTTTTCAGTAGGTATGCCCTGTTGGAGGACTACAACCTGCCTTACCGTATCGCCTGCGGCTTTTTCGATCTTCCCAAAATTTAAAGATTTCAGTGAGACATTCCTCTTCACGAGCTTACCCTTGAGGATATCCGTCAGACTGTTCAGTTTGTAATTATCGTCCGAGATGAGCGTGAGCTCCGCCTTGTCTTTATCAAGATCAATACTGCTCTTGCTTCCCTTGAAGTCAAACCGCTGACTTATTTCTTTCACAGCCTGCTGCACAGCATTCGATACTTCCTGTATATCGACTCTGCTGGCAATATCGAATGAATGCTCGTCCGCCATAGGAATCTTCCCCTCACGATGAGATGATATTATGAATTATCACCATTTTATCTTTTCAGGTCAAGTATCTTCGCTTGAAATAGGTTTACTGGATTCGGCTTATACCAGCGATACTGAGTTAATCTATTTTCCTGCTTTCGCAGGAATGACAGATTAAGTAAAGGCATTTATAAGACGCCACACTAGCGCGCACTGGCACAAAAAAGGATCAGACTAAATTTAGCTTTTCATTGCTAAATATTTCGTTTTTATCGTCTTTAAAAGATGGGTTAAAAGAATTAACGTGACACCGATTGTAAGAGAGGAGTCAGCCACATTGAAAGCAGGCCAATGGTATTGTCCTATCGATAGATCAATGAAATCCACAACCCGGCCATAAAGTAATCTATCTATGAGGTTTCCTATTGCACCACCGAGTATTAGAGAGAGGCCGAGATAATTCTCCTTACCCTTGATCAGAAGAAATATCACAAAGAGTATGGCTCCTATGGATGCAGCAATAAAGAAAACGCTTCCAATACTTTTAAACATCCCGAAGGCAGCCCCTTTGTTTGTGACCATTACTAAATGCAAGAATGGGAAGATCTTTATAAAATCATAGGGATTTATATAATAGAGGGCGAGATATTTTGTTATCTGGTCTAATGCTATTACAATAGATGAGGTGAGGAGTGCATCTTTGAACCGTTTCATTCTATTAGGATTTTAGGCTCTTCTCCCAAGTAGTTGCAAAAAAGGGTTCGAGGATTCGAGGGTTCGACTGATTTCCACTTGAATCCTTGACCACTTGACCCCTTGAATCCTATGCATGATAATCCTTTTTGTCTTAGCATAATTATTTGTAGTTGGATCTTATCTATCCAAAAATGACCTTATAACACCTATCGCAGATCTCTGGTGCATCCTTTGATTGTCCAACAGTCTCTCTCCAATTCCAGCACCTCTGACATTTCGCACCTGGTGCCCTCTCTACCTTAACCTCGAGTCCCTCTATATTCTCGCTTTTGTATGAGCCATCGAGGCCTTTATCCATGATCTCAACTGATGAGACGATAAAAAAGGTTGGTAAAAAGTCCTTATATTGAGTAATAAGTGTTTTATATCTTTGCTCTATGCTCTGTGCTCCGCCTAAGGCGGATAGCTCTTTTCTTTCAGAAAGATAGAGTATAACCTTTGCCTCGAGAGAATTCCCTATGAACCTCTCTGCCCTTTTCATCTCTAATGCTTTATTCACCTCATCCCTTAGGAGGAATAGATCACCCCACTTTTTTTCAATCTCAGGATCATAATGCTTTTTATCAACCTCGGGGAATGAGGTAAGCAATATAGACTCCTCTGTATTCTGTATCCCGTGTTTTTGGCTCACTGCTCTCTGCTCTCTGCTCTCTGCTCTTTTCCCCATGCTCTGCCAGAGTTCCTCGGCTGTAAAAGAAAGAACTGGTGCCATAAGCCTTGTCATGGTGGAAAGTATCTGATAGAGAACCCATTGGGCAGCACGCCTCTCTACAGATTCTGATTTGGACGTATAAAGCCTGTCTTTCAGGACATCAAGATAAAAAGAGCTCATGTCAACAACACAGAAGTTGTAAAGGGCATGGAAGACCTCGTGAAAGTTAAAGCTCTCATATGCTGATATAACTATTTCTATGAGAGTCTGAAGTCTGCTCATTGCCCATCTGTCTATCTCTGAAAGGGCATGGCTATAATCCCTGTTGTCGAAATCGTAAAGGTTACCGAGGAGAAACCTGCAGGTATTCCTTATCTTCCTGTATGCCTCTGTGAGCCTGTTGAGGATCTCCTTTGATATCCTTACGTCTTCCCTGTAATCTTCTGCTGAAACCCATAATCTCAGTATCTCTGCACCATTAGCCTTTATGACTTCCTGCGGCGCGACAACATTTCCAAGAGATTTGGACATCTTTTTCCCCTGGCCATCAACGACGAAGCCATGTGTAAGTACCGTCCTGTAAGGAGCCCTCCCTCTTGTTCCCACAGAAGCAAGGAGGGAGCTCTGGAACCATCCCCTGTGCTGATCACTCCCTTCCAGGTACATGTCAGCAGGCCAGTTCAGCCTTTCATCCATCTCCATGACGGCAGCATGGCTTACCCCGGAGTCGAACCATACATCAAGAATATCCGTCTCCTTCTTGAATGATGTGCCTCCACATTCTTTGCAGGCATATCCCGATGGCAAAAATTCATTTACTTCCTTTAGAAACCATATATCAGCACCCTTTTCTTCAAAAGATATTACAATCCCTTCGAAGACTTTCTCATCTTTAATAAATCCGCCACACTTACCGCATCTTATCAGTGTTATTGGGACTCCCCAGGCCCTCTGTCTCGATATGCACCAGTCAGGTCTGTTTAAGACCATGCCGTAAATCCTGTCCTTTCCCCAGTTGGGAATCCAATTGACTTTTTCAATCTCTCCGAGACAACGACCCCGCAGACCATTATGTTCAACTGAGATGAACCACTGTTCTGTTGCGCGAAAGATAACAGGCTTCTTGCACCTCCAGCAATGGGGATAAGAATGGACAACCCTCTCTTCCTTTACCAAAGAATTCTTTGTTTTCATAATCTCTATTATTCTCTCATTTGCCTTGAAGACGAATTGCCCCTCAAGCTCTCCTGCCTGTTTTGTGAATCTTCCTCTATCATCAACGGGTGCATAAATATCAAGTCCATATTTAGATCCGATCTCATAGTCCTCTTCTCCATGGCCAGGTGCAATGTGCACAATACCTGTTCCCTCACCGGTGTTGACAAAATCTCCGAGAAGCACCTTTGATCGCCTTTCAACAAAGGGGTGTTCCGTAATTAAACCTTCGAGGTTTTTGCCCTGAACCTTTAAAAGAATCTCACCCTTTAGTATCTGTTTTTCTCTGAGAGGATTGAGAAGCCCTTCAGCAACAATATAAACCTCATCCCCGCTTTCAACAGCAACATATTCAACCTCAGGATGGACTGCAAGGGCAAGATTTGCAGGCAACGTCCAGGGAGTCGTTGTCCATATTAGTATGAAGACATTTCTACCAGTCAGGTCAGGTAATATCTCTTTTATATCTCTATCTTGAACCCTGAACTTTACATAGATGGAGGGCGATTCCTTATCAGCATACTCTACCTCTGCCTCTGCAAGGGCTGTGATACAGGATGGACACCAGTGCACAGGCTTCCTCCCTCTATAAACATACCCCTCCTTCACAAAATGAGCAAACTCCCTGACTATGGATGCCTCATAGCTGTAAGACATTGTTAGATAAGGAGATGACCATTCACCCAGAACCCCGAGTCTTTTGAACTCATCTCTCTGGATGTCAACGAATTGGGCAGCATACTCTCTACAGAGCCTCCTTTTTTCAAGGATATCAACCTCCTCTTTTCTCACGCCGAGATTCTTGTCAACCTGTAATTCTATCGGCAAGCCATGGCAATCCCAGCCAGGCACATATGGGGAATAGAAACCTTTCATGGATTCATATTTTATAATTACGTCCTTAAGGATTTTATTGAGGGCATGGCCGATATGGATGGGGCCATTCGCATAGGGTGGACCATCATGAAGGATATAATGTTTATTTTTTCTGTTCTTCTCCTGGATCTTTTCATATATCTTCCCATCTTCCCAGAACCTTATTATTGTTGGCTCTCTCTCAGTGAGGTTTGCCTTCATCGGGAAGTCAGTCTGGGGAAGATTGAGGGTGTTCTTGTAATCCTTTGGAAGGATTTTCACTTCTCTTCTGCCTTCTCCTTTTTCTTGGCCTCTCGCTCTGCAATTAATTTCTGGGCGATATAGCTGGGCACTTCTTCATAAAGGGAGAATTCCATTGAATAAAGCCCTCTGCCCGAGGTGAGGCTATGGAGCTGGTTTGCATAGGTTAGCATTTCTGCCATAGGGACGAGGGCAACGATCTTCTGGTTTCCACCTGCCTGTGGTTCTACACCCTGAACTTTGCCCCTTTTTGAATTGAGATCCCCTATTACTGCGCCGAGGGTATCATCAGGAGTTATCACCTCAACCTTCATGATTGGCTCAAGTAACACAGGTTTGGCATCCAGGAAGGCCTTTTTCAAAGCCATTGAGCCTGCGATCTTAAATGCCATTTCAGATGAATCTACTGTGTGATAGGAACCATCATAGAGGGTCACCTTTAAATCAACGACGGGATATCCTGTAATGATACCTTCATGCATTGTTTCCGCTACTCCTTTCTCAACAGCTGGCCTGTATTGTTGAGGGATTACGCCCCCGACAATCTTATCGTTGAATTCGTATCCGCCTCCCCTTGGGAGCGGCTCTATCGCTAACCAGCAATCACCATACTGGCCTCTGCCACCTGACTGTTTTTTATATCTGCCCTGTGCCTTTGTTGATGCCTTAATTGTCTCCCTGTAAGGGACCTTGGGAGTTTTCATTAAGACCTCTGTACCAAACTTCCTTTTTAGTCTCTCGATTGTCACTTCGAGATGGACCTGCCCCATTCCTGAAAGGAGCATCTCTTTTGTCTCTTCATCCCTCTGAAACTTGAGAGCCGGATCCTCTTCGAGTATCCTCTGAAGGCCGACGCCTACTTTTTCTTCATCACCCTTGCTCTTCGGTGCAATTGCATAAGATATTATGGGTTCAGCGAATTTCATCTTTTCAAAGATAATCTGACGGGCATCATCAGAAAGGGTATCTCCTGTAAATGTTTCCTTGAGTTTTGCTACTGCACCTATCTCACCCGGCCCTATAGTCTGTGCAGATATCTGTTTTTTGCCCATGAGATAAAAGACCTGGCCGATTCGCTCCTTTGCACCTGTTGATGTGTTCAGGACAGTAGAGTCAGCCCTGAGCACCCCAGAATACACCCTGAAGACAGAGAGCCTCCCAGCATAAGGGTCTGCAATCGTTTTGAATACATAAGCAGAAAGGGGTTCCGTCTTCGCGGGTTTCCTTTCAACCTCTTTCCCGTCCTTCGGATTTTTGCCTTTAATAGGTGATAGGTGTGCCATGTCTACTGGTGAAGGGAGGCACAAGAGGACCGTATCAAGGAGCTGAGGAATTGCTATATTCTTTAATGCAGAACCACAGGTGACAGGTATAAACCTCTTTGTTAAAGAGCCTTCCCGTATGCCACTGGTGAGCTCATCTTCAGAGAGCCCGCCACCCTCAAGGTATCTCTCAAGCAAGGTGTCATCAGACTCTGCAATCTTTTCTACAAGTTTTTTCCTGTATTCTTCAGCTTCAGACATTATCTCAGAAGGTATATCAGATTCCTCTGCCTTTCCATTATGGAAAGTGTAGGCCCTCATCTTCACCAGGTCAACGACGCCAGAGAGATTTTCCCCTGAACCAATAGGAATACAAAGGGGTACAACCTCTTTCTCAAAAGATTTTTCAAGCTCTCCAATAGCCCTCGAGAAGTTTGCAATATCCCTGTCCATTTTATTGATAAAGACAACCCTCGGTACCTCAAATTCATCTGCATATCTCCATATCTTCACGGTTTCTGGTTTAACACCCGAGATTGCACTGATTATGACGATTGCTCCATCAACAGCCCTGAGGCAGCCTCTCGCATCCTCGAGAAAGTTGATAAATCCTGGTGTGTCTATGATGTTAGTCCTGCAATCTTTCCAGTTACAGAATGCGAGGGAAGAAGAGATAGTAATCTTTCTTGCTACCTCCTCAGGCTCATAATCTGTTGTTGTCGTTCCATCCTGGACATTGCCGAGCCTGTCGATAGAACCTGCATTAAAAAGCATAGCCTCGACCAGCGAGGTCTTACCAGCTCCTCCATGCGCAATAACTGCTACATTTCGTATTTTGTCCACCTCTAAGTCTGCCATAATACCCCCTTCTTTTTTAAATCCAAAATTCTAAACACTAAATCCTCAACTAGTTCGAATACTCAAATAAGTTTTGAATTTTGGTCATTTAATATTGTTTAGAATTTAGGATTTAGGATTTTCAATCATTAAATATCTCATAAAATATCTCATAAACAAAAGGCTATAATCCAGCACCAGAGCTTCTTACTTACACCAACATTTTCTCATAAGGTATTCATTTTACCATAACAGATTTTGAAAGTCTTAATCTCCCTTTGAACTCCTACTTGAGGATGTGAAAATGAAGGAATTAATTCAGGATCTTTAAATTGCGGATATGCTGCATTTTAGTGGCTGGTGCCATCTTTGAGCAGTTTGTACTCGATACTATCCACAAGTGCCTGATAGGAGGCCTCGATGATATTCTCTGAGACTCCAACAGTACCCCACCTCTTTTCCTCGTCTCCTGATTCGATAAGGACCCTAACCTTTGCAGCAGTCCCCTTTCCTGTTGTGAGGACGCGAACTTTATAGTCATGAAGTTTTACATATTTCAATTCCGGATAGAATTTATCGAGGGCCTTTCTCAGGGCATGGTCAATGGCATTGACTGGGCCATTGCCTGTTGCTGCTGTGTGTTCAATATGACCACCAACTTTTACCATGATGGTTGCTTCACTAATTGGGTCTTCTCCTTCCTTCCGCTTCTCTACGATAATTCTAAAGCCTATAAGATCAAAGAATCTCCTGTGGAGGCCTAATGATTTTTTCATCAGGAGTTCGAAAGATGCCTCAGCACCCTCAAACTGGAAACCCTCATTCTCAAGATTCTTGAGGGTAGTGACCATATCCTGTAACTGAGTAGAATCAGGGTCAAGATTAATCCCGAATTCCTCTGCCTTTCTTAAGATGTTACTCCTACCAGCAAGGTCTGATATCAAAATCCTCTGTGAATTACCAACGAGCTCAGGGCTGATATGTTCATACGTCTCCGGCCTCTTCCGTACTGCGCTCACGTGAATTCCTGCCTTATGAGCAAAGGCGCTGTCGCCAACAAAGGGTTGCCTCTTAAAATGCCTCAGGTTTGCTATCTCGTTCACAAACCTCGATACATCCCTGAGCCTCTTGAGCTGTTCATCCCGAATACAGCTTATTCCGAGTTTAACCTGGAGATCTGGAATAAGAGAACATAGGTTTGCGTTGCCGCATCTCTCTCCAAGGCCGTTGATTGTGCCCTGCACCTGTGATGCACCGCTTTCTATGGCTACTATTGAATTCGCAACAGCACATTCCGAGTCATTGTGTGCATGGATTCCAACAGGTATGCGGACACTCTTCATAACGGAGTCTATAATGCTTCTCACATCATTCGGGAGGCTCCCGCCATTTGTATCGCATAACACAAGGCAGTCTGCCCCTGCATCCTGTGCTGTAGAAAGACATTTCATTGCATACTCTGGGTTACCTTTGTACCCATCAAAGAAGTGTTCTGCATCAAAGAAGACCTTCTCGACATATTTTTTCAGGTAGACAATGGAATTGTTAATAATATCAAGGTTCTCTTCGAAGGGTATCCTCAGTGCTTCTGTGACATGAAAATCCCAGGTCTTTCCGAAGATCGTTATAATTTTAGCCTTTGAATCAAGGAGGGCCTTTATCGTTGTGTCTTCATCAACCCTGTGCCTTGGCCTATGTGTACTCCCAAAGGCAACGACCTGAGAATTTTCGAGGCTCAGTTTTTTTACCTTTTTAAAATACTCAATATCTTTTGGATTAGAGCCAGGCCATCCTCCCTCTATATAGTGAACGCCGAGCTCATCAAGCTTTTCGGTAATCCTGAGCTTATCCTCTACAGAGAAGGATATGTCTTCTGTCTGTGATCCATCCCGTAATGTGGTATCGTAAATCTCAACCTGGTGCATGGTTCATTTCTCTCCAAGGCCAAAGGCATCGTGAAGTACCCTGACAGCAAGCTCTGTATACTTTGCTTCAATAACACAGGATACCTTTATTTCGGACGTACTGATCATCATGATGTTTATACCATGTTTTGCGAGGATTTCGAACATCTTTGCTGCTACACCTGAATGAGTCCTCATACCCACACCGACAATAGAGACCTTCGCTATGTCTTCCCTGAGGTTAACACCTTTTGCGCCGAGTTCAGCAGCAATCCCCTCGGTTAACTTGAGTGTTTTATCACTATCTGTCTTAGGAACAGTAAAGGAAATATCCGTTGCCTTTCCATCACTGCTAACATTCTGAACTATCATATCAACAACGATATCCGCATGTGCGATTGCCTGAAAGAGTTTTGCTGCAATCCCTGGCCTATCATGGACTGCTGTCACTGTTATCTTTGCCTGATTTTTGTCATAGGCAACGCCTGAGACCTCAACCTTTTCCATCTCCTTGTCCTCCTTAACCACGAAAGTACCGGGATTATCACTGAAACTTGACCTGACCACCAACGGGACATCATATTTCTTTGCAAATTCGACAGACCTTGTCTGGAGAACCTTTGCGCCGAGGCTTGCGAGCTCAAGCATTTCGTCATAAGAAATCTTATCGAGTTTTTTTGCTTCAGGAACGATATTGGGATCCGTTGTATAAACACCATCAACATCTGTATAGATTTCGCAGAGATCTGCCTTGAGTGCTGCTGCAACGGCCACTGCAGAAAGGTCAGAGCCACCCCTGCCCAGGGTCGTCACATCAGCGCTCTCTGTTATCCCCTGAAATCCAGCAATAACAGGTATGATGCCTTCCTCTATAGCACGCTTTGCTCTTTCTCCCGTGATCCTTTCTATCTTAGCCTTTGTATGAACATCATCTGTTATAATCCCCACCTGCCTTCCGGTAAAAGACAGAGATTTGAAACCGAGTTCTCTTATCGCAATGGCTGTAAGGGCAGCACTTATCCTTTCTCCCGATGAGAGCAGAAGATCCATCTCTCGCTCATCGGGATTCGAAGATATCTGATTTGCGAGGTCGATGAGCTTATCTGTTTCCCCAGACATTGCGGAGACAACGACCACAACATGATTGCCCTGTTTCTGGGTTCTCACAACCCGTTCTGCAACTGCCTTTATCCTCTCCAGGCTTCCAACGGAGGTTCCTCCATATTTCTGAACAATAAGCATTACTCTAAGACCCCCTCTGACATCTTGTAATATAACACGTAAAAAATATCAATCTCAAACCCTTTGCTCTCAGCATAGATCCCAAATTTGCCGATAGAGATTCTGAACCAAGTTCAGAATGACAGTTTTTATGCCATATTTACAACCATATCATGCTGAACTCGTTTCAGCATCGCATTAATCAACAATGTCTTTCAAAGTCTATCGGCATTCTTGGAATTATAGAGAAATCCTTGACAATGCAAGGGTTTTAATCCAATAATGAGACCACTAAACCGTCTCTAATAAATTTTCCCCTCCCTCGACGGGAGGGGTAAAGGGAGGGTGGCTATTTATGGGGTAGTAACAGTCATTAAGGACGCATCAAGTAGAATTACCATTTCCTTTCCCCACACCCTCAGCTTGTTGCAAAGGTCAAAACCATGATAGTCGAAACTACTTGCCTCTCATTGCATGGAGTCCTGAAAGCATTCGGGACGATGAAAGAATCTTTGGAAAGGAGGAGTCTCTGAGCCTTCGCCAGAGGTGGGATGACCGAAAGAGGTTCGGATATCATCCCAAATTCGGACAAAAAGCGAAATAGAGTTGCGTTTGTGAACAGGTTAGCCGCAATTTCAGTTTCATATACTGAGTTGCAAGATTGAAAGGAGCGAAAAATGAAAGCCGATAAATGTACAGAAATGGAAAAGAGATACATGTCTTGGTCAACTGAGGATCTCATTAAGGCTACAACTGTTGAGAAGGCCGATTATGAGCCAGATTCAATTATTTTTATGTCAAAAGAGTTACAAAGGCGCGGCGTTTCAAGTGATGAAGTTAATGTTCGTCAAGCAGATGTTGAACAAAAAATTAAAAGCGAGGATCAAAAACTTTCGGGTCTTGGAGGGTTTTTGCTCCTTTTTTTAATAATTTTCATCTTTAATTTAATTCTTGCCTTTGTTCAAGGATTCTCAATCTTAGCAAATGCATCAACTCAGTTGAATGTTTTGTCTCTCTCACTTTCTATCCCGCAATTCATTATTGGCGTATATGGCGTTTATATTTTCTTTTTACTCGTTCGCAAGAAATATAATGCTCCAAGCCATACAATAAGATGGCTCATTTTATCAGCTGCAGTGAGTTTTTTGAGCGGTATTTTACTGTTTTATATTTCAGGAAAATTAGAGTTTTCTATTATTAGCCCTTTTGTTTTCGCCTTAATTTGGCTTACATACTTTACAAATTCAAAAAGAGTTGCAATAACTTATGGTGTCAAATGATTGATGATGAAACTCAAACTGCGGCTAACAACCGGGTTTGCGTCGCTTCAATATCCATCTCGGACGTTGGGGTTGCTCCATGTGCCTGTTCTATTATTGGTGGAAGGGCAATGAGGGTCGAACCTTCAAATTTCATTTAAAAAAGGAATACCCGCACCAGCAGATAACAGAGTTCTTGATTACCACCCAAAAGCTTGACCTTTTTAGAACGCTCTTGACAAGAGTTAACATGCAGGTTAACATAATTTGTGAGTAGAATTGTTACCTTTTACAAAACTTCTGGTGGTAAATGCCCGATACAAGAATTTCTTGATTTTTTGCCTGGAAAGGTTGCACAGAAGGTAACATGGGTGCTTAGTCTATTAGAAGATTTAGAGGTAGTTCCATCATCATATTTTAAAAAGCTTGTCGGGACAGAAGAAATATGGGAATGCAGAGTCCAGTTTGGGTCGAATGCCTATCGCATATTTTGTTTCTTCGTAGACAATTCTGTAGTTATGCTAACCCATGGATTTATAAAAAAGAGCCAGAAGACGCCTAAATCTGAGATAGAAAAGGCAGAAGCTTACAGAAGAGACTTTCTAAAGAGGAGGACAAAACATGAGTGATCTGAAAAAGTATATAAGTGAAAGGAAAAAGAGGGATAAAAAATTTGCTGAAGGTTTTGATGAGGGATACGAACAGTTTAAAGTTGGTGTTATGCTTCGTCAGGCACGCGAAGCAGCAGGATTAACTCAAGAAGAACTCGCTCGCAGACTTAAAACTAAGAAGACAGCAATTTCAAGAATTGAGAATCACGCAGAAGACATCAAGCTATCAACATTAGAGCGAGTTGCTGCGGCACTGGGGAGGCGACTACAAATTAGCATTGCTTGATATAAACTCATGCCCGCAACAGCAGATAATACTATATTGGCGTCGATAACTCTTTGGGGAATCGGCAAGCTTTTTTATATTTTTACAAGGATGAAATAGGGGGAAATAGACCGTCATTTTTATTTTTGTGGGACTGTAATTTAATGGGACGGTTGTACTAGCTCACTAATTCGGTAACTTTCTGGAGTTTATCAAAAGGTGTTTCATAGTTCAAGCCTCCATGCTTCCTCAAGTGGTTATATTCAAATAAAAAGTTCCCAAGATTCATAATTAGGTCTTTCTCAGACTCAAATGAATTGGGACAAAAGAACTCGTTCTTAATTATTTTCCAGAAGGCTTCTACCTTCCCATTTGTCTGGGGTCTATAGGGCTTCGTGCATATGTGTTTTATCCCCAATTCATTACACATTGTTTCAAAAGGATGCTCCCTCTCAAGTGAGCCCTTAAATTCAGGGCCATTGTCAGACATCACAGCTTCAAATTCGAAATTATATATCTGTTTAAACCATGATAATGAACGAGCCATGAAGTATGTCAGAGTCGATGCCCTTTTGTCTTTAAGTATTTCAGCATAGATAAGCCTCGTGCAATCATCGCAAAGCGCAGCAACATAGAGTTCTTTGACTTTAAAAGAGCATCTTATATCTTTTGGGATCTTGGTCATATCAATATGAGCAAGTTCTCCTGGTGCCTGCTTTTCGTAACGCTTAATTACTTTCTTCTGTGCCTCATTCAGAGGATAACGCGCCTTTATCCTGTCCATTGTAGCTGCTGATGGTGTCTTATCCAAATAGTAGGGCTTAAACAGTAAAACAAGTTCATATTTGTTTGAACCAAATCTTCTGTAAGCTTTGATTATGTTTCGCTCTACCTCTTTAGGCGTCCGTCTTGAACCAGGTTTCGCTCCTCTCTTGCTTGGAAGAAGTGATTCAGCTTTCTTTCCGCCTTGTATCCATTTAACATAGTATCGCCTGAGCTCTTTTGCACTGATATGGTGAACTTTACAAAGGTCTTTTACAAACTTGAAAGGACGTGGTGTGACCTTAGATTTCGTCCGCTCATATTCCTTTAAGATTGGTAGCCATCTCTTAAGAATAATTTGATATTCGTAATGCATAACAGGCCTCCTTTGGTTAATTTTTACTATACCAAAAGAGTTACCTAATTACTGAGCATTAACAACGGTTCTATTTAACATGCCCTTAAAGTAATGCCTGCAATGGTCGGCTAACAACGAATAAAACTCAAGATTTAACGGCTTCTATAGGCTTCAATCTGCTATAATTTATCAGGAGGTGAACAATTATGGAAATTGCTCCAAGAATCACGGTAGATGAAAAAGTCCGATTTGGCAAGCCTGTGATCAAAGGAACTTGTGTCCCTGTAGATTTGATTCTCGGCAAACTGGCTGGAGGAATGACCTACGAAGAAGTCATGTCTGAGTATGACCTTACCAAAGAAGATATATTGGCTGCACTAGATTATGCTGCAAAACATCTGTCAGAAGGCAGTTACCTACATTGACTCCTTAGCCGTAGCCTGTATAACCTCTTTTATATTCCTATCGATAACTTGCGGAAGAAAAGGTATGTCCAAGTTTAAAAATCCAGAAGTTATCACAGAAATAGCATCCTCTCTGGAAATACCCCTTGACATTAAGTACTCAACCTGTTCTTCAGCAATAGGACCTATTGAAGCTTCATGAGAGAGTTCAGCCTTTAATGCGCCCTCAGATATCAACTGCGGGATTGCATAAATCTTTCCCTTATTCGAGAATAGTATTCCGCGACAGTCAAGATGGGCTAAACAATAACCCTTGGTCTTAGCTACGAGATCTCCTCTTGCATAGATCACGCTTTCATCAGCAGCAATCGTCCTTGCAATAGATTCACCTCTTGTCTCTTCTCCTTCAAGGATTATTCTTGTACCTAGATCAATGTAAGAGTCTTTGAGGCCATACACAACAGTATTAAATTTTGCAGAGGCCCTATCTCCCTTAAGATAAGCAACGGGAAAGGCCTGAATTGATTTTACTGGCTTTAAAAGGACATAGTTACTGACAAAAACCCCATCCTCTTCAACAATAGCCCACGTCCTTGGCCTTACATGGAACTTGTCAGCCCAATTATGGATCATCGTGAAGAAGAGTTTCCCGCCTTTTTTAATAAAGAACTCAGAAATACCCAGATGTATTCCTTCAGCGTCTCCTTTAGAGAGAGTACATCCCGTTATCACCTGGAGCTCTGCGCCTTCTTCTACAATTATAATATTGTGAACGTTTTGACTCACATAGTTTTCTGCAACGAGAAGACATGCCTGTACAGGATACTCGAGTTTCTGGTGTGGTAAGACCCTGATGAAGTATCCATGAGTCATATTCAGTTCTGCCTGAGCTGTATACTTATCCTGATCAACAGGCACAGCTCTCCAGTAATAATCTTCCAGCCAGTCATATTTTTTTAAAGCCTCTGCTGTACTCATTATCTCGAGCTTGCCCTCATAGAGCTTGTTTAATCTCTCATAGACCACAGAGTGGTCAACTTGAACATATGATCCTGATCTTACCTCTTCCTTCACGTTGATACCGGCCATAACGGCAGCTTCTCGTTCTTGCTGGGGTAAGCTCTCAAGGCTCTCTATTCTTCCTCTTTCGATATGCTGGTTGTACCGTAAAAGATCTATATCAGGGCCAAGAGCTGCTTTCTTTTCTTTCGCCTTTTCCGCCCTTTCCCTTATATCAGAAAGGTATGTCTTGCTTATCGACATACAGCACACCTCCTGTACCCGTGCTTTTTTATTTCAGCAAGGATATCTCTGGGATTACCACCGCAGATTAACTTCCCATCAAAGATGATATAGCCTTTATCAGCATTTACAAAATCAAGGATATGGCCAGTATGCGTTATTATTAAAGCACTTCTTTTTTGCTCCTTTAGTTTATCTTCTTTTCCCAGAAGAGTGTTTATTGCTTCCCCTACGAGAGCGATATTCTCAAGATCAACTCCAGATTCTGGCTCGTCTATGAAGACTAAATCTGGCCTTTGTACCATGAGCTGCAAAAGCTCTGATCGCTTCATCTCACCACCAGAAAAACCTTCATTCAGTCCTCTATCTAAATGATTGAGAAGGTTGAGCTTTTCTGCAATCTTCAGAGTATCTTCTTTGTGTGTCCCATCTGAGATTATTTCCATAAATTTCCGTAATGAAACACCCCTGACCGTCGGAGGTCTCTGGAAGGAGATACCAAGGCCAAGCCTTGATCTTTCGGAAATATCCTTTTCAGTTATATCTTCTCCCTTAAAATATATCTTTCCCTGCACCACTTGATACTTAGGGAATCCCATCAGAGCCATGATAAAAGAAGTTTTTCCGGCACCATTAGGACCAAAAAGCATATGGACATCGCCATAATTCATGGAGAAATTTACACCTTGTAAAACCTGTCTATCTCCTATAGATAAACTAAGGTTTTCTACTCTTAACATCTCCTGCATTATTTCTTTCCTCCTACAATTTCAAAGCTGTTTTATGTTTTATTATCTTATTTTCTCATTAAGATAAGCAAGGCAATTTCTTAATACAATAGCATTGTGCAGGGCATACTCATCTATGAATGGAGCTAAGAGAAATAAAAGATAATAAAGCACTCAATGTATTACGATAGATAACATTTTTAGCTGTTCCACCAAAATGATAATGTCCTATTTGACCAAAGGAGAAATGCCCTAATGTGGGGCTATAATTTTCTCCTACCAAAGGGAGGCGATTATGGCTGGAACCATAACCTTGTTTTCACAAATTTATGGTCCTGATCAAGTATTTTCAGATTATTTGAATAAGTAGCACGACATTTAAAAAGGAAACTATAGCTGCAATAAACCAGAGAAGGATATTGTTACCTTTGTTATTAGCAAATTTGCCCATAACCTTGGAAGATGATGTAAGAAAAATAAGTGAGAAAATAGTCCAAGGGAGTTGAATACTCAAAGCTATCTGGCTCCAGATAAGACCTTGAAACGTGTCTTTAATGAAAAAAATAAGAAGAAGTCCACCTATAATAGTTATCATTATACCTATACGTGAATGGTTGTCTGAGATGTCAAAAGGTTCTTGAAAAATTCCTGCAAAAATGCTCCCACCAGCCATAGCTGCTGTCACCGAAGAGGAAAAGCCAGCAAAAATCAACGCAAGAGCAAAAATAATTGCAGCAGCATCTCCAGCAAGGGGTTTTAAGGTTGCCTGAGCCTGCGATAGTTCTGTAACAACCACTCCGTGAGAATAAAACACGGAAGCAGCCATAAGAATTATAGCGCTATTTATTGCCCACCCCAGTATCATTGCCATAAGAGTATCTGTAAACTCAAACTTCAATTGTCTCCTTATCACCTCTTCTCCTTCGAGATTCCATTGGCGACTCTGAATGATCTCAGAATGCAAGAATAAATTATGTGGCATTACTACAGCTCCAAGAACACTCATTACAATAGGGATAGAGCCTAATGGAACAGAAGGGATAAGCCAATTTTTAAAAGCTCCACTCCATTGAAGTTTTACAAGAATTAGCTCAAAAATGAACGAGAGACTTATAAGGGATACAAAGCTAATAATCCATTTCTCCAATTTTCTATAACTGTTTGAAAAAAGCATCCAAATAACTAATAAGGCTGAAAGAGTTGCTCCAATTGTTAAAGGGATTCTAAAGAGCATATTTAACCCTATGGCAGCTCCCATGATCTCCGCTAAAGCAGTTGAGATAGCCGCTAAAACTGCGCTAACTAAAAATATCTTGCTGATCCATTTTCTAAAGAATTTTGTAGAAGCCTCTGAAAGACAAAGTCCTGTAACAATTCCTAAATGAGCGGCATTGTGCTGCAGTACTATGAGCATAACGGTGGAGAGAGTGACCATCCAAAGAAGGTTATATCCATAGATGGATCCTGCCGCTACATTGGCAGCCCAGTTCCCTGGGTCTATAAATCCAACAGTTACAAGAAATCCAGGGCCTATATATTTAAGGATTTCAAATGCTCCTAAACGTGGAGAGTGTTGTCTAAAAAGTTTTTTCCATAACATAGTATGGATTTACCCACTTTTTTTTATGAAACTTACTATTTTTCTGAAATTCTGAAATATTGTAAGACAAACACTGATACAAAAAAAAGTCAAAATCCTACAAAAAAATCAGGCTTATACTGATATCGTTATTTATTATTGAGATATATAGTGAGAGCGTAAGATATTAAATTAAACAAAGGATTTAAAGGAGGTAAAAATGGCAAAAGTAGCAAGAGAAATGGTTGAAAAAGCAGGAATCAATGTTGACCAATTGTTAGAATTACTGGTCAAGAATGCTGCCGCAGAGCTCACAACATACTATTACTACACAATTTTAAGAGTAAACCTGATAGGTTTAGATGGAGAGGGAGTAAAGGAGATTGCTGAAATAGCACGTATTGAAGACAGAAATCATTTCGAAGCACTCGTCCCACGCATTTATGAATTAGGTGGTAAGTTGCCAGAGAAAATGAACGATTTTCATGACATTTCAGCCTGTCCTCCTGCAAGCCTGCCAAAGGACCCAAGTGACATTAATGCAATGCTGAAGGTTCTCGTCGGGGCTGAGAGATGTGCAGTGAGAGGGTATACCCAAATATGTAACATGACAGCTGGTAAAGATCACCGAACCTATGATCTTTCTCTGGCAATCCTTAATGAAGAAGTGGAACATGAATCATGGTTTTCTGAATTTTTGGGGGAAGGACCGTCTGGCCACTTCATGCGTAGAGGTGACACGTCTCCATTTGTCTCCAAGTTCCTTAAATAATATATGCGGATGAGGGTGCAAATAGACACCTGCTGCGTCTGGCAAGCCAGATAACTTTGGGTAAAGGTCAAAACAGTCTTTGATGAAGATGGCTCAACTCTTATATCCATGCGGGGACTGATGACTATAAAAGTGATCCAGCAGGAGAAGCCGGACTTCGTATTGCCTTGACACAGAACATTTTTTAGCTGTTCTACCAAAATGATAATGTCCTAAATAACCAAAGTAGAAATGTCCTAATGTGGGGCTATAATTTCTTCCTACGAAAGGGAGGAAATTATGGCTGGGAAGGACATTATCGAAATGCGGATGAAGGAACTCAAGAGGCTGAAGGTAATCCAGGAGGCGATAGACAGACACATAACACAGAAAATGCGTCCTCAATAATTGGGGTAACCGAGAGGCAGGTACGGCGGATCATACGAGCAGTACGGGAAGAAGGTGATACAGGCATAATTCATAAATTACGAGGGAAGGAGTCTCGTCGGAGGATATCTGGAAAGATAAAGGACAAGGTACTGAAGCTCTATAAGAAGAAGTACTATGACTTTGGACCTACCCTGGCAAGTGAGAAGCTTGTAGAGATAGATAACATCAAGATCAGTGAGGAGAGTTTGAGGAAATGGCTTATACAGGAGGGCATCTGGAAGAGGCAGAGGAAGAAATCAAGACACAAGCAGTGGAGAGAGCGGAAGGGTCATCGTGGGGAGATGGTGCAAATGGATGGTAGCCATCATGACTGGTTGGAGGGCAGGGGACCTGAGCTTGTGCTGATGGGATTATTGATGATGCAACCAATAGAACCTTTGGGGGATTCTATGATTATGAAGGAACCATTCCTGCCATGGATAGCTTTCATGGGTATATCAAGAAATATGGGATACCACAGAGCGTTTATCTGGACAGACACACGACATACAAGTCACCCCGTGAGCTTACCCCTGAGGAGGAGTTCGAGGGAATCCCCAAAGCATTGAGTCAGTTTGAGCAGGCATTATCGGAACTTGCGGTAGAGGTGATTCATGCATACTCTCCCCAGGCAAAAGGTAGGATTGAGAGACTCTTTGGGGTATTGCAGGACAGACTGGTCAAAGAAATGAGGCTGAGGGGAATAAAGACAAAGCAGGAGGCAAATGACTTCTTACAAGAGTATCTGCCTGTGTATAACAGGCAATTCAGCATACCTGCAGCCAATGACACTGATGTTCATATGGAGCTACCGAAATATTTCAATGCTCATAAAGCCTTATGTATCAGGACAGAACGGACTGTAAAGAACGACCATACCATAGTTGTTAACACTAAATTGTATCAGATAGAGGAACCTATCACAGCAAAGAAGGTAACCATAGAAGAGAGAATGGATGGTTCGTTGCACATATTGCATAATGGAGTTAGTCTGAAGTACCGAGGAATCACCGAACGACCCAGAAAGATACAGAACACTCAAGATCGGAGAGTGTATAATCAACCTCCGATCCCTTTAAAAGATCATCCATGGAGAAGATGGGATGATGGTAATGGCAGATCAAAAAGAAGGATTTATCCTTATCAACAGGCAAACCTAAAATAGGACATTTCTATTTTGCCTTGACACAGAGTTGCGCAAACCTTGACTTTATTTTTAACGGGAATTTATAATTCTTATCTGACATGGGAACATATACTACATACCATCCTCATAAAACCAGGCGAAAGAGGACTCACGGCTTTCTGGAGAGAATGAGTTCTCCAGGAGGACGCAAGGTTCTCAAGAGGAGAAGGAACAAAAATCGGAAAAGGTTGGCAGTGTAGAGCTCAAAGAATTTTTGAGCCCCCTGACCAAAAACAGGATTTTGAGGCGGTCTTCAAGGAGGAGGGTCACCTTCTCTTCAAAATATCTTTTCCTTTTCGTGAAGCCAAAGGAACTTCCTTTTAACCGCCATCGACCGAAGCAATCGTTTGATCGAGCACTCGCTGATTTCATGATGGGGACAGAGAATGACAAAAAGGTATTCTTACAATGAAAAAAGTTTTTATAACGCTAATAAAATTATATAGGTTTATCATTTCTCCCGTGTTCCCTATGAGTTGTAGGTTTATCCCAACCTGCTCTGAATATGCGATTGAGGCCATAGAGAGGCATGGTGCCATGAGAGGGTCATATCTCTTATTAAGGAGGTTACTGAGGTGTCATCCTTTTCATCCCGGTGGGTATGACCCTGTGAAACGATAATGGAAAAAAGGGCCCTTATTGCTGTAGCACTTTCGTTTATAATCCTTTTTCTTTATCAGCACTTTTTTATTAAACCTCAACCTCAGCAAATTCAGAAAAAAGCGGAGGTTACAAAGAAAGAAGAACCAGCACCTATAAAGCCTGTTGAACTCCCTGTTCCTAAAAAGGAAACAACTGAAGAAAAAGAGATAAAAGTCGAGACTGAATTATATTCAGCAGTATTTACAACCAGAGGCGGAACACTCAAGTATTACGAGATTAAAAAATACAAAGATAAAGACGGCAAGAATGTTGTACTCTTTAATGGTCAGGGAATAGAGCCTCCTCTCAGCATAGGCTCAAAAGAAGACTTTAATCTCTCAGATGCCAACTTCTATACCTCCGGTAAAGATATTAGACTCGATAAAGAAAAGAGCTCAGACTCTCTTACCTTTGACTTTTCAGATTCGGGATCTTCTGTCAGAAGGACATACACATTCTATAACGATGATTACAGGATTGATATTAAAGATGATGTTTCTGGGCTTACTGACTACTGGATTACCATTGGTACTGATTTCGGCATTTATGAGAAAAAGGACAGAGCTGCCCATATAGGGCCTGTGCTTCTCAAGGAAAGCGACAGAATCGAGTTTGATGCAAAGAAACTGAAAGAACCCAAGAGCTATTCAGGAGATCTAAAATGGATAGCCCAGGAAGATAAGTATTTCTTCGCTTCCCTTGTACCTCGAACCACTATGGAAGAGGTAAAGGTATGGAAACAGGATGACTCTCCTCTTATCGCCTTCAGGGGAAAGCCTGTTACCAACAGCTTTATCCTTTATGCAGGGCCAAAGGAATATGACAGACTAAAGACCCTTAAGGTGGGTCTTGAACATATCATAGATTTCGGTTTCTTCTCTGTAATAGCTGTGCCTCTTTTCTGGGCACTGAAGCTCTTTTATAAATTCCTCGGCAATTATGGCTTGGCGATTGTTCTTCTCACCATTATCATCAGAATCCCCTTTATACCGCTTGTGAACAAAAGCCAGAAATCGATGAAGAGGATGCAGGAGTTACAACCAAAAATGGCTGAGATAAAAGAAAAATTTAAGAAAGACCCACAGAGGTTGCAAAAGGAGACGATGGAGCTTTATAAAAAATACAAAGTAAACCCTCTTGGTGGGTGCCTTCCTATGCTCCTCCAGATTCCGGTGTTCTTTGCGCTTTATAAGATATTGCTGATAGCTATAGAACTGAGAGGAGCACCTTTTATGCTCTGGATAAAAGACCTTTCAGCACCTGATACACTCTTTGGACACATTCCATCGTGGTTTCCCTTAATTGGAGGTTTTGCTGTAGGTCCTTTGCCGATACTCATGGGCGCCACCATGATCATCCAACAGAAGATGACTCCTACGTCTA
>CAWGWX010000015.1:0-72690 GCA_963826355.1 Nitrospirota bacterium | reverse complement strand
AATTGGGGATGGAGCCTATACCTGCTCCGACAGATCACCTGGTTAAAGAATCATCATAAAATTCCACCTGAAGGATTCTTTCCCAAACGCGGATAATATTAAGATGACTGAGGCAGCTTTTTATGAATACCTTGGCTTGATCAAAGAAAAACTGGCGGGAAGGATATAACCTTGGGAAGGTGGGAAGATGGGAGGATAGGAAGATAGGAAATTGAGAAGTTAGGAAGCTAAAGGTATAGGAAGATGGGAAAGCGAGAAGATAAGAAGTTGAGAAGATGAGAAGTGAGGAAGACGGGAAGATGGAAGATAAGAAAATAAGAAGTTAGGAAGACAAAAAGATAAGAAGTTATGATTGAAAGGAAAACAGAATTAAAACACTTCAGGGATTTGGATGTTTATAAGACTAGCTTTCCAATGTGCGATGGAGATTTTTCATATAACAAAAAAGTTCCCGCAAGAGGAGAAATATTCTTTAACAGATCAAATTAGACGCTCGTCTCGCTCAGTATGTTCTAATCTTGGCGAAGCCTGGAGAAAAAGAAAATATAAAGCGGTCTTTAGAAACAAGTTAACTGATTCCATGTCAGAAGCGTCTGAAACACAGACGTGGCTTGAATTTTGCCAATGAAGAACCCTGCGGCAAGACCGCAGGGTATCTTAACGCAAGGAGTTGTTTTTATCATATTCGCTCGCTAACCCCGCAGCAATCAGGCTGTCCGACAATTCGAAATGTCTTGGTATTGTCATTCTGAATTCATTTCAGAATCTAATAGTTTCAAGAAGTTATAAACTTGGAGATCCCGAAACAAGTTCGGGATGACAATTGTCGGACAGCCTGCAATCTGCGGGGAATGCGCTCGCTATTTCGTTTCATGCGATTATATTGACAAAGCATCTTTTGAAAGACTTGATTCTCAATATGAGCAGATAATAGGGATGTTGAATTCCATGGACAAAAAAGCAGAAACATTCTGCTTTTAAACCTCTCACAGGTTCCTAGTTTCGTAAGTTCTTAACTTCATAATTTCAAAGAACTTAATGATGAGTATGAGAGAATCAACCTAGTACCCATAACCTATAACCCATAACCTTTTAGAATTATGAAACAAATCATTCAAAACTATCGTACAGGCGAGCTCCAGGTGGTAGAGATGCCTGAACTCTTTAAGACCTGCCCCCTCGATATGGTTACATATTACATGGGCGACAATGAAGGCTTGATTAACTCTGCGATGAAAGGGTATATTTTTATATGCCAATATTTAGGGGGTTGATATGTCTGTAAAGGTTATTCATCCATATATAACTTCCAGAGAAGATGTAGGTGGTGGCAGACCGATTATCACCGGGACAAGAACAAGGGTATCCAATATCATAGCCTATTATAAACTCGGTTTTTCACCAGAGGAACTCTCTCGAGAATTTCCGCACCTGACACTTTCTCAGATCCATGATGCCATCTCTTATTATTATGAGCATCAGAAAGAGATAGATAGAGAAATAGACGAGGACAGCGAAGAGAACATGAAGAAATCCATCCTTAAATGAGGATCAAACTTTATCTTGACGAAGATGTGCCGTCATCTTTTGCACAGACATTAATAAACAGAGGTGTCGATGTAATTACAACCCAGCAAGCTAAGAATGACTCTAATTCGGACTTACAGCAACTTATTTTATGCGACAAAAGAACAAAGAACTACTTTACTCACAATAAAAAAGATTTTATCTTACTACATAATGAATACTTACAGAACAAGGAAGACCATACCGGTATAATCATTTCTGACCAGTTTACCCACGGGGATTCTCCTGAGAAGATTTATGAAACTCTGGTTTTTAGTAGTGCTGAAGATATGAAAAACCGCCTTGAGTTTTTAAGTAACTGGAAATAAAACCCACAACTTATAACCTTAATATGGCTCCTTTGTCTAAAACTAAATAAACCCAAGAAACTCAAGAAACCCAAGAAACTGTTAGGAACTTTAATGAAGCGGCTGTTTGATATAATCTCCTCTCTACTCGGTCTCATATTCTTTTCTTTGTTACCTCAAATTATAGCTTGTTGATCTGGCACATCATCGATGTCCTAAAAGGCGAAATAGGCCCGATTCAAAAATGCAAATACAGTGTTATAATGTAGTGATACAAAGATTTGCTTGCGAGTGGAGGTATAAATATGACAAAACTGAAAATTATATCTGATAAGGAAGGGACAACGGATATCATCAAGTCAGCGATCTCTGCTGAGATAAAAAGGCTGGAAGTCGGCTTGAATAAGACAAATAAGGAAATTAAGAAATTTGAAGAAAAATATAAGATCTCTTCTGAGATTTTTTTGAAACAACTTACAGCAGAGGATCTAAAAGGTGGTGATGACGAATATATTAGATGGGCGGGTGAATTAAAAATAAGAGACAGAATTCTTGAGGACATAAAAAAATTAAAAGACATAGAATATGTTGCTAACTGAATATTTATCTGATCTTATAAAGGTGATCGATGAATATTCAAAAAGCGGATATATTCTTGCCTCTGAAGTAAAGATTGATGCCAGAGCCGAAAAGATTGGTTTAATAAAAGGCACTATTATATTTATTGATAATTCAAAACTATCTTTCACAGAATATTTAGATTTAAGATATAAGATTGAAAAACTCACATATTCATTCCACTATCAGGATAAAAATAGTAAGCTGATTTTCAGATACGATAACGCTACTCATAAGCCGGCTCCGCGTTTTAAAAATCATAAACACATTGGGAACCATATCCTCCAATCTGAAATACCCGAACTAAAAGACGTTTTAGAAGAAATAATAAGTAATCTTCTGAAAAGATTTAAATAATCTTTTATTACATCAGAAGACCAAAATGAAACGGGTGTTTGATATAATCTTTTCTCTATTTGGCCTCATATTCTTTTCTCCGTTACTTCTCATTCTTGCTTTTATGATCAAAAAAGAAGATGGCGGGCCAATATTTTATCGTGGTGTTAGGGTTGGGAGATATGGCAAACTGTTCCGAATATTCAAGTTCAGAACGATGGTGGTGAATGCGGAGAAGATTGGTGGTTCTTCAACTGCAGATGATGATCCCAGGATTACAAAAATCGGAAAGTTTATCAGGAAATATAAACTTGATGAGCTGCCACAACTTATAAATGTATTGAAGGGTGAAATGAGTTTTGTAGGGCCGAGACCGCAAGTTCCATGGGCTGTTGAATTATATAGCGAAGAAGAAAAATTACTTATAACTGTTAGGCCTGGCATAACAGATTATGCCTCTATTAAATTTAAAAATGAATCTGAAATTTTGAAGGGCAGTGAAGATCCAGATAGAACCTATCTTGAAAAAATAGCTCCTGAAAAATTGAGATTAGGACTTGAGTACGTAAAAAATAGCTCATTGTGGACTGATATAAAGATAATTTTTGCAACCATTAAGGCTGTATTTATGACATCAAGTTAGGAGGGTTATCAATGAGTGACATTACACCTGAAGGTGGCTTCAGAACACAAGCAGAAAAAGAGGTAGGTAAAAAACTTGAAGAGGTTTTTAAAAAATGTCCTGATAGCATTGAAGTTAAATTAGACAATTTTACCAAATATGTAAGAAGACAACGATTAACGAGATTACTTTCACTGTACGAAATCTTTAAAAAAATATTACCTATTAAGGGATCAATTATCGAATGTGGAGTATACCGAGGTTTTAGTTTAATGGCATGGGCAAATCTGAGCGCTGTATTAGAGCCAGTTAATCTTACTCGGAGAATTTATGGGTTTGATACCCTTGAGGGATTTCCTGAAGTTGGAGAGAAAGATTTAAGTAAAGTTATGAAACCAGAGCGCGGCCAGCTTTTTTCTGACTCTTACGAAGAACTGAATGAGTTAATCAACATATATGACTCGAATAGATTTTTAGGCCATATTAAGAAAGTCCAGTTAATTAAAGGAGATGTAACAAAAACAATCCCTGAATTTATTGAGAACAATAAACACATTGTCGTCAGCCTGCTTTTTTTGGATGTAGACTTATATAAACCCACTAAAATAGCTATTGAACACTTCTTCCCAAGAATGCCAAAGGGGGCTATTATAGCTTTTGATGAATTGGATAACCCTATTTGGCCTGGCGAAACTACGGCGCTTTTAGAGACATTGGGTATCAATAGATTAAAGATTGAACGGATCGAATTTGACCCGTATATAGGGTTTGCGGTTATTGACTGAAATTTTATGGAAAATTATCCCTTACTATCCAAGAAAATTAGGAAGTCAATTCTTGATTTAATTTATAAAACCAAAAGCCCTCATATTGGCCCATCTTTTTCAATTGTTGAGATTTTGGTAGCGCTTTATTTTAAAGTTCTCAATGTTTCTCCAGATAATGCTTCAAATCATAATCGGGATAGATTTATTCTGAGCAAAGGCCATGCCTGTCCGGCTTTATATGCTGTATTGGCAGAGAGAGGTTTCATTAGCAAAGACGATTTAGATGGTTTTGCTACAAATGATGGAATATTAGAACAACATCCAAATATTGATTTAGATAAAGGCATAGAGGTTTCTACAGGTTCATTGGGACATGGGCTCTCTATTGGAACTGGAATGGCACTGGCAGGCAAGGTTGATAAAAAACAATATAGAGTCTATGTGTTATTAAGTGATGGTGAGTTGAATGAAGGCTCAGTATGGGAAGCCATCATGTTTGCAGGACATCATAAGTTGAGTAATTTAATAGCTTTTGTGGATTACAACAAAATTCAGGCATTAGGATGCACAAGAGATATTATAGATCTAGAACCCCTTGGAGAAAAATGGAGGAGTTTTGGGTGGAATGTTCAGGAAATTGATGGTCACAATTTTGAGCAGATTTTTACAGCACTCAATTCCTTATCACCTGAAAAGCCCAATGTCATACTTCTGCACACGGTAAAGGGCAATGGGGTATTGTTTATGGAAAATAACTTATTGTGGCATTACCGTGCACCTGATGATAAAGAATACAAGCTTGCATTGAAAGAGTTATCGAAGTGAGAGCTACTTTCTTCAAAACCATGGAAGAGTTATATCAAAACAATGAAGACATTTTTGTTCTTACTGCTGATTTGGGATTTAAATTATTTGATAACTTTAAGATTAAATGTTCAGAAAGATTTTACGATATTGGAGTTGCCGAAGCAAATATGATTGGTATATCTGCAGGTTTAGCATTATGCGGGAAAAATGTCTACTGTTATTCCATTATCCCTTTTTTAGTTATGAGGGCATTTGAACAAATCAGGGTTGATATTGCATATCATAATTTAAATGTGAAACTCATTGGAGTTGGGGGAGGTTTTACTTACGGGTTAGAAGGTTTCACCCATTTTGGATTAGAGGATTTGGCTTTGATGAGGTCTTTGCCTAATATGACAGTGGTTGTGCCTGCTGATCTGATCGAAGCTAAATGTTTGGCAGAATTGTCCTACGACTATAAAGGCCCGATGTATATAAGACTTGGCAGAACAGGTGAGCCTGTTATTCACGATAATAATCCTGCTTTAAAAATTGGAAAGGCAATAATATTAAAAGAAGGGGAAAATATCGCTATTTTTGCAATTGGTAATATGGTTTATATTGGGAAGCAGGTTGTAGATATATTAGTAACAAAAGGTATTGATGCTACTCTTATTAATATGCATACCTTAAAACCATTAGATGTTGAGACTGTTATACAAATTGCCTCATCTCATAAAGCACTCTTTTCTCTAGAAGAACATAATATAGATGGCGGATTAGGGACTGCTATTGCAGAAGTGCTTGCAGAAATAAACTACAATGGAAAATTTAAAAGATTTGGTATAAATGGATTGAATAATGTCATTGGTAAAGCAGATTATTTACGAGAGCAACATGGATTAACAGTCGAAAGGATATACAGTGAAATCTCGAATAAAATTTAAAGAGGCCTAATCATGGAGTGGAAGGTTAGATATTTTGATTATCCATTACAGTTTAAGATAAACGAAAAGAAATATATGGAGATAATAAGTGACACACTCTCTATAGGAGCATATATCTTAGGGGAAGATTTAAGAAGATTTGAGAAAAATCTTGCAAAATTTGTTGGCACTAAACACGCTGTTGGTGTAGGCAATTGCACAGATGCGCTCCTTTTGTCATTACATGCAGCGGGTATATGTCCTGGAGATGAAGTTATTTCAGTTTCCCATACATTTGTGGCAACAATTGAAGTAATAAAGTTTTTAGGAGCAACACCGGTTTTTATAGATATTGATGATGACCACAACATGAATGTAAATCTAGTAGAGGCTGCAATTACTCCAAAAACAAAAGCTATAATCCCCGTTCACCTCAATGGCACGATTTGCAAGAATATGGATAAGCTTATGGATATCGCAGGAAAGCATAATCTCACAATCATTGAAGATGCTGCGCAATCACTTGGAGCCACATATAAAGGAAAAGGAGCCGGAACTTTTGGGCTGGCAGGGTGTTTCAGTTTTTATCCTGCAAAACTCTTGGGGACTTTCGGGGATGCCGGCGCGATTGTTACCGATGATGCCCAATTCGCAGAGAAAATAAGGATGTTGAGAAATCATGGAAGAGGAAAGGGAACTGATATAAATTTATGGGGGCTTAATTGCCGTATGGATAACCTCCATGCAGCAATTCTCGATTATAAATTAAACCTGCTGCCCGAATGGATAAGGAAGCGACGAGAAATTGCTAGAACTTATCATGATGAACTTTCCGGTGTTAAAGAATTGAGACTGCCTTCACCTCCGGTAGACGCGGATGAACACTATGATGTGTTCCAGAATTATGAAATTGAAGCAGAAAGAAGAGAAGAGCTCGTCAAATATCTAAACGGTAAGGGCATCGAGGTCATGCTTCCCTGGGGAGGCAAGGGAGTGCATCAATTTAAGTCATTGGGGGTTGATGGTTTCAACTTGCCGCGAACTAATGAGCTTTTCAAGAGAGCATTAATGCTTCCAATGTACCCTGAACTTAAAGATGAACAAGTTGAAAATGTGGTTGAGTCAATCAGGGAGTTTTATAATGCGCGATGAGAAGATTAAATATAATTATACAACTGTTACAGAAATCCCAGATGCGAAAGGGTCCCGAGACCAGATAGCGAGACTGTATACAAGATACAAATTTGCTTCTGAATTTTGCAAAGATAAAGATGTCCTTGAAGTTGCTTGTGGTGCTGGAATAGGACTGGGTTATCTTGCGCGATTTGCAAAAAAAGTTGTGGGCGGTGATATAGATAAAAATAATTTGAAATTTGCTTTTAAAACTTACGAAGAAAGAAATAATGTTCAAATACGGCAATTAGATGCTCACAATCTGCCTTTTGAGGATAAAAGTTTTGATGTTTTAATTCTCTATGAAGCTATATACTACCTTGAGCATCCAGAAAAATTTCTTAAGGAAGCTCGCAGGGTACTTAGGGACGAGGGCTTTCTTATTATATGTACTGCTAACAAAGATTGGTCTGGCTTCAATCCAAGTCCCTATAGCTATAAATATTTTTCTGCACCAGAATTGTTTTTATTGCTGAAAGAAAAGGGCTTTGAGGTAAAGATGTTTGCGGACTGTCCTGCGTCTGATAGTTTTAAGGATAAAATAATATCTGCGATTAAGCAGGTTGCGGTTACATTGCATTTTATACCTAAGACTATGGAGGGGAAGGAAAAACTGAAAAGGCTATTTTTTGGAAAACTAAAGCCTTTACCACCTGAAATTACTGATGGAATAGCTGATTATACTCCGCCAGTACCTATTTCACACAACACTCCCAATTCCCAGTTCAAAGTCTTGTTTGCTGTTGCTTATAAGTAAAAAGTAAACGGAGGATTTATCTGAGATGAGAAGAAAATGAAACGTTTATTTGACATAATTTTCTCACTCATTGGTCTGCTTTTGCACCTACCTTTATTCGTAGTGATAGCGATAATTATAAAACTTGACAACCACGGTCCTGTCTTTTTCGCCCAGAAAAGGATAGGCAAGAACTTTAAGCCTCTTAATCTATACAAATTCAGAACAACGGTCCACAATGGTTCTAAGGAGGGGCTTTCTATTACTGCTGGTGAGGAGCCACGAGTTACAAGGGTCGGAAGGTTCTTACGAAAGACAAAGATGGACAAGCTTCCCCAACTTTGGAATGCCTTTAAGGGGGATATAAGCCTCGTTGGGCCAAGGCCGGAGGTAAGAAAATATGTGAGCAAATACAGAAATGACTATAGGGAGATTCTGAAGATAAGGCCGGGCATTACGGATATCGCTTCATTAACTTATAAAGATGAAGAATCACTTTTAAAAGATAAAAAAGAACCTGAAGAATATTACATCCATGTGCTTTTACCAGAAAAAATCAAGCTTGCTAAGGAATACGTTAGAAGGGCATCTCTTATCTATGATCTGAAACTAATGCTCCTTACTATTCCCAAACTGCTATATCCACAGAACATTACTCTCAAAATAATTAATACCCTAATACCTTACAGAAGACCGATAGTCGTAGGAATACAACTATGTATCTTTACAATCTCCAATTACCTTGCCTTTTTCATTAGATTCGATGGAAATATACCTTCTTTCGAGTATGATTTATTCTTAAGTTATCTTCCCATGCTTGTCCTCTCTCAGGATTATATTTCTTTTTAGCTTTTCACTTGATAGGGGGCTGTGGAGGTATGCAAGTGTCAGGGACCTACTCAATATTACCGCTGCAGTAAGTCTCGGCTCATTATTATTTTTCCTTGGTGTGAAGTATATCTTTGGAGAGACTTCTTATCCAAGGTCGATCTACGGGATTGACTGGCTCTTAAATATCTTCTTCCTGGGTGGTATAAGACTATTCAGGCGTCTCCATGAAGAAATAGATGTCGTGCAGAACGACAAAAAACGGATTGTCATTATTGGGGCAGGTGATTCAGCAGAGATGTTAATCAGAGACGTGGAGCAGAGACATTCTTATCCTTATCGGATTATAGGACTGGTAGACGATGATACGAGGAAAAAAGGTCTCAGGATAAGAAATATCCCGGTCCTTGGCACAAGGAAAGATCTTAAAAAGATAGTAGAAAGAGAAGAGCCTGAGGAATTCCTTATAGCCATCCCTTCAGTGTCCAGTGTAAAACTTGAAAACATTGTGAAGGATCTCAGGCAGTTTAGCTTACCAATAAAAATAGTTCCGAACCTCTGGGACATCCTTAGCGGAAAGGAAGATTGGAGCAAGATAAAAACTGTAGAGCCTGAGGATATTTTATTTAGAGCACCTATATGTGATGAATGCCGGGAGTTAAAGGGTTTCTTTGAAAATAAACGGGTGATGATAACAGGGGCTGGAGGTTCTATAGGATCAGAACTTTCAAGACAGATGGCCTTTTTTAACCCTGCATGCCTAATCCTGTTTGAAAGACATGAAGAGAGCCTTTATAAGGTTGATATGGAACTTCGCTCATTATTGACTTCTCAACTTCTCAAAAGCTCAAACTCCACCAAGCTCTTTTCTACAATAGGTGATGTTCTTGATGAAAGAAGGATTGATGAGGTGATGAATAGATTTCATCCAGAGATTGTGCTCCATGCAGCAGCATACAAACATGTCCCCCTGATGGAGAATAATCCCTATGAGGCATTCAGGGCAAATGTGATAGGCACAAGAATAGTTGCAGAAAAAGCAAGGGAGTTTAGTGTAGAACGATTTGCCCTTATCTCAACGGATAAGGCTGTAAATCCAGTAAATGTTATGGGTATGACAAAAAAGATAGCTGAAGAGATAATCCGATATTTATCAGAAGATACTTATGAGAAAACCAAATACATTATTGTAAGATTTGGCAATGTCTTAGAAAGTAGCGGTAGCATTGTCCCGCTCTTCAGGGAACAGATTAAGAAGGGTGGCCCTGTTACAGTAACTCATCCTGAGATAACCCGCTACTTTATGACAATTTCTGAGGCAGTGAGCCTTGTTCTTCAGGCAACAGCTATGGGTAACGGTAAAGAAGTTTTTGTCCTTGATATGGGAAAACCTGTAAAGATTCTGGACTTAGCAAAAAGGATGATAGGTCTTTATGGCCACAGACCCGGGGATGATATAGAAATCGCCTTTATTGGGCTGAGACCCGGGGAAAAATTACATGAGGTACTATTTAATAGCGATGAGGTCATAGAAAAGACATACCATCCAAAAATCAACAGGGCGATTGCAAAGAGAAGTGTTAATCAAAATATATTAGAGTTCTTGAGCAATCCAGAGCTTTTAAGAGACAACTCTGATGTAAAAGATACATTAAATGCGCTTCTCAAACCATACTCAGAACAAGTAGAAGTCTAAAAGTCTCCCCATCCTTATCCCTACCCTCAGTCAATCCCAACTTCATATTTCCATCAAATAGTTACTAATAAGTTCATAAGTAAGGTCACGTTGTATGTCATTCCCGCTTGTCGGGAATCTTTCTGAAAGAAGGATTGCTGATCCCTAATGCTTTCGGGACAATGACAGAAATCATTCAAGGATGTGGTTTTACTTATGGTCTTATTAGTAAATTGCGTGAGTTCATGGAGTTTCATTTTGAAGGCCGCTATCCAGATGCAACAAAAGCGTTTTATAAAAAATGCACAAAGACATATACAGTTGCGCAATTGAAAGAAATTAAAAACCCAAATCCAGCGATAACCATTGCAAGTATCGATTGTGTCTGTCATTGCGAGGTCGTTTCGACCGTGGCAATCTCTGCAGAGAAGGCGGCTGTATTATCAGTGTACAAATTATAAAGTCGAATGCAATGCTATTGAAATATTTAGCATAATATATTACAATAGCAATGAAATATATGTTTCTGAATTTGTATTTGCTCAAATCTACAACCAGCTGGAAAAGTAATCCAACCTCGATAGTGAACTAAAGAAACCCAAGAAACTAAAGAAACTAAAGAAACTAAAGAAACCCAAGAAACCCCTAAAGAGACCCTTGGGTCTGGAGTTTAACCAGTCTAAAGTAAGAAAACTCACTTCGTAAAAATAATTGGATTGAGGTCTATGTGCTATAATTGTTTGTAATTAATGGCTATACTATTCAAACCATGTATATTGAAATGTCGCAATGAAGGATGAGATAGTAATAACTTTTTTGGATATGATTTCTCCCTTGAATAAAAAAATCATAGAAATGTATCAATTTGGGTCCAGATGCAGAGATGACTGGCGTCCTGATTCTGACTATGACATTTTAATAGTTCTTGAAAAAAAGGACAGGAAGATTATCAGTAAGCTTTATGATGCTGTGATTGATATTTTACTTTCAACCGGTAGGTTAATATCCTTAAAAATATTTACTGTTTCGGAGTTTAATCGATTGAAATCAATTCCCACACCATTTATGAGAAATGTTTTAACAGAAGGGATAAAGATTGCTAAAAGCTACTAAAGCACTTTTAGATGGGTATATACAGAAAGCTGAAAAAAAATTGAAAGTTGCTGAGAAGCTACTTAAATCAGGTGATTATGAAGATGCAGTTTCAAGAGCTTATTATGCTGTCTACCATGCAGCCCAGGCACTTCTTTTGACCGAAGGTCAGCAGGCAGAAAGTCATAAAGGTGTTGTTACGCTTTTCGGACTTCTTTTTGTAAAAACTGGGAAACTCAGCAAAAAGATGGGGAAACATATTGCAAACCTGAAGGATGACCGTGAGAGCGGAGATTATGAAGTTTTTTCCTATTTGGATAGTGAGACCGCTGAAACAGCAATTATAGAGGCAAAAGAATTTCTCAAAGAGGCCAAGCTTTATCTTCAAAAAATTATTCCCAAGTAGTCTCTTAGTTTTTTTCTCTTAAAATAATATTGCTCCTTTATTTTTGAAATTTATGCAATGCTATTGAAATATTTAGCATAATATATTACAATAGCAATGGAATATATTTATGGAGAAAAACAAGCTTAAGCAACTTATAGTCGAACATAAAGAGCGATTTCTCAAACCAGCTCAACTCGTAAGACGCGGAATTCAGAAACATATTGAATCATATGTAAAACAGAGGGAAATCGTTATCATAAGTGGAGTGAGGCGATCAGGGAAGTCCTCCCTGATGAAGTTGATCTCTGATGATTTCCAGCAGATATATCATGTCTCTCAAGATAATATTTTGTTTCTGAATTTTGAAGACGAGCGATTTATTGAATTCACTCATCGTGATTTTGAACCCCTCTATGAAACCTTTATCGAAATTTATCAACCCCGTGGGAAAAAATATTTTTTCCTCGACGAGATTCAGAATATCAAAGGGTGGGAACGATGGGTTAACAGAATGTATGAATTTGAGGATGTAAAAATATTTGTTACCGGATCAAATGCTACCCTTCTGAGTCCAGAAATAGCTTCAGCCTTGACAGGGAGAAACAGACAGGTTCATACATATCCTTTCTCATTCAATGAATTTTTAAGCCTAAGAAATTACTCCTTTGATGAAAAAGACCTGTATATCCGTGAAGGGAAAGTAAAGATAAAGAATTTGTTCAGAGAATACAGAGAGTTGGGTGGATTCCCAGAGGTTTTAAAAAACAGGGATGTGACACTTCTTGAACAATATTTCAAAGACATCCTGTATAGAGACATTGTTGCCCGGTACAGGATTAGAAATGTGAGAGAGATACGCGAATTGGCCTTATTTTTAGCCTCCAATACCGGCACAATTCAGAGTTATAAAAATCTGAAAGAAATGATACAGGTAAAGAGTCTTAATACTGTAAAAAATTATTTAGAGATTCTTGAAGACGTTTACATATTCTTTCGGTTGACTCTCTTTGATTATTCTATAAAAAGACAGATTTACAATCCTTCAAAGGTTTATTCCATTGACCCTGCTCTCAGCAGATCAGTTGCTTTTAAATTTTCACAGGATTTAGGCCGTCTCTATGAAAACATGGTTTTCGTTGAATTGATGAGGAGAGGCAATCAGATATTTTACTGGAAGTCAAGGAAAAGGCAGGAAGTTGATTTCTTGATAAAAAGGGGATTGAAGATAGAAAAAGCGATCCAGATTTGTACCAGTCTGTCGGATAAAAGAACAAAGCAAAGAGAAATAGAAGGATTACTTGCTGCACATGAAGAATTAAAAGCAAAGAATTTAACGATTCTAACCGAAGATGATGAAGGAGAAGAGATGTTTGATAAAAACAAAATTTACATAATTCCTTTATGGAAGTGGCTTTTAACTGATAAATAGGATCAGGTTCTGAATTGTGTCTTGTTTGCGAATTTGCATTAGCTCAAATCTACAACCAAGCTGAAAAAGTATCCAAACTCGATAGTGAACTAAAGAAACTAAAGAAACTCAAGAAACTCAAGAAACCCAAGAAACCCCGTCAACATTTTAAAGGAAATGGATAGCAGAGACGAAATTGGCGATTGTAACTTCGAATTTAAAAGAGAGAGCGTGATAGATTGATAACTTCGGACTTTCTCGTTGTTGGTGGTGGAATAATAGGAATCAATATAGCAAGAGAATTGAAAAAAATATTTCCCGATTCGAAAATCATCCTTATAGAGAAAGAAAATGAATGTGGCTTGCATGCAAGCGGCCGTAATAGCGGAGTCCTGCATGCAGGCTTTTATTATTCACCCGACAGTTTAAAAGCTAAATTTACGCGACTTGGGAACAAGATGTTGACAGAATATTGTATGTCTAAAAAGATTTTAATAAATAAATGCGGAAAAATAGTAGTAGCAAAAAATTTAAAGGATCATATATTTCTTGATGAACTGCTTGAAAGGGGTAAAAAAAACAGTGTCGAATTGGAAGATATTACAGAGAAGGAAGCCAGGAGAATAGAACCACGAGTAAAAACATGTGAGCGAGCCATTTTTTCACCTACAACATCTACAGTGGATCCTTATAAAGTTATGCAGGCTATGAAGTCTGATGCTTTAAATGAAGGTGTGGAAGTACATTCCGGTGTTTGTTTCATAAAGAAGAAATCAGAATGCATTTTAACTTCAGAGGATATTTATCAGGCAGGATACTTAGTTAATGCTGCAGGTCTTTATGCGGATAAGATTGCCTTAGAATTTGGTTTTTCAGAGAGGTATAGGATTCTTCCTTTTAAGGGTCTCTATTTATATTCAGATGAACCACCAGGTGAAATTCGAACAAATATCTACCCGGTTCCGGATTTAAAAAATCCGTTTCTGGGAGTCCATTTCACTATAACAGTAGACGGGAGTATCAAGATAGGCCCAACTGCTATACCTGCATTCTGGAGGGAACACTATCATGCTTTCGATAATTTTAAATTTACCGAGATGGTAGAGATTCTGATAAGAGAAACTGGGCCTTTTCTTCCACTCAAATTTTGATTTTAAAAGACTGGCATTTGAAGAAATTAAGAAGTACTCACGTGCACGTTTGGTATCTCTTGCCTCTGCATTGGTTACTAGGGTGAAAACAGAGCACTATAAAAGATGGGGGAAGCCTGGAATACGCGCACAACTATTGGATATTAAAGAAAATAAATTGGAAATGGACTTTGTTATTGAAGGTGACAATAAGTCTATGCATATACTAAATGCAGTGTCTCCTGCATTTACTTGTTCTATACCTTTTTCACAATATATTGTTAAAGAAATACAGTCTCGTTTAAATTGAACCAACACCATTTCCAACTTGATTATTGACATTTCATATCTCAAAGTAAAAGCAGTTAATCCTTATGGTGACGGGAAGGCAGCAGAAAGAATAGTAAATATTTTGTTGGAGATATTATAGTTATGGAAATAATCAAATTATTAGTCCAATCTTTTATTCCCTTTAGAAATCTCAATCGAACTATTTCTGCTTGGTCTTATTCTTCTGTTGTTCACAAAAAGGCAGAAAGCAGGGAAATGCCTGGTTACAATTGGTCTTTTGTTTTTGCTGGCCTTTAGTACTTATCCGTTTGCCTCAGCAATACTCCGTCCCCTCGAAAGACATTATCCAGCCATTGACGTGTTAGATCAGCGAGACATTAATAAGTTAGGCGCAAAGTATATAGTAGTCCTGGGCGGAGGTCAGGTTTGTGATCCGACTATACCTGTTACGAGCCAGTTTCAACCATCATTTTTAGTCAGGTTGATTGAAGGGATACGTTTGTATAGACAAATTCCAGGTTCAAAGCTGATTCTTTCTGGAGGTAGTAGCAAGTATGAACCGACAACAAATGCGGAACTAATGCAGAAAATGGCGCTGTTACTTGGGGTAAAAAAAGAAGACATCATACTGGAGGCCAGTTCTAAGAATACATATGAGGAAGCGAAAATTATTAAAGATATGATAGGAGAAGAAAAATTTATTCTGGTGACTTCAGCTTCCCACATGCCGCGGTCTATGGCATTGTTTAAGAAATTGGGGATGGAGCCTATACCTGCTCCGACAGATCATTTAGTTAAAGAATCCTATAAAATGCTCGCCACAAGGATTTTTCCCAAGCTCGGATAATATTAAGATGATCGAAGCAGCTTTTTATGAATACTTCGCCTTGATCAAAGAAAAACTGGCGGGAAGGATATAACCTTGTGAGAGGTAATAGGTGGTAGGTAATAGGTTAAAGGTTAAGATAATATGAGCTACTTTATTTTTGAAATTTATCCAGCCTTTTCCTCTTATAAGTCCGTTTGAAAGAATCGTAGTTAACGAGACATTTCTATTAATTTAGCTCCATTAATTCATCAGGCTCTTTTTCCCATAGTAGAATAACAAGCTTAAAGGCAGGCTGGTTGTATATTGCCTTGTGGAGCAGCTGAAGTATGAAAGTAAAAAGGGATAGGCTACTTTTTAAATGGATTTTGAAATTGTGATATAATTTTAGACCAAAGAACTAAGAAGGTGAATAAGTTTATAAATTTAGCAGAGAAGTATAAATTAGAGCTAATCCTGTTGTTTGGCTCTCATGTACAAGGTGGTCTGCATCCTGAAAGTGATATGGATATAGCTGTTTACAGTAAACAGGTTCTCTCTGAAACAGAAAAAATTAATATTACATACGAGCTCTGCAACATACTTCATACGGATAAGATCGACCTTGTGGATATTAAAACAGCTCCACCCATATTAAAAAGAGAAATATTCAAAGACTATAAAGTTCTATATCAAAAGAACCCGATGCTTTTGTACCAGTTAGAGCTGGTCAGCGTTTACGAATTCAAAGAGTCAGAAGTTCTTTTTCAGATTCGCCATGAGAGGTTACAGGAATTTGTCAGATGATTGACAAACTGTTTGTAGAGACGAAATTATCATATATCCAGGCATATTTTAAGGAATTAGAAGGTGTTTTGGTTTACCCCGATAAAGAAATCCAAAAAGATTTTTTGAAACTGAGAGCTTTGGAAAGGATACTCCAGCTTATTGTGGATGAAATGATAGATATCAATAACCACATTGTCCGTTATGCTCACCTGCGCATTCCTGATGATTTTCAGAGTAGCTTTCTGGTTCTTGGTGAAAATAAAATTTTACCGGAAGATTTCGCTAATACAATAGCTCCTGTTGTTGGACTCCGAAATCGTCTGGTGCATAGATATGAAAAGATAGATCTTGATATCCTTTTAGATAGAGTGCGTAAAGATAAGGAAGACTTCAAAAGGTACGTAAGACATATATTTGAGTTTTTGAAGGATTAAGCGAGTTAACAGTACAGTTCTTTTAATTTGCCACTCACTTAGTTAAGAAATATCATGAAATTCCACCCAAGAGCGAATAGTGTTTAAAAAATCGAAACAGCTTTTCATGAATACCTCGTCTTGATCAAAGAAAAAGTGGCAGGAAGGATATAACCTTGTGAAATGAACTTGGGTCACAATTAAGGCGGTCTTCTAACTCTGCTCCTGCAAACATTGCTGAGGGATGGAATAATAAGCATATTAATATCTACCTTGAGGGAATCAACAGAGCACAAGGTGAACTGCGGAACCCATAACCTTTTAGAATTATGAAACAAATCATTCAAAACTATCGTACAGGCGAGCTCCAAGTGGTAGAGATGCCTGAACTCTTTAAGACCTGCCCCTCGATATGGTTACATATTACATGGGCGACAATGAAGGCTTGATTAACTCTGCGATGAAAGGGTATATTTTTATATGCCAATATTTAGGGGGTTGATATGTCTGTAAAGGTTATTCATCCATATATAACTTCCAGAGAAGATGTAGGTGGTGGCAGACCGATTATCACCGGGACAAGAACAAGGGTATCCAATATCATAGCCTATTATAAACTCGGTTTTTCACCAGAGGAACTCTCTCGAGAATTTCCGCACCTGACACTTTCTCAGATCCATGATGCCATCTCTTATTATTATGAGCATCAGAAAGAGATAGATAGAGAAATAGACGAGGACAGCGAAGAGAACATGAAGAAATCCATCCTTAAATAATAATTATACTATTCAAACCATGTATATTGAAATATCGCAATGAAGGATGAGATAGTAATAACTTTTTTGGATATGATTTCTCCCTTGAATAAAAAAATCATAGAAATGTATCAATTTGGATCCAGATGCAGAGATGACTGGCGTCCTGATTCTGACTATGACATTTTAATAGTTCTTGAAAAAAAGGACAGGAAGATTATCAGTAAGCTCTATGATGCTGTATTGATATTTTACTTTCAACCGGTAGATTAATATCCTTAAAAATATTTACTGTTTCGGAGTTTAATCGATTGAAATCTATTTCCACACCATTTATGAGAAATGTTTTAACAGAAGGCATAAAGATTGGTAAAAGAAGAATTTCTCAAAGAGGCCAAGCTTTATCTTCAAAAAATTATTCCCAAGTAGTCTCTTAGTTTTTTTCTCTTAAAATAATATGGCTCCTTTGTCCAAAACTAAGTAAACACTAAAAACTCAAAAAACCCAAGAAACTCAAGAAACCCCATAAACTGTTAAAACTTTGATGAAGCGTTTAGTTGATAGAAAGGGGGAGTGAGCGAATTGGTCATCTTGACAGGATATCATTTAAGTCTATATAATTTAGTCATAATCAATGGTCAATTAAGGAGAACATATGAAAGCAACAACTGTTAGTATTGCTGAAGGGAAGAAGGGTTTCAGTCGCTTGATACAGAATGCTCTTAAAAATAAAGGGGAGATCGTTGTGACAAAGAGAGGGAAGCCTGTAGCGGTGATTGTTCCTTATAAGGAATATTATTACTCCAAACGATTAGAGGGCTATAGGAAAATTATGGAGACCAGGGGAACTTTCTTAAAAGCAGGTATCAGCGCAGATGAGGTTTTTAAAGAATCCAGAAAACAGTTGGGAAAAAGGCCATGAAACGAGCAGTCATAGATGCAAGTGTAGTTTTAAAATGGTATCTCTCTGATGAAAAACACAGTCAAAAAGCTGTAAGTTTATTAGATAAATATATGTCAAATGAATTAGAGCTTCTTGCTCCTTCGTTATTGGAATATGAAGTAATTAATGGATTAATAATCGCCCAAAAAATAGGGAGAATCAAAGAGGAAACGATTCTCACAGCTATAGAAGGGTTTATAGATTTAGAATTTGAGCTAAAAAATATTTCCCATCTTTTCCCCAGTGTTTTGCATTACTGCGAGGTTTATAATCGATCAACCTATGATGCCAGCTACATAGCTATAGCTGGTGAGGAAGGTGTACCTTTGATCACCGCAGATAAAGAACTATTCAATGCAGTCAAAAAAGACCTGAAATGGGTAAGGTGGATAGGAGATATGTGACTTTTGATTTCTTCACGAGGTGCTGCTTGAAAGCCCTGATGTCATACAGAGGTGGAAATATTTCGAAAATATAAAAGGGGCAGATTGACTGCCCCTTTTATAAAAACGCAATCTCCCTTTATCAGGAGATGAACTGCTTAGAAGAACATCTTCTGGTTTATAAGAATACCCAGTGCTACTAACAAGGCATAGATTGCCAGGGACTCTATCATGGCCAAACCGATGATGAGGGTTGTTGTTATCTTACCGGATGCTCCGGGGTTTCTGGCCACTCCCTCACATGCCTTGCTCAAACCGATACCCTGACCAATACCAGTACCCAGTGCAGCAATACCTATAGCAAGACCGGCTGCTATAGCAGCCAATGGTTTGCCGGCTCCTGCTGCGGCTGCTGGAGCTGCTTCTTCTGCAAGAACAAAAGGTGCAAGCAAACAGATGAGAGCAAGTGCGAGTAATACTACTGAAATGGTTTTCTTCACTTCTTTCTCCTCCTTTCCTACAAAATTCTTAAATTAATGTGCCTCTTCAACGGCACCGGCTAAATAAAGGGTAGCTAAAAGGGTAAAGACAAATGCCTGTATGAAACTAACGAGTGTGCCTAGCGCTAATATGAGTGTTGGGACAATCACTGGAGCCAGAAAAGCAAGTACAGCAAGAATTATATGTTTTGCAAGCATGTTTCCAAAAAGCCTGACAGAAAGGGTGACCGGCCTTACAAGATGACCAATGAATTCTATGATAAACATGAGTATCATAAGCGGCAGTGCTACGATGGAACGGATAGGACCGACAAAATGGTAAATGTATTTAATACCATGAGCCCTGATACCATAATAATGGGTTGCAAGAAAAACAGGAATTGCCATTGCTGCATTTGTATTGATGTTACTTGTAGGGGAGGCAAATCCAGGGATAAGACCCATGATATTACAGACAAGGATGAACATAAAGAGTGTGCAGAGGAGAGGGAAGAAGTGTTTACCCCAGTGGTGGCCTATATTATCCTCGGATAATTTGAGGAATATATCGGCTATTGTCTCCATGAAATTCTGGAAACCTACAGGCACCAAACGCATAGATCTTCTTACGACAAGAGCCGAAACTATTAAAATTATTGATGCAAGAATGGCATAGCTAACATTGTGGGGTATTTCCTCAGGATTAATAATAACATCCATTAAAAGTTTCTCTTCTAAAGTCATAGTTACCTCCTCGCGGGGAAAATCAGAAAAAATCAGAGTTATCATACATAGGCCCCCCTGAAAAGTCAAGAGTTTATATCATAAAAAAATATATAATCAAAGGGGGGAGTGACTCCCCTGGTTAGCCGCATTGTTCACTGAATTGGAGGGGGAGATCAATCTAAGGATCCAATATCTTTTAAAAAAACATCTTATCTATAGTAAAATACTAAAAAGAACATGAAAAAAGTAATTTCGGAATTTACCGAAGAAGAAAAGAAGGGTATGCCCCTTTATCCTATAGGGGTTGTTGCAGAGCTCATAGGGACTACAGATCAGACAATCCGGCTTTATGAAAAACATGGCCTGATCAAGCCTGCCAGAAGGAATCGAAACAGATATTACTCCGAGAATGACCTAAAATGGCTCCAATGTCTGAGAGACCTTATCCATAACAAAAAGATCAGTATTGAAGGGATTAAAAAGCTCCTTGATTATGCACCATGCTGGGAACTAACAGGCTGTCCAGAGAAGGAAAGGGACAAGTGCTCAGCCCATGTAGAAAGGGTAAAGCCATGCTGGGAACTGAACAAGACTATATGCCGGAAAGGGTCTTCAAAGGCATGTGAGAGCTGTGTTGTTTTTTTATCTAAGACCATTCAGAAAAAAAGATAATAAAACCCGAACTATGCTAACCAGATTTTTCACAAAATTATTGGCAGATACAGTATTTGTCCTGAAAATGAATTATCAAATCCCCCCTCACCCCCCTTTGCTAAAGGGGGGATGGGGGGATTACTTATTTTCGTGAAGAACCCTGCGGCAGAGACCGCAGGGCGTTTGAAATTGAATATTTGTTTTCAGTGTCATTCCCGACTTGTCGGGTAACCCCCTTTCATCCCCCTTAACTTAAGGGGGAAAGAGGGGGTTACGGGTTAAATTCTGCCATTACATGATTGAGTTTTCCCTCGACAAGCTCCTTTATCTCTCTGAGAGAATCTTCATCTTTTGCCTCGAACCTCAGCACAAGTGCTGGCTGGGTGTTTGAGGCCCTGAGAAGCCCCCATCCCCTATCAAAATGAATCCTTATACCGTCAATGTCATTAAAGGGGTAATCTCTGAATGCCTCTTTGACCCTTTTGACTACTTCGAACTTTATATCATCAGGACATTCGACTCTTATCTCAGGGGTCGAGACGGTTTTGGGGACATCACTGAGCAGTCGCTCTATCGAATAAGGTCTGCCAGATTTAGAGATTATCTCGAGAAGTCTCAGACTTGCGTATATAGCATCGTCATATCCAAAATACCTGTCAGCAAAGAATAAGTGTCCGCTCAACTCTCCACCGAGGAGAGCACCTGTCTCCTTTACCTTATGCTTTATGAGTGAGTGGCCGGTCTTCCACATGATAGGATTTCCTCCGAGCCTTGCTATTTCTTCATACATGATTTGAGAACATTTAACATCGCCAATAAAAATTGGCTTCTCGTGAATCCCCTCTGCCTTTTGCTTCTCGATAATGTCCCTTGCAAATATAATCATCAGCTTGTCTCCCCAAATCACCTCGCCCTTATCACTGATAACTCCTATCCTATCAGCATCTCCGTCATACCCCATGCCAATGTCTGCACCTGAGGACACAACCTTTGCAATGAGGTCCTTTAAATTCTCCATGACAATAGGGTCTGGATGGTGGTTCGGGAAATTCCCATCAGGGTCGCAATAGAGTTCTATTACTTCACAGCCGAGATCCCTCATAAGTTGTGGCGCAACAAGGCCGGCTGTACCGTTACCCGCATCAACAACTACCTTTATCCCATTGAAGTGGAGGGAAACTATTCTTAAGGTGTTTCATATAGACAGGCATTATCTCATAAACCTCTGCCTTTCCTATACCCTTGACAAAATCACCTCTTTCAGATATCCTTCTTACGTCCTGTATCTTTTCCCCATATAATGTCTCTTTACCCACACTGATTTTCATACCGTTAAATTCGGGGGGTTGTGGCTCCCTGTAATCATTACTCCTCCATCAACAGGGAGGTAAAAGAGAGAGAAATACTGTACAGGGGTTGGGCATACGCCAATATCTATAATATCAATGCCGCTGCTGAGAAGTCCTCGTGAGAGGGACTTCATGATAATAGAAGAACTGAGCCTTATATCTCTCCCAATGCTGACTGTTATTTTCCCTTTTTTGAGAGCATTCCTCAGATAAACCGCAAAGAGCCTTTCCTATCCTTTCGATAACCTCCTCTGTAAGGTCTTTCTCCCATATGCCACGGATGTCATACTCTCTGAAGATTGCAGGATTGATCATCAACAATTCTACTTTTTAAGCGGCGGAGGCGTAAAAGTGGGATCAAGGATGTAGGTTTCTCTGAAGTACTTCATTGCCTCAGAATGTTTCTTCATCTTATAGTTGGCATAGCCGAGGAGGTAGTAGGCATAAGGGTCAGGGTTATTCTCAACACGTTCCTTCAGATTTTGAGCGGCAGCCTTATAATTTCCTTTCTGATAAAGGGACAGTGCATCTTTATAATTACTGACTTCTGCAAAAACTATTGAGCACATAAGAATGAGAGTGATTAAAACTAAAGCAGAGATTCTCATGGAAACCTCCTAATCAAAATTAGGGTTTATTTGATCTTCCCTTATCTTCCAAACAGAGGTAGCCGGCGCAAATTGTTTTGGCTCCGTACCCTTTTTAAAATATTCTTTTATACCGTCATCCCTTGACAAAAGCCCTGTTGCAGGGTCAATAGAATAACTTACTATCCCCTCATCAGGTAGGGAGAATTCTTGCGGTTCACCTTTTACTGCACTCTTCATAAAAGAAACCCAGATGGGAGATGCTGCTCGAGCTCCTGTCTCCAGAGGGCCGAGAGGTCTCATATCATCAAAACCGACCCAGACAGCAGCAACCAAATCCGTTGTATAGCCTATAAACCATGCGTCTCTGTAGTCGTTTGTTGTTCCCGTCTTTCCAGCGACAGGCCTTCCAAGTGCTTTAGCCCTCCACCCTGTCCCATATTTTACAACATCCTCCATCATCGAGGTTATCAGGAAGGCAGTCTGGGGACTTATAACCTCCTCCGCCTCTGGTTCATTGCTTTCGAGGACCCTCCCCTTTGAATCTGTAATATATTTAACTGCGATGGGTTTAACCTTCATCCCACCGCTTGCAAAGACATTGAAACACAAGGCAAGTTCCAAGGGAGTAACACTCAAAGACCCCAGTGAGATAGTCAGATTCCTCGGCATCTCACCCTGAAAACCTAACGTTCTTGCAAAATCTATAACCCTATTTACTCCCATAGCCTCAACCAACTTTATGGTGACAACATTTCTTGAGTATGTTAATGCCTCTCTCAGACGTGTTGGCCCATAAAATTTATGGTCATAGTTTTCCGGTTTCCATTCACCTTCTGGTCCACCCGGGTAGGTCACAGGTTCATCAACAATAATGCTTGCCGGGGTAAAGCCATCGTCTATTGCAGAGGCGTATATAATAGGCTTGAAAGCAGAACCTGGCTGTCGCTTTGCATATAACGCCCTGTTAAACTCACTCTTGATAAAATCATACCCACCAATAATTACCTTGATGTATCCAGTATTCGGCTCAACGGCAACAACAGCTCCTTCTACCTCAGGCTCCTGCTCAAGAGAAAGCTGGATATTATGGTCCTTGATTGTTTTAATGCTCACCTTAACAATATCTCCAGGTCTCAGTATCTGCGTCAACTTAAAATCTTTCAAAATTTTGCTCCTCGTGCCCCCCCTTGGATCAATACCCTTAGATGCCCACCTCGCATCTTCAATCGAGAGTTTCCCAACAATACCCCTTGTCTTTATCAGGGCTTCCTTTTCAGTAACCTTAAGAACAAGCCCAGAGGAGATATCTCCTATATTGGCAACTACCGTAGTTATGAGTTCCTTACTTTTCAGTTCTTTTTTGATGTCGATGTCTTTCCTATGTTCTAAGGGCCCTCGCCATCCTCTTCTCTTGTCGAGTTCCCTGAGGCCCTGCTGGAGCGCCTTTGCTGCTGATAATTGAGCATCCCTTTCGAGTGTCGTATATACCTTTAATCCTCCTCTATATACGAGATCTTCGCCATATTTATCTTCAAGATATTTTCTTATATACTCGGTGAAATAGTTATTTGCTTCTATTCCAGCCCGCGCGCTCGAAAGAAAGATGGGCTGTTTTAGTGCGTTCTCTTTCTCGGACTTTTTAATATATCCTTCATCCTCCATCCTTGTAAGAACAATCTGTTGACGCTCTTTAGCCTTTGTAAGATCGTTGTAAGGGGAATACAGTAAAGGTGCCCTTATGAGACCCGCTATCAGTGCAGCCTCGGAAAGGGTTATATCCCTTACCGATTTTCCAAAATAAATCCTTGAAGCCATCTCAACACCATATGCACCATGGCCAAAATAGATTTTATTCAAATAGAGTTCGAGTATCTCTTTCTTATCAAGGTTTTTTTCAATCTTTATCGCAAGTGCTGCCTCTCTGAGCTTTCTCTTAAGGGTCTTCTCAGGCGTAAGGAACATTACCTTTGCAAGCTGCTGTGTTATCGTGCTCGCACCCTCTTTAAAGCCTACAGAGATGATGTCTTTCAGAAGCGCTCTCATTATTGCAATGTAATCAATACCTCTATGTCTCCAGAATCTCGAGTCTTCAACAGCTATTACAGCATTTACCATCTGCTCCGGAATCTTATTGATCGGAACAAATATGCCCTTTTCTACCTTCAGCTCCCCGAGGAGGACATCATCAGCAGCATATATCTTCGTTCCTGCTGTAGGCCTGTATTGCTTCAGTTCTTCAATAGAGGGAATTCCTCTTCCGATTGCAAAATAACCTCCGACAGAGGCTCCGAGGATAATCGAAATGACTACAAAGACGATAAGAAATTTCAATCTCATTTTTGCATTATAACTTCATGGATAAGATCTGTCAAAAGCGATATCCTGCAAATAAGCATCTCCGTTTCTGTGATGGTAAGGATATAGTATTTGAGCGGCTTATTTTGCTGATAGTCCAATGAGAATATTTAAATATAAAGAGGCAAAATCCTCGGAGGTCGATAATCGACCGAGAATGAGCGAAAATACTGTATCCTTACGGTGCCTTTTTATTATTTACCTTTTAGAAATCAATGGTCAATTTATCACGCAAAAGGAGATGCTTCCATCCTGCAATAAAAAGGGCGTACTAAGTACGCCCTTCATTTCTTTTATATCCTAATCTTTTAATACATCTCTCCACCCATACCGCCCATACCGCCGGGCATCTTCGGAGCCTTTTCGTCTTCTGGAATATCAGTGATCATAACAGAGGTCGTCAGCATCAAGGCCGCAACAGAAGCAGCATTCTGGAGGGCATATCTCGTGACCTTTGTGGGATCAATAATGCCTGCCTTCATCATGTCCACGTATTCCTCTTTATCAGCATCAAAGCCATAATTGATCTCCTTGGAGTGCTTTACCTTTTCAACTACCACAGAACCTTCAAGACCTGTATTATTGACTATCTGTTTGATCGGTTCTTCAAGTGCTTTTCTTATAATTTCAACACCAACCTGCTGGTCTCCTTCGAGTTTTAGCCCCTTGAGCGCAGGAAGACATCTCATAAATGCAACACCTCCCCCGGGTACGATACCTTCTTCAACTGCCGCTCTTGTTGCATTCAGCGCATCTTCAACGCGTGCCTTCTTTTCTTTCATCTCTGTTTCTGTGGCGGCACCAACATTGATGACGGCAACACCACCAACAAGTTTTGCAAGCCTTTCCTGAAGCTTTTCCCTGTCATAATCTGAGGTTGTCTCTTCTATCTGTGTCTTTAGCTGTTTAACCCTTCCCTGAATCTTCGACGGCTCTCCGGCACCTTCAACAATAGTTGTATTTTCTTTATCTACATTAATTTTCTTCGCCCTTCCGAGGTCAGAAATCTTTACATTCTCAAGCTTTATGCCGAGGTCTTCTGATATCATTGTGCCGCCTGTGAGGACTGCAATGTCCTCGAGCATCGCCTTGCGTCTTTCACCAAAACCCGGTGCCTTTACTGCACTTACCTGAAGTGTTCCACGGAGTTTATTCACCACAAGAGTAGCGAGGGCTTCACCCTCGACTTCTTCTGCAATGATCAAGAGGGGTCTTCCCATCTTCGCAATCTGCTCGAGAATCGGGAGAAGATCTTTCATACTCGAGATCTTCTTCTCATTGATCAGAATATACACATCATCAAGGGTACATTCCATCCTCTCAGGGTCAGTTACGAAATACGGAGATATATAGCCCCTGTCAAACTGCATACCCTCAACAACATCGAGAGTCGTTGCCATACTCTTTGCTTCTTCAACGGTGATAACTCCGTCTTTGCCCACTTTGTCCATCGCCTCTGCTATGAGCTCCCCAATGGATGGGTCGTTGTTTGCTGAGATTGTACCTACCTGAGCAATCTCCTTCTTTTCCTGAACAGGTTTGCTCATTTTTTTAAGCTCTTCGATAACTACTTCTACAGTCTTCTCGATACCCCGCTTAAGGTCCATCGGGTTTGCGCCTGCAGCAACATTTTTAATTCCTTCCCGGTAGATAGCATGCGCAAGGACAGTAGCTGTTGTGGTCCCATCCCCGGCTACATCAGATGTCTTTGATGCAACCTCTCTCACGAGCTGGGCTCCCATATTTTCAAACGGATCTTTGAGCTCTATCTCTTTTGCAACCGTAACCCCGTCTTTTGTTATTGTAGGCGCACCGAATTTCTTGTCGAGTATGACATTCCTTCCTTTCGGGCCAAGTGTAGCCTTTACTGCTTCTGTCAGTAAAGCCACCCCTCTGAGTATCGAGTTTCTTGCTGCTTCATCAAAAATAAGCTGTTTAGACGCCATTTGTAATCCTCCTTGTGTACATAAGATTGTTAGCCTTCAATGATTCCTAAGATATCTTCTTCTCTGATAATGAGGTATTCCTCTTCGTCAATACTGATCTTCGAGCCTGAATACTTTTCAAAAAGTATGGTATCTCCAACCTTAACTTCCATAGGCTGGCGTTTACCATCATCCGTTACCTTGCCAGGACCAACTGCTACTATCGTGCCTTTCTGAGGTTTCTCCTTCGCCGTATCAGGAATAAAGAGCCCTCCTACTGTCTTTTCCTCTTCTGAGGAATACTGAACAAATACTCTGTCTCTAAGCGGTTTAAATTTCATACCCATCGCTCCTTTCTTTAGTATTTTTTAAGATTGTGCGTTTTATTAGCACTCAATACGAGAGAGTGCTAATACTATACTTGCCAAGGCAGAGAGAAGGCAAGGATTTTAAAAGATTAATATCCCCCAAAAAAACTTGATAATTGCTTTTTTCTGCAAATATCTTCTATTTTTAAATTATTTTTCATATTTAGTCTACTTTATTCATAAACTGATTATCGATAACGGAGGATATAGTATTTGCTCCGAAAATACCTTTTCAAATCCCCCTTTACCCCCCTTTTCTTTCGCCTCGGCGAATCCGCCTGAGTGCGGAAAAGGGGGGAGTGGGGGGATTACTCATTTTCATGTGCAAAAAAAATTTATGAATAAATATTGAGTGAAGAACCCTGCGGCAGAGACCGCAGAGTGTAAAAGTTAAAAAAAAGACCATCCCCTCCCTTGTCGGAGCGACCCTTCGCGGAGACCCGCTCCGGGATGGGAGGGCCCGCCTGCCATCCGTCGGGCAGGGATTAAGGGGAGGGTGGAAGAAAGAATTTACCAGCACCCTCTCCCTACCCCTCCCCCATCAAGGGGGAGGGAACTATAAGGTAACCCTGTGGCAAGAGCACAGGGAGTTACAATTCATTAAAAGTAATGAAGATTTTTATTCCTTATTCTTAGTTCCGTGTGTCTTTTATTTCGTTAATTTTCTCTATGAGGAGTTCTGATATGCGGTTGTTTTCGACGTATTGGTTATTACAAGATAAAGGTAGGAATTCTCTATATCTCTCACCATTGGAAACAACAAATAAAAACTCCACCTCTTTCATCTTTGTCTTTGACTTCACCCTCCTGCATACCTCAAAGCCGTTGATCTTTGGAAGGTCTTCTTCAATAATGGTAAGGAAAGGGAACTCTTTGATTATCCTTACTATTGCAGCTATTCCATCAGAGGACGTTACTGTCTGATAACCGTTTTGAGCTAAAAGAGATGTTATTTCATGCATGACAGCAGGATCTGAGTGTGCAACGAGAATCTTCCCCTGATTGATTTCCTCCTCTGGTATGGCTACGGGTTTTTTAAAAACAAGGATTTTATAACACTGAGGGCATTTAAACACCGAACCTTTAGCCACATGTTTTTCTTTATCAATCTTGAGTCTTATCTTGCAGCTCGGGCATATCACTACCATCTCTTGGTCCTCTTTGGTTGCCAGAGTTTTATTGTAAGGAGACCAGTAAGAAATCCTCCTATATGGGCAAACCATGCGATTCCACCTTCTCTGGCAAGCCCTGTACTTATTAAGCCATTGATAAGCTGTATGATGGCCCAGAATCCTATAACTACCAGGGCAGGAATTTTAATAACGGTTACAAAGAAACCTAAAAATACGAGGGTATGCACCATTGCTCTGGGGAAAAGAAGCAGATAGGCCCCAAGCACACCTGATATTGCACCGCTTGCTCCAATCATGGGGATATGGGATTGAGGATCTGTTAGTGCGTTTGCATAGGCAGAAATAATTCCACAGAAAATATAAAAGAAAATAAACCGTATATGACCCACTTTATCTTCTATGTTGTTACCGAATATCCATAGATAAAGCATGTTACCTGCAATATGAAAAACTCCTCCGTGCATGAACATGGCAGAAAAGATTGTCAGCGCTGGATGGATCGGTTGGACCTTCTCAAAGGTCAGGATATAATTGGGGATTGCACCATAAGTATAGACAAACTTTTCCATGCCTGATGGAGACACGATCTCATATAAAAATACGAGTATGTTGAGTGCGATAATACCCACCGTAACAAAGGGTGTTGTGCTCGTGGGATTATCGTCTTTATAGGGAATCAATTGTCACTACCTCCCGTTTTTCTAAGTGGATTTCTGCTCTCCCTATCTTTCCATCATAGCTGCTGTTAAAGCATGCGAACACAGGCTCATGAGGACCATACCAGATTATACGTAAGGGGAATATCAGTGTCAAAAATGGCAAACTTCATACTTGCATTTTGCCCTTAGATATGCTAAAGTCATCCCGATTATTTAGACTCCGAGATCTATAAATCCATAAAACTTTATGGGGGTTATAATGGGTGACAGAAAAAATATAGCAATAGTTCTGTTTTTTGTCTTCATGATCTTCCCTTTATATGCCAGTACTGCAAAAGATGTTCTTTCGGATGAAGCAAAGGTGTGCCTAACCTGCCACTCACATAGAGAAATGTACAAGATTTTGGAGAATAAAGAGGTTTTGCCTCTCTACATAGATAAAGATGAATTCGCTAACTCTGTCCATAGCAGCATTGGCTGTAACGGCTGCCATACAGGTTATTTGGCAGCCCATGTACAGAAAAAAAAGCAGATTAAAAGCAAAAAAGAATACTCTGTAAATGCCTCCCAGGTATGCTCAATGTGCCATCCTGATGACCAGCTAAAAAAAATCCCCATACATAGTTCTGTAATTACAAAGGCCGTATGTGTCGAGTGTCATGGTTCGCATAATATAAAAAAGATGGCAGAGTGGAAAAAGGGCATCACTGAAATCCAATACTGTCTCACATGTCATAGACATGCCCTTAGCATGGCCTTGAGTAGTGGTGAGGCCTTATCCCTTTCTATAAATGAATCGGCTTATAAAAGCTCTGTACATGGGAGTCTTTTATGCAGTTCCTGTCATACAGTTTTTTCGACGACGAAACATCCGGTAAGAACTTTCAAGAACAAAAAGGAATATTCTGCTCTTGCAACAAAGTCATGTTCAATGTGCCACTCAGATGAACAACTAAGAAAAAGTCCTGTGCATAGTTCTCTGTTGGCAAAAGCTGCATGTGTTGAATGTCATGGTTCCCATTCTATAAAAGGGATAGTAGCCCAAAAAGCCGCTGCACCAGAAACCCAATACTGTCTTTCTTGTCATAAGGGTAAACTGAGCATGTCCTTTAAGAGTGGCGAGTCTGTTTCTGTTTTTGTAGACGACCTATCTCTGAGAAGCTCTGTACACGGAAAACTCCGGTGCACTGAGTGCCATGCGGAATTTTCAAAAAGTAAACATCCGGTAAGGGTTTTTAAGGGCAGGCGCGATTATTCCATCACTACTTCAGATATGTGCGGGAGGTGTCACTCTGATGCAAATACCAAGTATGGAGGTAGCATCCATCTCTCTTTGCTCAAGAGTGGTAACCTAACAGCACCTGCGTGTACAGACTGTCATGGCTTCCATTCGGTGACAAAAGCAGGAAAGGACCTAGGGTTAGCATCTTGCAATAAATGCCACTCGGATATGAAGAACTCATATGAAGCGAGCGTCCATAACAGGGCAAGGATGCAAGGGAAAAAAGATGCCCCTGTTTGCTCATCATGTCACCATGCGCACGATGTTCAGAGTACTAAAATGACAGCAGGAATAAAAGATGCATGTCTTGCATGCCACAAGAATGCCCTGGATACCCATAAAAAGTGGCTCTATAATCCTCCGATAACACTACAATCTTTTTCAGAACTCCATTTTAATACTGTTGCATGTGCTGCCTGCCACGCTCCAGATGCTGGACGCGGAATTTATCTCAATCTTTACGACAGAAAAACAGGCAAGCCTTACCCAGAGGAAGAGTTACTGAAACTCCTTGAGACAGACACCACGGGATTAAAATCAAAGATAGATATCAACAATGATGGCAGCATAGACTCCGCTGAGGCATGGAACCTTTTCCAATACTTATTCACAAAAGGTGTAATAACATACTTTATAGGAAAGATGGACGTCAGCAACGCAACGGAAGCACATCAAATTGCTGATAAAACAAAGGCTGTGAAAGACTGTGGAGTCTGTCATAACCCAGATTCTCCATTCTTTAAAAATGTCTTCATTGTCATTCGGAAGGCTGATGGAAGGCCAATAGTTCTCAATGCAAAACAAGAAGTGCTCGGGAAAACATTAAAATCTGTTTATACAATCCTGCCATTACGTAAATTCTATGTTCTCGGTAGCACAAACCAAAAGCTTTTTGATATTCTCTTTATCATTGCATTAATTGGCGGGATAGCAGTTCCCATAGGCCATATCAGTTTAAGAATAATAACTTCACCCCTTAGGTCACTACGAAGAATGGGAAAGGGAGGTAAGAAGAAATGAAAAAGATATACCTTCATCCGCTACCTATACGGATCTGGCACTGGATTAATGCACTTGCATTCATCGTCCTTATTGTTACAGGAGCTCAGGTCAGATTCGGCAATGTCCTTCATCTTTTCTCCTTTGAAACGGCTGTTAAAATCCACAGTTGGACAGGGTTTATTCTCATAGCAAATTATTTCATATGGTTTCTTTACTACCTCCTCACTTTAAAGATAAAGATATATATTCCACCTCTCAATCACCCGATAGAGTTTTTAAAGAAGAGCATACAGCAGGCCAAATTTTACGGTTTTGGGATCATGGTCGGAGACCATAATCCCCATCATTCTACACCAGACCACAAGTTCAACCCCATGCAACAGGTATCCTACCTCATGATCATGGCACTTCTTATCCCCTTACAGCTTATCACCGGGCTTCTCCTCTGGGATCCCAAGCTCTTTTCACCGTTCGTTAATCTCGTAGGCGGAATACAAATAGTAGACATCGTACACGTACTTCTCTGGATTTTCTTCAGCGCCTTTATCATTGTCCATTTTTATCTTGCGACACTTGGACATACGACCTTTGCCCACATAATAGCAATGTTCAGTGGTTATGAAGAAGAGGAAGAAGAAGCACAAGGCGAGCACGGCCACTAAGGACGGAAAAAAGTTAAATCTTCTTTAACGCTTGGACCAATTTGCCAAGCACATCCTGGGCATCTCCAAAAAGCATATAGGTCTGATCCATAAAAAAGAGGTCGTTTTCAATTCCGGCAAAACCTTTACCCTTCCCCCTCTTTATTACCAGAACATTTTTTGACTGGTACGCCTTCAGGATAGGCATCCCGTATATGGGGCTCGAGGAATCCGTTTCAGCAGATGGGTTCACTACATCATTTGCACCAACAATTAAAGCAACGTCCGCTGTTGGGAATTCAGAGTTGATTTCTTCAAGGTCATGGAGTTTATCATAGGGAATATTGGCTTCTGCAAGGAGGACATTCATATGGCCAGGCATCCTTCCAGCTACCGGATGTATAGCAAACTTTATCTCCACACCTTTATCTTCCAATATACCCATAAACTCCCTTAATTTGTGCTGTGCCTGTGCCACAGCCAATCCATACCCTGGAACCACAATAACCTTCCTTGCAAATCCAATCATTATCGCTGCATCTTCAATTTCCCTTGGCTTCATTTCCTTCGCGACTCCGTGCTCACGGACTTTCCCAAAGGCCCCGAAAAGTACATTGCGAATAGACCTATTCATCGCCTTTGCCATGAGGTAAGTAAGGAGGCTACCTGAGGCACCCACGATGGTTCCGCTCACCATCATAGCTTGATTACCGATGGCGAAACCGTCAAACCCTACAGCAAGACCGGTTAATGCGTTAAAAAGCGCTATGATAACAGGCATATCAGCGCCGCCAATAGGGAGAGTCAAAAGGAGACCCAGTGAAAGAGGCAATACAAAGAAGAGATTTAAGACGTTTAGTATGCCTTGGAGAGATGATGTTGATTGTATGAGAACAAAATAACCCAGGACAAGGGATAGCAAAAATAAGACAGCATGAAAGGGCTTTTGTAATGGATACGTCACGGGTCTGTCTTTCATAAGACCCTGAAGTTTCATAAAGGCTCCGATACTCCCGCTAAAGGAGAAACTCCCTATCAAACCTCCGCTGATAGCCAAAAGTTTTAGCCCGGAAGTGACTTCGCCTCTGGAAAGCTCGAGATAGGAAATGACAGCAGCAGCACCCCCTCCCATACCGTTGAAGAGAGCTACCATTTGAGGCATATCTGTAAGGGGAACTTTTTTGGCTGAAACCCACCCAATAACAGTACCCACTAAGATGATCAGGATCATGAGCAATTGGTGTTTCATGTTTGGTATAAAAAATGTGACGGTTATTGCCAAAATCATCCCGAGGCCGGCCAAGAGGTTACCACGACGGGCCGTTGCCGGGGATGAGAGCATCTTCAAACCGAGAATGAAAAATATAGTGCTTACAAGATAAGTGGCTTTAACGAGGTTCCCCATAATCTCATTTCCCCTTCTTAAACATCTCCAGCATCCTGTCCGTCACCGCAAACCCACCTACAACATTCAGGACACCAAGCCAAACACCGAGAGCACCGATGATCATCTCCGTCGTAGTTTCAGCCCTTCCCATGACAACCATGGCTCCGACTAAAACGATCCCGTGAATAAAGTTTGTTCCTGACATGAGGGGAGTATGAAGGATAACGGGTACTCTTGAGATAACCTCAAAACCTGTAAACCCGGAAAGGATAAAAATGTAGAGGGCAATCCATATTTCGCTCATTTCAAAAGCCTCCTATATCTTTGTCTCGCCTTTATACGTTATGCAGGATTTCTGGAGTATTTCATCGTTGAAATCCACATCGAGGGTTTTCCCGTCTTTCGTGAGGAGGTTCAAAAAATTGACGAGATTTTTTGAATACATCTCGCTCGCATGGGTAGCTAAAGTGCTTGGGAGGTTTAAAGGTCCATATATAAGAACACCTTTATACTCCAAAGTCTCACCCGGTTTGGTAAGTTCGCAGTTTCCGCCATTCTCCGCAGCAATATCAACGATAACAGAGGAAGGTTTCATCTTATCGACCATATCTCTGGTAATAATGACCGGTGCCTTTCTGCCTGGCACCTGGGCTGTCGTTATCACAACATCAGCCCTCCCAATATTGTCAGCCATGAATTTGTGTTGCGTATCTTTTTCCTCTTGCGTAAGTTCTCTTGCGTATCCTCCTGCTCCTTCAGCAACAACGGGAGATTCAAGAAATCTTGCACCGAGGCTTTCAATTTCTTCTTTTGCTGCCTTTCTCACATCATAGGCTTCTACGACTGCGCCAAGCCTTCTGGCAGTTGCTATAGCCTGAAGACCAGCAACCCCAGCCCCTATAACCAGAACCTTAGACGGTCTAATTGTTCCTGCTGCGGTTGTAAGCATAGGGAAAAATCTGCTCGACAGGTTTGCAGCGATAATTGCTGCCTTGTATCCGGCAACGGCAGCTTGAGAGGAAAGGGCATCAATCGATTGTGCCCTGCTAATCCGTGGAATAAGTTCTATTGCAAAGGCATTGATATTTTTTCCAGCCATCTTCTTTACTCTCTCTGGATATTTATAGTGCTGCAGAAGCCCGATCACAAAACTGCCAGGGGAGATTGCATCTATTTCTTCAGGTGTTGGAGGTTGAACCTTGAGAATGATTTGAGCGAGGGATAAAACTTCTCTGGCGCTCTCTAAGACTTCGGCACCAGATTCTCTATACGATGAATCAGGATAGCGTGCATTCTCACCTGCTCCTCTTTCAATATGCACCTTGAAACCCTTGTCTGTAAGCTTTTTAACAGACTCGGGTACCAAAGCTACCCTTTTTTCATCTGGTGTTACTTCTCTTAAAATGGAAACGCTCAAGGACATAATGGCAAACATTATAGCACTTTGTTTCTGTGGATTTCCAGAATTTCATCTTTCCTTTTAAACAATGTAAATTTTTAACTTGACAATGGCTGATGCTTTTAAGTATAAAAATGAACGCTTATGCCTGGAACCTATTTACCATCAGAATATTTACCAGTTCTTATTTTTATTTTGATCGCGGCAGCTTTTGGTCTTGGTGCCTTACTACTCGGTATGATTTTCAGACCAAAAAAGCCCTATCATGAAAAGCTCATGCCTTATGAATCAGGCATCACCCCGAAAGGAGAACCTCGCTATAGATTTTCCATCAGGTTTTACGTTATTGCCATGCTTTTTGTGGTGTTCGATGTTGAGGCGATATTTATCTATCCATGGGCTGTAGTATTCGATAAAATCGGGCTGTACGCATTTATAGAAATGGTTATCTTCATCGTAATCCTTTTCGTAGGTTATATTTACGCCTGGAAGAAAGAGGCCTTCCAGTGGGATTAAAATAAAAGCAGGGGGGTAGGAGATGTTGATTGATACATCAACAGTTGGCCTTATTCAGGTAGAAGAAGGCACAAAGATATTACCTCCAAATATCATTATCACCACCTTTGACAAAATCATTAACTGGGGGAGATTATCGTCAATATGGCCAACAACATTCGGCCTCGCATGCTGTGCAATCGAGATGATGGCTGCAGGCGCAGCCCATTATGACTTTGACAGGTTCGGAATCATATTCAGGGGCTCGCCAAGACAGGCAGATTGCATGATTATTGCCGGTACTGTCACAAAAAAGATGGCCCCTGTTGTCAGAAGGGTTTATGACCAGATTCCTGAACCGAGGTATGTAGTAGCCATGGGAAGCTGTGCATGCACTGGCGGAATCTTCAGAACATACAATACAGTTCAGGGCTGTGATACCTTTCTCCCTGTTGATGTGTATGTTCCTGGTTGTCCTCCGAGACCTGAAACATTATTAGAGGGAATGATGAAGCTTCAGGAGAAGATACGCCATGAACGGGCGAGGTGGAGTCCATGGCGGTAGTACTGACAAGAATCTCCTTACCCTTCAAGGGGCTGGAACCAACCGAGATAGCAGAAAAAATAAAGGAAAAGTTCCCTAACGAAGTTGTAGACGTCACAAATTTCAGGGATCAGGTTTCTGTCATCGTTAAGAGAGGCAGGATTGGAGATATCTGCAGGTACCTCCATGATGAACCCGTTTTACTTTTTGAACACCTCCAGGATCTTTGTGGCGTTGATTACCATGGTAAAAAGGAACCGCGATTCGAAGTTGTATATAACCTTTATTCCATAAAATACCTTCACAGGATAAGAGTGAGGGCTCAAGTTCCAGAGAATGACTCCCATATCCACACGGTTACATCTATTTGGGCAGGTGCTAATTGGCACGAAAGAGAATGTTTTGACATGTTCGGAATAGAATTCAAGGGTCATCCTGATCTCAGAAGGATTCTCCTGCCAGAGGATTGGGAAGGACACCCTTTGAGAAAAGACTATCCTCTCAAAGGTCCTGAGCCTGAGAAAGACTGGCATGGCTTTACTGAGGTGCTAACCAGATCAAAGGAATTAAGGGAGTTTGAGTGGGAAGGATAGGATGGAGCAGGTAGAGAAGATATTCGAAACAAGGGAACTCAATGTCAATATGGGGCCGCAGCACCCGGCCACCCACGGTGTCCTGAGACTCGTCCTTGATATAGATGGTGAAATCATTGTTAACGTAACACCTTATATAGGTTATCTGCACAGAGGTATCGAAAAGCTTGGTGAAAGCCTGAGTTACTTCCAGGCATTACCTCTTACAGACAGAATGGATTATGTCTCTGCAATGTCAAATAATATTGGCTATGTCGTTGCCGTTGAAAAACTGTTCGAAATAGAGGCTCCAGAGAGGGCCAAATTCATAAGAACTATTGTCGGGGAGATGTCAAGGATATCTAACCATCTCCTCTGGCTGGCAACCCACGCCCTTGATATCGGTGCAATGACGGTTTTCCTCTATTGTTTCAGGGAGAGGGAGTGGATCCTTGAACTGTTTGAGATGATCTGTGGTGCGAGACTTACTGTCACCTATCCAAGAATAGGTGGCGTAAGAAACGATGTTTCACAAGAATTTCTTGACAGCCTTTATAAGTTCACTGAAGAATTCCCTTCACGGATTCTGGAATATGAGACCCTTATTGACCAGAACAGGATATGGCTTAAGAGGACTATAGGCATTGGGGTAATCTCAGCAGAAGAAGCAATAAACTGGGGACTCACAGGGCCGACATTAAGGGGCTCAGGCGTTCCTTATGATGTACGAAAACATTTCCCCTATGATGCCTATGATAAGGTTGATTTTGAAGTACCCATCGGAACAGAGGGTGATACCTACGACAGATACCGCTGCAGAATGCTGGAAATGAGGCAGTCAAACAAGATCATCAGGCAGTGTATCGAAATGCTGCCTCCAGGTCCTGTTATGGCAGATGCCCCTAAATTTACCCTCCAACCGAAGGATAAAATGTTTCCTATCACCCATCCCACTCAAGCACATGCATTTTATATTAAGGAAAAAGCCTGTAAAGGGTGTGGCATGTGTATGAGGGCATGTCCTGCAAAAGCAATCTTCGGGGAAAAGAAAAAACCTCATACAATTAAGCAGGAATTGTGTTTGGGTTGCGCTACCTGTTTTGCGACCTGCAAGTTTAAAGCATTGACAATAGTACCAGGTGGGAAAGGCCTGAGCGATGAAAAACTGGCTGAATTGGCTGAAGCTCCGTTACCAGAAGAGTTCACAAAAGCCCAAGAACACCTTGTTAAACATTTTGAGTTTGTTAGAAGAGGACCGAGGGCCCCAGAGGGAGAAATCTACGTTGCCACAGAAGTTCCGAAAGGGGAACTCGGTTTTTATTTTGTGAGCGATGGATCAGGAAAGCCTTACCGGATGAGGGTAAGGGCACCTTCTTTTGTGCACGCCGGTGTTTTGCCAAGGCTGTGCGTTGGGCATCTGGTTGCAGATGTAATAGCTAACATAGGAACGATCGATATCGTACTCGGTGAGTGTGACAGGTAAATATGGACACTATTACTAATATCATATCGCCCACAACACTTGATACATTAACGAAATTTGGAATTAATGTTGCAATCATCATAATAAAGATTGCTGTGGTTCTCGGGATTGGGCTTCTCCATGTAGCATATGCTACCTATTTCGAGCGCAAGGTTATTGGACATATGCAGGTGAGACTTGGTCCGATGAGGGTGGGACCACATGGATTATTACAGCCAATTGCTGATGGTATAAAATTGTTCTTCAAGGAAGACGTGATTCCGGCAGATGCAGATAAGACGTTGTTTTACCTCGCCCCTGTCATCTTTATGGCTGCATCCATGATAAACCTGGCGGTTATTCCTTTCTCGTCTCATTTTGTAATCGCAAACATCAATGTAGGGCTTTTATTCATCTTTGCCATAGCAGGTCTTGGTGTCTATGGCATATTCATATCAGGGTGGGCATCGAACTCTAAATATGCATTCATTGGCGGCCTGAGGTCATCGGCACAGGTCATCAGTTATGAAATAGCAATGGGTCTGAGTCTTGTCGGTGTGATAATCAAGGCAGGATCTCTGAATCTATCTGATATCGTAATGGCACAGGAAGCGTCTCGGTACGGAATGTATGCAATACCTCAGATAGTGGCTTTCGTCGTGTTCACTATCGCTGCAATAGCTGAAACAAACAGGACACCCTTTGACCTCCCTGAGGCTGAGAGCGAGCTTGTTGCAGGGTATTTTGTGGAATACAGTGGCTTCAGGTTTGCGCTTTTCTTCCTTGGTGAGTACATAGCAATGTTTATTATGGCTTCTCTCGCAGCAGTATGCTTTCTCGGCGGCTGGACAATCCCATGGTATGTCGCAAAGGCGTTACCATTTCTACAACATGTGCCAGGAATTGTATGGTTTCTTTTAAAAGTCTACGCCTTTATTTTCTTTTATTACTGGATAAGAGCAACGGTGCCAAGATACCGATATGACCAGCTTATGGCTATCGGCTGGAAGGTGCTTATACCGGTGGCATTGGCAAACATATTGGTGACAGGTCTGGTTAAAATTCTCGTATCACATTAAGGGAGTGAAGAGTGACTGCTAAGAAACTTGTAGAGAAGATATTCTTCATAGAAATACTCAAAGGTATGGCTCTTACCTTAAGACGAATGTTCTCACATGCCGTTACTATACAGTATCCCAAGGAAAGGCGAAAAATAGCACCGGGTTTCAGAGGCGAGCATGCCTTAGCAAAAAATCCAGAGGGTAAGGCGAAATGTGTTGGCTGCGGACTTTGTGCTACAATCTGCCCTTCACAGTGTATTTCTGTCTTCAGAGAAAAAGGACAGGTTGCAAGATATGAGATAGATGTATTGAGATGTATTTTCTGCGGGTTTTGCATGGAGGTATGCCCGTATGGAGCGGTCGTCCTCACAGAGAATTATGAATATTCTGATTATAAGAAAGAAAACCTCTATCGGACAAAGGATAGACTGCTTCAAAATTGGGATAAATATATGGGTGGGAAAAAGGGAGAAGAGTATTTCAGGAAATTCTGGCGACCCCTGTCTGATGATTTTGAGACTCCTTCAGGTCAGGCAGTATTCAGAGGGAAACGCTCATGATTCACGAAATAATCTTTGCTTATTTTGCCTTTGCCATTGTCTTACTTTCGATACTCGTTATAACGAGGAAAAACCCTATCCACAGTGTGCTCTGGATGCTTTTACTCTTCTTCCACATAGCAAGTCTGTATCTTTTTTTGAATGCTGAGTTTATAGCAGTCATACAGGTGATTGTTTATGCAGGTGGAATACTTGTGTTGTTCCTTTTTGCTGTGCTGTTGTTGAACATCAGGGAAGAACTCAGGATAAATAGATTTATCGGTGCCTGGCCAACAGGATTGACCTTTGCAATTGGGCTCCTGGCAGTCATTCTAATGTCAATCAGGTCTTTTGTCCTTGCTCCACCAGGCATGTATACCATTGACTTTATAAAAAAGGAGTCTCATGTAAAGGCCCTGGGGAAATTATTATATACAGACTTTCTCTTTCCTTTTGAAATAGCTTCACTGATACTTCTTGTTGCAATAATTGGTGCTATAGTCCTTGCAAAGAGGAGGCTTAAAGGTTAGTTTATGGTTCCGTTAAGCTGGTACATGGTACTCAGTACGGTGGTTTTTACCATCGGCGTTTTTGGGTTCCTCTCGAGGAGAAACATTATTATCATCTTCATGTCCATAGAGCTGATGCTCAATGCTGTCAATATCAATCTCATATCCCTGAGCCACTACCTGCAGGATCTGCGGGGACAGATCCTCGCTTTCTTTGTTATCGCTGTTGCAGCTTCAGAAGCTGCGATAGGACTTGCAATAATCATCGCCTTCTTCAGAAACAAGGCTACAGCCCATGTGGATGAGATTCAAGAGATGAAGGGATGATGAAAGTGCAGAGTGCAAAGCGTAAAGTTCTAAGTTGGAAGTTTAAAAGGTTGAAAATATGAAAACCTATTTATTGATACCCTTTTTACCTCTGGCAGCATTTGTCATAAACATCCTTTTTGGCAGGAGTCTCATAAGAGATAAGGCATACTGGTTTTCATGCCTCGCAATTATTGGTTCCTTTGTTGCATCGGCAATAACCGCATGGGACGTCATTCATGGCAAGATAATAAACGAAGACCTCTACACCTGGATAATTTCTGGTACGTTCAAGGTCTCTGTCGGTTTCCTTATCGACCAGCTTACAGCGGTAATGATCATTGTCGTTACGTTTGTTGGTTCTCTCATCCATATTTACTCTATTGGCTATATGCACGGAGATAAAGGTTATTACAGGTTTTTTGCCTATCTAAGCCTTTTTACGTTCTTTATGCTCATGCTCGTCACAGCGAATAACTTTGTCCAGCTCTACCTTGGGTGGGAGGGTGTTGGTCTCTGCTCCTATTTTCTGATAGGTTTCTGGTACGAAAAGAAGGCAGCAGCTGATGCAGGGAAGAAGGCATTTATTGTAAATAGATTTGGCGACTTCGGGTTTGCCCTCGGTGTATTCATGATATTCCTCACCTTTGGGACTCTCCACTATGTCCCTGTATTTGCTCAGGTAAAAACCGTTGTAGGCCAGACCGTAAACTTCCTCGGATATGAGGTTGATTTAATAACTTTGATAGCATTACTCCTCTTTTGCGGCTCCATCGGTAAATCAGCCCAGATACCCCTCCATGTATGGCTACCCGATGCAATGGAAGGTCCGACACCTGTCAGTGCCCTCATCCATGCTGCAACAATGGTCACGGCAGGTGTATTCTTGGTAGCAAGGTGTAATACCATATTTAATTTATCGCCCATAGCAATGAACGTGGTAGCCATTGTCGGAGCGGTTACATCCTTGTTTGCAGCTACTATCGCCGTTGTCCAGAATGATATAAAAAGGATCATCGCTTACTCTACATTAAGCCACCTCGGAATGATGTTCCTCGCATGCGGGGTGGGTGCCTACGCTGCAGGAGTCTTTCACCTTTATACCCATGCATTCTTCAAGGCATTACTGTTCCTCGCTGCAGGAAGTGTCATCCATGCTGTTCACCATAATGACATCCAGAGGATGGGTAGCCTCAAAAAATATATGCCGATTACCTACATTACCATGTTCATAGCAGCATTAAGCGCTGGAGGTGTCCCGGGTCTTGCAGGATTCTTTAGCAAGGACGAGATCATCTGGTCTGCCTTTGCCTCTGGAAGCCCTATAGGAAAGTTTGTATGGATTGTTGTTACTGCTGTTGCCTTCTTTACGCCTTTTTATTCATTCAGAATGATCTTCCTTACATTCCATGGAAAATTCCGTGGAACCCATCACGAGGAACATCACCTCCACGAGTCACCAGCAGTTATGACCATACCTCTTATAATATTGGCTGCCGGTGCAATCGGTGTAGGATGGGTTGGTATCCCCGAAATACTCGGAGGAGGTGCCCAATTTGCTGAGTTTCTGAAACCCGTAGTCGGGCATCCCGAGTTCCACGGAACCCATGCACAGGAATTTGGGATAATGGGTCTTTCGACGTCTATAGCACTTACCGGCCTCGCTATTGCTGGAATCTTTTATCTCATGAAAACGGGTATACCTGTTAGACTCGCACACAACTTCCGCTTCATTTACAGGATACTCTTCAATAAATACTATGTTGATGAGTTATACAGCTTTATCCTCATCCGACCCACTCTCTGGATTGCTAAGCGCTTTATTGAGGGTTTCACGGACGCAAAGATCATAGAAGGTATTGTAAATGGTGTCCCGAGGACAATCGGAAGATTCGCCGGAATATTGAGGAAAGCACAGACAGGTCTTGCCCAGCATTATGCAATCATAATGGCTGCCGGGGTACTTATTTTAATCATTTTTATACTATGGTGATACTATGGAACAGGTGATAATGAATAGTCTTGGTTATCCGATTCTCAGCACGATTATATTCCTTCCTGTTCTGGGTGCCCTGCTCCTCACCCTTATCCCCAGATCACAGGAGTCGCTTATAAAATGGGCAGCCCTGATATGTGCCCTTCTGACGTTCATCCTTTCCCTCCCTCTCTTTATAAATTTTGATAAGACTACCTATAAGATGCAGTTTGTCGAAAGGCATGATTGGATATCTGCCTGGAATATCAAATATTACCTGGGCGTCGATGGTATAAGTCTTCTCCTTGTACTCCTTACCACCGTTTCATCGATTCTCTGCATCCTTATATCATGGAACTCTATAAAGATAAAGGTAAAAGAGTTCTATATATCCATCCTCCTGACTTGTGGAGCTATCGCAGGTGTATTTTCTTCCCTTGATTTATTCCTCTTCTATATCTTCTGGGAGGCGATGCTCATACCCATGTACCTCATTATTGGGGTCTGGGGAGGTCCGAACAGGCTTTATGCAACGATAAAGTTCATCCTGTATACGCTGGTTGGCAGTGTGTTGATGTTAGTCGGAATAATCTTCCTCTATTTCCATGCAGGCAGGACATTCGACATCCTCGAATTGACGACAAAAACATACCCCTACAATATACAATTTTGGCTTTTCTGGGCCTTCTTTGCTGCCTTTGCAGTGAAGGTCCCCATGTTTCCTGTACATACATGGCTTCCAGATGCACATACTGAGGCACCAACAGCAGGCAGTGTAATCCTTGCGGCTATTCTTATCAAGATGGGAGCATATGGCTTCCTGAGATTCTCTATCCCCCTTTTCCCTGAGGCTACAAAGGCCTTGGTTCCTGTTATGTTGACCCTCTCTGTTATAGCCATCATATATGCTGGATTAGTGTGCCTCGTCCAGAAAGATTTAAAAAGGCTTATTGCATATAGTTCCGTGAGCCATATGGGTTTTATTACCCTGGGAATCTTCGCCCTCAACAGCCAGGGAATAGAGGGTGGAATCATACAGATGATCAATCACGGAGTTGTAACGGGTGCACTCTTTATGTGCGTTGGAATAGTCTATGACAGAACACACACGCGGAAGATTGCAGATTATGGTGGACTCGCAACCCCAATGCCTATATATGCAGCCTTTTTCATGGTCTTCACCCTCGCTGCAGTAGGACTCCCGGGCACGAACGGATTCATAGGGGAATTCCTCACACTCCTTGGTGGGTTCACAGCAAATAAATTAGCTGGAGTGCTTGCAGCATCAGGGGTAATCATCGGAGCAGGTTATATGCTCTGGCTTTACCAGAGGGTTTTCTTTATGAAGATCAATGAAAAGGTTGTTGGACTGCCTGACATGGATTTGAGGGAACTAGTAGCTCTTGCACCTCTTGTTGTCCTTGTTTTCTGGATAGGTACCTATCCAATCCCATTCCTTGATTTCATGCACCCAACAGTCCAGCATCTCTTAGAGAGGGTTAATGTAGCGGGTGGTCAAGAGACACAGATAGCAAGAATCCTCATGGAGGTAATCAGATGAATTTCACATTCCCGGATCTCAATCCTGTCATTCCTGAGCTTTATATGACTGCCCTTGCTCTCATACTCATCCTGGTAGACCTCTTTGTAAAAAAGAAAGAGGTCATTGCAACCTTGAGCATTATAGGTGTGGCTGTCGTGGCATATACCTTGATTGGTTCATCCGGTGTAACCTTCGGAGGTATGTTTATCTCCGATGGTTATAGTTCCTTCTTTAAGGCCATCTTTTTAATAAACGTCGTCCTCTCTGTTCTCATATCCATTAAATATATTGCTGTCGAGAGGGTAAATTACGGAGAATATTACAATCTCATCCTCCTTGCAACTCTCGGCATGATGATTATGGCCTCGGCTGGCGACCTTATCGTACTTTATCTTGGCCTCGAACTCATGGCCCTCAGTACATATGTCCTCGCAGGATTTATACGACATGATATTAAATCAAACGAGGCAGCATTGAAGTACTTCCTCCTTGGTGCCTTTTCATCGGCTTTCCTGCTTTACGGAATTTCAATGATCTATGGTCTCACAGGTACAACTGATATTAAAGCAATTGCGCTCTTTGTCAGCGAAAAGGGTCTTATCGGTAATCCTGCACTCTCCCTCTCTATGGTACTCTTTGCTGTTGCCTTTGGGTTTAAGATTGCTGCAGCACCATTCCACATGTGGGCACCCGATGCGTATGAGGGAGCACCAACGTCTATTACGGCCTTTATGTCCGTTGGTCCCAAAGCAGCCGGTTTTGCAGTTCTCGGAAGAGTCTTCATGATCGCCTTTGCGTCCCTGAAGATCGAATGGGCAATGGTATTCATTCCTCTTTCAATCCTTTCTATGGCTGTTGGTAACATCGTTGCTTTAGCCCAGACGAACATTAAGAGGATGCTTGCGTATTCATCTATCGCTCATGCGGGATATGCCCTTATCGGTATCATTGTAGCAAACAATGAAGGCCTTTCCAGTATGATGAACTACCTGATGATATACGCCTTCATGAATATGGGGGCTTTTGCAGTAGTAATCATGCTCAGGACTGAAGGTTTCAAAGGTGACAATATTACAGACTATGTAGGTCTTGCCAAAACACATCCATTTTTGGCAGCCCTTATGCTGATATTTATGTTTTCCCTTACCGGTCTCCCGCCCACAGCCGGCTTTATCGGTAAGTTATACGTGTTCATGGCTGCAATCAATGCCGGCTACACATGGCTTGTCATCGTTGCAGTTACCTTCAGCGCGATATCTGCTTATTTCTATTTGAGAATCGTTATGTATATGTATATGAGGGAACCTGAAGTTGAAGTAAGCACCTCTCAATCCGGGACACTGGGAGTCGCCCTTGGAGTTACAACAGTAGCTGTGCTCGTAATAGGTATATTCCCATCTTTCCTCGTAAAGCTTGCCAAGGCTGCAATATCAGGGTTTTAGAAAAGAAACGATGGTTCTTTCGGGTAAAGCCCTTTCGACTGAGGGGTGGAGTTTTATGGTGACCTTCACTTTTCCATCCTTGAGCCAATAATCTACTTCAAGCACATCGCTTCTGCCAAAGACAAAAGGCATATAGAGAGGTCTCAATTCATATCCAATGGTATTACCTTTGTCATCAACAATTTTACTCAACTGGGAACGATAAAAGGCATTATGATAGCTGATAAACTTATGTGCCTCATCGAGTGCCGCTTTTTCTGAGAGACCCTTTTTCACCTTATAGTCGAAGGAAGGTACATAAGGCTCCAAAGTATACTGATCTCCTTCAAAATCAAGAATGGCTACTGTTTCGATGTCATTGATATCTCTGGCTCCATAAAGAATTACTGTGAATACCCCTTTTACGTCGCTCTCTTTTGCCTCCTCAGTCCGTAAGTGTGCTGAAATAGCAAAAGCACTGTTGACCATGAAGAGGATAAAGGCTGAGAGAATGAAAATTTTAAGGATGTATTTCATGCCTTATTTTAATAAACTAAAACCAATCCCGTCAACATTTAGTAATAGATGTTAAATAGCAAAACGTTAAGGGTTATATTGTAATTCATTTTTCCCTTGGCATTCCTGCGAAACAGGCTGTTGCAGAATTGTCATAACCGGTACAAATGTCTTGCTGAACTTGTTTCAGCATCTAATAAACATAGGTTATGAGATCCCGAAACAAGTTCGGGATGACAAAATACTGGTTCTGCAGCAGCCTGGAAAGCAGGAATCCAGTTCCTGAATCATCAATCAGATTTTTTATATTCAAGACTCGTATAGAATAGTATTCAGATTTATTGATTCTGATGCTTACGATGTAGAAATAACAGACTATCACTAAAGGAGATGTTTATGTTTAGCCTTAAAAGAAAACCTACACACCCAGGAGAAATCTTGGAAAAGGAATTTTTGCAGCCACTTGGAATATCTCAATCCCAATTGGCAAAAGAGTTTAATACTACCTTTAGAACCATTAATGAGATAGTCAATGAAAAAAGAAATATCAGCCCTGAAATGGCTGTAAGACTATCGAGATATTTTGGCACGTCAGAAGAACTATGGCTTAATCTCCAGAATCAGTATGACCTTTATCTGGTGAAAAAGAAAAAGCAAGAGATTTTGAATAAGATTAAGCCTTACAATGAACTTCATAAGCAGGCAGTTTGATTGTAGTGTCTAACATTTCTCTGGCGTAAAGCCCACTATTTTACCTTTTTCTTTTCAGTGCAAAGAAGAGTAATACCGTTGCGCCTATTCCGATTAAAGAGCGTGCAATCGCACCTGATACCAAAATGCCCTTTTTCAAAATCTTTTTTACTTTATTCTTGGAACCCATTCTCAATCCATAATATCATCTAAAACAGAAGAAAAGAAAGCACATAAACTGAATAAATAAACATATTTCAAGACCGCAGGTTATCAAATATTGAACATACTGTTTATGACTTATATGGTCATTCCTGCGAAAGCAGGAATTCAGAGAATCCTGGATTCTGCATCAAGTGCGGAATGACAAAGAGAGGATGGATTCACAAAGATGAGCCATTATCATAAGAAAGCGGGCACTTTTCTCACTGCCTCTCATGTATCAATCTTTCCAGTTAACCACGATTCATACCAACGAGGAACTTTAACACGCATACCACTCTTGGATAGCCTTATTGCCTCCTCTATCCACCATAACCTGTTCTCTAAGCTTTCACACCACTGCTTCAACTCATCTAACTGATTGAGCATGGTATCAAATAATTCTAAGTCATACATCATCGTGACTCTTACGTTATCCCTGCATGGCACGTTGTTCCGTCCATTGTTCGATTGCACCCGTTTCTTCATGACACTATCATTATCTTCTGAGGAGCATAAATCTGTGATAGCAATCACGAGAGTATAAAAAGAAGGCTTAGAAAAAATGAATAACCCTCCGCAGGACTACAAGGTATCAAGAATTATGTTAATTTTGTCATTCCTGAGGAAGCAGGAATTCAGTTTTTTGTAGTTTATTATTTTAAAAAAGAAATCTGGATTCCCACTTTCGTGGGAATGACCTAAGTGAACCTTGAGGAAGATTCCAGAAAGACCGTGTTCAGTCAATTATTTCTCTTCAAGAAATTTCTGCATCCAAATTACATCGAACGTCTTCCCAAGTTTCTGTCCAATACGTTTAAATCTGCCACACTCAAAAAACCCATGCTTTTTATGAAAATTTAAACTCTCTTCATTCAGTGAAGAAATACTCGCAAGTAAAGTCTTAATATGCATTTTCCTGGCATCGGTTATCAGGGCATCCAGAATTAATGTACCTAATCCCTTATTGGTAAATTCAGGTTTTATAAAATACCCAAGTTCTGCAACACCTCTAAAGACATCTGAATTATGGTACTTTTTTAAAAGCCCGAACCCTATGACGCCTTTCTCCTTATGCTCTATTACATAAAACGAATTACCATAGGCAATATCTTTTAACTTGTCAAAAAAATCAACTGGTATCCTTTTGTTAAAGAATGTGGCATAACTGTTCTCAATGTAATAGTTAAAGATATTCATAACCTCATTTTGATCTTCATCTAATACACGTCTTATTGAATAGTTCATCATATCCCTTTGACCTTTTCAGCTTTTGCAACTTCTAATGCCTGTAATGCTTCCGATCTTACTTTTTCCAGGGCTTCTTGAGCGTAATCATCTGTTATTGAACTACGAACATTGTTTATAATGCCGAGCATTCTCTGCAACGATTTACCAAAGAGTAAGTTTATGCCATAAAGATATGCTTTTTCTAATGTATTCATATCAGCCTCAGGAGAATTCATCAATCTTTGCAATTGTGATATTTCATGCTCAATAAAACGCCGCATAAACTTCATTTCCAGTTCTAAAGCCTGCTCAATATGGATATCTGCACGAACCATTCCCTTGGTTGCAAGCTCACTAAACAACTGCTCATATTGCTTTTTCCTTTCTCCTTCGAGAGAATCCAGTTCTTTAATCAATAATGCTTGATACGATTGACTTATATCTTTCATGTATTTCCTGTTTATAAATGGTCTTAGGGTACTCTTTTCGATGGTATCTATAAATAGAATATCATAGAGAAACCCGTCTGTGTTATGGTGACAACTTCTCAGAGGCGAAGGCCAATTAGGAAGATGCAAAGCCATTTTTTTATACTTCATGAAAAAAGCCTGTGAGCAAATGGCTTGTGCTCACTGCCATCTGTAAGATGAAAGCTAAGAGAATTGAGTTCGAGAGATTAACAACTTAGCGATATTTAACCAGACAAAAAATGGAATCAACACGTGCCCTTATGAACAACTCTTTCATAAAGACTCTGATTTTTTTCGAGATACTCATTCAGTCCCTTCAGAATCGAAAGAAGAACATATTTAAAAATCGGCATAATCGAAGGATCAGTGAAATAAGAAAAAATGTTATATTCCCTCGTTGGAGTAAAACCAATCAGTGTCCATTCAATGTACCCGTATCTCGCTACTATCTCACTAATCGTATCAAAGTCAGCTTGTTCCACAATAATCACCTCCTAATCATAAAAACAGCATATTCTATGCCAATTTTGGTCTTTTACAACATTTTGATTATTAAAGAGAATAATGAATCTAAGGGTGATTTAATGAAGAACTGTGACAAATATTGTCTGTATTATAGCGGAGGGGAGAAGTCTTTCGGGCAGATCTTTTACTGTACCCCTAACTCCTTTTTAAGCCAGTTTTCAATCTTTTTATTACTGGGACACACCCCGAAGTATTCTTTGTCCTTCTTTTCTTCGATGGCTTCGGCTATGAGTTCATCGGGAATTTCATCAATCTTTGCAACTGTTTCAGCATAGCCCGTAGAGGTATGGCACATGAGAAAAAGAGTAGGTTTCTTTGAAGTCATTTTATCTATATAAAACAGATACCCTGTTATCGTCTTAATTTCTTGCTTGCCTTCTTCCGTTATCCTGCATCTTGGTTCCATGAGTTGTTTCGGCTCAATGTCCCAGATGATATTTTTCAGAACATGTTTAGATCGCTTGAGAACAGCTAATGATGGGATGTCATAAAGCCCCATATGTCTTGGCCTCCTTAATGACCTTTTGATCTCCTCTCAGGTACTCTTACTTGCTTAATCCTTCCCTCATTCCATTCTTTCGAAACATATAGACCGCAGTAACAGCTCCCGAATTCCTTAATATCTGGGGCTCTGTAAACACACGGACATATAATGTCTGCATCTTTTCCCTTTACTCCCGTTGCAAGTCGGCAAGGGCATGAGCGATAATCATACCGTGATTCATTTGTGAGAAGTCCTTCCAGTATCTCATGGACATATGCTCTGTCTTTGTTGAGCTGGATGCCCTGCGATTCCGCATATTTATTGAGTATTTCATAAAGTCGTTCCGGGGTCATTTAATACCCAGGGTATCTTTTATTGCTTCTTCATCAAACTCCACTATAACTTCTTCTATCACCAGTGTAGGATAAGTCACTGCCGGATTATATTTCTTCACTTCCTTTGACGTAACCCACTGCTCACCACTGTCAAGTAAGTCAACGTCTATGAGTTCATATTTTATATTGTGTCCGTCAAGAAACTTTTTTACCCTTTTACACGTAGGGCATGTAGTAAGCGAATAAAGTCTGACCTTCTTTTTCTGCTCTTCCACATTTTCTCCTTATAATTAAATACCTCTCAAACTTTATTTTTTGCAGTAATGTAAATTTACCACATCATATAGAGTCTTATCCATGTATAATATTTGTACTGAAACAGACAGGATAGATTTCCAGTTACCAAGGTTACCATGGATCCCCTCGGTAAAAAGGAACTTTTAGATTTCTACAACAGGCATCTGAAAGACTTCGGTGATGCACCGCAGGCTGTCAGATGGACACCTGAGGGCCAGCTCCGCAGATATGAAACCCTTATAGAGATAGCAGGTGATTTTTCTGGCAAAAAAGTCCTTGACTTTGGGTGTGGAAAGGGAGATTTGTATGGATATATGAGAGAAAAAGGTATATCTGTCAAGTATTGTGGGATTGATATAAACGGGAACCTGATTGAACTTGCCAGAAGGAAATATCCTGAGGCAGAGTTCATCCCCATGGATATCGAAGAAGGTGAGTTTAATCGGGATTTTGATATCATTTTTGTCTGTGGTGTATTCAACCTTCGGATTGCAGGGATTGAGGAGTCCATGAAACTCGTATTGGAAAAACTTTTCATGCTATGCAGAGAGGCTCTTCATATAAACCTCCTTACGTACTACACCCAGCAGAGGAGCGTGGAACTATTTTATGTAAAGCCTGAAGAGATATTGCAATTTGCTATTACTGAGATTTCCCGGTCTTTAACATTAATGCATACCAAAGAAGATATTTTTTTATCTATCTACAGGTCATAAATTCAAAGTTGGGGACTCTTTCTGTCAAACTCATCCATCCTATCAGCCAGACTCTTCCAGTTGCAGGTCTGTATGAGCTTGACGAGCTTGTGCACAGCCCCGCTCTGTATAACTTTCTTTCGCTCCAATTCATCTTTCACTCCATAAAAAGGAAGCATAATGAAAAAGGCCTGGTCTACATACTTCTTAACGGGTGGAAGCACGTCTTTCAGTCTTGTGTAATAGGGGTCTTCGTTCTCGGCACAGGGCTCACCAAAAACAATAAATTGCCTGCATGCAATAGGCCGCATAGGATGCACCAAGCAGACCCCATTCAATAAAAATGGGCATGGATTATCTTCTTTATAAGATCTCAACTGATTCTTAAGTGCCTCTCGTTCTGGCCCTGATATCTTTTCTGTGGCATACCATGATATTCCCATAAGTTCAAGCGGATAAACAGGAATGGTCTGATGGGTTTTGCAACAACTTGAACACCCCTTGCTACATGCTAACCTTCTATGCTTTTTTGTCTCTTTTTTAATCGCCTCAGCAATTCCCTTATCTACTATGTAGTAGGCATCCAGGAGGGGGGAAAGCCAATCATATACTTTCTCATCATCTGGGAAAGAGAGTCTCGAAGGTTTTAGATAACCTATCCTTCTTTTTTTCGGATGTGCCATTTCTTCAGCCAAGAAAACATGAAAAATTATTCTTATCTTAATCTCTTAATATTCATTATACTTTTAGAGAGATGAAAATAACTGTGAAAAGTTTTATGCTATACTATGGTCAATAATTTTAATACTTAAAATAAAGTAAGGAGGCAATATGGCTACGACGAAAAAGGCGACATGTGATGCTAAAACAACCAAAGGGGGAAAATGTAAGAATCCCGTGACCGGAAAATCGAAATACTGCTCAACGCACAAGAAAAAATAACCGGAGATTAACAAGCCATTCCCTAAAAAATGTTGGGAGTGAGCCTCCTATAGAAAAGAGCGAAATCTCTTAGTGTTTGAACGCCCTCTGGCCTGTAAAGACCATGGTCACCTTTGGATTTGCTTCATTGCAGGCGATTATGGATTCGTAATCCCTATCTGAACCGCCTGGCTGAACTATTGCTGAGATACCTTCTTTAATACCGACATCAACACCATCCCTGAAAGGGAAAAAGGCATCAGAGACCATTACAGAATCTATCAGTCCTCCCTTATTCTTTCTTGTCTCTTCTTCTATCTCAAGAAGGGCATTCCTATCCCCTTTCCCATTTTTCACATCAAGCTCAAAGGTCTTATAAGGAACCCCATGTCTCTTAAAGCATAAGGCATCAGCATATTTGGTATATGCCTTGAAGATTGCAATTTCAGCCACACCTACCCTGTCCTGCTCACCGGTGCCGATCCCAACTGTTACCCCATCTTTCACATAGATTACAGAGTTTGATGTAATACCCTGTTCCACATTCCAACCAAAAAGCATATCGTTATATTCTCTTTCTGTCGGCATCCTTTTAATGACATATTCCTTCCCCTGATATGTTGTCTTTGCGGGTAAGAAGTCTTCCTTTGTTTTTATTTTATTTAATGGAGATTGCTGGACTATGATGCCGCCGTCAATTAACGATTTGAAGTCAACAAAGCGAAGGGTCCTGTATTTCTCTAACTCTTTAATCCTGCTAATCCTGATAATCCTCAGGTTCTTTCTTCTCGATAAGGATATCTATTGTTCCATCTTCAAACTCAGGTGCAGCTACAACCTCGAGGTAGTTGTTACTAACCATTTCTGCTGAACTTTTATCCATTGCCCTATTCACAACAAGGCAGCCTCCAAAAGCAGCTATGCGGTCTGCCATGTTCGCCTTGTCATAGGCCTCAGCCAGCGTCTCACCGTATGCGGCTCCACAAGGATTATTATGTTTTAAAATTACCGCAGCAGGACGATCCATCAAATATTTGATAATATTCAGGCCATTATCGAGATCTGTGAGATTAGTCTTCCCAGGATGTTTGCCTGCCTGAATCATATCCACTTCTGTAATACTGCTAACGAGGCCGTTCCCTGGCTGTACAAACTGGCACCCTCCAAGGGTCAAATTTCCATTTATCAATTCGTACAGTGCAGCCTCTTGGCCAGGATTCTCACCGTAACGAAGCCCTTTTTCGATTACTTCCCCTGTCTTAGCATCAGGTATCTTCCATGTCCTTTTCCTGTATACCAAGGTCTGATCCCCGAATTTGATTATCATCTCACCAGGGAAATGATCAGCCATAATAGTCCGATATATCTTTTTTATGTCTGACATGAAAAACCTCCTTACCGAAATAAACCTCTAATCAGTTTTATAAATTTGTTGATTAAGGCAGGTAGATTTGACGAAAAAACTTTACCAGCGATACCTTGAAGTCTTGGCTAACCACATTTAAAGACGGTTGAAACATAACAGTAATCATCAATAGTGAAATAAGACATTTTAAAATAAATTATCGCTTTGTAAAGTTTTCGAGGCAAGTTACCTGCCTTCCAAATTTATTTATCATTCTTTTCAGTCCTTAGATGCTTCTTCCTCACCTTCAAGGTTTCTTCAAGCATTAAAAGATATTTTATATATTTAAACCCTAACTTCATCAATGCAATCTCGTCAGTTTTTATCTTCTCTATCTCTTCCTTATCAATATCAAAGACTTCAAGAAACCTGCTCTCGAATACAAATCTCCTGAATCTGTCCATATCATAGCTTGCTGTATAGATCTGGGCTTGTTTATTACTATCAAGTTCTTTAGCAAAAGGACTTCTCCTTAATTGAACCTCCTTCCACTCTCTGTTCATTTCATCATAGAGGCTTACCCCCTGGTCATCTCTCCATGACTGTATTGTCCACTCGGTATCTTCCTGATATCCGAGACAATGTGGTTCTCTAATAAAGAAATAAAACTCCTCATTGACTGGCCCTTCATCTGTCCCTTTCCTCATTGTACCCTGACCAATAGGGTAATAACGGCAATTTGCAGGGCGATCTGGATAGATCGTGCAACCTTCCGGTGTAACAAAGGGACATTTCTTTTCGTTATCATCCAGCATTTTCAGCCTTACGAGAGGGTGTGTAGACTTATCATCAATTTCCATAAAAGTATATTTCTCGAGGAATTCTTCAGAGGACATACTAAGTCTTTTTTTCATCCTCACAATATCATACGGCGTGAGCAGAATATTGATATTACTGCAACACTTCGTGAAACACTTAATCCCTTTGTGGCATCTGAACTTAAATCTGGAATTCAGGGAAAATTTTGTTGGTTCTACATCTTTCATACTTGGTAATGGCATCTTAATTCAATCCTTTTTTGTAAGTCTTAAAATAAAAAGGCCGACAGAAGTCTCTGTCGGCCTTTTTAAGATAATTTATATTATCTTCCGTACTTTATTAGAATAGGAACGATCAGCAATGCAACGATGTTAATAACCTTAATCATCGGGTTAATTGCTGGGCCTGCTGTGTCCTTATATGGGTCGCCGACTGTGTCGCCTGTGACAGAGGCTTTATGTCCATCGCTCCCCTTCTTGTGCACGACGCCTTTGTCGTCGGTAACGCCATCTTCAAAGGATTTCTTGGCGTTGTCCCATGCGCCGCCGCCGCTTGTCATTGCTATCGCCTGGAATAGTCCTGTTATGATGCTTCCGATAAGGACTCCACCCAGTGCCTCCCTGCCTAAAGTTAATCCGACCGCTATCGGTACGACAACAGGGATAAGGGCAGGAAGCATCATCTGTCTTATTGCTGACTTTGTAACGATATCAACACACTTGCCGTACTCTGGCTTCCCTGTGCCTTCCATAATTCCTTTTATCTCCCTGAACTGTCTTCTGACTTCCTCAACAATGCTGCCGGCTGCCTTTCCAACCGCTTCCATCAGGAGTGAACCGTAATAGTATGGAAGTAATCCACCAATAAACAGACCTGCCAGAACCATCGGGTTTGAAAGGTCAAATTTTAGGTCCATTCCAAAGGATCTCGAATACTCTGCAAACAGAACCAAAGCACAGAGACCTGCTGATCCGATTGCATAACCCTTTGTAACTGCCTTTGTTGTGTTTCCAACTGCATCGAGCGGGTCTGTTATCTCACGAATCTCCTTAGGCAGTCCTGCCATCTCAGCGCAACCTCCAGCGTTATCCGTAATAGGACCATACGAGTCAATCGCAACAACGATACCTGTCATGGAAAGCATCGAAACCGCTGACAGGGCGATAGCAAAAAGACCGCCCGCTGCATCGCCATTAAATCCGCCGCCTAATGCATAAGCGCCCAGAATTGAGGAAACGATAACGATAACAGGCGCTGCGGTTGACTTCATGCTGACCGCGAGGCCGGCGATCACGTTTGTGCCGTGACCGGTCAGGCTGGCCTTTGCAATGTGTTTCACCGGGGGATACTTCCCAGCAGTGAAGTACTCAGTTATAACCACGATCAGGCCTGTCAATGCGAGGCCGATAACTGCCATGAGAAAAACGTTCATCTGTGTAAATGACGGATGACCAATCAGTGAAGCCTGTACTGATGCGTCTTTCAGGAACTTGCCTGTCACGAAATAAAATGTTATTGCCGCAAGACCGCCTGCAACGGCAAGCCCCTTATAGAGGGCGCCCATGATATACTGGCTTTTACCGAGCCTTACTGCAAATGTCCCAATAATGGAAGCAATGATCGATATTCCGCCGAGGAGCATCGGGAATTCCACCCATGCGCTGTCAGCTCCGAAAACCGTCTTTGCAAGGAGCATTGCTGCAACGAGCGTAACCGTGTATGTCTCATAAAGGTCGGCTGCCATTCCTGCACAGTCGCCGACGTTGTCGCCAACGTTGTCTGCGATAACGGCGGGATTTCTTGGGTCATCTTCCGGTATTCCTGCCTCAACCTTACCAACGAGGTCTGCGCCAACGTCAGCAGCCTTTGTGTAGATACCACCTGCAATACGTGCAAAAACACTCATGAGAGAGCATCCAAAACCAAGCCCTATAAGTGCATGGAATGCATTTTCACCTGCATATGATTTTGCGATAAAGTAATAACCGGCTAAGCCGATAATACCGAGACCAACGACCATAACGCCTGTGACCGAACCGCCCTTGAATGCAAGGCCGAGTGCAGCCTTAAGCCCCTTGTATGCAGCCTGACAGGTGCGGACATTAGCCCTTACAGAAACCATCATGCCTATATATCCGGCAAGTGCAGAACCAACTGCCCCGATTACAAAACCAATTGCTGTCCATGGGCCCAGGAAAAACAATAATACAGCAATTACAACACCCACCATAGCGACTGTCTTATATTCACGAGCAAGAAAAGCGACGGCGCCTTCTTTCACAGCATTTGCGATCTGCTGCATACGATCACTCCCGGCATCCTGCTTGGATACCCATGCTGCGGTTATCAGCGCATATAAAACACCTACTACACCGCAGATTAAACCAAATAAAATGGTTCCACTCATCTTCCCCTCCTTTTGAGTTGTTTATCCCTGAAGATTAAGAATACCTGAAGATTAAGAATAAATGGTACTGCCCTCTTTCACCCCCTTTTTTATTTTTACATTTGCGGCTAGGCCTCTTGTTGTATGCAATCATTTTAGCCTGCCTTGGATATTACTTCAATCTCTCTCTACATGCTTTGCAAAGACCATGGCTGTTGTTCTGTAGACCATATGTGCCATCTTTGAAAATGGTGCGTATGCAAAAAGGAAAAAGACAACAGCGAGGTGTACAAAATATATCGAATAAGCCAGAACAGCGATGTCAGCCAATCTAACCAACTCAGAAAGTATCCCCGTAGCCATGATTGCAAAGACAATGTATATGAAAAGCCAGTCATAATACCCTCCGTAACCGACCTTTTCCTTATTTTTCAATCTGTTTCTGATAACCAATGAAATACCAATGAGCAAACTCAATGCACTCGCATTAGCAAGCCATTTCACAGGATCGGTTAATGGGTAGGGGGATTCACCAAGCATCCAACTAAATGGTTCTTTTCCCATTAAGTGCATAATTTTGGGTCCATAGAGATAGGCGACTGCCCATGCTGTCGTAATGGCAAGACCGATAAAGCTGTAAAATACTAAAAAGTGTGCTATCTTTCGATCTTTCGTTACATTACATTTTTCAAAACGTGTATGATTCAGTATCTCCAGCACGGTTGCGACAACAGTGCTTAAAATATTACCTTTAGGAACTGAGCCTGCTGCTCGCTCCATATCTTTCCAGTATCTGAAAACCCCTATGGCCAATGAAATAACTGCGAAGAGAGCTATCGGTACAAAAACACTGTCAATGTACTCAGAAGGTAAAAACTTTGCATAAGAAATTTGACCAAGCTCATTCCGTGGAATGTTTGCAAAATTCAAATGACCGAGAGATGCAAGAATAAGAAAAAAGATAACGGCAGGTATTGCAAGGAGGGGAACAAGAGCACCAGGGCTTCCCAGAGCCTTTCCTAAAAACCGGGGAACTGAATAATTTTCGATAGATAACTTTCTTACTGCATTGAGGACTTCTCCGGGCTTTGCCCCCCGAGGGCAATAAGCAGTACAGTCACTACACTGATGACAGAGCCAGATATCCGGATTGCCAAAAAGCTTATCCTTCAACCCCCATTGTGCGTGTATCATTTCTTTTCTCGGGAATGGCTTTTCATTTTGGGTTAAATTACACACAACAGAACAAGTTGCACACTGATAACACTTTTTTAATGACTCTCCTCCAGCTTTAAGGATCTCATTGACAAATTGCAGATCAGGTGAAATTATAGGAGTATCGTCTTTCTTTACTTCAGATGCTGGAGCTGTGCCGGATTCTACCTTTGTTTCAGGTGATGGGACTTTCTCTTGTTCCATATATACCCTCCCTTAAAGGTCGTAGACAAATTCTATGTTAAAATTCCTTGAACGGATTATGCCCTATTTCCTTAACCCTTTCAACAAAGGCATTTATCATATCCGGAAGCTTGTCATATTCGGAAATAGCCACCTGCATCATGTTAACCCTGTCTGCCTCGAGCTGTAATCTATTCAGTGTCTCCCCGATCTTTTCGAACCTTACACTTGCAAGTTCACTTCCTTTTATGAAATGACACTGGTAGTTCTCTCCGAACTTACAGCCAAGGAGGAGAAAACCATCTATGCCCTTTGAGAAGGCATCAGCTATCCATACGAGGTTAATACCACCAAGGCATCTCATAGGGATAAAACGAACACTCGGGTCTATGGTCTTCCGATTAAACCCTGCTGTGTCCAGGGCAGGATAAGCATCGTTTTCACAGACCAGGCATATGATCCTGAACTCCTCCTCCGGGACATCGACAGACTTGATCATTGACCCTATAATGTCAACACTATAGTCTTTGAATGATACTATCCTTTCAGGACATGCACCCATACAGGTACCACACCGTCTACACCTATTGAGCATATATGTGGGAATACCTTTAGCATCTTCTTCAATGGCACCAAAGGGACATTCTTCTGTACATCTTTTACAGGCTGTGCACCTGATGAGTTGCGGATCAGGGAATGTTAGATCCCATGCCCTTGGATGAACTGCCATACCTTTTGCAACATGATCAATACATTGTATCGCCTTAAAGGCAGCACCTGCTGCATCCTCCTGAGCCTCTGTCATATTCATTGGCTGTCTTACAGGGCCAGCAGCATAGACACCGGTTCTTCTTGTTTCATACTGGAAACAGATAAAGTTTGAGTCAGCGAAACCGACTGCCCCTTCAAGGGATGGAAGTTCAGGACCCTGTCTATAATCAAGGTTTAATATGAACTCGGGTTTAGGAGTTGTTTCTACATATGCCTTCTTGGCATCATCCCCTTTAGCAGCAGCCAGAGTTAATCCATCAAGATACTCCTGCGGGCCCCGTGTGGTAGGCACCATCCCCGTTGCAAGGACAACAAGATCAGCCTCGACCTTTATCTTTTCACCTAAAAAGGTTTTCTCCATTTGAACATAGAGATTCCCATTCCCTGCATCTGAAACACCTGTCACTTCACCCTTTGTCAGCATCACTCCCGGGTCGTTCTGGGCTTCCCTGTAAAATGCTTCAAGCCTTCCCGGAGTCCTGATGTCTTTGTATAGTATCATGGCCAAAGCTTCAGAATTCTGTCGTACATACCTTGCCTGTTTCAGCGATGTTGCACAACACATAGAAGAGCAATAGGGAAGATGATTCGGATCTCTCTGGCCAGCACACTGAATAAAGGCTACCTTTGTCACATCTTTCCCATCAGACGGTCTTGCAATAACTCCCTTTCTCGCTATCTCTTCAAATTCAATATTCGTCACAACGTCTTTGTATTTTCCATATCCAAGATGGCCAAGCTTTGTTGCATCATAAGGTATCCAGCCTGTAGCCATGACAATCGCCCCGATCTTCACCGTCTCAGGACTTCCATTTATTGATATTGTCACATCATATAACCCTGGCTGTCCTTCTGTTTTTGCAACCTTTGACGATTTATATACTTTGATGTTCGGATGACTTTCAACTTCTTTTATGACCTTATCGATATCCGTATCAACGATTATCGGTTCCTTGAAATCCCTTGTTGGAACCTTCTTGTATAATTTGTTCGCAAAGCCTCCGAGTTGGGGTTCTTTTTCAACAAGTACTACCTGGTATCCTGCTTTGGCAGATTCAAGAGCTGCTGTCATACCGCTTATACCACCACCGATAACTAATATGGTGCTGCTGAGATTTTCGAGGATTGCAGGTTCAGGCATATCACCTTTCTGCGCTTTAATAACACTCATGAGGACGTAATCATCTGCTAAGCTCTGCGTGTCGTCTGTCTTCGGCGGTTGCATCCATGCAACAAATTCTCTTATATTGGCTCTCTCAGTTATACAGCCGGGAAAATCAAATTCCTCATATTTAACCCGGGGAGAACATGCTGCTATTACTATGGTATTAATTCCATCCTTCTTAATATCATTCTTTATTAACTGAAGGCCTTCTGGGCTGCATAAAATATCGTGGGCTTTAATCTGCTCCTCTTTGATGGGCCCAGTCTTTGCAGCTTTTGCAAGCTTTTCTATATCAACAGAATCCCCAATCCCACATCCCTTGCAGATATATACACCAAACTTTTTTTCCATTCCCTACCTCCTATTCACACTCTGGATGCTTTTTATAGCAGCGCCGGTCGCATCCTGAACTGATCTTGCAACATCAGCAGGGCTTTTCATTGTTCCTACTGCATATATCCCCTTCTTTAAAATGGCATCATCTACAAGCCCATCAGGTGTATATGGAATATCAATCCCAACTTTTGCCCCCTTCGTTGATAACTCCATCCCTGTAGCGAGCACAACCATGTCGAATTTGGCTTTGATTTTACTTCCTCCATAGATATCTTCCACTTCAACAATGACATCATTTGTACCTGGTTCTTCGGTAATCCCTGCTACCTTTCCCTTTGTAAAGATTACATTCGGATCATCCTTTATCTTCCAGTAGAATCTCTGTTCATACAGTCCGGGGGTTCTGATATCTATATAGTATATTTGCATTTTTGCTTCAGGATACTGTTCCTTCACATACATGGCATGCTTTAATGTGGCTAAGCAACATATAGAGGAACAATATGGCAGATGGTTTTCATCCCTTGATCCTGCACACTGAACAAAGGCAATGTTCTTTATCTCTTTCCCATCTGAAGGCCTGACAATCTTTCCCTTTGTGGGGCCGCCCGGTGATGCTAACCTTTCCATCATCATATTGGTGATGACATTTTTTATCTTACCGGAACCCAGAATGTCTAATTTGCTCATATCATAGGGATTCCAACCAGTTGCCAAAACTACTGCACCTACCTTCAGATTTATCTTCTCAGGTTTCATGTCGAGGTCAATCGCATTATACTTGCATGCATCAAAACATGCCTTCATGCAGTCCTTAGAACAGTATTTACTATCAATAACATATTGGAAGGGGAATGCCTGTTCAAAGGGGAGATAAGCAGCCTTTGTCTTATCCATACCGAAATTAAACTCATTCTCTCTGTAAGACGGACATGCCTGCGCACAGGCATCACAGCCGACACACTTGTCATTCACATACCGTGGGTTCAACTTAACGGTGACATCAAAATTGCCTTCCTCCCCCTTGATGTCCTCAACCTCTGCAAGGGTATGGAATGTGATCCGGGGATTGTTTTTAATTCTCTTGAACTGTATCTCGAGGCCACAGTTCGGGGGGCAGAGTTTCCAGAAGTATTTGTTTATCTGTGCCACCCTTCCACCAAGATAGGGGTTCTTCTCAACGATATAAGCGTCAATCCCTGCTTCTGCTGTTTCGATCGCAGCAGTGAGTCCGCTCATACCTCCCCCGACAACAAGAACTTTTTTATTCGCTGCCATAGTAACCCTCCTTAAAGGCAGTAAGTCACAAAGAGATAGTTATAAAAATATAACCATCTTTTTTTAACTTACCAATTGAACGGGGAAATTATAGCACACTTGTCAATAAAAATCTTTCTTGAGAATTAAAAAAGAAAGGGGAGGGCAAAGCCCTCCCCAATCGATATCAACTATGGGTACATCTGAACGTATGGTACTTTCTTAAACTCCCAGGTGTTTTTTTCTGCATTGTACTTGGAATTTGTGAAGCACTTCCAGTTAGTGTCATCGATCTTGTTGAAATCACCTCTGTAGTAGTAGCCGGGGTACCTGGACTCCTCTCTGAAGAGGATGTGCCGTGCATGTGCCTCAACAGACAGAATCCTGTGATAGTTCTCAAAGCACCTTAAGAGCTCATGGAGGTTGGCTGCTGCCATTTTGTTGCAATCCTCTTTGAGCATATCAAGCAGCTTGAGACCTTCATCGAGCATGGTCTTTGAGGTCATATACCAGGTACTGCAACCGCCGAAGTACTCGTCAGCAATCTTCATGAGTCGTGCCTGGAGTGCTTTTGGACCAATGTAATTAGGGTTGATCCCGGGATCTGTTGTGTAGGTTTTATATTTCTCATAGACCTCGAACGGCAGATAGAGTTCAGCCGCAATCTCATCAAGGGACAATTTTGGTGATGGCTTGTAGTCTGCATGGTCGAGGACGTATGCTATTGCAGCCTTGGCTGCCATTCTTCCTTCAGCATGGGAACCTGATGAGAACTTATGGCCTGATGCACCGACAACGTCACCTGACATGAAGAGACCGGGTACGGTAGACATCCTGTTGTAACCCCAGGAATAATGTTCCGGTGTGCCTGGAAGATCGCCAGGGCCGCTTACCCAGAACCCTGCGCAGCCTGCGTGTGAACCAAGGAGATACGGCTCTGTAGGCATGATCTCGGAAGCAACCTTATCAGGCTCAATATTCCTTGCTGCCCAGAGAGATGCCTGTCCGATAGCCATGTCGAGGAAGTCCTCCCATGCCTCTGCTTCAAGGTGCTTGATCTGCTTGGCACCTTCTTTTTCACCGAGCTTCTCTTTCATGGTCTTGGAGATTATTTCCAGCGCTGCAGGGGTCTGCATAAGGATCGGTCCTCTCCCATCTTTCATAGCCCTCATCATCAGGTGGTTTCTGATGGCAGTGCCGAGATTCTTTGCATAGTCTCCATATCTGGCAACTGCATCGTCAAAATACTCTTTGTCAGCACAATAGTCGTTACCATAGCTGTCAGTTGCTTTTGCCTTGAAGAAGAGGAACCATGCGCCGACAGGTCCATAACCGTCTTTGAACCTTGCAGGGACGAACCTGTTCTCCATTAAGGTCAGCTCTGCACCAGCCTGCATGCCAAAGGCATACCCTGAACCAGAGCAAAACACCGGGTACCAGGTTCTTCCCAAACCTTCACCGACCGACCTCGGTCTGTAGCAATTAACTGCTCCAGCAGTTGCACAGAGCATTGCCTTTGCTTTGAAGGAATAAATCCTGTTTTCTCTCACGCTGAATCCGATGGCTGCTGCTACGTTTTTCCCGTTTGTATCCATTACAGCCTTTACGATGAATACCCTTTCATAATGGTTCTGTGCCATACCGGTCGCAGCTCTGTTCGTCTCAAGGGCCTTCTTTGCAGCCTCAGCAACAATGACTTTGTAGGACTCACCATTGATCATGATCTGCCATTTACCGGTTCTTACCGGTGTGCCGCCGTCCTTCAGAGCTTTTTTCCCGGCTGCTTTCGCCTGATGACCGTCCATTGAGAAACCGTCATCGCCTTTTTTCCAGATGGGGAGTCCCCACTCTTCGAAACATTCGACTGAATCGTCAACGTGTCTTCCGAGGTCGTATACGAGGTCTTCCCTGATGATGCCCATGAGGTCGTTCCTTACGTATTTCACGTAATCAGTGACTTTATTTTCACCAACATAAGTATTAATAGCGGAGAGACCCATTGCGACGGCACCGCTTCTGTCGGTTGCGGCCTTATCAACCATGACAACCTTCAGTTTTTTCGCGTTTGCCCAGCGGCATGCCTCAAAGGCTGCACCGCAACCAGCCATACCACCGCCCATTATGAGAAGGTCGCAATCTACCTCGGTAACTTCAGGTTTTGCACAATATGAAAATGTACAGGTTTCTTTTTCCATTTATATTCACCTCCTTTAATTTATTCAGTCCTTGCAGGCTTTGTAAACAAACCAGGTTTCTTGATTGTTGCAAAATCAGGCTCTGGTTTGCCTGCATAGGGATCAACAGAACCTTCAACAGTGGTCCTGATGGGGAATTTGAACCTCTTGAGTAATCCACTCCTGAACTTAATTGTCCACATGATGTCCTCTGTTCCTCTCAGTGGAATAGTGCTGGATCCAAGAGGTACAAAGTCAGAGTAACCCCTTACCTCGACTGCCTGCTGAGGGCAGATCTTTACACAGTTAAAGCACTCCCAGCACTGCTCAGGCTCCTGATTGTATGCCTTCATCTTATCCCTATCAAGTGCCATTAAATCATGGGGGCAGATATACTGGCATGCAGTCTTATCCTGAGCCTTACAACCATCGCATTTTTCAGTAATTACAAAACTTGGCATTTAACTACACCTCCTTTTATTGAATGAGTTGAGAGTTGAGCAGTATCAACTGAAACCTGAAACGTCATTCCACCTCCTTTCGTTGTGTTATTTCTCTACAGTTTTAATGAAGTCATCCATAACATTTAATGTTTTTTTGCTAACAACAAGGTCAAATATCTTGTCTTTTACTGCCTTTGGGAGTAACTCAATACTTTTTGTAGTAGCAGTATCAAATTTTGCCATAGGGAATATTTTCAGAATCTTGTCTCTCTGTCCTGCTGTGTTGGGAACAGCAAGAACCTTTAACCCTGCCAATACTTCTTTACACATACCTGCAAGACCGGCTGCCTGAAGTTTTTCGAGCCGTTCTTCGTTGATCCATAAGTTAATTGGATAAGTCTCTTCTGCCATATTTTCCCTCCTTATTTCTTTTCATTTTCGAGTCTTTATTTCAATGGTTCAATAGTAAATACAGGATTCCTCCTCTTGAGGTAATCCTCTGTAACAAACGCATTGCCAAAGCCGTACTTTTCAGCACATTCCATGATCATGTCAAAAACCTCAGGCCTGAAGATACGGCGAGGCGGTTTGACACCATCCTGTATGATGCTTCTGATTAATGTGCCGCTGAATGATGCCTTTTTATCCTTATGGCCACAAAGACCCATATAAGTAACTTCATCACAAACAGGGCAGAACCACCAGTCGAGATTGAAAATAGGTGTGATATTGAGAGACCCTTTGGGCAGTCTATCGAAGATCCTATGTGCATCATATGGATCATAATAGGTACCAACACCGGCATGGTCTCTTCCGAACATGTGGTGGGTGCAGCCGAGGTTGGTCCTGAGGCATGCATGGAATATTGCTTCTTTCGGCCCGGCATATCGCATATCCCAGAGGGTGCATGTGGTTAAAAATATATCTTCTCTGAAATATCCATGTTTACCCTGAGCCTCCTGGCAAAGGATTATTGCCTCATCAATATAGTCGCCCGGTCTTTTTGAGCCGATCATCGCATTTACCAGAATTCCTCCACGAGGTTTATCTACCATCATAGAACCATAAGCTCCTAAGTATGCACCTTTCATGAGCCATTCATGGCCGGTATGCGGAACATTTCTTGTCTGATGGTTGATGATCATCTCCCATCCTTTTTCCTTAAATCTTTCCCTCATCTGTTTCGGGGTGAGCCAGAATCTTGTAAAGGGCTCGTTTATCTTCGGAGGGTTGAGGAGGGTGATCTTTCCACCAAGGAATTTATCCTGATATTGATATGTTCTCTTGACCCCAGGATGTTTTTCTTCAGTAGTTCCGTAAACCTTCATTGCCACTTCTTTTTTGTCCAAGGTGAAGATATCCGTGATATCAAAAATGGCAAAAGGATTCCCGGTGTAGGTGAGAAGGACCTCATCATACTGCTTGATACCGGATTTTTCGAGATCCTCGCTCGAGATATCATAGATAATAGGGATGCTCCATACAGTTTTTCCATCTGCAAGTAGCATATTGTTACAGACAGACTCAACGTCAGCCTTTGTCATGAACCCTTCCAAGGGGCTGAAAAAATCCGTACGCAATATCGATTATTTCTGTCGCCATCTGCAAACGGACATCTAACGTTTTTACTTTTGCAGCCTTGAGTTCAGCTACTCTTTTTATCGCGGCATCTTTTGACATTACGCGTTCAATAATTTCTTTGCCACCATGACCAATCATTTCCATGTCTTATCCTCCTTTTAATTTTGTTATAAGCAACCGCTTATTTGCCTTCTATGACACTGCAAACCTTACTGAATATCTCATCAATGCTGCCTGTACCCATGACTGATTTCAGTATCCCCTTTTTCTTGTAATAATCCATAAGGGGTGCTGTCTGGGCGTCATATACATCAAGCCTTCTCTTGATTGTCTCTTCTTTATCATCATCTCTCTGAAAGAGTTCACCACTGCATTTGTCACATACACCCTCTTTCTTAGGAGAAGAAAAATATATGTTGTACATCTGCTGGCATTTCTTGCATGTCCTCCTTCCTGTTAATCTCTTCATGAGGATGTCCCGATCGACATCAACATCTACAGCAGCATCAAGAGGGGCCTTCATTTCAGTAAGTACCCTATCGAGGACTTCTGCCTGTGCAGTATTCCTCGGAAAGCCATCAAGGATGTATCCCTTTTTACAGTCATCTTTGGCAATTCTCTCCTTGACAAGTCCTATGACAACACTATCAGGCACAAGCTCGCCCTTATCCATATAGGACTTGGCTTCTTTCCCGAGAGGTGTACCCGCTGCTACAGCAGCCCTTAAGATGTCCCCTGTAGAAATCTGTGGAATCCTGTATTTCTCGACGAGTTTCTTTGCCTGAGTTCCCTTCCCCGCGCCTGGTGCACCAAGAAAAACAAGTCTCATGTTCCCCCCCTTTGACCTTCAAATTAAAAAACAGGAAAGCACCCAAAATGAGAGTAGGTGCAAAAATTACAAAGATTAAAGAAGTAACCTAGCGTTAAAAACAGGGAAGTATAATCATTACGCTACCTTAAGGTCAAATTCATATTTTTGATAGATAGATAAAATTTACTTATCAGACCTCTTAAGAATTGTAAATTTATAATTTAGAAATAAAATTATTCAAAAATTACCCCCTCGTGAAGATATCTTTGGAGCTTCCTTAGCGCCTTTCCTCTATGGCTCAAGGCATCTTTCTCGTCCGCAGTCATTTCTGCGAAGGTTCTGTTATATCCTTCTGGATAAAATACAGGATCATAGCCGAAGCCTTGAAAGCCCCTTGGCTCTCTCCCAATCATTCCTTCCACATATCCAAAGAATGTTTTTACGCTCCCTTCAGGAAATGCCAAGGCTATGCAACATACGAACCTCGCACCCCTTTGCTCATCAGCAATCGAACGCATTTCAAATAGTAATTTCTCGATATTCTTTCTGTCGTCCGCATCCTCACCAGCATACCTTGCAGATAATGTACCCGGGTCCCCATTCAGCACATATACCTCAAGCCCCGAATCATCTGCTACTGAAGGTTTTCCTGTATATCTTGCAACGGTTTGTGCCTTCTTTACGGCGTTCTCTTCAAAGGTCACCCCCTCTTCCTCCACCTCAGGGCATCCTATAAAGTCATCAAGTGTCTGTATCGAGATTGATAAATCTGCAATGATTCTCTTCATTTCTTCGATTTTCTTCTTATTTCTTGTTGCAAGGACTACATCCATTTTCAGTTTGTTGAGTTTATTGAGTTTCTTGAGTTCACTGAGTTCTTCGGGTTATAACACAAAAAACTGAGCAAACTCAAGAAACTGTGTAAACAGGAGCCAGGGTGCCCTTGAAAATTTAGGAATCTTCTGTTAGTATTTTGGATGTCAGGGGAATTTAAACGGGCAGGATTGCTTCTCAGAGCAATTGCCAAAACCCTTGACTTTATTATCATCGCAGCGGTAGGAGAGGTAATTCCGAAAGCAGGCTTTTTTGCAGGGCTTGCCTATCTTTTGATAGGGGATGGCCTTTTTGATGGGAGAAGCATAGGGAAAAAACTCATCGGGCTCAGGGTTGTCTCAGCAGACACAAATGAGCCCTGTTCATTCAGAGATTCGATACTCAGAAATAGTATTTTCGGCATCGGATACCTTCTCTATCTGATACCCTGGCTTGGGTGGATATTTATAGTAATCGTTATTGTTTTTGAGTTTATCGTCCTGCTTGGGAGCAAAGATGGAATGCGTCTCGGCGATGAGATTGCAAAGACAAAGGTAGTGAGCAGCAACTACTGACACAGAAACCTTAACAGGGAGGCTGAATGCTTCATAATATACTTGGATGGTTCTCGAATGACCTTGCCATTGACCTCGGGACAGCTAACACCCTTGTATTTGTCAAAGGCAAAGGTATCGTATGTGACGAACCTTCTGTTGTCGTGCAAAGAAGGGACAATAAGAAACTCATAGCCGTTGGTGCTGAAGCTAAAAAGATGCTTGGTAAAACCCCTTCAGACATCATAGCCATAAAACCATTGAAAGATGGTGTTATTGCTGATTTTGATGCAGCGGAGGTGATGCTCAAGTACTTTATAAAAAAGGTCCATAACAGGAGGAGTTTTGTATCACCAAGGGTAATCATTGGAGTACCTTCAGGCATAACTCAGGTCGAGCAGAGGGCTGTAAAGGATGCTGCCCAGGCATCTGGGGCGAGGGAGGTCTACCTGGTTGGAGAACCTATGGCAGCTGCCGTAGGGGTAGGACTTCCGGTAGGAGAGCCATCTGGCAACATGATTGTCGACATCGGAGGTGGCACAACTGACATCGCTGTCATATCCCTCGACGGGGTAGTTTATAGTAAAGCCGTAAGGATAGGGGGCGATAAGATGGATGAGGGTATTATCGCCTATATCAAACGCAGATACAATCTCATGATAGGAGATAGAACAGCAGAACAGATAAAGATTGAAATAGGCTCTGCCTATATAAAAGATAATGAGCTCGTCCTTAGCAGGCAGTTCAAGCCTACTGTCAATAGCGATGTCATCGAGTTTACGCCAGGTCTGCATGAAAGAAAAGATGTACATCAGGCTGCTGAAAGGAATAACAAATTAACAATGGATATAAAGGGTAGGGATCTCATTTCAGGCATACCGAAGACCATAACAATCACCGAAGAAGAAATCCGTGAAGCCCTTGTAGAGCCTGTGAATATCATCCTTGATACAATAAAAATTATCCTCGAAAATACCCCTCCTGAGCTCGCAGCAGACATCGTGGACAGAGGGATCGTTCTTGCTGGTGGGGGTGCCCTTCTCAGGGGGCTCGATTCACTGATAAGAGAAAACACAGGGCTTCCTGTCATTGTGGCAGATGACCCCCTCACAGCTGTTGTCCGGGGAGTCGGCAGTATGCTTGATGATTTAGAGTTGCTTAGAAGAGTAGCTTTCAATTAGTAATGCCTAAGAAGAGGCTCCTGCTTCTCCTCTTTATTATCCTATCCCTTGGCTTGATGACTTACCAGAGTAAAAAGGACCACCTCTTGCCTTTAAGATTCCTTAATAATACACTGAACGGTTTTCATGCTATAGTGAATTCTGTAAAAGACTCGGTCACCTCCCCTTTTAAAAAGATGCTCATCAGGGAAGAGGAAAACACAAGATTAAAAGCAGAGCTCAATAGATTGCGTGAAGAGCAGCAGAAGTATCAGGAAGCCCTGCTTGAAAATAGGAGGCTCAGGGAACTCCTTTCGCTAAAGGAAAAAGACCACGGATATGTTACAGCTGCCCGCGTTATCGCAAGAGGTGCAGATCAGTGGTCTAACACCTTCGTTCTTGACAAAGGGCTCTCTGACGGAGTAACAAAAGATATGACGGCTATAACTCCAAAGGGTCTCATTGGAAAGATTTCAGGAGTTTCTAATTCTTACTCATATTTACTCCTTCTTACAGATTTGAATTTCTCTGCTGCTGTAAGGCTTCAGGAAAGCAGAAGAGAGGGGATAATCTCTGGCATGGGCCTCAGAAAGTGCCAGTTAAAATATATACCCCCTGAAGAAGAGGTAAAAATAGGTAATATAGTAATAACATCCGGACTGGATTCTTTATTCCCACAGGGGATACCCGTTGGTTACATATCAAAAGTCGATAAAAAGGGGGCAGGGCTTTTCCAGAACATAGAGGTAACCCCCTTTGAGGATAATTCAAAGGTTGAGGAGGTGGCAATTATAAAAAGATGACTTACATCCTCTGGATAGTTATAACCCTTTTTACCTTTTTCATGAAGGAAAGGATATCACTATTTGATGTGGTTCCGAACTTCACAGCTGTCTTAGTCTACTATGCAGGCATGAGGAAAGGGGAACTTGAGGGTATGTTTTTCGGCTCCCTTATTGGTTTCGTAGAGGATAGCCTTTCAGGTGCATTCCTTGGCCCTAATCTCCTGAGTAAAGGCATCGTTGGTTATTTTTCCTCTTTTATTTCTGGTAGCTTCTTCAGATGGACACCCCTTTTGGGTACTATCGGTATATCTGTCCTGACATTAGTCGATAATGCTCTCGTCTTTGCTTCGAGAAGCTTCTTTGATAGAATGCCAGCTAGCATGAAAGCAGCTGTTATCATAACCATTATACAATCTCTCGTCAATGCACCTTTAGGGTTATTTCTGAAGCCAAAGGATATACAGAAAACAGTGTAGCAGAACTCTAACAACGAGAAGATAAAAGTGAAATGGGAATCTGAAAGAATCTTAAGAATAAGCTATATTGTGATTGTAGTCTTTCTCCTTCTCATCATGAGGCTATGGCAGTTACAAGTATTGGAGGGCAGTAAATATAGGGAACTCTCTGAGGTCAACAGGCTCAGAATAATAGCGACACCGGCACCGCGGGGCATACTCTTTGACAGAAACGGCATTCCCCTCGTAAAAAACTCCTCTTATTATTGCGCATCCATAATCTATGGAGAATTCGATAAAAGTAAGACTGATTTACTCTCAAAAGTCCTGAATGTGCAGGTAGAAGAGATACTCGCAAAAATAAACAAAGAAGAACTGAGCCCTTTTACCCCCATAAGACTAAAGCAGGGACTGACTTTTAATGAGGTTGCATATATTGAATCTCGAAGATCTGACTTTCCAGGTCTTATCATTGAGGTCGACGCCAGCAGGGAATATATCTATGGTAGTATTGGTTCACATCTCATAGGTTATCTCGGAAAACCGAATCCGTCCCAATTTAAAGACCCGGCATTCAGGGATGTCCCACCAGATGCATTCATAGGGCAATGGGGAGCTGAAATGCTTTTTGATAAATCCCTGAGAGGCACCCCCGGTGAGAGGGTTATAGAGGTTGATTCCCTCGGAAGAGAGATAAGACTCTTAAGGGAGAACCCACCGATAAAGGGAGAGGATATCAGGCTGAGCCTCAATATTAATCTACAAAAAGAAGCTGAAGAAGCATTTGGAGAAAGGGCAGGCGCCCTTGTTGCTATCAAACCTGACACCGGAGAAATCCTGGGACTGGTGAGCAGACCCTCCTTCGATCCTGACCTTTTTGCAAAGGGAATAAGCTATAGAGAATGGTTAGCCCTTACGAAAGACACCAAGAAACCCATGCTCAACAGGGCACTCCAAAGCCAGTATCCACCTGGATCTACATTCAAGATCATTACGGCGATAGCGGGCCTTGAAGAAGGAGTCATTACACCTGAGACAAAGGTTGAGTGTAGAGGAGGAATAAATTATGGCAGGTGGCATTTCGGCTGCTGGCGCAAAGAAGGGCATGGTGTGATGTCTTTGCACAGGGCTTTAGTAGAATCCTGTGATGTATATTTCTATGAGGTTGGTAAACGTCTCGGTATAGACAAAATTTACGACTACGCTTCAAGCTTTGGGTTAGGAAAAGAGACTGGCTTCCAACTTGTTAACGAGCGGAAGGGAATACTACCAAATACAAAGTGGAAGGAAGAGGAGAAAAAACAGAAATGGTATATTGGTGAAACCTTCAATTCAGCAATAGGTCAGGGATATGTCGCTGTCACTCCGATACAGATGGCGGTTATGATAAGTGCAATAGCTAATGGTGGGAATATCTACAGGCCTACACTGGTGAAAGATGCCATACCAGTCCTTTCAGGAAAGGGGAGGGTGAGGCCTGAAACCCTCGAACTTATTAAAAGGGCACTTTCAGGGGTTGTGAATGAACCTGGTGGAACTGGATGGGCTGCAAAGTCGGAGTTCGTGAGCATCTGTGGCAAGACAGGAACAGCCCAGGTTATTGCGATGAAAGGAGGTTCTCAGTATCAGGCGGAGAGATTTAGGGACCATGCATGGTTTGTTGCCTTTGCTCCAGCTGAAAAACCAGAGGTAGCACTTTCAGTATTTGTTGAGCATGGCGGTCATGGTGGAGGGGCTGCAGCACCAATTGCAAAGAAAGCGATAGAAGGGTATTTAAAGAATTCAGAAATCAAGAATAAAAATTAAATAGTTATACTTTTAAAGTATAATTCCTTAAAAATGTTACGGATAGACCGCAGGCTGATTAAGAATTTTGACTGGATCACATTCTCAGTTGTCATCATTATCGCTCTCATTGGGATTATGACCATATACAGTGCTACACGTCCTCTCACCGAGGGAATGAATTCACGATTTTATATAAAACAGGCATTATGGCTCTTGTTTGGAGTTCTTGCATTATTCATGATTGTTAGCTTTGACTACGTTTGGCTCAGTAGATTTTCCCTCCACCTCTATTTTGTGGGTATTATTTCACTCATAACCGTCTTTATCTTAGGCAAAGTGGGCATGGGTGCCCAGAGATGGGTGAGCATCGGTCCTATCTCTTTTCAACCCTCAGAATTCTTTAAGCTCATATACATCATCATGCTCTCGTATCAACTTAGCATCATGAATAGTCCTCTCAGCACAATCTCTCTTTTTCGGTTATTCTTCTTCATTGTATTTATCCCCTTCATCCTTCTCATTAAACAACCTGACCTCGGAACAGGATTAATAACCCTGTTAATCTTCCTTTCTTTAACTCTCGCAAAGGGACTCCACCGGAAAATTACTGTACTCCTAGTAATTATAGGGTTGATCTCCTTGCCTTTCCTCGGGAGTATATTCTGGGAAGGACTCAGAGACTACCAGAAGAGCAGGCTTATCGCCTTTCTGGAACCTGGGGTAGACCCGACAGGGATTGGGTACCACATAAACCAATCGAAGATTACCGTGGGATCTGGTAAGTTCTTTGGAAAGGGCTACCTGAATGGCACACAGGGACCCTTCAGGTTTCTACCAGAGAAGCATACAGACTTTATATTCGCAGTCTTTGCTGAGGAGTGGGGATTCCTTGGGAGTCTTCTTCTTTTATCTCTCTATACTGTCTTAATACTAAGAGGTCTCAACACTGCAAGGAACGCGAGAGATGATTTTGGAAGGTTCCTTGCACTCGGGATAACATTCATGTTTTTAACCTATTTTGTTGTTAATGTCGGGATGACCTTAGGTATTATGCCCGTCGTCGGGATACCCCTCCCATTTATGAGCTACGGAGGAACTGCTCTTCTGTCAAATCTTTTGGCTGTTGGGTTACTTATCAATGTACGGACGCGGAGGTTTGAACTCTTTCACT
>CAWGWX010000014.1:0-57921 GCA_963826355.1 Nitrospirota bacterium | reverse complement strand
GTCTTAAAGAAAAGATTTCTGATAATATTAATTCACTTGCCATCTCTATAATATCCTATTATGAAATAATTAGTGGACTTCAGAGTATAAATGCGAACAAAAGGATTACCGAATTTGAAAAGTTTTGCGAGTTAATAGATGTTGTTAATCTCGATAGAGCCAGTATCTTGGCTTCCTGTCAAATATATTCCGACCTCAAGAAATCAGGCAATCTAATAGACGACATAGATATTCTAATCGCTGGTATTGCTCTATCAAACAATCTTATTATGATCACTGATAATACTGAGCATTTTAATCGCATATTAGGATTAAAAGTAGAAAATTGGAAGAATTGAGGCTTAAAAGCCTTCTTACCCAACAGCAGAACGAGAAAAAATTGAGCGAGAAATTGCAAAAGGGGTAAAGGGTCTGGTCTTTAATTTTGATATTTGTAAGCCACACGCATACTCAATGGGATAACAGAGGAAGAGAAAAATATAATTGTCAACAACTCATAGAGAGGCGGATGATTTCAGGAGGAAATTCAGGTAAAATAAGAACTTAATGGAGGTGCAAGAATGGCTGGTAAGGCAAAAATAGTCATACCTCACGACAGGATTACTGAATTCTGTAAGAAGCACCATATCCAAAAACTTTCTCTGTTTGGTTCGGTCATTAGCGAAAATTTTCGGCAAGACAGCGATGTGGACGTGCTCGTAGAATTTGAGCCCGGGAAGGTAGTGGGACTGTTGCGCTTAGCAGGTATGGAACTTGAACTCTCAGAAATCTTAGGACGGAAAGTGGATATGAGAACACCCGCAGATTTAAGCCGCTATTTTCGAGAAGAAGTGCTTTCGTCGGTAGAAGTGCAATATGCTGAAGGCTGATCTTATACGATTGCGGCATATGCTTGATGCAGCAAAAGAAACGATTACTTTTGCCAAAAACAAAAAACGGAGTGATCTTTATGCTAGCCGTATGTTAGCTCTCTCTATTGTAAAATCCATCGAAATAATCGGAGAAGCTGCTTCAACCGTCACAAAACAATCCCGTGAGAAACATAAAGAAATTCCTTGGGCAAATATTGTTGCTATGAGAAACCGTCTTATACATGTATATTTTGATATTGACCTCGATCGAGTGTGGGATACTGTCACAGATGACCTTCCACCACTAATTGCTACGCTGGAAAATGTAATCGCACAAGAAAGTAAAAAATAAAGAAACAAAGAAGGTTCCGTCTTTAAAGCATTTATTATTAATACATGGTTGTAGGAAGATTATTGTCTGCGACTCATAGAGAAGCGGATGATTTCAACTGTTTATCTTAAAGAAGCACTTATTCTTTAAATCCCCCCTCCCCCCTTTTCCAAGGGGGGGCATAGCTTACCCCCACCATTCCTTAAACAACTGTTACAAAGAGTAAACTGTGTACAAAGGAAACAGGTTTTTATTATTTCCTTCGCTGTATGGATAGATAAAATATGTTGAAATTTCTTGCAAAATAGCCATTTTTCAAATGTCAGGCAAAGATGTTTTCGTAAAAATGGATGAATTATATCTATGGCAAAGAATTTGCTAATAAAAGTAAGAGGACTGACTCCTTTTTTAAACAAAAACGCTAAGTTGTCGCTAAGCTTTCACTGATATAGTCCAGGAGTTGTATATATGTACATTTCAGGAGAAGAGACAGCCAGAAGGATTGACCCGGACAGACGGAAACGGCCCACCCCTTTCATAAACAGATATTCCTTAATCGGCGGTCGGAGAAGAACTGTCAGGAGAAAAGAGGACAAGAATAAACATGTTTTTGTAGACCTCTATAGTACTCGCCTTTTCATAACACTTCTCATTCTTTCAACTCTTAGCCTGAGCGACAGCTACTTTACCCTCACATTAATAAAAGAAGACATTGCAGTAGAAATTAATCCTGTGATGTCTTTCTTCTTAGGATATGGCAACACACCATTTATTTTTTCGAAATTCTTAATCACCTCAATACCTCTCTTTATTCTCTGTATATGCAAGAATTGCTTTATCACAAGGGTCCTCGTGGTAAGTACTGTCATTTGTTACCTTTTGATCATCCTCTATGAGTTGAACCTCATGTATCAAATTTTCCCCCTTTTAAAATTAAACGTTGTTTTTTAATCTTCTCTGTAATCGTTAAATTTACATTGTTATGGATAATCATTTTTCCTCCTGCTGACCGCATGCCTGAACTAAGAAAAAGAAAAATCTTCTTTCATTAACAGAGCACAAAAATTGAGTAAGAGAATATTTGATAGTGATTTTAAAAAAATATTCTGATAGAATGTTTGGGTAGATGATGGGTGCTACTCAAACTTATTTTGAAGAGTGGATGGATTGATGATCGATTTACATACACACAGTCTTTTCAGCGATGGGGAGCTCCTCCCCTCAGAACTCATCAGGAGAGCCGAGGCGATTGGTTATAAAGCTATCGCAATAACAGACCATATCGACCCATCCAACATTGATCTGGTAATTCCAAGGATTGTGAGTGTCATAAAAAAACTGAAAAACTCTCTTCCCATAGAAGCTATTCCTGGTGCAGAGATTACCCATGTACCACCTCAGTTTATTCCTGAGCTTGTTAAGGAAGCAAGACATTTAGGGGCGAAGATTGTGCTTGTACATGGAGAGACGATTGTAGAGCCTGTTGCTCCAGGTACGAACAGGGCAGCGATTGAGGCTAATGCCGACATCCTTGCACACCCGGGCATTATTTCCACTGAAGACCTTCTCCTGGCAAAGGAGAAAGGCGTTACCCTTGAGATAACCTATAGGAAAGGGCACTCTCTGTCAAACGGATATGTTGCAAAAGCGGCCATGAAATTCGGTGTACCCCTTTGTATAAACACTGATGCTCACAGCCCATCAGACTTAATTACAAGAGAGATGGCAATCAGGATACTTCTTGCTTCAGGGATAGAGGAAAACCGTATTGATTTGATATTCGAAAATTCTAAAATCCTTGTGGAAAAGGCTCTCAGGAGGACTGATGCCAAAGGCGATTAAAAAAAGGATATCAAAGAAAACCCCAGATACAGAGTCAGAGGTAAAGGACAAACTTGTAAGCCTGAAAGATACCTTAAAGGGACAAAAGAAGACAGTATTAAAATATGGAGTTATTATACTTGTGGTGATTATTGCCATCTCAGGCTTTCTGTTCTATGACTATACTTCTAAGAAAAAGGCAAGGATGTTAGAGTACGAAGCATACAAAATCTATCAAAACATTTATCAAGCACAGCCTCTCAATAGGGACGAGCGATATCAAAAAGCCCTGGATATATTCAAAAAGTCTTATGACATAAGGAAATCACCATCAGTGCTTTTGTATATTGCCGGCTGCTATTATGAACTTGGCAGATATGATGAAGCAATTAAGACGCTGAAAGATTTTACACAGAGATATTCAAAAGAAGAGGAGTTCATTCCCCTGGCATATGAAAAGTTGGCAATGATCTACGTTAAGAAAGGTGACACGAAGGAAGCCATGAAGGCACTTGAAGCGCTTTATAATCTCAAGGGAGATATCTATAAAGATTTTGCCCTTATAGAATCTGCAAGGCTCCTTGAGAAAGAGGGAAAGACAGAAGAGGCAAAGAAAAAATATAAAGAGCTTTCTGAAAGATTTCCAAACTCGCCATTCAGCGAAGAGGCAAAGGCAAAACTCAGTGAGAAGAAAGAAGGTTAGGTTTTCTTATATGGGTTCTTCAGACCTTTCTTTTTATATTTAACCGATATCTTTTTAATCCCCTTTACACTTGAACTTCTCTTTTTGGTAAAAGATTCCTTCTTTTGTTTAAAGGATGCTTTCTTTATTGTCGCCCTGTCACCACTATCCAGTACGAATTTTCCCTTGGGTGGAAGATAAATCTTCATCCCTTCCTTGAGAGGCATGATCTTTTCCATGGAATTCAGATCGAGGATGCTCTGAACAGGAATGCCCGTCTTTTTTGAAATTTTCTTGAAGGTGTCTCCCTTTTTGGCTTTATATGTGTCCATGGAAAAACGCTCTTCATCCGGAGTAAGAGATAGGTTCTGGAGAAAAATATCCTTCTTGCCTTCAGGAACCCTCAGGGTATATTCAGGGAGGTCAGGAGGTGTACACCATCTTCTGAGCTCAGGATTTAATTCCTTTATGACATCTAACTCCGTTTCTGCACAGTCTGCAACGACCTGGAGGTCAACCGGAGCGTCTATGGTAACTTCATCGTAAGTGAGGGGTTGATGATATTCAATCTCTTCAAACCCGAATTCCTCTGGACTTTTTGCTATCAGGCTTGCTGCGATAAACTTAGGAACATAATCTTTTGTCTCTCTATGCAGGTATTTCGTACCAAGGAGCGCCCAGTAATCATCAGTATTGGTCTTGTTGATTGCCTTAAGGATTTTCCACTCACCTGCATTATATGCGGCCATTGCAAGATTCCATGAACCGAACATCTCATAGAGGTCTTTAAAGTAATTTGCTGCCGCAACAGTAGATTTTACAGGGTCTCTCCTCTCATCCATCCACCAAGTGATCTTAAGACCGTATTTCTTGGCCGTAGATGCAATAAACTGCCAGTATCCCACTGCGTGCGCAGGAGAACAGGCATAGGGACTAAAACCACTTTCAATGAGAGGGATAAAGACTATTTCTTCAGGGATATTTTCCCCTTTCAATATCTCCTTCATCAATTCCATGTATTTACCCGACCTGCTCAGCCAAAGTGAAAATTTTTCTTTTATTCTCTCAGTAAAGAGAGTGATATTTTTTTCGACAGCTTTTACAGCGAGTTCATTGGAACTATAATCTGATAAGAGCGTTGGATGACCTTTTGCTTTTTCAGGCAATGAAGAGATTACTAGGTGTTCAACCGGATCCTCCTGGTTTACCTCTGATGCGTAAACAGGAGAAAGGAGAAGCAAAATGATACACGGTATAATTAAAAGCAGTTTTACCATGCGCTCAGCTTGCGGGAAAACCAAAACATATATTCTTTAAAATCCAAATGCCTCAATTTCCTAATAATAATCACTCCCGCTGATTATATTAAAAATTTTATTCCAAAGTGACCTTATCTGTTGTGATATGCGTCACATTCTTTATCTTCGGGATAATTATTAGCCTAAAATCAGTCATATTGTCAAGAAAAAAGTGATATGATAGGCTCGGATGAAAAAGATTTATACCCTCGGTACTGATAGGAGAACTGAAGAAGATTTCATAGAAATTCTCTTTGCTTACAATATTCAATCCCTGATCGATGTGCGGCGCTTCCCGAAAAGCAAAATTCCGATATTCAGAAGGGAAAACATCGAACCCCTTTTGCGGCATGAAGAATTGGAATATCATTTCCTCGGAGAAGAACTCGGTGGATTCAGGAAAGGAGGATATATTGCTTACACCCTTACTGATGATTTTATCGAGGGAATTGCTCTCCTTGAGTCCTTCGCCCTTAAAAAAACATCCGTCATTATTTGTGCAGAACGATTTCCGTGGAAATGCCACAGGAAATGGATTGCAAGAGAACTCCATAAGAGAGGATGGGAGGTAGAGCACATCATTGACAAAGGGAAGGTCTGGATACCGAAATAGGCTTGAAACTACAGGTACAAAATAAAAAAAGTAGAATTATGAAATAGTTATCTCACCAAACAAAACTCTATTAATTCCTCCGAGAGATTTTATCGGCGACTTAAAGATAAGGGAATCACCGGTAATCTCAACAATCAGCCCCAATGCCATAGTATCGTCATTATGATTCAGGCCGATGATTGCACCATCCTTGAAATCACCACGCTTGAGACTGAAGGATTTGCCATTATAAAAGAATCCTACATCGTGCTTATGTAACAAAAATTCAGAAACTCCCTTTTTGTTGAAATAATCAAGAAACTTCTTTTCTCTGTATTTCATTCGATTCTCCTTGACTCTGCACTTTGCCATAAGGGATGCCTTAATGCGGTGTATACTGATATTCTCAACAAGTTTCAGGATGTGTTCGAGTTCATCATGTCTCTGGATAGCGATTATATGCTCTGGTTTTATTTCCCTGATCTTGCCTATCTTCAATGCCCTCCCGATTTCCCCTGACACAAGACCAGTTGTATCCACAAGAGTAATTTCTGATTTCTCTCTACAGATATCAACCATTCTTCTTGAACCATCCATCATCAGAGAAATCTTTTTTGCTGGATTTGTTGATCCCACAAAAAACATCTTCTCAAATCTAAAATTATCAATATCTTTTTCATTCGAGAATACTTTCATACTTATTGTCCCTGGAAGACCGAGAGTTGACTGGCCAACATCGGTGTCAACAATGGAAACCTTGACAGTCTCTTTTATCAGCCTTTTTGCGAGATATTTTACAAGAGTGGTTTTACCTGAATCAGTTGTCCCAATGAACAGGGCTGTGCATTTTTGTTTTCTCAGTTCATCAAGAAGCCCTTCCCATTCAGGTCCAGGGAGAATTTCCATGGAGAATTATAGCAGAACTCTTCCGTAAGAATAGGAATCCCCAAAATAACCTGTAATTTCTATTACATCACCTATAAAAATGTTGCAATATTATGAAGTGAAGGTATAATAAGTGTTTTAAAAAGAACCTTCTCCTCTTATTATCTACCTAGGTATATAGATAAAGGGAGAATCGTTCGCAGCAACTATGAAAGGCCTTTTGATTTTTGTCCTTCTCTTCTTTGTAGCCTCTGTCTTAGAGGCTGCACCGATACCATCTCTCTGCAAAATCAGCCATCCCAGCGATAGTCAGGTAACGTGGGAATGCAGGCGCTTGCGAAAAGGCGAGACACTGGAAAGCCTCTTCGATGACAGATGGAGAGACATAGCTCGAGGTGATAAGTGACAGAATAATGTTTAATTTACTATAAAAGTCCCTAAATCTCGAAAACATCAAAGATTTTAACGCCAATGCCACGGCATTAACGGCAGAATCGGAGCGAAAATTCATATTAGCAAACCTCAGAGCAGTTCCTTGGAGCTTATGAAATATGGTCGACTGGTATTTTCCTCACCCATTGCAACAGGCGAGAAGGGAAATGAAACGCCTGATGGCGAATTTAGAATTACTGCCTTTGACAGCCGCCATACATCTTCACTCTATTTTATCGAGAAAACAAAAATACTGTATCCTATGCATTACGCCCTGAGATTCTACATAAACAAAAAGGGCATTTCCTTTTGGATCCACGGCCGGGATCTTCCTGGTTACCCGGCATCTCACGGTCGTATAGGGCTTTATGATGAGCAGATGCAGAAAAAATACTATGGTTATCCTAAACATCCGGTACTCGAAGATGCAAAGATTCTTTTTGAATGGGTTTTCTCACCTCGTGTTGACGATGGGAAATTTTACATCTTGAATGACGGTCCCAAGATATTGATTATTGGTAATGCACCTGGTACTATATCACATCCTTGAATAAGGGCAGGCAAGACTTTAAGATGAAATCATGCATAGGAGATGATATTACCTATGATATCAAAAAGGAGGATACTACCTATGATATCAAGAAGGAATCTTTTAAAGGCTGCTCTTGCAATTACTGCTTCTTATCCTTTGAGGAAAGTCTTTGCATTTTCTAAGGAGGAAAGGTTTCTTAATCTCTATAACATCCATACTGGAGAAAAATTCAATGCGAAATATTATGAATCAAATATCTACGATAATAATGCCATCAACAAGATAAACTATCTGCTAAGGTGTCACTATACGAATGAAGTCATGCCCGTGGATATAAGGCTTTTGGACCTCCTTTGTGACATAAAGGATATCTTTGAAAAAGACAGAGAGGTCCATATAATATCGGGCTATCGCTCATATGCCTATAATGAATATTTAAGAAGTCTGGGCAGGAAGGTAGTAAAAGACAGTTTTCATCTCTATGGGCTCGCTATAGACTTTTCAATTCCCTGTGTGAGCAGCAGTGAGCTTTCGAACATTGCAAAATCCTTTTCCGCTGGTGGCGTGGGGAAATATCCTGATTTTGTTCACATAGATCTTGGGCGAATACGATACTGGTAACGGGATAACAAAATGCCTTCTCCTATTTTTGAATCCTTCTAACCTTTATTATTCATAAAATCAAGGGAGGATATAGTATTTTGAGCGGATTGCTTATGTGACTCGATAGTCATCGACATCAGGTTCGACAATTGTGAAAATAACCTAAAGTGCAAAAGGCTAGAAGGATTCCCAAATCCACGAAAGCTTTCATGGAGTCGGAACGAAGGATGTGCTGAAAATACTGTCACCCTCTCTGATACTCGTATAAGGAATCCGTATGTTATTAAACTGGGTTTGAAATTATTTGTAAGACATCACCAAATGAATAAGGTTCTCATTGAATAATGGTTTTAGAGTATCTGGGAATAGGCCTGTCTCTGGGTGTAACAGCTGGTTTATCTCCTGGCCCGCTCATGGCCCTCGTGATTTCTGAGACAGTAAAAGGAGGCAGGATAAGAGGGATAAAAGTTTCTCTTGCCCCTCTATTTACAGATATCCCTTTGATTCTGGTCATCATATTTATCTTGAAGCATATAGAGCATATACGTTTCCTGCTGGGAATTATTTCTCTCGTTGGCTCTTTACTCCTTATTTATTTTGGATACAAAGATCTAAAAACAAACAAAATCAATCTTCAAACAGGCAACATAAGATCAGACCCTTTTAAGAAGGGATTATTAACAAACTTCTTGAACCCTCATCCTTATGTCTTTTGGTTATTTATAGGAGTTCCCTTTATGATGAAGGGGAATTCCATAGAAAGGGCAACATTTGTCTTATCCTTCTTATCTGGAATTGTTGGTTCAAAAATATGCCTTACGTTCATTATAGAAAAAGGCAAGAAGTTCATAGAAACAAAATATTATCTGAGGACAATAAAATCGTTGGGATTGATTTTGCTGTTTCTGGGCTTCATGTTATTAAAGGATGGAATAGGTTATCTGCTTCGATAAAATCCTATTCTTCCTTAAACCCTTTTTGAACAAGGCGTATTCTCCTTGCAAGCTCACGAACTGCATCGGTAAGGGACATGCCTTTGCCCATTAATTCTTTGACGAACTCTGCTTTTGCCAGCTCTCCTATCACGTGCTCGGTAGGTCCTGACACCTCGCAGATATTTGCTCCTTCCTGAAGCTGCTGTTGTATACAGGTTTCTATCTCCTCTGGAGTAAACTTTTTTGCCAGCTCCCTTATTTCTTTTATGTCTATATCCTGCTTCTCCATAAACGAAGCCTTTAGTTCCTCATACACCATCGTGAGCCTTTAGCTCACAAAGGTACATGAAAATAGTCCGAACAATATCCGTAAATGCTAAATTTCCCGTCATTCCCGCTCGTCGGGTCACCTCAGGCGACTCGCCGAGGCGAGAATCTTTCTTCGGAAGGATTCTGGACAAGCCAGAATGACATTTCCGAAACAAATTTAATAATCTATTCCCTTCTGAGGCTCTATCATCTGCCTGTAGGAGTGCTTTATCTCTCTCACTTCTGAAACAGTATGGGCCCTTTCGATAACCTCTGGATGCGCATCTCTTCCTGTCAGGATCAGGTGCATCAGAGGAGGTTTATGCTCTATCAAATCCAGCACCTGGGGAAGGTCTACAAGCTTTAGTTTGAGGGCGTTGTTAATTTCATCGAGGATTAACATATCATAATTCCCAGAAAGCATTTTTTCTTTTGCAAGCTTTATTGCCTCCTGCGCATTAGCTCTGTGTTCTTCATAAGGATAGGGGTTACCATAGATCCCGCAGAATCCTTTACCCGTGAGGTAAAGTTCAACATCCGGAGCAAGCCTCTTTATACCATCGAGCTCTCCGGAATACATATCGCCCTTCATAAAGTGTATTATACAAACCTTCATGTCATGCCCTACTGCCCTTAGTGCCATGCCCAGGGCTGAGGTAGTCTTTCCCTTTCCGTGCCCTGTTATGACGACAATAAGGCCGACTCTCTTCTTTGGCTCAAGCCTCTTCAGTTTTTCCTCTTCCATAAATTTCCCTTCATTTGCAATATAATAACTCCTTTACAAAATATCTTCAAAGAGAGGTTTACAGAAGTTAGCCATATCGGTGGCGGCAGGATAAAGTGTCTAAGCGGTTTGTCGTTGCGACCCTCAGAGGGCAACAGACCGAGAATGAGCGAAGATGCTCTATCCTGCCCTTATACTGATTGGAATCAGAGTGGAATAGTTGTTCATAAGCAACTTTTAAATATATGATATTAGGATGAGATGAAAGCTCAAGGAGGTTTTAAGCTATGAACAGAATGATTATTACGAGATTAACCGCCATCCTAATCGTTTTCATGCTTGTTATAGTTTCATGTGCACCTAAGGAAGTTAAACCTCCACCGAAAGCGGCAAAGATAGCCCTCGTACTGGGGGCAGGGGCATCGAGGGGATTTGCCCATATAGGAGTTCTTAAGGTCTTAGAGTCAAATAAAATTCCGATTCATATAATAGTCGGGACGAGTGCCGGAAGTTTTGTTGGAAGCCTCTATGCCTATGGCTACAATGCCTTTCAACTTCAGAAGATGTCCTTTTCCATAGAGAGAGGAGATATTATAGATCTTACCATTCCTGACAATGGATTTATTAAAGGGGAGAAACTTGAGGAATATGTCAATGAAAAACTGAATAATACTCCGATAGAGAAACTGAGAATTCCCTTTTATTCGGTTGTAACGGACATACAGAATGGCCAGGAGGTTGTCTTTGGTAAAGGAAACACAGGCACAGCGGTACGGGCTAGTTGCTCAACACCGGGCATCTTCCAACCAGTGAAAATCTCAGACAGGATTTACATTGATGGTGGTGTTGTGAGTCCTGTAGCAGTAGATGCTGCCAGGAGACTTGGGGCAGATTTTGTCATTGCCGTAGACATCTCCTCTGATGTTGAAAGTAGGCCACCTGAGGGCACAATAGAAACGATATTACAATCCATAAATATCATGTACTCCAAGCTCTCATCCATACAGCTTTCTAAAGCAGATATTGTGATACGACCGAAAGTTGGCTACATAGGTTCAAGTGATTTTTCAAAAAGACATGAAGCCGTTCTTGAGGGTGAAAAGGCTACAATTGAGGCATTGCCCGATATCAACAATCTCATCAGCAAACTCCAACAGGAAGGAAGGTTGTAGTCTATCCAAAAATCAAAAGGGAGGATATGGTATTTGAGCGGATTCTTTTGCCGATAGTCAGATAGTATTTTTATGATAATCAAGAGGCAAAAACCTCGGAGGTCGCTGCGACCGAGTCCGCCTAAGGCGGAGAGCGAAAATACCGTATCCTCCCTGCATAAAAATTAGCCACTCTTTTTCTCGATTATTTTCAAGAGCTCATCATAAGATATCTTTTTTACTCCAAGGGCCTCTGCTTTCTGGAGTTTCGAGCCGGGCTCTTTCAATAACCAGTCTGACCCTATTAAATTCCTCCAATGCACGAATAAGATCTTTCATTGCGGGTTCAGTGTTTCTGACCTGACCCCATTAATGTTTGTCTATCGGTGGATCAAAATCTACTGGAGCAAGTTACAAACTTGCTCCAGTAGTAAGGAAGCAATCAATCCAGCATTACCCGTACAAGCTTTTTCTTTGCAATTGAAAGATCTTTCTTTACCTTCTCAAAGATCCTTTCCTTTTCTGCAACTTCCATCAATGCCGCTTCAACATCAGTACCACGAAGCCACGACCTAATTATCATAACCTCATCTTTATTAGCACTTACAATTCCTTCATTACATCCATCGAGAATTCTAAAACGATGCTTACAATATTTACCATTCTCTCCTGCAGGACATGTGCAATATGCGGAAAGATTGCTGCCGTTCTTTTTAAAAGTGACTTTATATGGTTCTTCGGCTGAACCCTGAACTAAAAAGCAGATATCTTCCATAAATAAACCTTTCCCTTTCTGGTGTCAGAGTTACCCAGATTTAACGGTGGAGCACACCTGTTTTTAAGAAATTGACAAATTCTGTTTGAGATAATTTGTAATTTTTTACAGCTTTCAGAGATGTAAGTTTCTCATCGGGCTTATATATCGTTAAGTTAACTATGCCTTCTACAAAATTTTTATTCCTATCAAGAATTGTAGGTGTAGCAGAAGTAATTTGACATGCGATTTTTATATATTTAATAGCATCTTCCCATTTACCATAAGCCTTTGGTGTGTCGTAGAACAAATGGCCTTCAGCAAAGGAGAAATAGGGGCCCTGAGTCCATTCCCAAAAAGACTGCTTATTCCTTTTTCGCTCTGTATATTTAATGTCTAACTCGTTGCGATAACACTCTTTAACAGCCATATACCAGCCATCAGCATAACCATCAACAAAATTAGCAACAAGATTCGTGTGGCGTTTAACTATTTCCAATTTTACTCCTCAGAATTAAAAGCAATCGCTCACCTCGAAGCATTTTCTAATATTTTACGCCATTCAGTTTCGTTAAGCACAGGAATAGCTAAGTCTTTTGCCTTTTTAGCCTTAATACCAGGATTTTGCCCGACAATCACAAAATCAGTTTTGCTCGATACATCGCCAGCGACAATAGCCCCGAGAGATTCCGCTTTGGTTTTGGCTTCGCTACGCGTCATTGACTCAAGTGTTCCAGTGAGAACAATTGTCTTGCCAGCTAATTTCGAAGTGCTTGCCTGAGAAACTTCAAAATCTGTCACTTCAATTTGCGTCATAATATCATTTAGAATTGAACTATTATGTGGGTCAGCAAAAAAAGCTAAAATTTTATCTGCTACTATTGGGCCAATACCACTGATACTTTCTAAGTTTTTATACGCATCGGATTTCTTCGGGGTTTCCCGTGGATGGGCCAACTCTATTGTTAATCTATTCAGTGTTTTTATTGCCCGTTGCTCATCACCCTTAAGGTCTTTGAACAGCCGCTTTCTATTTTTATCAGTTTGATTTATTAACCTATTTATCTCATCTGTAAAGGTTAGGTCCGGCCTCTTATCCATTATCTCGTTATATAAATTAGTAAGTTTCAGTATTTCATTGAGCCAATCAATAGTGTTCTCAGAATCACTCATTGCTTTAAGTTTATAACCTGATTGCTTGATTGCCTCGCGGAGTTTTTGGGGATTTTTCCCCTGCGTCTTGAATTCACTCGTAGAAAAGTCTGAAGAACCCCGATTTTGGGCTGCTTCCATATTTTTTAAGAAATTTTTGAGCGATATATAATTGCGAGCGAGCAATTTTGCTGTTGCCTCTCCAACTTGGTTTATACCGAGAGCATAGATAAAACGGTCAAGGGGAATTGTTTTACGTTTTCTAATAGCTTCAAATAATTTATTGGCAGAAACTGCGCCCCATCCTTCACGTTCTTGTAAAGGCAAAGGTCTTTCTTTTCCACTTTTTTTAGAGCTGAAAATATCTGAGGGAGATAATTTCTCTTTGAGCCTAAAAATATCTGCGGGAGATTGGAGTAATCCTTCATTAAGGAATGTTTTTATGGTTTGCTCAGCTAATCCTTCAATATCAAAAGCATTTCGTGAAGCAAAGTGTGTTAGACGCTCCAAAGATTGAGCTTGACATATAAGGCTTGCCGTGCAGGTCCAATCGGCTTCCCCGACTTGTCTGACTGCTTTACTATTACAGGAGGGACAATGATCCGGAAACATAAACGGCTCAGCGTCATAAGGCCGCTTGTTAATTAGAACTGATACAACTTGCGGAATTACGTCCCCTGCGCGTTGAACTATAATGAGGTCTCCGACACGAAAATCTTTGCGCTCAATTTCATCTTGATTATGGAGAGTAGCCCGCGAAACTAAGACTCCACCGACGTTGACAGGTTCTAATTCTGCAATAGGCGTCAAAGTTCCCATTCTTCCAACAGAGACAGGAATAGACTTTATATGCGTTTGCGCTCTTTCAGGTGAAAACTTGTGAGCTATAGCCCATCGGGGTGAGCGGTTTTTAAATCCTAATCTTTCCTGCAAATCAAGCCGATTAACCTTGTAAACTACTCCGTCTATAGAAAACCCCAAACTCGATCTTTTGCTCTCTATTTCCTCATAATATACTTTGATGTCCTCAATATTCCTTACTATCCTTGAAGGTTCGTTCAATTTAAAACCCCACTTAGTCAAATGGCTTCTCGCCTCCCATTGCGTTTTAGCAAATGAATGAGATACTTCACCCCACGCATAGGCGAAAAAGCGTAGCGGTCGAGATGCCGTCATTTTTGGATCTATTTGGCGAAGGCTTCCTGCTGCTGCATTACGCGGGTTAGCAAATGTCTTTTCGCCAGAACGCTCTAATTGTTCATTTAACTGAAGAAACTCTCGATCAGTCATATAGACCTCTCCTCGAATCTCTATAACATCGGGCGCAATATGCGGAAGCATTTTGGGGACATCAGCGATGGTCATGGCATTTGCAGTGACATCCTCTCCAACTTGTCCATCACCTCTGGTTGCTGCCTGTGTTAGCCTATGTTTCTCGTATCGCAAAGCACAAGATACACCGTCTACTTTTGCTTCTGCAACAAAATCAAACTGGACAGACTTATCTTTTAAGTCAATGATAAAATTGCGGATACCGCCAATAAAATCGTCTATTCCCTCGGTCGTATAAACGAAGCCCAATGACAACATTGGGATAGAATGACGCACTTTCCGAAAGCCGCTTGCCGGTATATACCCCACTCTCTTAGAAGGGCTATCAGCGCGAATACGTTGAGGGAAACGGGCTTCAATTTCTTCATTGCGCTTTCTTAATTCATCATATTCGGCGTCTGTAATTTCTGGTCGAGCTTCTTCGTATAGACGATCATGGTGCGCAATCAATGCCGCTAATTTAGCAAGCTCTCGGGTCGCCTGCTTTTCGGTCAATTTATCCACTGCAATATCGAAGTTTTTAGAGCGTTTCTTTGTCAGTTTCTCTATTTCTTGTTTGCTGTTATCAGGTATCTTTACTGTCATGGAATATTTTACTAAAAAAGTATAACAACATTGTTATTCAATTTTTGTCATTCCGACTCTTGTCCTCGCTTGTCGGGGATCGGTTTGGAATCCTTCTGTTTTCCCCCTTAACAAAGGGGGATTGAGGGGGTTGTTTTCAGAAAGATTCCAGACAAGCTGGAATGACATATAAATAACTTTGATTGTGAACCTATGTGTACCCTTCTACTATTTCAATAAGAAACCTCAATGCCTCCAGCGCGGCATCTTCTTTATTTTTTTCCCTGCTACCTTTTAATCTCAGTTCTTTTGTAAAAATCTGACCTTTCCTACTTACTGCTATGTAAATAAGCCCCTTCTCTTTCCCCTCAAGAACATCAGGACCAAGAATACCTGTAGTCGAAAGGGAGTAGGCCGTGCCAGTCAATAATCTCACCTTCTCTGCCATTTCCTTTGCAGTCTTCTCACTCACCACCCCGTGCTTTGAAATGACCTCAGGAGAAATTCCCAAAATCTTCTTTTTGGCTTCTACTGAGTATACAACGACTCCTGCCTCAAAAAAGTTGCTTGCACCAGGAAGAATTGTAATATAGTGGCTTATAAGCCCACCAGTGCATGACTCTGCTACCGAAAGGGTCAAACCCCTTTTCTTGAAAACTTCATGAACCCTCTTTATAACATCCAAAATCTCTTTGTCCATGATGACCAATGCTTGCCTAAGATGTCCATAATTATAGCAAAACTTGTTTTCATGTAGTTTACGAGAAGGCATTCAAAATTTTGAACTACCTTCTTTCATTTCTGAATTATCCTGAGAAGACAAAAAGATCTTATAAAGATAGAAGTGTTAGGCTAGTGTACTGTTTCTAACAAATCTTTACAGTTATTTTATTTCGTCATTCCCGTGTAAACGGGAATCCAGTAGCAATAGATCTGGATCCCTGCTTTCGCAGGAATGACAGTTTGAGTAAAGTTAATTATGAAACAGAACACTAGATATCTTCAGAGAGGACAGTATCTCTATGAGCTACCACCAATAAGGATAAGGTCTCCACGAGGGACCCCATGGCCCCCACCAGGGGTCATACCACCAATATGGGTAGGGATAATAGTAATAAGGATAATATTCCTTCTTTTTTTCCCATAAGTAGATCTGCACAATCTGAAAAACTGGATAGGTATATTCCACTTCGTCTATCTTTCCTGAACGTGTTCCGACAAACTCGCCTGCAACGGTAATGTCTCTGTCCTTTCGATAAATGAGAGGGTCTAAAGTACCTTGTGCTTTCGGCAGTATTGCCAGGAACCTTCCATCTGAGGACGATGGTTCCTCATTTTTCAGATACCCCCTTGAATCTACCGGAATATAGAGCGCCTCGACCTGGGAACCCTCCTGGGTAATTTTCGTATTCACGATTGAGCCACCCAGAACAAAAAGCTTCCCTTCATAAGGATCTGGATTACTTTTGATATCAGAGAGAGAAAACTCTCTAATGGCTGTCTCCATTATGTCCTGTCTCAGAACAGGAGCACAGGATGAAAGTATTATAGTACCGAGCATTATGAGGAAAAATTTCTTCATAATTTTCTTTAACACTACCTGAGGGACATTGTCAAGCTGAATGGGAGGGTTGAAGGATTGGGATTGGATAGACAAAAATGTGAAACAAAGTGATAATTGATAAAACAATGGAAGGAATCATCATCATTCCCATAGGTAAAGTTGATTCAGAAGTTCTGAGAGATATTGCTGATGCCCTCAAAAAGGCTTTCCATTGCAAAGTTGAGATAAAGCATGAAATACCTATCCCACATGATGCCTTTAATGCACAGCGAAAACAGTATCACTCCACAACTATTCTCAAAAAGATAAAGTCTATGAAACCAGAAAATGTTAATCGAGCCCTCGGTGTAATTGACGCAGACCTCTATGTACCAGAACTTAACTTTGTCTTTGGAGAGGCAGACATTTACTCAGGAGTGGCAGCAGTTATATCACTCACAAGGCTCAGACAGGAATTTTATGGACTCAATCCAGATAAAAGGCTTTTTCATCTGAGAGCTATCAAGGAGGCTATCCATGAGATTGGCCATACCTACGGTCTTGGGCACTGCCAGAACTCACAATGCATAATGTATTTTTCAAATACTATCAAAGATACGGATAAGAAAGGGCCTGGATTCTGTAATACCTGTAGAAAAAAATTAATCTTTAAGAAATTGCTTGCTTTTTATTTCTTTTCAAGGACAATCTTGTGACTCAAAAGCGATATCTCTTTAATATCTCCCTCAAAGACCTTCTGTTCGCCAAAGAGGTTTCTGAGGTAGATCTTTCCTCCCTCAGGTCTCATGATGTCCACGTTCTCTAAGTACAGCTCTTCCTTTCCATCACTGTAAATATAAGCGTTTGCTTCACACATTGTAATCCCCCTTTCCAACCTCATACCTCACAATCTCTACAATTTTCTCTATCATGTGTGGAAGAGGCTCTTTTTCTACTCCTACTACATTTACACCTTCCTGATTGAGTGGAAGGAGAAATTTTCTTGCCCTTGATAAAACAATCGCCTCTGCCATCTTCGGAGTAAGTTCTCCCAACATTGCATTCGGAAGGACTATGCTCAAAGGCCCAATTAAAATATCAGCCCTGGTAACATTCAAGACAATCGCATTTTCGCCAGTTGCACCCTTGTTCGCCCTTGATTTCATCATAGCAGATGTTGCAGTTGCATTCGTGCCGAGCGCAAGGATCTCTATGCTCTCTCCAAACTCATCCTTCAATCTCTTGACAATCAGGCTCCCGATACCGCCACCCTGGCCATCAATCACAGAAATTTTGAGCATAAATAAGTATAAAGGTATCATACATGATGTGTCAAACCCCTGAATTGTCTCATCAAGAATCTACACGAAAATCATTGCCTCATTTCAAAATCTACATGAAATGCATGCTATATTGCAAAAGGAAGATGGCACATTTTGGGGGTTCCAAGTGGTGCACATTTTATATACAGGATGAGTTCAAGATCTTGAAAAATCCTATCTGTTTTTCGGTTTAGTCGTAGAGCTTGTAACGGGAATAAAAAAAAGGTTTTAAAACCTTAAGAGCCATAATTGAGATAAAAGGCTTGAACAACCATGAGAATGTTGATTTGCTACCCAGGCAGCGTCTGCAGTAAGGATGAATGAGCCGAAATCTTTTGAAACCATTTACTATCCTGCCCAGTTCATCAGAAAAAAGCACTTCTTTCAGAGATGAGTCATGAAGATTGCCAATCTTTGTGCGACCGTCAAAATCCACGCAGCAGAGCGTAACGTCACCGTTATGCAGAATGCTGAAGTGATCCCTCATTCCGAAACAATACCCTCCCCATGCGTTACGAACATTTTCATTATCAAAGGCATGACCCCAGTCTTCCAATAGATATGTCTCAAAAAACAGGTTAGGATAAATTTCCACTACATTCCACTTGTACGACACAACGTTCCCTATGCGCCTCATTGCTATTCCCCTCTTATCCTGTTCAACCCCAAGTATGTCGTAAAGACGGCCAGCCCAATATTGAAAGATATTTCTCAACTCCTCTGTTGATGAGATAACCCTTACAGGGCCTACCTTTTTCTCCATTCCCTTTTTCCGGAATCTTGTATTCAAGAAACGAAACTTGAAAATAGTCTCTTTATGCCTTGTTTTATAGGAAGAGAAAAAATCAAGGATACCACTAAGGTAGGCGTCAAATGTCAATGCCCTTGCTTTTCTGAGTGCAAATGACCTCTCATCAGGTGTCTGAAGGGAAATATCCAGCTGGTACAGGTCATAATCCATAAGGCGTCTCCCTATTTCACCGCCAAGTTTGCCTCCGTTGGTGGTCAGTCCAACTTTTATCCCTGTGTTCTGAGCATGAGATAGAATATCAAAGAAGTTGGGATGCAGTGTAGGCTCTCCCATCACATGAAAAGTAATCTTTTCACATATATCATTCTCCTTAAGTTCAGTAATTACGCGTTTGGCAAGGCCAGTCTCCATATAACCGTATTGTCTTTTCATTTCGGACTTGGGGCAGAATACACAGTTAAAATCACATATATTTGTCAGTTCCAGATGAACCCTCTGAAGTGGGGTTTCGATATGACCAAAGCGTAGCTTATTTGAAGATTTACCTTTTAACATTTTCAATAAACTAACAAAAGGCTCTTAATCAATGTCAAATAAGCAATTGCATCCTACAAAGCCGGTTTTTAACCTTTACTCTTTAAGTTCGCTTTTTATTAGTATATACCATAATACATGAAATGAACCAAAGATAGGTTGCTTCTTAAAACAGGTATTAGAGACCCTTGAAATCTTGCATAGACCCTCGAACCCTAAAACCCTTCTGTGTTGAGCTCAAATCCTTGATTATAAAATGTCAAGAAATTATAATCACATGTGTCATGCTGAACTTGATTCAGCATCTAATAAATACAATAGGTTATTAGACCCTGAAACGAGTTCAGGGTAACAAAAAAAGGTTATCGTATTATGACTCACATTCCAAGTCCAAGCTACAGCATAACGATACGGCTGGAAATCGAGAGCCGAATCGGAATGTTTGCAAAGATAGCCACAGCTATAAGCCAGGCTGGCGGTGATCTCGGTTCCATTGATATTGTTCGCGTTGAAAAAGGGAAGATAATCAGGGACGTCACGGTTAATGCAAGGGATGAAGAACACGAGAGAGAAATTGTAAAGTCTATTAAGAATATACCTGGAGTAAAGGTCCTCAGGGTTATGGACCGTACCTTCTTTGCACACCAGGGGGGCAAGATAGAGATTCACAATAAAATCCCCCTGAGAAATAGAGAGGACCTCTCGAAGGTTTATACACCTGGAGTGGCAAGAATCTGCATTGATATCCATGAAAATAAAAGACATGCATACCGTTACACGATTAAGGGAAACTCTGTTGCAGTAATAACAGATGGTACAGCCGTTCTCGGCCTTGGTGACATCGGGCCAGAGGCAGCATTGCCTGTTATTGAAGGCAAAGCCATGATCTTTAAGGAATTCGCTGGAATTGACGCCTTCCCAATAGCTCTCAAAACTACAAACGTAGAGGAAATAGTAAATACGATTAAAAGTATTTCTCCCACATTTGGAGGTATAAGCCTTGAAGATATTTCTGCTCCCCGATGTTTTGAGATAGAAAAAAGATTAAGGCAGGAACTTGATATTCCTATCATTCATGATGACCAGCATGGAACTGCCGTGGTTGTCCTTGCTGCTCTCATAAACGTTTCCAGATTACTAAAAAGGAAGATAGATACATTTAAGGTAGTTATAGTCGGTGCGGGTGCAGCAGGTACAGCTACTGCTCTCATGCTTTCAGCTTATGGAGTAATAGATATCGTCGTCTGCGACAGGGCAGGTGCAATTTATGAGGGAAGGAGACAGAACATGAATCCCTACAAAAAGGCACTTGCAAAAAAAACTAATCCAAGAAAGGTCAGAGGTAGCATATCTGATGCAATGGAAGGAGCAGATGTCTTTATAGGTCTTTCATCTCCCAACGTCATAACTCAAAGTGATGTCAAGAAGATGTCAAAGAAACCAGTGATATTTGCTCTTGCCAATCCAGAACCGGAGATAGCACCAGAGGATGCCCTTCCACTCGTCAGTGTTCTTGCAACAGGAAGGTCTGACTATCCGAACCAGATTAATAACATGCTCAGCTTTCCGGGTATTTTCAAGGGGCTACTAGAGGTAAAGGCACAGGGTGTAAACGAAGAGATCAAATTTGCTGCTGCTCGTGCAATTGCCTATACAATAGAGGATGACGAACTGGCTGAAGACTACATCATTCCAAGCATTTTTGATAGAAAAGTGGTTGTCTCTGTTGCCCATGCTGTAGCTGAAGTAGCCAAGACAACAGGGATTGCACGTCATTAATAAAAAGGGTTCGAGGATTCGAGGGTCCCAGGGTTCAAGCGAATAACCCCAAACTAATTTATCCCTCAACCCCTTGAACCCTATTTAGGACTAATTGGGAGAATAACCTTATTTATTTATAAAAACTATTTCGTCTTTTTCTTTACCGTTTTTCCTACAGTTTTTGTTCCGGTCTTCTTCTCTGATTTTTTCTGCTCTTCTGCAAGGCGCGCCATCACAACCCTTTCTGCTTCAAGCCAGTTGTCAAGGTCACGACCATCAATATATCCACTCTTTTCGTAAAGTTCATATGCCACTTTTGCTATTTCTTCATACAAATCCATTTGCCACCTCCGTTTTTATATATAAATCATTTGATCTTAAAAAGCAATACAATTACCAATCCTCTCATGAAACATCTCTCATGAAACATCTTGACTTCATACCCTCAGTATAGTTATTTTAATAACCTTAACAAAACGCTGCACTCAGAACGATTTTGCTATAAAGTCTTCATGGGTGGCACAAGTAGGTCTATCTGCAAGCTCAGATGGGCACTTCTTTATGACAAGAAAAAGGGTCAATGACCCGGAAGGAGGTGTTTATGCCAAAACCAGTAGTTGATGAAGCTCTATGTGAGGGTTGTGCTTCATGCCAGGAGGTATGCCCTGAAGTATTCGTGGTTCAAGACGATGGAAAGGCACATGTCATCGGCCCTGACAAATGCAACACCTGCAATTGTCAGGAGGCTGTTGACCTATGCCCTGTTCAGGCAATTACCCTCGAATAGGAAAGACAAATTGAGGATTCAAGGTGTCAAAGATCGTCACTGTTGTTTACACATTACGGCTAAATACTTAGCCCCTTGAATCCTCATTTCTTTTTTGGCCTACCAAACTGCAACGTGAAAATACCCTTAAACATAATTTTACTTTAGGTAGTTTCCCCGTATTTTCTTAAATTTCATGAAACTTTGCACACTGAGCCTGTCTAAAAACTCGTTATTTGTCACCTTGAATTTATTTCAGGGTCTCAGAATCCATTGATTTTATTAGATGCTGAAACATAGTTCAGCATGACATATTGCAGTGCATTATTAGTTTTTAGAAAGGCTACACTGAGATTAATTCTTTATTTGAAGCATATAATCCACACTATTGTTGTAGAAAGGACACACGGTATAGCTGTTAAACGGGGGCGAGGATTCAAGGATTCGACTCGTAGAGGATTCGAAGGTTTGAGTAACCATGTAGGGCAGGGCTTCAGCCCTGCATAAAAAGCAAGCCTAAAGGCTTGCCCTACGGGAGTCACCAGACCCCTGACCCCTTGAACCCTATATGTATAAACCTGTGTGTATAAACCTGGTTCCTATTTTTTGCTTTAGTTTAGGAGGTTTTTACTGTTCTTTGACAACAAGGGCGAAAATAAGCAGGTGTGGTTTAAAAATTCTGCCATGTACAAAGAATTATGGCATTATGGCAAATGAACAATGGAAAAGAGATGTTTGGGAAAAAACATCGAAAAGAATGAAAGCGATTTGCACCCTGCTTGATTGCAAAAAGGTGATGTTCAGAAAAACGTAATTTCCTTGACAAACCGGCAAGATGATGATATAAATTTTAAAATTTTATATGGATTGCTCAAGGAGAATGAAAGAAGCGAGATGATAATAAATTCCTTGACAAAGTTAACTGAGTAATGATATAAATTTTGGGACTGTGAAGACGGACTTTTATTTACATGAAAAGGAGAATTCCTCCATTGGAGGTAAAAACAATGAAGGAGGAGGTGATGCAAAAGAAAGATTAGGGAGTTTAAATATAGTGGATGGTGGACAGGAGGAAAAACTCCTGCTCCCTAAAATTTCCTGCATTGCAGGAAAGGAAGTAATAACCTTAGAAAAGGAGGGTTAGCATTGAGAAAGTTTATTTTTATAGCCTTATCTGTTCTTCTTTTGTTGAGTCTTACTGCCCTGGCATATGCGGAAAAGTCAGATCAAGCTCGGCGGCCGCATACTCGTAAGGGGCTGGTATTTTAATGATGTGGATATGGGCCCGGCTCAAGTCTCACTTGGCCCTGGTATCGATTACTTGACCTAGTACCCGGCAACTTTGGAAACTATAAAATGTTATCCAACAGTGTTGTAATGGCACCAGTAATATATGGTGACGATATACCATATACCGTTACAGGAGTGCTCGGCCCTTGGGCAGTATCTTATCTACCCATTAAGACACACGGCCAGTCAGAATCTCACTCACTTTACACAACGAATGCATACATCACTATTGATGCCAAAGTCTCTGACAATGTCCAGGGCTATATGGAGCTTGAGACATCCGACTCTGACAGAGCTATTGGTACTACATTTATAGGCGATGACGAAATCAATGTTCTTACGAATAATACGCATTCTACCAGCGGCCTTTACAAATGGGGTAGCCATGACCAAAAACCGATGGCAGATCTGTTCTTCCGCCAGTTATGGATACAGTATACCGGTTCCGGTCTCTTAGGTGTTCCTGCCGGTGCCAAGATCGGTCATCAGCTCTTAACCCTTGGTGAAAAGCAGTTCCTGAACCACGAGAGGTTTGGCGATGACGCAATCGTTCTCTTTGTCCAACCTACAAAGGAACTCTTTATCGGTGGTATCTCGTCTTTGTTCAACCAACAAAGGAACTCTTTCTCGCCGCTCTTACAGGAAAACTCTCTGAAGCAGTCTGGCAGAATAACACAGATGACCTCGATATTTATACTGTCCTCGGAACCTACAAGCTTGATAAGGACAATACCATCGGGATTAACTATTCGTATATAAACTTGGACGTCGTTGATTTAGCATTCCAGAACCTCGGATTCCATGCGAATGGTCTGATTGCCGGAGTCTTAAACTACGCAGCAGAATTTGACACCCAGTTTGGAAGTGTCTTTGATGATCCGCTTACAAAGGTAAAGTACAGAGGCTGGGGATTCATGGCAAAGGCCGGGTATAAGATTGATCCTGTTAACCTAAGGGCATCCTATGCAATTGGTAGTGGTGATGATAATGATGACAACACAATCAGGGAATTCCAGTCTACTGTGGGAAGTGATGCTGTAAGCCCACTCGCAAGGTATGTCCACTATACCCAGATATATGAACGCACAGTAGCAACAGCAGCACGCATTCAGACACTTGCTGCAGGCCAGGTCAGGAACACAGGTATTGCCAATACCACCTATTACAATATCGGTGCTGATTTAATACCTACAAAGGACTTAACCCTCTCCGCTCGATGGCTTTATCATCAGGGCAACAAAGACGATGCATGGTATTTCAAAGGCTGTAGGCAGTGAGTTAGACCTCAAGGGCTCGTACAAGGTCGCAAAGAACCTCACCTATTTTGTGGAGGCAGGCCTTTTCGCTCCAGGTGACTTCTATCATGATGCTTTCCTCGATGGCACTGGCCTCAAAAGGAGACAGTTACCCAGGTTGTCCATGGCATAAACCTCACATTCTAATTGCATCTGATATCGCGTAAGAAATAAAAAGGGCGGCTCGGAAGAGCCGCCCTTTTCTTATTCAATGAACTACACCGCAGCAGAGCAACGAGATATCGAATCTGTCATTCCGGCTCGTCCGGAATCTTTCCTGTATCTCTATAGCAAAAGAAGGATTCCCGATCCGCCTGAGGCGGAGGAATGACAACATAATAATAGATGCGCTATTTTATCCCGATGCTTATGCAGCAAGGAATTCTTTCCACTAAACTCCCTACCCGCTATCTCATCCTTGATTTTTCAACCATAAAGCTGATATAGTAATTGCGTTCTATTTGGATGTTTATGACAAGAGTGGGTCTCCCACTTTTTTGTTTTATGGGGCATTTACCCCGTTAGAAAAAAAGCCCTGCTCTGTTAGCAGGTAAAAATATAGAGTTAGGGGGTTTAATGCTCAACTCGAGCTTTCTAACGGGGTTAACACATGGAAGGGATTAAAAACAGGGTTTTAAAGTTGGCAAAGCAGGTTTCAGAAGAGCAAGGGGTTGAATTATTTGACATCGAACTCCTCGGAAAGGGTAAATTATTGCTGCGTGTTATGATCGATAAGGAAGGTGGCATCACCCTCGATGACTGTGAGAGGTTCAGCAGAAGCTTTGAGGCTCTTCTTGATGTTGAAGATCCGATTCCAATGTCATATACCCTCGAGGTTTCTTCCCCGGGGCTCGACAGACCTCTGAAGGAGATGAAAGATTTTGAGAAAAATATAGGTAAGCTTGCTCGAATAATAACTATAGAGAAGATAGAAAGCCAGAACCTTTTCATAGGAAGGATCTTAAAGGTTAGTAGTGACTTTTTAAAGCTCTTAGTTCATGGCCGGGAGATAGACATACCATTCGATAAGATATCAAAAGCAAGACTGGAGGTTGAAATATAATGCCAAAAGAACTCTGCTATCTCATAGACCAGATAAGCAGGGAAAAAGGCATATCAAGGGATACCTTACTTGAGGCCCTCAGGTCTGCACTGCTTTCTGCCACAAGAAAAAGGTTCGGTGGAAGGACTAACATAGACCTCAAAATTGACCCAAAGACATGTGATATAACTGCCTTTGAAACAAAAAAAATTGTATCTGCGGTCATGGATAAGAATGAAGAAATTTCTCTCAAGGAGGCCCGGAAGATTTCCCCAGATGGCAATGAAGGAGATATGGTCAACATTCCTCTCGATCTCCATGATTTTAGTAGAATAGCTGCCCAGACAGCCAAACAGGTTATCTTCCAGAGGGTAAGAGAGGCTGAAAGGGATGCGATCTACAGTGAGTTTAAAGATAAGGTAAACACCGTTGTAAGTGGACAGGTTATGCGGAGAGAGAAGGGAATATATTTCCTTAACCTTGGAAAGACAGAGGCAATACTTCCGATAAAAGAGTCCCTCCCTAACGAAACCCTCAAAAGGAGCGACACCGTCAGGGCATTTATTGAAGATGTAAGGATTACAACAAAAGGGCCGGCGATAATACTCTCGAGGACGAACCCACAATTTGTTGCAGCTCTCTTTAAGATGGAAGTCCCGGAAATCCATGAGGGGCTTGTAGTAATTAAAGACATCGTGAGGGAGCCGGGTGAAAGAACAAAACTTACCGTCTATTCCAAAAATACGTCTATTGACCCTGTAGGTGCCTGTGTCGGCATGAAAGGAACAAGGGTTCAGTCAATAGTACGCGAACTCAGAGGAGAGAGGATAGATATCATACCCTGGACAGAGGACCCGAGGATGCTCATTGCAAGGGCATTGAGCCCTGCTTCAGTCGAGAGGATAGGGATTAATGAAGAAGACAAAACTGCTATGGTTGTTGTTAGTGACGATCAACTCTCCCTTGCTATAGGCAAGAAAGGTCAGAATGTCAGGCTTGCTATGAAGCTAACCGGTTGGGACATTGATATATTGAGCGAAAGTGAGTACTCAAAGATGAGAACGGAGGAGGCAGACAAAACACCCTCTCCTCCTTCTGCTGATGGCTAAAGATCTATCAGATTTTCAGATACAGTATATCAAGGGTGTAGGGCCTCAGAGGGACAAATTATTAAGCCGCCTCGGTATCAAAACAGTAAATGATGCCTTGTATTACCTTCCTTACAGATATGAAGACAGAAGCAACCTTAAAAAGATATGCGAACTACAATACGGCAATGTTGAGACTGTCTCAGGAAGGGTTATTTCTGCTGAAGTGATAAAGCTTCCTAGAAGAAATCTGAAACTCTTTGAACTTACCCTTAATGATGGAAGTGGTCTCTTAAAGGGTAAATGGTTTAACCAGCCTTTCATGAAAAAGAATTTTAAGGTCGGACAGGAAGTAATGCTGTGTGGTACGGTAAAGAGGAACCCCTATTGGGGAATTGGATTTGAGATGGATAACCCGGAATACGAGATAGTAAGTGATGATGATTCTTTCATCCATACCAACAGAGTTGTGCCCGTGTACAGAACCACCAGTGGCCTCAGTGTCAGACAGATCCGGTCTATCATGTTCAATCTTATTCATACCTGTATTAAGGATGTCTGTGATCCTGTACCAGGAGAAATCCTGAAGAGGAATGGCCTTCCCGATCTCCCTGAAAGCCTTTCTGTTGTCCACTTTCCTGATCCGAATGTTGATATAGTACTTCTCAACAAAGGAACAAGTGAATTTCACAAACGGCTTTCTTTTGACGAGCTTTTTATGCTTGAACTCGGGCTCGGCCTAATGAAGAGAGGAAATGTGATCGAAAAGGGGATAGCCTTTAATCCTGAGTGTAAGCTTCTGAGAAGGCTTATTGAGATGCTTCCCTTCAGGCTTACGAAGGCGCAAGAGAGGGTCTTCACTGAAATACTCATGGATATGAAAAGGCCCTACCCCATGAATAGGCTCATCCAGGGTGATGTAGGATGCGGAAAGACTGTTGTTGCCCTAATGGCTATGATGGTTGCAGCTGAATGTGGATATCAGTCGGCTCTTATGGTGCCGACAGAGATACTTGCTGAACAGCACTTCATTAATATTCACAACATGGTAGAAGACCTGGGTTTAAAGATTTGTTTGTTGACAGGGAGTAAAAAAGATAAACCCCTCAGTGAGATTGCCTTGGGTAATATCGATATCGTTGTAGGAACCCATGCGCTTATCCAGGAAGGGGTAGTATTCAAGAACCTCGGCCTCGTAGTAATAGATGAACAACATCGGTTCGGTGTAATGCAGAGGGCCTTACTCAGAAAAAAGGCTATTAACCCCGATGTCCTTGTCATGACAGCTACTCCAATCCCGAGGACCCTTGCACTAACACTGTATGGTGACCTCGATTATTCCATAATTGATGAGCTTCCTCCAAACAGGACACCTGTAGAAACCCTTTTATTCAGTCCAAAGCAAAAAGAGGCTATATATAGTTTCATCAGAGAGGAAATAAAAAAGGGAAGACAGGTTTATGCCGTGTATCCAGTAATAGAGGAATCAGAAAAAACAGACCTCAGGTCAGCCATAAGAGGTAAGCATGCCTTCGAGAAGTCTCTCCCTGAATTGAAAGTCGGATTAATTCACGGAAGGATCAAGGCACAGGAAAGAGAAGAAATCATGACATCCTTTAAGCTCGGAGAATTGGACTTACTGGTCTGCACAACAGTAATAGAAGTTGGAGTTGATGTGCCAAACGTAACGCTTATGCTTATAATACATGCTGAGAGGTTTGGACTTTCTCAACTTCACCAGCTCAGGGGAAGAGTAGGCAGAGGTTCACACCGTTCTTACTGTACGCTAGTGGCATATGACCCCTATGGCGAAGAAGCAAGGAGGAGACTCGATATCATGGTCAAAAGTAATGATGGATTCAGGATAGCGGAGGAAGACCTGAACATCAGAGGGCCAGGAGAGTTCTTCGGGACACGCCAGTCAGGTATGCCTGACCTAAAGATAGCACATATTGTCAGGGATGCAAAGCTTCTCAATGTGGCAAGAGGAGAGGCCTTCAGTCTAATTGAGAAAGATCCTTATCTGAAAGAATTTCCTTTATTGAAAAGATCTCTCGAGAGATTCTGGGAAGGGAAAATTGAGCTGTTTAAGACAGGGTAAAACATAATGAAGCTTAAACAAGGTAAAAATCATGTAAGAAGATGAAAGTAATCCCCTGAGTCCCCTCGGTTGCGATTCGTACCGACCTTCAGTAAAGGGGGATTGAGGGGGATTTGCTTCAGTAAGAGGGATTAAGGGAGATTTACTTAGGAGCGAATTATGTGGAAGAAATTAAAAGAGAATTTCGAAAGGGGAATCGAAAAGATGAAATGGTTTTCGATATTACTTTCGGATAGACTTAAGATAGAGTATTCAGTGATGAAGCTCCTTTATCAGTCAGAGCAGATGCAGAAAAAACGGGATGAACTGATGAAAACAATAGGCCAGCGCATCTATGAACTAAAAGAACATTCTGACAGGTATATTCTGAAAGATAGGGTTATCGCGGATGCCCTGAGTGAACTTGAGAAAATCAGCAGTGAAATAGAATCTACAAAAAAGAAGGCTTCAGAAATAAGCAGCTCAATGTGAAATAACCAATGACCAAATCCAATACCCAAACATTGTTAGGGTGTTTGCTGATTGGTTATTGGTGTTTGATTATTGGTTATTGGTGATTTAAACTGAAAAGCACCTGGCAAAAATTCGTCATGAGGCGTAATATATGGAAGTCTTAATTCCATACTTAATAGTTTCTCTGTTTGGGCTCATTGTAGGTTCCTTCCTCAACGTCTGCATATACAGAATACCCAGGGGATTATCAATCATCATACCTTCCTCGAGATGTCCATCCTGTAATACCCCAATCAAACCATGGGATAACATTCCAATAGTAAGTTATATATTTCTAGGTGGTAAGTGCAGGTTCTGTAAGGCAAGGATATCCCTTCGGTATCCTCTTGTTGAGCTGCTGAATGCAATAATGTATGCTTTGATTTTATGGAGATTCGATTTTGGCTGGCATACCGTGATATATTTTGTCTTTTCTTCATCCCTCATTGTTATTACCTTCATAGATTTAGATTTTCAGATCATACCGGACAAGATCACGCTTTCAGGTATCCCCATAGGGTTTTTAGTAGGCTCTTTTCTCCTCCCAGACCCTTTTGCAAGGTCCTCATTACTGGGAATGAAAGAGTCTCTTATAGGAATGATTACTGGATTTGGGCTCTTTTATCTCATAGCTCTCATAGGTTCAGCTATTTTCAAAAAAGAGGCCTTGGGCGGAGGAGATGTTAAGATGATGGCCATGGTAGGCGCTTTGATGGGCTGGAAGACAGTACTTTTGACAACTTTTCTCGGAAGCCTTACAGGGTCCATCGTTGGAGTACTGCTTATGGTTTTAAAGGGTAAAGACAGAAAAGCACAACTCCCTTTTGGTCCGTTCCTTGCGCTCGGAACAATCATTACCCTCTTTTACGGCCAAGAAATCCTCTCCTGGTATCTGGGGGGTAGATAAATGAACTATCCCTCAACAGAGCTGCGAAGTATCGACTCTATCATTCCGACTCCTGTCCTGACTGTCATTCCAGCTTGTCTGGTCACCTCAGGCGACTCGCCGAGGCGAGAATCCTTCTTTAAAGAAAGATCCTGGACAAGCCAGGATGACAGAGAATTAGAAGGACTCCCGACCGATCGCCGACAAAGCAGGGACAAGAGCGGGAGTGACAGAGGAAGAAGCTGCGGAAGACATTATTATTTAGGAGTCAATAAATGAGGCCTGAAATACTATTTCTATTTTCTCTCATGTTCTTCCTTGGGATCATAGTGATTTTTTATATCCTCAAAGCATTTCTGAGATTTTATGGTGATAAGAAAAAAACAACAGTAAAGGATGCATCACAAGTCAGTTTTGTTGTGAACACATTTCATGAACTCGTATCAAAGCTTAAAGAAAAGGAAAGGGAGCTTGAAGTTCTCCGTCAGAAAGCTGAAGACAGGGCAGTAATCATTGAAGGATATAATGAAAACATACTGCAGAGCGTCCCGAGTGGAGTGATGAGTTTTGACGAGGAACTCAGGATTACAAAGGTTAATTTTTCTGCTGAAAAGATCCTTGAAGTTAAAAGAGAAACGGTTCTCGGGAGATATCATACAGAGGTATTGAACAAGCCAATAACAGATCTTCTCGATGATAAGAAAATTATAGAAAGGGGAGAGATAAGTTACACAACACCATCGGGCAAAAGAATCTGGTTAGGGCTTACCCTCTCTCCTTTAAAGGACAAAGAAGGCAGGACGATAGGCCAGATACTTGTTTTTACAGACCTTACGCACCTCAAGGCACTGGAGTCCCAGATGGAATTAAGGTCCAGACTTTCGAGCCTCGGTGAAATATCGGCAGGGATCGCACATGAGTTGAGAAATCCCATGGCAGTAATTGCAGGTTATACAAAACTTCTCTCAAAAAGGGTTGATCACTCTTTAAACCCCACTGTGGATGCTATCACGAAGGAGATCAATGTTATGAACAGAATCATCTCTGATTTCCTTTCCTTTGCAAAACCTGCAAAACTCACCATATCAGACGTTGACCTGAAGAAGATTATAGAAAATTGCGTTATTACCCTTGCTGGTGGAAGAAACAACATCAAGACCCACCTTGATATTGAAGGAATGCCCATCATAAAAGGTGATGAGGTCCTTTTGAGGCAAGCCTTTATAAACCTTATCCAGAATGCTGTTGAGGCAATGCCAGCAGGAGGAGACCTCATGATAAAGTCTTCAATAAGTGATTTTCTCGAAGTTTCCCTATCTGATACCGGTCCTGGTATCTCAGAAGAAATGGTGGACAAGGTCTTTCTTCCTTTTTTCACAACGAAAGATAGAGGCACAGGCCTCGGCCTTTCAATCGTTCAGAAGATTATCGTCTCCCATGGAGGAACCATATTTGTTGATGGAAGTGATAAGGGGTCCACATTCAGGATAAGGTTTCCCTTGAAATAAATAATAACCAAATTACAAAAAATCTCGCATGAAAGGTAGGAATGGAATATGGCAAAGATAACGATCAATGATCTTCTCAGAAAAAAGAGGGAACAGAAAAAGATCACTATGCTCACTGCTTATGATTATCCTTTTGCCAGAATAATTGACGAGGCAGGTATTGACGCAATTATTGTTGGCGATTCTTTGGGCATGGTAGTCCAGGGGCTTGAAAATACCCTTCCTGTTACCATGGATGAGATGATTTATCATACAAAGATTGTTTCGAGAGGGGTCAAGAATGCAATGGTTATAGGGGATCTGCCTTTTATGTCCTACCAGGCAAGTATCGAAGAGGCAGTCAGAAATGCAGGTAGATTTTTAAAAGAGGCAGGTGCTTCTGGCGTAAAGATTGAAGGTGGTGCTGAAGTAGCAGAGCATATCAGGGCAATGACAAGGTCAGACATACCTGTTATGGCGCATATCGGACTCACACCTCAGTCAATCCACAGGATGGGTGGATACAAAATCCAGGGTAGGACGGAGGAGTCTGCAAAGATATTAATTGAAGAGGCACATACCGTTGAAGATGCGGGTGCTTTTTCGCTCTTACTTGAGGCAATACCAATGGGTCTTGCAAAGAGAATAACTGAAGAGGTTTCAATCCCGACTATCGGTATAGGTGCTGGCCCCTATTGTGATGGACAGGTGCTTGTCCTCCACGATCTCATAGGGCTGTTCGAGAGATTCCTGCCAAAGTTTGCTAAGAGATATGTAAGTTTGAAAGACGAGGCCCTGAAGGCAATTACGATTTTTAAAGAAGAAGTTGAAAGGGGTATATTCCCATCAGAAAAACACAGCTTTAAATAAAAATTCTTCAGGGAAATGCATGAAAAATCCCCCTTTAGCAAAGGGAGAAAGAGGGGGATTTTATAAAGAAATGGGAGGTTTTTATGATCCATAAAATCTCCCCTACCCCTCTTTGCCAAAGAGGGGAATAAGAGAAGAGCTTATTGCAAAGTGTAGCCGCAGCTGTAGAATCCGATAAATGAGCTACCTACTTAATCTTCTTAATAAGGTTGTTGATAACATCAGTCAGGGTGACGATACCCACGAGTTTCCCTTTATCCACAACAGGAACCTGCTTTACCCTTCGGAGGATCATCGTTGAACCAGCTTTCACGATAGGCATGTTGCTATTTACTGTAATAGGAGGCGCTCCCATGATATCCTTGACTTGCATTTCGAAAAGCTTTTGTGCGCGTTCCTCGACATACTCGAGATCTGACACATATCGTTCCTCCTCAATAATATCGGGATAGCGTGGCAGAATCGCCCTGAAAATATCCGCTTTTGTAATTACCCCGACAACCTTATCTTTTTCCACAACAACGAGACCATTAACCTGACACTTGTTAAGGACTTCTACGCATCCCTTCAAGGTATTGTCTGGCTCGATCGTACACACTTTTGTAGTCATGATATCAGCTACTTTCATGTTTTCCTCCTCTTCATTTAAAACAAGACTATTTTATCACCTCTTTAAGAAAGATTCGAGTTTTTTCAGCCATGCAAGCATCTCCAAATCCGTGAGAACAGGATATAGTATTTGTCCCGAAAACAACTTTTCAAATCCCCCCACCCCCCTTCAATTCCCCCCTTATTCCGCGGGAGATCAGAGGGGTAAGGGGGGAATGGGGGGATTACTAGTTTTCATGCACCTTTATGCTGATAAATCAACAAACGATTTGCTGCTTCCGCATAGTTTTCTCCCCTTTCAATACATTCGATTAAGATGATAAACTAAGGGTGATTAAGAATAAACAGGCTGTTGAAAAAGTACTTGTCTGTCCCTGAACTTGTTTCAGGGTCTCATAACTACGAGATGCTGAAATAAATTCAGCATGACACATTCAACAGCATCTAAGGAGAAGGAGATGCTTCCATTTTTTGTGATGGCTAAAACCATATCTGATGCCTGGTTCCAGCTTATTTACAATCTCTTTGATCATGCCTATGCGCAGACAATACAGAAAGGCTCATTTGAGAATGAACAGTACCGGCTGCAGTTCCCGGGCATCGCAGTGTACATCGAACATCCTTATTACGACATGATACCAACCATGCCGCCTAACTCAAACATACCTGCCCCCACCACAAAAGAGTATATTGAGGATTATTTTGCAAACTACCTCATGGATCCCGAACTGGCTGAGAATGAGACCTACCGATATGCAAGCAGGATTCATAACAGAATGCCAAAGGGCGGTACACAACTTGAACGCGTTATGGACATGCTCAGGGAGACCCCTCTTACGAATCAAGCTGTCATCGAAATAGCAACACCTGACGACCTTGATATATGCTATGGCAACGATGGAAAGCTTGACCCACCCTGTCTGAGATTGCTGGACTTTAAGGTCATACCTGTAGATAATGAATCGGTACTCACGGTAAGCTCTTACTTCAGGTCATGGGATTTGTGGGCAGGGTTACCCACAAACCTCGGCGGGATAGAGCTTTTAAAACAGTTTGTTGCCGGGGAAACATCTCTCAAGAACGGACCTATGTATGCATATAGTGCTGGTGCTCATATTTACGGCTATCAGGAAGAAATCGCGAGGTTAAGAACACTGAGGTTAACAAAAAGCTGAAAGAGATGATCAGGTCTTCTTCACGGGCAATCTTATCGTAAACATAGTTCCCTTTCCAGGCTCACTCTCTACAGAAATGGTTCCTCTGTGTTGCTGAATGATCTTGAGTGTGAAGGTAAGGCCGAGCCCTGGTCCGTATATCTTCGAGGTATAAAAGGGATGAAAGATGCTTTTCAGTTTATCCTTTGGTATCCCCTTCCCAGTATCAGATACCTCTATCACCATGCGTCCATCACTTATCGAAGTGGCAATCTTTAATATCTTAGGACTCTCTTGCATTGCCTCTATAGAATTTTTTATGAGATTGGAAATGGCTACTTTCATCTGCTCTTTATCACCAGAGATAAGGGGAGGATTTTCCATTAACTCTGTTTTTACTACGATACCTTTCTCTGCCAATTCCTCTTCATATAATTCGAGGGCCTCTATAATAACATCATTGATGTCTGTACTCTCTAAATAACAAATAGCCACTGTTTTGAGCTCAATAAGCTGTTTGACCATATCTTCCAATTTCAGCACATCATCCATTATCATCTCCATATATTTCTTGTTAGGGTCACCTTCAGGTAGTTTGTCATAAACCCTTTTTGCGAAGCCTCCAATAGAAGCAAGGGGATTCCTGATCTCATGCGCTACCTCATCCATCATCTTTTCCAGGGCCTCTGACTTTTCCTCTTCGACTAATTTTTCGCGTGCTTCTTTGATCGTGAGTAATGATTTGACCCGTGCAGAAAGTTCTTTATAATCGAATGGTTTTGGCAAGTAATCATCGGCACCAATTTCAAGCCCCTTTACCTTATTCTCAATCTCTCCTTTCGCAGTAAGCATGAGGACAGGAACATATTTTGTGTTTTCATCTGCCTTAAGCCTTCGGCAGACCTCATAACCATCTAATTTTGGCATCATGACATCGAGAACGATTAAATCAGGATGGTATTGCTCGACTTTTTGAAGAGCTTCTTCACCATCGTTGGCCTCTGCAGTGTCATATCCTTCAGAGTGGAACCTCTTTCTGAGAAGTTCAACCGTGTCAACAGCATCATCAACAATCAGTATCTTACTCTTTTTCTCCACCATAGATGCTTTCCCATTTGCCTCTGATATAAGACTTTACCTGATCAGGCAACTCACGGATGTTAATGGGCTTTGAGATGTATCCTTCGCAACCAGCTTCGAGTGCCTTTGCCCTATCTCCTTTCATAGCATGAGCAGTTAAAGCCACGATAGGGGTGCCTTTAAATTCCTCCCGGGACTTCAGCCTCCTTGTAACCTCATATCCATCAAGTTTGGGGATAGAGATATCCAACAGGATAAGGTCTGGCCTTTCTCCCACAGCCTTTTCTATTGCCTCTTCACCATCAGTAGCCTCAACAATCTCATAGCCCTTGTTCTTTAATACCTTGACTACCAGTTCCCGGCTGTCCTGATTATCATCAACAATAAGTATCTTCTTTGGCAAATCTTTTTCTCTTTCTTCCATATTTCCTTTTATTATGCCATTTATACGTTACTATAATAACACGCTAACAATGCTTCAAACTCTAAATCCTAAGCAAATTCAAAATCCAAATGTCAAAAACATTTGAACTTTGAGCTTTGACATTTGAACTTATTAAGATATTGATATTGTTAGAATTTAGGATTTCGTATTTAGAAATTATTTTCATCTGCCCTTAATATTCCTTCGTCTTTTTAGCAATGCTGAGTGCCCTTACTGACTTAGCAGGTTTCTCAAGTGTCTCTTTCTTCATAGGAAGGGTAAAACAGAATCTGCTGCCCTTCCCATAGGTGCTCGTTACCCAGATCATACCCTTATGCAATGAAACCAAACCTTTGACAATACTGAGACCAAGACCTGTGCCTTCATACTGACGTACTGTAGAGGGGTCTACCTGGACGAACTTATCAAAGATCCTGCTGAGATCCCCCTCCTTTATCCCTATCCCTGTGTCCTCTATACAGATCTCCACAAAAAGAGGTGGCTCTCCAGGTTTTATAACCCGTGCAGAAGGTTGAGCACTGATCGTAATCCCTCCCTCATGGGTAAACTTAATCGCATTGGCTAAAAGATTTATTAAAATCTGTTTAATCCTCTCCTCATCTCCATAAATAAAAGGTAAGCCCCCATCAATATTAACAGTAAGAGTAAGCCCCTTCTGTTTTATTAAAGGCTCAAAGGTTGGGATAACAGAATCAATGAGCCATTTCAAGTCGAGCTCCCGTAGCTCTAATGCAAACTCCCCTGATTCTATTTTTGATATATCGAGGACATCATTGATCAATTGCAGAAGATGTTTGGCATTGGTAGCAACCTTTTTAAGGCTCTTTTCCTGTTCTTCATTGATAGGGCCGTCAACCCTGTCTAATAATAATTCTGTGTAGCCGATGACAGTATTCATAGGGGTCCGAAGTTCATGGGACACGTTGGCCAGGAAAGCAGATTTCAACTTGTCCAGCTCCTTCAGTTCAACTTTATCTTTCTCTAATTGTTCTATGAACTGCGTCCTTTCTGCAACAAGGTTTTCCAACGCTCTTTTCTCATTCGAAATCTCCAGATATGATTTGTATATCCAGATAAAGAAAATACTTATTGACCCCACGAAAAAACAGGCAAAGGTATTAAAACTTCCGCCAATCGGCTCTAAAAACTTCCAGATATCCTGGTTTCCTGTAGGTATAAGGATATGTTTCAGGATATGGCCGAAGGACCTGGAAAGGGAAAACATGACCCAGGAAGAAGAAAGCCATACCATATAATTCCACAATACATTCTCTCTTTCTTTTCGATAAAGCTGAATACTGGTGACAAAGCTCATCATTGACAGCACAATAAAGGCAATGCTGCCTATCATATCGTTAATTAAAATCGGCAACAGAGGTAACACAGCGGTTACTAGGAACAGAGGACCTTTCCCCTTTCCCGCTTGTCTTCAAAAGTTCTCTCAGTCCAACATAAAAAAGGAGCATTGCGATATTCAACAAGAGAAAATCGAGCCTTCCTATGTAATAAAGATATACCGGACCTTCAATGACGATATCCCTTGTAAAATACTCCCATCCCTCTGTGCTCCCTATTGTCCGAGGTAGCTTCATGAATTCTGCAGTACGTCCGACAAACACATCCACATCCCAAACGATAAAGAATATTACGGAAAGAAAAAGGTATCTCCAGCCTCTTTCTTTATGCAAGCGGTTATAGAGAATGGCCCATAAAACACAGATAAAGGCAATAAAGAGAAAAATTCGTGACAGTTGGTGAGTGTAAATTGCTGGATATTCGTGGGGCACATATCCCCAGGCATTCGAAGTAGAGAGAAGGAAGGAAACGAAAAAGATAAGGACTTTCATTGTCCTTCACTGACTTTGCTGATTGTTTCCTTGATCTCCTTCAGGAGGTCTTCTTTGGTGAGTACCCCTTTGTTTAAAATCCCCTGTATCATGCCGTTCAGTTCATCGATCTCTTTTTCCGTCAGATCCTTATGGGTAAGGAGGATAAGAGGAATATCCCTGACTCCTTCTGCTGTCTTGAGGTATTCAACAACATCGAAACCACTCATCTCTGGCATTGTCAGATTTAAGACGATAAGGTCTGGTCTGAAATCATGTATAGATTTGATAGCATCCTCACTGTTATAAGCTGTTGTAACCTGATACCCTGCCTCTTTCATGACATTACCTATCAATCTTACCGTATCTGGCTCATTATCAACGATTAATATCCTTTTTACCTTCCTTGTCTTTTCCAGGTTTCTGAGTTTTCTGAGTAAAACCTCTTTTTCGACTGGTTTTAACATATACTCTGTTGCACCCAGACTGAAGCCTAACTTCCTATCTTCAACGATAGAGAGTATAATTACAGGGATATCCTGGGTTTCAGGAGTATCTTTTAACTCCCGAAGTACTTGCCATCCATCCTTTTTTGGCATTAAGATATCTAAGGTAATGGCCAGAGGCTTAATCTCCTTTGCCTTCTCCACCGCTTTTTCACTACTGAGAAGGCCAACGACATTGTAATCCTCTCCTAAATATTTCCTCATGATATCAACAGCCTCTGGATTATCATCTATAGCCAATACCGTCTTTTTCGGGACTTCCTTTCCTTTGAGCGAGTCAGCTTCTACAGGCTTATATTTTTCTTCTGCCTCAAGTATAAGGCCTTTTATGACCTCACAGCCTTTACAGAAATCCACCTTCTCTGGATAAGCAGCTATCTTCATGCCTGTGCAATGGGTTCCAAGGATTAACCAGCACCTGCTTTCTTTACTTCCATATGCAGGACAGTTGGGTTGTCCACAACGCACATATTCCCAGCATCGTATTGGTTTTCCAGCATATTCAGGCTCTTTCAGAAAGGTCTCAGCAGGCATTCCAAAATACTCAGCCAGAGCTTCAGCCATTCTCGGCTCTACAACCGGCCCAGCAGGCTTCTCCATTATCTCTTTCTTCAAAGGAAGGGTAAAACAGAATCTGCTGCCCTCTCCATATTTACTCGTTACCCAGATCATACCCTTATGTAATGACACCAACCCCCTGGTAATACTGAGGCCGAGGCCAGTACCTTCGTACTGACGCATCATAGTAAGGTCCACCTGGACGAACTTATCAAAGATCCTTCCAACATCCTCTTCCTTTATCCCTATCCCAGTATCCTCCACACAGATCTCCGCAAATATCGGTGCTTCTCCATGCCCCACTCCCCGCTCAGAAAGTTTTGCGCTTATGGTAATACCACCATGATGGGTAAACTTCACTGCATTGGATAAGAGGTTTATCAAAATCTGTTTGATCCTCTCCCCATCTCCATAGATGAGAGGTAAGCCTTCATCAATATTAATAGTAAGAGTAAGACCTTTCTGCTTCATGAAAGGTTCAAATGTTGGGACGACAGACTCAATGAGCCACCTCAGGTCGAGCTCCTTTATCTCTAATTCCACCTTCCCTGACTCTATCTTTGATATGTCGAGGACATCATTGATCAATTGCAGAAGATGTCTGGCATTAGTAGCAACCCTCTTGAGGCTCTTCTCCTGTTCTTCATTGATAGGGCCGTCAACCCTGTCTATTAAGAGTTCTGTGTAACCGATAATGGCATTCATAGGGGTACGGAGTTCATGAGACATGTTCGCCAAGAAAGTGGATTTCAGTCTATCCAGTTCTCTGAGTTCCCTGTTAGCCCTTTCTAATAGCCCTAAGAGACGGGTTCTTTCATTCAATAGGGCTGTCTTTCGCTCTATCTCCTCCTCTAATCTTCTGCTGTAGGAAGAGACACTTTCGACCATATAGTTGAAGGTCTTGCCGAGGACACCAATCTCATCCTCAGTCTTTACATCCACGGAAATAGACATATCTCCTTCTGCAAACCTCTTTGCCTTCCCAGCTAAACCCTCCACAGGACGCCTTACGAGTTTATTCACCATAAAATAGATCAAAATTATAGCGAGGGATAACCCAAATAAAGTTACCACGATAGTTCGATTTCGCTGGGCAACAACAGTTGCATATGTGTGTTCAAGGTTCGTCCTAATGATCATGCTCCCGAGAACTCTCCTGGAAGAACCGTGGCAATGATGGCATTCCTTTTGATTTAAAATAGGATAAAATGAAACGAGATGCCTTTTCCCCAGGACCTCATCCCCAAATGTAGCCTGCGTTTCAACCCCTGTCTTTAATATCTCGGTTAAGGCCTGCAAGGCTGCTTTATTTTGAATGAAATCTGCTACCCTGGTCTTTACTTTATCCTCATGGGTAGAATAGATTATCTCCTGTTCGAAATCACAGATGAATACCTCAATATCTTTCATCTTTTCTTTTACGTATAATAATTCTCTTTTAATAGCCTCACCATCTCCCACTGACATGGGATATTTTATGCCGGCATAGGTTGAGGCAGAAAGCTCTCTATTTGCCGCTGAAACCAGCTCTAACCTATCCTGGACTCCGAAGTATATTCGCACGATGATTTCGGCTCCCATAATCAGAATTATGGTAATTACTATTGCAACCATTATCTTATTAGCCAGATGCTTTCTCAGAAGACTAAACATCCTATCTCCTTAATGTGCCCCTCCATGAATCAATGGTTTGTACCTGAAGGCTCTGACCCTTTCTGATGTATGGCACACCTCACAGTCTTTTAATGTCAGATGCCTTTTTATATCATTTGGGCTCTTTGTCTTTACATGAAATTCACCAGGGCCATGACATACCTCACATCCTGCATTCTCAAGATAAGGTGTCTTTTCAGGACTGATAAAACCTCCGGGTCTACCGTATCCGGTAGTATGGCAGTGATAGCAACCTTTGATCTCCTCTTCTGTCAGCTCCTTTTTCATCCTCTCAATACTCTTATAAGACTTGCTCTTTTTTGCATAGGTTATAAAACTTTTATATTCCTCCTCATGGCATGGCTTACAGTCTAATGTGCCGACATATCTTGGTGTTCTGTTTTTTGTTTCAGCGAGACTCAGAGATGGACTTATAAGAGAGGGTAAAAGAAAGAGGATGAGAGTGTATAATAATTGCTTCGTGATAAATCTAATATAATTTATTGGTAATAACCTCCAATCCATAATTTATTGAAATCTCTCTTATTTTCCTTCATTACATGAAAAATTTCAATAACGTTTATAATAAATATATGGCATTTGTCATTGCATTGGCTGGTAAAGGTGGTACAGGAAAAACGAGTATCGCCGGCCTTACGGTACGTTATCTTATTGAAAGAAAAAAGAGACCTGTCCTTGCGGTTGATGCGGATTCTAATAGTTGCCTAAACGAGACCCTTGGAATTGATGTCCCTACCACGATAGGGAGATTGAGGGAAGAGTCACTTCAGGCAGTGAGAAGCGGGCTTGAGAGGCTTGGGGGTATGTCAACGGAGCAGCTCCTGGAGTATCAGGTCCAGCAATCAATCATTGAGTCAAACGGATTTGATTTGATCGTTATGGGAAGACCCGAAGGGCCTGGATGTTATTGCGCTGCAAACAATATCCTGAGGAAATATACAGACAAACTCTCTGAAGCATACCAGTACATTGTTATAGATAATGAAGCTGGTATGGAGCATCTGAGCAGGAGGACAGCACAGAAGATTAATTTACTTTTAGTATTGAGTGACCCAACGGTACGAGGCATTCAGACAGCGAAGAGGATCCATGGGTTAATTGATGAACTCGGTCTCGAGATTGACAGGCGTGTTCTGATTATAAACAGGGTATCCGGCAACGAGGGAGAGGAACTAAAAAGTCTTGCAGAAAAGTTAGGGCTTTCTGTTGCAGGAACTATACCTCAGGACAACATGGTATTTGATTATGACCTTCGTGGAAGACCGATTTTTCAGCTTCCTGATGATTCTAAAGCAGTGAAGGCAGTTTTCAGCATCCTCGATTCATTGAAGATTCCTTGAGATTCCATACAGCCCTGCCCTCACTTCTTTATTAAGAGAAAACTAAAGAACCCTGTGACAAGACCACATGGTACTGAAAAATTGTGATTCCAGCTTTAGACGGGAAAGTAGTTGTTGTCATTCCCGCTGATATGTCCGCACTCGGCGGACTCGCCCAGCAGAGCCGGATAACCCCCTTCCATCCCCCTTAACTTAAGGGGGAAAGAGGGGGTTATTGAAAGATTCTGGACAAGCCAGAATGACAAGAATATGGTAACCCTGTAGCAAGACTATAGCGAATTTCAATTTCATACGTAACCGTTGAACAACACCAAGATATTTATCTCAAGAATATTTCTCGTTAAACCTATACTATATAGATTTATATAATCAGGACTCAATACGGGAGTATTGATTTCATGAGCACGCAAAAAAAGATATTCTTATGGTTTGCAGGTGACCTTGCCCCGAAAAAGTGGACACATAGTTAAGTTTCATTAAGGAGCTTTTTCTTTCATACTGCTCTGGGCTCCTGTACCCTAATGCCGAATGCCTCCTCTGACGGTTATAAAACACTTTCACGTACTCAAAAATACTGAGCCTTGCCTCCAGCCTTGAACGGTAACGCTCACCATGGACCAGCTCCGTCTTGAGCGTGCCAAAAAACGATTCCACATAAGCGTTGTCATAGCAATTGCCACTTCTGCTCATACTTGGGATAATGCCGTATTCTTTTAGAAGCTCTTGATATGCATAGCTTGCATACTGCCTGCCTCGATCTGAATGATGGATCAACCCCTCAGAAGGTCTTTGCCTGCCTACTGCATCCCTGAGCGCAGTAGACGCCAGCTCCTGAGAGAGCTTATCGCTCATAGACAACCCAATAATCTTTCTGCTTTTCACATTCATCACTGCGGCAACATACAGCCATCCCTCAGAAGTGGGAACAAACGTAATATCAGATGCCCACACCCCTTCTGTCTGTCTCTGGTGAATCAGTAAGTTTGCAGCCAAGGCATAATTGTGCCGTGAATCGGTGGTTCGCCTGAATCGCCTTTTCTTCACCTCTGCCCGTATTGAGCGGTCTTTCATGATCCTGGCGACCCGGTTCTTCCCACATCTGACACCCTCCTCATTGAGCTCCGCTGTTATCCGTGGACTTCCATAGAGCTTTCTGCTTTGCGTGTGGATCTCCAGTATCCGCTCCAGCAACTCCTCATTGGCTTTCCTGCGTTTGCTCGGCTGACGAGTCCTCCATGCATAATAACCACTCCTGGATACCTTCAACACTTCACACATACTCTTTGCCCTATATGCTTCTCTGTGCTCTTCCATAAACTCATACTTCATCTGTTTTGTTTGGAGAATACGGCCAAGGCTTTTTTTAAAATATCCCGCTGTTCCCTAACCTTTTCTAATTCCTTCCGGAGCTTCTTTATTTCCGCTTCCTCTGGCTTTACATGACCTTTTCCTACAAAGGCTTTATCTCCTTCAGCTAAAAACTTCCTCCTCCATAGATGAAGAAGATTAGGATGGATATCGAGATCTCGGGCCACTTTGCCTACCGGCATTCCTTTCTCAGTAACCAGTTGCACAGCATCAAGTTTGAACTCACGAGTAAAATGACGATTCCTTTCTCCCATATACACGCCTCCCTTCCAATCATACAAATTCTTAGGCGTGTCCATCAATTTCGGGGAAAGCTCAAGGAGTAATAGGTTTCCTGATAGTTCTCATATTGATACTGGCATTCTTTGCTTCAAGAATTATCGATGCAAGGTATGTAAAGGGAAAAATTGTTGCAAGCATATCCCAAACATTTTTGGGTAGCGTTGATTTCCAAAAGGTCGATATATCTCTTTTCCCAAGGCCTCAAGTAATAATCCATCAGGCAAGACTCTCTCTTCCAGAAAAAGCTGAAGGGAACTATTGAATCGTTAAAGATTTATCCTGCATTAGTCCCTCTGCTCTTTGGTAAGATGAGGATTGCAAATATCCAGGTTGAATCGCCTGATTTCTTATTCATTCTTCCCAAAAAAGAGCCTCTTTCAATTGCGGAAATAGAGAAAAAGATCTCAAGCATACTCAACGATCTGACATCGAATGCTCCAGACCTTGTCATCGTTATAAAAAAAGGCAAGATAAACCTTTCAAGAAACAACCAGAAACTCCTCTCATTGGAGAACATTGACTCTCGTATCGTCTTCCCGCCTGATGAATTAAAACTTACTGTAAACTGCAGTTCAAACTTCTCTAAAAACATCTTGATCAAGGGAGATTTGCATCAAAAGGATCGTTCCTTTACGAATATCACTCTGGATCTTGAAGCCAGGGAAGTTGATATACCATTAACACGGGAAACAGCTTTCTCTCTGGCTGAAGGTGCCCCGGTAGTTCAAAAGATTTTTACTTTCATTAAAGGGGGAACAGTTCCACTCATCGCTATTCATAGCCAGGGAAGATCAATTGCTGATTTAGGAAAAACAGAAAATATATTGATTAAGGGCAGGATAGATCAAGGTGAAATCTTCATTCCAGGGCCTCAATTCGATTTCAAGAATGTCAAAGGAGACTGTGTTATTTCAAGGGGTATTCTGGATGGAGAAAATATTGGAGCAAAACTCGATAATACACAATTACAAGAAGGTAAATTGAAAGTAGGCTTGAAGGGAGCAGATGCGCCCCTTCATCTTGATACACTCGCAAAGGTAAATCTCAAAGAACTGTCTCATCTCCTTAAGCGTGTTGTAAAAGATGAAGCTTTTTTAAGAGAACTGAATGGCATTCAGAATATCAACGGTTATGCACAGGGCAAGCTGGTACTGGGTGAAAGCATTGCATCGATTAAGCCAAAGGTTGATGTATCGGAATTTAATCTGTCAGCCACCTATCAGCGAATCCCCTATTCTATCGAAATAAAGGGAGGAAATTTTTGTATGATGGGAAAAGAGTTCAGGTAAAAAACCTGAGCGGCACTGTAGGAAGATCCACTTTTTCCGGGCTCACTGCCGGACTGACCTTTGGGAATGTGCCTTATCTGGAAATCACGTCTGGAAAGTCCTTCGTTTCACTTGAAGAAATTCATCGCTGGCTTTTATCGTATAATAAACTTACAATCTTCTCTCAAGGACATCTCTTCTATTAAGGGTAATGTCAAACTGTCTTCAATAAACTTTACAGGTCCACTTTATCGCTCACAAGACTGGAAATTCAGAGCAACAGGCTCCGCAGAGAATGTTGTCCTAAATTCATCTCAACTGCCCAGCATGCTCACAATAACAGGAAAAAAGATTGAAATAACCCCGGAGCAGTTGGTTTTCACTGATGCTCAGACGAGTATGCTGGATGCATCATATAGCATATCAGGTGCTCTCAAAAACCCGCTGAAAGGTTTTCAAAATGCAGACATTATCTTCAACGGTACAATGGGGCCTAAGACAGCACAATGGATAAAAGATATTATAAAGCTGCCAGCATTGAGAATTGACCAGAGATTTTCTTTTTCACAGTCTCATTTACTATGGGAGAAAAGTGGGAATGTTTTTTTCCAGGGAAATGTAAAAGCCCAGAATGGAGCGGATATTTCTATAGATATAATCAAAAATCCACCAGAGGATTAACAATCAATAAATTGTTTATCGACGATGGAATATCTCGTGCAACATTAATGTTCAATCTCCAGGAGAAAACATTAGGACTTTCATTTGTTGGAAAACTGAACACTTTAACCCTGGCAAAACTGACAACTCTCTCACATATCCCTGAAGGATTTGTTCAGGGAAATTTCCGTACAGAAATTGACCGTGAAAAACCCATGAGATCAACAGCTCAGGGTGATCTTTCAGGGGCAAAGATCGTTGTTCCATGGAAAGAAAAAGTTTCTTTAAACATAGAGAATATTCTTCTGAATGCTGATAAAAATCGTATTAACGTTGAATCTGCTTCAGTCAAATTAAATGATAATCAACTTTCTCTCCGGGGAAGCTTGAACTTTATGGAAAAAGGCATAGCAACCGATATGGATATCGCAGCAGACAGACTCACTTGGGAAACAATGAGAAAAGTGATTGAGGGGGAGAGCAAAGAAAAAGATACCAAAAAGAAAGATTATCCATGGAACTTGCCACTGCTCGGAATGCTACGGTTGAAATCGAATAATTTCATATATAACAAGTTAACAATAAGCCCTCTGCATGCTGATATTTCTTTGTCTCCTGATATGATAACTATAACTGTAACGGAAGCATCGGTCTGCGGAATCTCCACACCTGGAAGTATGATAATTTCACATGATAATCTGCAATGTGATTTTAATCCAAATGCTCGTGGACTGGAATTAAAACCAACCCTTGCCTGCCTCTCTGAGAACAAGAGAATCGTTACAGGCAGATTTGATTTTGACGGTTCACTAACGGCACAAGGAAAAAGTGATCAACTCCTTCAATCACTGAATGGAAAGATAAATTTCAGTGCGAAAGATGGCAGGATTTATCAATCAGTTACACTGGCAAAGATTCTTTCCCTGATCAATGTTACAGGAATTTTGCAAGGAGGACTTCCTGACCTTGTTAAAGAAGGATTTGGTTATCGATCTTTCATACTGAAGGGAGACATTGAAAACGGTAAGATTCTGCTGAAAGAAGCAATCATTGATGCCCCATCAATGGAAATAGTTGCTTCGGGTGATATAGATCTCGTCAAGAAAAAGATGGATATTAAAGTCCTGGTAGCCCCTTTTAAAATAGTCGATACGGTTCTGAGAAATATCCCCTTGGTCAAGAACATAACAGGCCGCAATTTTGTCTCTATACCTGTCAAAGTCTCAGGCGATTTAGAAAATCCAGAGGTTAGCGCGCTCTCTCCATCAGCAATTGGTTCTGGCATATTAGGAATTATGGAAAAGGATCTTTCCTTTACGAATGTCACCCTGGATTTTGAAGCCAGGGAAGTTGATATACCATTAACACGGGAAACAGCTTTCTCTCTGGTTGAAGGTGCCCCGGTAGTTCAAAAGATTTTTACTTTCATTAAAGGGGGAACAGTTCCACTCATCGCTATTCATAGCCAGGGAAGATCAATTGCTGATTTAGGAAAAACAGAAAATATATTGATTAAGGGCAGGATAGATCAAGGTGAAATCTTCATTCCAGGGCCTCAATTCGATTTCAAGAATGTCAAAGGAGACTGTGTTATTTCAAGGGGTATTCTGGATGGAGAAAATATTGGAGCAAAACTCGATAATACACAATTACAAGAAGGTAAATTGAAAGTAGGCTTGAAGGGAGCAGATGCGCCCCTTCATCTTGATACACTCGCAAAGGTAAATCTCAAAGAACTGTCTCATCTCCTTAAGCGTGTTGTAAAAGATGAAGCTTTTTTAAGAGAACTGAATGGCATTCAGAATATCAACGGTTATGCACAGGGCAAGCTGGTACTGGGTAAAAGCATTGCATCGATTCAGCCACAGGTTGATGTATCGGAATTTACTCTGTCAGCCACCTATCAGCGAATCCCCTATTCTATCGAAATAAAGGGAGGAAAGTTTTCGTATGATGGGAAAAAAGTTCAGGTAAAAAACCTGAGCGGCACTGTGGGAAGGTCCTCTTTTTCCGGGCTCACTGCTGGACTGACCTTTGGGAATGTGCCTTATCTGGAAATCACCTCTGGAAAGTCCTCCGTTTCGCTTGAAGAAATTCATCGCTGGCTTTTATCATATAGTAACTTACAATCTTCTCTCAAGGACATCCCTTCTATTAAGGGTGACGTCAAACTGTCCCCAATAAACTTTACAGGTCCACTTTATCGCTCACAAGACTGGAAATTCAGGGCAACAGGCTCCGCAGAGAATGTCGTCCTAAATTCACCTCAACTGCCCGGCATGCTCACAATAACAGGGAAAAAGATTGAAATAACCCCGGAGCAGTTGGTTTTCACTGATGCTCAGACAAGTATGCTGGATGCATCATATAGCATATCAGGTACTCTCAAAGACCCACTGAAAGGTTTACAAAATGCAGACATTACCTTCAACGGTGCAATGGGGCCTAAGACGGCACAATGGATAAAAGAAATTATAAAGCTACCAGCATTGAGAACTGACCAGAGATTTTCATTTTCACAGTCTCATCTGCAATGGGAGAAAAGCGGGAATGTTTTTTTCCAGGGAAATGTAAAAGCCCAGAATGGAGCGGATGTTTCTATAGATGTAATCAAAACTACCAGAGGATTAACAATCAATAAATTGTTTATCGACGATGGAATATCTCGTGCAACATTAATGCTCCATCTCCAGGAGAAAACATTAGGACTTTCATTTGTTGGAAAACTGAACACTTTAACCCTGGCAAAACTGACAACTCTCTCAGATATCCCTGATGGATTTGTTCAGGGAAATTTCCGTACAGAAATTGACCGTGAAAAACCCATGAGATCAACAGCTCAGGGTGATCTTTCAGGGGCAAAGATCGTTATTCCATGGAAAGAAAAAGTTTCTTTAAACATAGAGAATATTTTTCTGAATGCTGATAAAAATCGTATTAACGTTGAATCTGCTTCAGTCAAATTAAATGATAATCAACTTTCTCTCCGGGGAAGCTTGAACTTTATGGAAAAAGGCATAGCAACCGATATGGATATCGCAGCAGACAGACTCACTTGGGAAACAATGAGAAAAGTGATTGAGGGGGAGAACAAAGAAAAAGATACCAAAAAGAAAGATTATCCATGGAACTTGCCACTGCTCGGAATGCTACGGTTGAAATCGAATAATTTCATATATAACAAGTTAACAATAAGCCCTCTGCATGCTGATATTTCTTTGTCTCCTGATATGATAACTATAACTGTAACGGAAGCATCGGTCTGCGGAATCTCCACACCTGGAAGTATGATAATTTCACATGATAATCTGCAATGTGATTTTAATCCAAATGCTCGTGGACTGGAATTAAAACCAACCCTTGCCTGCCTCTCTGAGAACAAGAGAATCGTTACAGGCAGATTTGATTTTGACGGTTCACTAACGGCACAAGGAAAAAGTGATCAACTCCTTCAATCACTGAATGGAAAGATAAATTTCAGTGCGAAAGATGGCAGAATTTATCAATCAGTTACACTGGCAAAGATTCTTTCCCTGATCAATGTTACAGGAATTTTGCAAGGAGGACTTCCTGACCTTGTTAAAGAAGGATTTGGTTATCGATCTTTCATACTGAAGGGAGACATTGAAAACGGTAAGATTCTGCTGAAAGAAGCAGTCATTGATGCCCCATCAATGGAAATAGTTGCTTCGGGTGATATAGATCTCGTCAAGAAAAAGATGGATCTTAAAGTACTGGTAGCCCCTTTTAAAATAGTCGATACGGTTCTGAGAAATATCCCCTTGGTCAAGAACATAACAGGCCGCAATTTTGTCTCCATACCTGTCAAAGTCTCAGGCGATTTAGAAAATCCAGAGGTTAGCGCGCTCTCTCCATCAGCGATTGGTTCAGGCATATTAGGAATTATGGAGAAGATACTGGAAGCTCCGGTTCATGTAATACAACCGCTTATACCGGGGGATAAGAAAAACCAATAAAGTTGGTCATAGCTATAATCTTACCACAATTTTTTTCTAATGCCAGGTGTCTTAATTTTACAGGTATCAATAATATCAAAGAAAACAAAAGTTCTTTTATTGTTATGGGGAAGTCCTGTCTACTTTTTGATTAAATCCAGTGTGCTGTAAACTTTCACACCCGATTCGATAAAGTCTTTATCATTGCTCCATATTGGGCAATCGAGTATAAGTGCCAAAGCAAGAAGGTGCATATCATCGGGGTCTCTTTTGTCAATTAATTGTCTTGCCTTCTTTATTTTTGCTTTATAAAAATTCTCATCACATACAGTTATAGGAAGCATGGAGAGGGCCATATAAAGATCTTCCATCGGCAAATTTCTTTTCGATGCGAGAACGGGGATGTATTTTTCTACTTCTCGATAATTAGATACAGTGGTATAAAAGATAGTTTTTCCAGATGATAAGAATACTCCTCGCGCGGCACCGCCTATTATTGCTGAGAGAATGGGATTAGCGTCTACGGCGAGTTTTTCTGTGCTGTTCAAAATCCTCAAGTATCGTTCCCTCTGTTACGCCTTGTTGCCGAAGTTTTTTCTTAATAGATTCTGTGAGAGCAATAAAAATATCCTTTTTAAATTCAAATGGTATTTCGCCCAGCGGTGCCGGGAAGAAGATGCCGGCAACCTCACCCCGACGCATGATAATGAGTGGCTCTCTGCTTTTTAATGCCTTTGTTGCATTATCTCTGAATTCTTTAACCGACAATAACTTCATTTATGACCACCTCCATGACCATATTATAGCAGTTATACCAGGGGTTTCAACAGGGATGCTACACATTAATTTTGTTTCTGTTATGGTTTCATGCGAACGAAATAGAGCATTCCTATGTAAGATTCTCTGTCATAAAGAGGAACAAGACATTACCTGCCCTCCAGAGAGCGCCTTATAATTTCCTGCGCCTGCTCAATAATGGCTTCGAGATGGGCCTGGCTCTTGAAGCTCTCAGCATAAAGCTTGTAGATGTTTTCCGTCCCTGATGGACGTGCAGCAAACCACCCGTTTTGTGCTACAACTTTTAGACCACCGATTGAGACGTTATTGCCCGGTGCACGCGTCAGTTTTGCGAGGATGGTTTCGCCTGCTAACTCTGTTGCTGTTACAACTTCAGGCGTAAGCTTTTTAAGAGCATTCTTTTGATCGGGTGTAGCTGGTGCATCAATGCGCATATAGTAAGGTATCCCAAGTCTTGAGGTGAGCTCATAGTAATACTGACCAGGGTCTTTCCCAGTTCGAGCAGTAATTTCCGCAGCGAGCAAACCGAGTATCATGCCATCTTTATCAGTAGTCCATACAGTACCATTTTTACGGAGAAAACTGGCACCTGCACTTTCTTCTCCACCAAAACAATATGAACCATCAAATAAACCTGGCGCAAGCCATTTAAAGCCCACCGGAACTTCTAACAGGCTGCGCCCTAAATCCTGCACAACTCGGTCAATGAGACTACTGCTCACGAGCGTCTTGCCGACCGCCGATGTCTTCGGCCATTCTGAACGATGGGTAAGCAAGTAGTGAATTGCTACCGCAAGGTAGTGATTGGGGTTCATAAGCCCCATGGAACGGGTAACAATACCATGCCGGTCTGAATCAGTGTCATTGCCGAAAGCTATCTCGAACTGGTCTTTCAGTTTCACCAGCCCTGCCATCGCATAGGGACTGGAACAATCCATCCGGATCTTGCCATCGTGGTCCACAGTCATAAAACGGAACGTCGGGTCGATGTTAGGATTGACCACAGTGAGGTCGATACTATAGTGCTCCTTGATTGGCTTCCAATAATCAATAGAAGAACCGCCGAGTGGGTCTACACCGATTTTGATTCCGGCTGAACGAATAACATCCATGTCAATGACTTCTGCAAGGTCTTTGACATAAGGCATAATGAAATCATCCTCATGTGTTGTTGCGCCCTTGAAAGCTGACGCATAGGGCATCCGTTTCACCTCTCTGTTTCCAGAACGAAGCAGTGCATTAGCGCGATCCTGAATCCATCTCGTTATATCAGTATCTGCCGGACCTCCATTTGGTGGGTTATATTTGAAACCACCATCAGCAGGAGGATTGTGAGATGGAGTGATGACAATGCCATCAGATAGGTGGCTTGTCCTTCCTCGGTTGTAAACGAGGATTGTTCTCGAAATAGATGGGGTTGGCGTTACACCATCATCGCGTTGGACAAAGGTCTCAACGCTATTAGCAGCGAGCACTTCAAGAGCGGTGCGTTGAGCTGGAGAGGATACTGCATGGGTATCCTTACCCATAAAAAGTGGACCATGAATATCCTTACTATGGCGAAAGTCGCAAATAGCCTGGGTAATGGCCAGGATGTGAGCCTCGTTGAAGGTGCCTTCCAAAGGTGTACCACGATGTCCGCTGGTACCGAAGCTCACCAGTTGGTTCGGGTCACCGAGGTCAGGTTGGTGTTCATAATAAGCTTCCTCCAGTTTGCCGACGTCAATCAATAGTTCCACAGGAACAGGCTTTCCGGCAAGTGGATGGATATTCATAAATGTAATCTCCTCCTATATCTTTTTTGAATCACCCTTCTAATATATGACAAAGATTTAATGAACTACCACACAACAGTCTGAAGAAGTTTAGTCCGTCATTCCAACTTGTTCAGTTACCCCTTTTAATCCCCCCTTATGTAAGGGGGGACAGAGGGGGGTTAAGGAATTCTTTGATTAAGAGTACATTCTACGATTCCTGTTGTATCTTCAAGACCCCTTTTCTCCTCCGCCTTCTGTTTCCTCATAATAATTAAGGTCTCAACAAAGCCTGAAAAGCCCATGGCAAAATAAATATAGCCTTTGGGGATATGAAATTCTAAACCCTCTCCAATTAAGGTCACCCCCACCATAAGCAGGAAACTCAGTGCCAGCATCTTCAATGAGGGATGGTGCTGAATAAAGGCGCTAATGATATGAGATGCAGCCAGCATAATAATGATTGCTATAACTATAGCAGCAATCATCACTCCTAGTTTTTGGGCCATCCCTATTGCTGTAATAACAGAATCAAGGGAAAAGACAATATCAAAGAGAATAATCTGGACAATGATTGTAACAAATGTTGTTTTGATTTTTTCTTTTACTTTTGTATCTTCCCGCTCAAGCATACTATGTATCTCATGTGTCCCCTTAAAAAGCAGGAATAACCCTCCACTCATCAAAATGAGGTCCCGGATAGAAAAAGTAACACCAAAGAGAGAAAAAAGGGGAATCGTCAAACTGGCCAACCAGACAATACTTAACAGAAGTAATATCCTGGTTATTAGTGCCAGGCTTATACCGATAGAGCGGGCCTTTGCTTGCTGCTGATACGGTAATTTATTCGTAAGAATCGATATCACTACGATATTATCGATACCGAGGATAATTTCGAGGACGGTAAGGGTTATCAAACTAATCCATACGTGTGAATTTGTCATCCAATCCATAATTCCTCCAGAAACGAGTCTTTATTGATATCCGAAATAATATAGACACATTTTAGCGATATCTCCGAAGTTCTGCAAATCTTTGTCTTGACCCCACCTAACCTCCCCTTAGCAAGGGGAGGATAAGGAGGGGTTTAGGGTAAAACGATCTAAACAAATAGTGTAAAATGTACTCACTATAAAGAAGTCTATAAGGAGGGTTCTTTTTATGCTGAAAAGAATGAATCCCACGAAAGCAGCAAGCTGGCGAAAGCTCACCGAACACTTCAAAAAGATAAAGAACATTCACATGAAAGACCTTTTTGCTGAAGATCCGGCACGATTCAAAACATTTTCAATCCGATTCAACGACATCTTCGTAGATTATTCCAAGAACAAAATTACCGAGGAAACCATAAAGCTCCTGCTGGAATTAACAGAGGAAACTGATTTACGAAATGCCATTGAGAAAATGTTTACTGGAGAAAAGATCAATGAGACAGAAAATAGGGCTGTCTTACATGTAGCCCTGAGAAATAGGGAAAACACACCTATTTATGTTGATGGCAAAGACGTGATGCCAGAGGTAAATGCTATCTTAAATAAGATGAAAAACTTCTCCGAGAAAGTAATCTCAGGCGAATGGAAAGGATATACTGGTAAAAAGGTCCGCGACATCGTCAATATTGGAATCGGAGGATCAGATCTTGGACCTGTCATGGTAACAGAATGTTTGCGACCATATGCAAAGGAAGGTTTATCTGTTCATTTTGTGTCAAATGTTGATGGAACGCATATTACAGAGACGCTGAAAAAACTCAACCCGGAAACAACTCTGTTTATGATCGCTTCAAAAACCTTTACTACTCAAGAAACGATGACCAATGCATTTTCGACGAGAAAATGGTTCTTAAACCATGCAAAAGACCTGAGGCACATTTCAAGACATTTTGTGGCGATTTCGACAAATACTGAAAGAGTGGAAGCCTTTGGAATTGATAAAGAAAACATGTTCATCTTCTGGGATTGGGTTGGCGGCCGCTATTCTCTCTGGTCTGCGATCGGTTTATCGATTGCATGCTATATCGGATATGAAAACTTTGCTGAATTACTGCAGGGTGCTTTTGAGATGGACCGCCATTTCAGATATACTCCTTTTCGAGAAAATATCCCGGTGATCCTTGCCCTCATTGGTAGCTGGTATGTGAATTTCTTCGGTGCTCAGAGCGAAGTCATTCTCCCTTATGACCAATATATGCACCGCTTCCCTGCATACTTCCAGCAGGGGAACATGGAAAGTAATGGAAAGTCCATCGATCGAAATGGTAAGAAGGTAAGGTATCAGACAGGTCCTGTTATCTGGGGCGAACCGGGAACGAACGGCCAGCATGCCTTTTATCAATTAATTCACCAAGGAACAAAACTGATTCCAGCAGATTTTTTAGCACCAACAATCAGTCATAATCCTATTGATGAACATCACACTATATTATTATCAAACTTTTTCGCACAAACCGAAGCTCTTTTACACGGAAAAACAAAAAAGGAAATTATTGAAGAATTGAAAAGAGAGGGCAAGACTGCTGATGAAATTCGGAAGTTATATCCTTATAAGGTATGTGAGGGCAATAGACCGACAAATTCAATTCTCTTTCAGAAACTAACACCGAAGGTTTTAGGAAGCCTCATTGCAATGTACGAGCACAAGATCTTTGTCCAGGGAGTGATCTGGAATATCTTCAGCTTTGATCAGTGGGGTGTTGAGCTTGGAAAACAGTTAGCCCAGAAAATCCTACCGGAATTAAGAGATGATAACCCCGTTGATTCACACGATTCTTCCACAAACGGATTGATAAATGCATATAAGGATATGAGGAAGATATAAATATTGAGGTTGAATTTAGGTAAAGAATTCATTTCTAAAAGATAGGAAGTCATCTACCAGACAATTCCCTACATGTTAACTTCTTCATCCACTCCACGGGGCAGATATTCTTAATCGGTTGCGACTTTCAATTGAAGTCCAAACATTTCCTGTGTGATTGTATTTTCGGGTCAAACTAAAAAGCGGGATAGCTTTTTGGCTATCCCGCCATTCTGGGAAACTAGATCAGCAGATGAACTACTTGCCCTGAGGAGGTACTTGGCCACCCAGACCACCGGGACCTATTCTTTTTCTCATATCATCACGGTACTCTTTCATCTCGGCCTTATGTTTCGTCCTACAAGCCATTAGGTCGTCTTGGTTCTTTGCCGCCTGTACGCAGGCCTTTTCCTGCTGAAGGCTAGTCATCCGCTCGTCAAGCTTTTTCAGATGAATAGCCTTCATCTGTTCAAAGTTTGGGCCTGTCTCTTTCAGTGGCTGACTGCCTTCGATTGGCGGAGCTACTTTTTCCTCGCCGGCAAAGGTGACCGATGTTATTGTAAGTGCAAAGAGTATTGCCATAGTAATCGCTAAAGCTTTCTTCATGTATGTCACCTCCTTTCATTGTTTTTTGCTATTTAATTTAACATAAAAATCATAAAGAAGTGATGAAGCAAACTGGATTCCTGCTTTCGCAGGAATGACAGTTAATGTAAAGACATTACAGTTACACTACACTAGCGGGGACGGTGAACCTGTTTAGTTGTTGGAAAAAACCAAGCACCTGATTGGCAAACCGTCCCCGCCAGTAACATAAGAGTTATCGGCGTCTTTACTGTCCGCGTCGGGAGCCACTGTTGGGTTGGCTAACAACCACGCGATCTGAGATATAACAAATGGACCCGACCCGGAACCGAAGGTTTTCTGGTCCGCATTTTAAGCGGAAAGGGTTTGCCTTGCAGTACTGTCTTAGGGCATAACCTTAATCCTGATGGGTGCGTGGCGCAGTGAAGACTGACGCACTATAGTAAAGAAAAAACGGCAATGGTAATAGACAATGATAACTTGAAGCTATGAAGACAAGAACAACTTTCTTGGTATAGGATCGTTTTTTCTCTTGACAGGTGCCCTCTATATGGGTGCCCTCTATATGGGTACAACTGAACAATCTTAAAAGGTCAAAAAGATATCGATTATGGTTAGAAATATACAAGGAAGAAGGCAGAGCCATTACTGACCCTGCCTTGTTATTTTTTGAATCAATCTGAGTTTTATTGAGTCACTGTAAATGAAGGATAATGATGCTGTTGAAAGCCACATCAAAGGGAAGGAGGATAAATAGGCTATTCAGGGGGTAGAGGATGGCGTTCTGTGGATTAGCAAAAAAGGGGTGGCCTGAGAATTGATAGGGATTCCATAAAGGAAAATCACCATGCTTAATACTTTCTACCCAGAAAAATCTTTGTGGTATAAAATAAGGGCCGAGGGCTCTCTCTGTAAGAAGGAATCTCCCTATAAAGATGTCATAAAAAAAAGAGGGAGGAGAAAAAGAGGGCTAAACAAGCCAGAAAATTGGTTGCTTTAGCCCTCTTTATTTTATTTTTAATGCACTCTATCACAAGGGATAATATTAATGCTTTTTACCATGTGGTTGTTGCAGCAGATATTGTTCCATAAGTAGTCGGGGCTTGTGGTGTGGGTGTGAGGGTAAAGGTATAAACGTATCCCCCCGCTGTCATTGTAAAGAGTGTATTTCCAACTGCCGTATCAACACCCCTTAATTCAGCCACGCCATTAACTATATCACCCATTGTATATGTGCCAGTGGTGCTCCCAATAATACGCTGTCCAAACATCAAAGCGTTTGTACTTCTGAGCGCGCCCAGTATTCCTCTTGCTGAGCCATTTGCAGCATCGTGCGTTAAATCGAGGTATCTTGGGATGGCTACGGCTGCCAGAATACCAATAATCACGATAATCACGATCAACTCAATTAATGTAAAACCTTTCCGATTTCTTATCATTTACCCTCCTTTCAAAATCATTAAATAATTTAATCATAGATATTATCATAAATATCTTTCATTTTGTAGTTTATACCTTTGTAGGGAAATAATAATTAATGGCCGATTCAATGTATTCTTCATAGGCTACTACGAACTCTACTATCGAATGGGTAATTTTACTTATCTCCAATCTTCTATCATGGGCTTCAGGTTCGGAAGTAGCTACTTCAAGGATATTTCCTCCTTTTTTCTCAACAGGGATCACCTTTAATCTCCTCACCACTTCTTCAGGCAAACTGGTGGCAAGCTCTAATGGAATCTTCACAGAAGATAGATCTATCCAAGGACATTGAAACTGAGTAGCTAAAGCGATACAGATATCATTGGGAGTTGCATATCTGAGTTCCACAATAATTTGTCCCAGCTTTTTCTTCCTATTTTCCCGCTGGATAAGAAGAGCATGCTGGAGTTGCTCAGGCGTAATGTATCCAGCCTCTAACAGAATTTCTCCCAATAACTTACGTTTTGTTCTTTGTTTCTGCAAAGATTCCTGCAATTGTTCTTCATTAATAATCGCTTCTTCTTTTAAAATAGCGCCTATTTTCTTCTCCCTTATCTCTTTCTGTAATCCCAGACATTCTTCAAGCTGTTTAGGATTAATTTTCTTCTGATCAACTAAGATTCTCCCTATAAGCACTTTTTGATCGACGTTTTCCACTGCTTGAGCATTAACATAAATCCGCATACTTCTGTCAGCTGGATTCAGAGGAATCAAAAAGAACCCTTTATCATTAGGATCATATTTAAGAGTAGTACCATTAATTACCTCACCATCCTTGAATTCCAGCACCAATTTTAAAGCCACAGTACCAGCATAAATAGATTGGTCTATTGTTTCTGTCCGCAGATGAGACCCACTTGGTTCCTCTTTTTTAAGAAAGTGAATTGCCTTAACTGAATCTATTCTTACCGTATGAAGCTCTGATTTTCCACCTTCTTTTTCTACTTGTAGGGAAAAGGTTGGTTCATTGATATTAAAGGACACGATATTTCCTATTTTCTCTTCACCAGTTAAGAATTTAACGATAACTTTTGCCATTTATTTCTATCTCAAAGCTCAAAAATTACTAAATGAAATACATATATAATAGCTTAGGGTAAAGTGCGATTCCAAGGATTTAAGGAAAAACTCGGCAATTCTTATGAGATTATTCTGTTTTATTTAGGACACCTATGAGTCTACGCTTTTGATACGACCTGAGAAGAAGAGACCGATTTCTTTTACAGCATCTACAAATTTATTGGAATCCACGGGCTTTACGACATAGCCGTTGACGCCAAGATTGAGACTACTTATAATCCTGTCCTCCTCATTAGAAGACGTTAATACAACAACCGGAATTCTCCCTGTCCGTGTATCTGATTTGATCCTTTCTAATACCTCTAACCCATCAATTTTAGGAAGATGCATATCCAGCAATATTACTTTCGGGGCATCCTCAATTGACCGACCAGAATATTGGCCTTGGGCAAAAATAAAATCAAGCGCCTCTGCACCATCTTTTATCCAAACTAACTTATCCACAAGATTGTATTGCTTCAAGGCTCGTATAACTAACTCGGCATCGTTTGGATTATCTTCTATTAAAAGAATTTCAACTTCAT
>CAWGWX010000013.1:0-45028 GCA_963826355.1 Nitrospirota bacterium | reverse complement strand
GTGAGCAAAAGTATAAACATATCATAATGGAGGTGAAGAAGATGAAGGCGTTAATCATAAGTGCTGACAATTTTGAGGATACAGAACTTTTTGTTCCATATTACAGGTTAAAAGAAGAAGGGATTAAAGTGGATATTGTTTCAATGCAAAAAGGGAAGATAAAAGGGAAACATGGATATGAAGTTGAGGTGGATAAAATCCTGAAGGAAGTAAATCCTGATGATTATGATATTCTTATTCTTCCAGGCGGAAAGGCACCCGAGACTATCAGGAAAGATAGCGATGCCCTTAAGATAGCTAAGGATTTCTTTCAAAAGAATAAACCTGTTTCAGCAGTATGCCATGGCCCTCAGACATTGATATCAGCAGGTCTGCTCAAGGGCAGGCATGCTACCTGTTATAAATCCGTGGCTCAGGAAATGAAGGACGCTGGTGCTCTCTATGAGGATAAGGAAGTTGTTGTTGATGGTAACCTTGTTACTTCAAGACAGCCATCTGATCTGCCTGCCTTTTTGAGAGAGACAATGAAATTGCTCAAGAAGGAGAAGAAGTGAGTAAAAAGGATAGAATTCCACCAGGCCAGAAGTTAGCAGATAATTTTCCGGTATTCCAGTATGGGGATGTCCCGGGGTTCGATGAGAAAAAGTGGTCCTTTACTGTTACAGGGCTTATTGAAAAACCTCTAAAATTGACGTACAAGGAGTTCCTGTCCTTGCCTTCTACGGAACTTACTATTGATTTTCACTGTGTTACGGGCTGGAGTAAGTTAGACCTTCGATGGAAAGGGGTCCTTTTCAAAACCATAGCCTCTATAACAAAGCCCCTTAAAGAAGCAAAGTTTGTCGAGATCATTGCTGAGTATGGATATACAACGAATCTTCCCATCACGCTGTTAATGGATAATGATGTTATTTTTGCCTATGGTCTTGAAGGTAAACCTTTGACACGTGAACACGGTTTTCCGTTGAGACTTGTTGTTCCAAAAAGGTATGCATACAAAAGTGCAAAATGGGTAAGGGGGATTGCATTTTTAAAGGAAGATAGACCAGGATTCTGGGAGACAAGGGGTTATAGTAATTCTGCAGACCCATGGAAAGAGGAGAGGTTTTAATAAAATTTATATGAATAGACTATCCGGAGAGAAATCTCCCTATCTCAGACACTCGGCCCATCAGAAGATTGAGTGGTACATATGGTCTGACGAGGTTTTTGAAAGGGCAAAGAAAGAGGATAAGCCAATCTTTTTGAGCACGGGTGCTATATGGTGCCATTGGTGTCATGTTATGGCAAAGGAATGTTTTGAAAATGAAGAGATTGTAGAGTTTCTGAATGAACATTTTATCAATATAAAACTTGATAGGGATGAAAGACCTGATATAGACAGGAGGTACCAGCAGGCAGTTGGTACAATGGGCTTTGGTGGTGGTTGGCCCCTGAGTGTATTTTTAACTCCTGACAGAAAACCATTTTTTGGAGGGACATATTTCCCTCCTGAAGATATCCTTGACAGACCGGGATTCAAGAGAGTGCTGAGGGCGGTTGTTGATTTTTATAAAGCGAAGAGGGATGAGATTTCCAAATATTCTGAGGAACTAATGAACTCCCTCAAACCAAAATCCTTGCTGTCTGGAGAGATAAAGGAATCTATGATAAATGAAGCTGCTGCAAACATTCTTCCCACCTTTGACCCCCAGCATGGTGGTTTCGGTTCAGCGCCCAAATTTCCCATGTCTGGGACATTGGAATTTCTTATCAACAGGTATTTCTTCAACAGGAACGAATCTCTTGGTTATGCTGTCAAAAAGACCCTTGAAGCAATGGCCAAAGGCGGCTTCCATGACCAGATTGGAGGCGGATTTCACAGATATTCTACTGATGAAGCATGGATCATACCTCACTTTGAGAAGATGGCAGATGACAATGCGTGGCTTTTGAGAAATTACATAGATGCCTATTTTCTCTTCGGCGATAATTACTTTAAAGAGGTTGCAGAAGGGATAATCCATTTTCTCAGGGATGTGCTTTCTGATCCTGAGGGAGGATTTTATGCAAGTCAGGATGCTGATGTTACGCCGGATGATGAAGGGGGGTATTTCACATGGAAAGATGAGGATTTCAGAAGGGTGCTGAATGATGAAGAATATAAAGTGCTGTCTCTCCATTTTCTCCATGAAAGGGGATCAATGCACCATCATGAATCGAAAAAAGTTCTTTTTGTTGTGCGTGAAGCAAAAGAAATTGCTGATATGCTCACAAGAGATATACACAAAGTTCAGGAATCCATTATCTCTGGTAAGGATAAATTACTCAAGGAAAGAAACAGCAGGAAAGCGCCTTTTGTTGATGATACTTTATACACATCCTTAAACGGGATGCTCATAACAGCTTTTCTGAAGGCATACAGAGTTCTGAAAGAAGGATATTTGAAGGATTTTTCCCTTAAGAGCCTTCAGAGAATAATGAAAAGGAATGTAATCAAGAACGAGCTTTTTCACACAGAGGGTATCGTAGCACTCTTGGATGACTATATTTATTTTGTAGAAGCGTTGATTGCTTCGTATGAGGTTACGGGAGATTCCTCTTATCTCCAGATAGCAGATGAGCATATGGAACTCTGTATAAAGAAATTCTGGGATTCTGAAGGAGGTGGATTTTTTGATACTGAAGAGGAGATTGTGGGATTGAGGCTCAAGGCAATAGAGGATATCCCTCATCCATCGGCTAACTCTTTGGGAATTATTTTATTGCTGAAACTTTACTACATGACCGATAAGAATTCATATCAACAATACGCAGAGAAGGCTTTAGAGACATTTTCTTTGAGAGCACAAGATATGGGAATTCATTCGGGGTATTATTTTTGTGCTCTGGATGCATATTTTCATATGATTAAACTTACGGTAGAGGCGTCACCAGAAAGTGAATTGACAGATACCGCTCTTTCATTTTTAATCCCCTATATGAGCATTGTATATGGAGAGGATAGGGGGCGCATTATTCCTTGTCTTAAGAATGTCTGTTATGAACCCATTGGTAGGGTTGAAACGCTGAAGAATTTTTTTATGAATAAATATCCTGCACTAATGGCATAAGAGATTTCTCATTTCGGATAATGGGCATTAAGTGCAGATTATACTCGGAAAGGCGTTAGCATAAAATTTTGCCTATGGCTGCGAACTCCATACTATTAAATAACTTCAAAGGAATTATTTATTGAGGATTATGGAATGAAATAGATTATTGTATCGTTTGAGTTGAGCGATAAAAGCGTCCAGGCATCATTTTGAAGGTTCAATTTGATGCAAGGGATCATGAAAACTGATTACAGTTTTCAGACTTTTCGATGCCTCCAGCACAGCATGCCTCATTTGATTATAAATCTCTGGTTTAAGTGAACTATCATTCTCACTCACCCAGCGTCCTTCGGGATTTATGAAATAAAAGGCGCTTTCCTGAAACTTTTGGTTCAAATCAGGCGGTACACGATAGGTCAAGCGAATCTCTATAATATTGTGTTCTAATGGTTTCTGAAGTCGAGCATTTACATTTAGCCAATCTTCATCGAAAGGGAAAGTTACTGGCAGCGTGAGAGGATCTAACCGTGGAACTATGTATTGTTTTTCAGTTCCGGGGTCAAACAGCTTTATCTTCCCATCCTTGAAAAAGTGTGTACACAGATTGATTGTTAATTGTTCAGCTCCTCCTGGCCCATTATTGGAGATAGTAAAGTGCGGAGGCAAAATGTTGAACCGTGCATCAAGCTTTAAGTCAGGTAGAAAATTCAAACCAGTTGCTGTTTGTGGCAATTGCTTAGGTGCTTTCGCATTTTGTGATGGGTTAATATTAACAGTGTTACCAATAATATTTCTATCTCCTGACGATTGAATGACAGTCGAGCCAGGGGAATTCTTAACTTCAGTTTTCTGGTTAGTATTCTTTTGTCCTTTGTAGTACAGACCTACAGCACCCAAAATAATTGTAAAAATCAAAGAAACTAAAGCAATTTTATTAGCTAATGTTAGTTTCTTAAATTTCATAGTTTATGATAAATAAAGCAATACCGAAAAACAAGCTCCTACAGACTTAATCCCATAGAGTTAAGAGTGAGTGTGTCCTATGTGCTTAAAAATCGTTATTAGTAATCTTTACTGTTTCATAAAATTTTCCCCCATTGATCTCAGGAAGGAATGAACCAGCCCTGCTTACCTCGCAGAGCGTTCATTCCTATGTGAAAAAGATTAATTCAGACATAATCTGACGTGTCTGTGAAGTCAAATCTTATCTACTTTATGTTATGCGCGCGTGGGTAACATACCATGATACCTCCTATATATGCATTTTATTTATCTGCTCCCTTTTCTTTCCCTGTTCTTCTTTAAAGTTTCTAAAATTAAATTAAGGTAAAGGAGCAAAAGTGATTGCTCTGCGGGTTACCTCCTTACGGAGCTTAACAACTTCATTCTCAATTTTCCTCTGTTCAGCATATCTCGCCTCTGGAACATTGACTAAAATGTATCTTTTGCTGTCATTACCTGAGATTTTTCGTAAAGTCTTCACAATTCTCTCTGCCTCAATCCAGTTATCGAGGTCACGTCCTTCTATTCGACCACTCCTCTCATAAAGATCATGTGCTACTGTGAAAATTTCCTCGTGCAATGTTGCTGCAACAAACATGTTTGCTAATTTTTTCATCAACCCTTTCATAATCTTTACTCCTCCTTTCTATATTTAAGTATTAAGTATTACCAACTTTCATGCCATAAAGCATTTTCCTATAAATCATTAGGGCTTGAGACATTTTTGGCAATCTCACGAAGACTAATATGATTCACAATGCAACAGTATGATATCGTGACATGTTCCTGTGGGCGTGTTTATCCTGCGTGAGACGGTACACTAATACCGTCTGATTTTTTTGTTGCAATATAGGTATATATGTTGCATGTTGCAATCCTATAAAGTAGTTATTTATTGAGGGTTAGTAATTAAATGGAATATATACTATGGATTACCACTTCGAGACAACTTTAAGTGTGAAAAGAATTGCATTTCGGTTGAAAGTGTTGGAATTTCAGGGAGTGCATGAATGAGCCAGCTCTCATATGAGCTGGCTCACTAATACTATAGAAACTATTTCTTAATTTATTAGGGAACTGCTCTTACGACATCGTCTGTAAGAGCATCTGCAAGTAGGAATATATACATGGCCACCCCGTTTATCTTCTTTGATCCTTTTCGAAAGAGCCTCTTCCGCCAGAAGGCGGAGTGACTGCTCTTCCACCAGAAGGTGGCACCATTGGTCTTCCGCGAGAAGGTGGAGCGACTGTTCTTCCACCAGAAGGCGGAGGTGGAGCGATTGTTCTTCCACCGGAAGGTGGCACCATGGGTCTTCCGCGAGAAGGAGGAGTAATTGTTCTCCCTCCAGAAGGTGGAGCGACTGTTCTACCACGGGAAGGAGGAGTAAATGTTCTACCCATAGAAGGTGGTCTGGTTCTGTTACGATTAAAAATAGACTCAGAGCCTCTTTTAACTCCAGGTGAAAGAAAACGTCCTCTTTTTGGAGAACCTATGCCTGCAAATGTCCTTCCATGGAATCGATCTACGGGGTCGATTCTGAAAACCCTGTGATGTCTGAAATCATTGAAATGATTCGAGATGAATACAACCCTTTTGTGTATGATGACAGATCTATGGAAGTCATTCAGAATGAAAAAGCCGGGAAACCAAAAATCGAACCACCAAAACGGATATGGAACCCAAGCATAAAGATAATAGTAATCCGGCGGAGGAGCATAGTACGTGACTATCGGAGGTCCTTGATTATTATAATAGTTGTTTATTACAGTAGGGTTGGCGTAATTCTCAGAATCTGGAGGTGTGGTTTCCTGGGGTTCGCCGGTATAAGACCTGATATCTAAGTCCGTCTCTGTGGTAACATCCTGAAACCTCTTCAAAGCCTCATCCTTACTCATTGATAACTTTTTGGAATCCACCGCATCAATCACTGATTTCTGTATCTCACCCATTATATCGGGGGTGACGGGGTAGTCAGCAATCCATCCGTTTCGTGGTGATATACCAACTGAGCCTAATATATTCTCTGCTTCAACCTCGTTCTCGGTCTCTCCCAAAGCCAATGCGGAAACAAGCTTGACCGCGAAGTTACCTTCACGAACCATCGTCTGCCCTACTGGGGGGATTGTTGTTGTCGCCTGCTCAGCTTGTGCATAAATTACCAACGGCATCAAAAGTAAACTAACTACTATTGTTATGATTTCTATAAAAAGTAACCTTTTCATATCCTCTTCCTCCTAGTTTTTGCCAAAGGTTCATTCTTATGTAACCCGGCAATTTTTTCATTAAAAGAAAGGCTATTTGTCTTTATATATATCAAAGATTATCAAAGGTATAAATTAAAAAATATCAGTAAATGTCTGATTTTTTTGTAGGAACTTGAATCTCTACTCTGTAGGTATTCGTCCTACATATGACAGTTGAAACTAAGTTTACGATTACAGGGAAACTTTATCTAATGCGTTACATTTGTAATGTTGAATTGGGCGGCAATATTTAAAAATCAAGATAAGAGGAAAAAACTAGGCGAAGTGAATACCCTGCGGCAGAGACCGCAGGGTGTAAAATTTATAAAATTTTATTAGGTAAAAAAGAAAGGCATTATATTGATTACTACTGAAATATTCATTGTATAGTACAATTCAAGAATCATACTCTCAAGAGGAAAGAGACAAGTTTTTCAGACATCGTCTGATGGGTAAAATCTTAACTCTTAGACTCCACCGCGCGGATCTCCAGGAGCCTCTTATTAATATCAATAGCAGCAACAGCACCTTCGCCTGCGGCAATTACTACCTGATCATTCCCTGTATTTAAGGGACCCACGATGTAAAGACCGCTCAGGGATGTTTCGTATTCTGCTCCGGTTACATACATAACCCCTTTTTTGTCCTTTTTAAGAGGAAGTTCTGAGAGGAATTCATCATTGAGCCTGTATCCAAGGTTAGACATGATGACCTCACATTCAACTCTTCTTCCATCTCTGAGCTCAAGGGCTTCCATCTTTTCTTGTCCAAGAAGCTTTGAAGGCTCTCCAATCAAGAGTTTTATGTTTTCTTCCTTTAATTGTCCCTCATAATCAGAGGAATTCCTGCCACTGGAAAGTATTACTGTTATGTCCTTTGTGAACATCTGTTTCATTGCAAGGGCAAGACGGAGGGTCTTTTCTGATTTGCCTATAATAACAAGCTTTTTCCCTGTAGTCCTGTAGCCATCGCAGTCTATACAGGTAAAATAACTTTCACCAAAAAACTTATAAAGGTTCTCAATATCGGGAAGGTTGTCCATTACGCCTGAAGATACAATAACAAACCGAGATGAAAAGGTTCTACCATCTTTTGTATATACCTCGAAGAGATTCCCTGTGTTCTTAAGAACCTTTGAGACTGTTGCCCTCTGATACTCTGCGCCAAAGTGCATTGCCTGACCGAGGCCTTTCTCTATAATCTCTCTGCCTGAAATAGCTGTCTGGGTAAGGAAGTTTTCAATATGTTTTGCATGCTGTGTTCTGCCCCCGCTCCTGTCCAAGATGAGGACATTCCTGTTATACCGGCAGAGATAAATAGCTGCCTGAAGTCCTCCAGGTCCTGCCCCTATGATAATGCAATCAAATACTCTCTTTTTTCCCATCCCGGGCCTATATTCTTTTCTTAATTGGCGTCCCATGCATAAAAACCTCTTTCTCTTATGCCTATATTATCATTTTGAGAGATATCTGGGAGAAACAGAGTCTTCCCTTGCGGGAAATTATCCGTCATGAGGAGACTACTGTGGACGAAACATCAGAACCCTCAATCCATTACGATAGCCAGCATTCAGTCTTTGTAGGAGAAACACTGATAACAAAACAAGTTAAAGTCCTACAAAAAAATCAGAGTTTTACTGATATTCCTACATTCTTTTTTGCTTTATTAAATGTAAAATCAATATGCTCAAGAGACATGAAATTTTTTGGGATATAGAAGAATTATCAGCCATTCTTCTTTATGAACTTTTTCTATTTCAAAGCTTAATACTATGAAGATAGTCCCTGCAATACTTGCAGATAATGCCGAAGATTTTCTTATGCGATTGAGACAGGCCGAAGCTTTTTCAGATTATGTTCAGATTGATCTCATGGACGGAAGTTTTGTACCTTCCAGGAGTTTTCCTGCAGAGAGGCTTAGTAGTACAACTACATCCATAGACTTCGAGGTCCATTTGATGGTGAGTGATCCCCAAACCTTAATGGAAAGCATAGACAATAGACATCTTAAAAAAGTGATATTCCATTTTGAATCTCGTGTCAAACATCTCGATTTTATCAACCAAATGAAAAAAAGAGGAATAGCTGCTGGTATGGCTATTAAGCCGGAAACCAAAACAGAAGAATTCAGAAAGGTAGCCGAAAAGGTGGACACGTTACTTTTTCTTACTGTCGACCCGGGCCGGTACGGGAATTCTTTCAAGCCCGAGGTACTGAGGAAAATTGAAGAGGCGAGGCGTATTTTTAACAATAAGACTATTGCTGCTGATGGAGGAGTCTCTCTCAAAAATTTAAAGTTATTTTTGAATCTCGGAGTTGATTATGTCTGCATTGGAAGCAAGATTTTTCTTGAAGGAATTCCAGAAGAAAATTATAGGGATTTCGTAGAAACATTAGCTCAACTGGAGTCAAGAGAGGTTCTCAAATGACGATCGCTATTGGAGCTGATCATGGTGGATTCGGTCTGAAGATACAAATCATAGAGTTTTTGAAAAAACTCGGATATAAAGTAAATGACCTTGGTACTTATAGTGAGGAACCAGCGGATTATCCTGATTATGCCAGGGTTGTGTCTCAGGAGATATTGTTTAAAAAGGCTGACAGAGGGATCTTAATCTGTGGGAGTGGGGTAGGAGCCTGTGTTGCAGCAAACAAGTTTCCCGGGATACGCGCTGCGATCTGCCATGACACCTTCTCTGCCCACCAGGGAGTGGAGGACGACAACATTAACATCCTCTGCCTCGGTGCAAGGGTTATAGGAAATGAACTTGCAAAAGATGTTGTTAAAATCTGGCTTTCTGCTTCATTTTCAGGTGCGGAAAGGCATAGACGTAGACTATCCAAAGTAGAAGAAATAGAGGAAGAGTTTTTAAAAGGGAGAAGTAAGGAAAGTTTTTCATAGAATGCAGGAAAAAAATGACTCTCGGTTATATTGGTTTAGGAAAAATGGGATTTAATATGGTGGAGCGTCTTCTTGAAAAGGGCTATGGAGTTGTTGTTTTTAACAGGACTCCAGAAACTACAAGAAATATTTCAAAAAAGGGAGCAAAGCCAACTTATTCTTTGCAATCTCTTGCTTCGGCCTTGACCACGCCCCGTCTTGTCTGGCTGATGGTTCCGTATCAGGCGGTTGATTCAGTTCTGGAAGGACTTACCCCGTTTCTCAACAAGGGTGATGCTGTAATCGACGGAGGGAATTCTCCCTACAGGGACTCAATGAGACGTGCCAGGGAACTGGAGGAAAAAGGTATAGAGTTTTTGGATGTCGGGGTGAGCGGGGGTCCGAGTGGAGCGAGAAATGGCGCCTGTATTATGGTAGGTGGCAAAAGAGAAATTTTTGAGCAGTATAAGAATCTATTCTCCGATTTATCGGCTGAGGGGGGGTATGGTTATATGGGTAAATCCGGTTCCGGCCATTTTGTTAAGATGGTCCATAATGGAATAGAATACGGAATGATGCAGGCCCTTGCAGAAGGTTTTGCGGTAATGAAGGCTTCACATTTTGAGTTAGACTTAGCAAAAGTCGCAGGAATTTATAATCATAGGAGTGTCATAGAATCGAGGCTGGTAGAATGGCTTGAAAGGGCATTTGAACAGTATGGAGAGAACCTGAATGAAATTTCAGGCTCGGTTTCGCAGAGCGGAGAAGGGTGCATGGACTGTGGAGGCTGCAAAGGAATTCGGGATTCAGGTTCCTATTATTGAAGGATCGCTTCAGTTCAGAATTGAATCACAAAAGAAGCCAAGTTATACAGGAAAAATTCTTTCTGCTTTGAGAAATCAGTTCGGAGGACATGGGGTCTTTAAGAAATAATTTCTTCAGGGAAATATGTGGAGAATACCCCTTTGGCAAAGGGGCCCGCCTGCCATCTGTCGGGCAGGGATGAAGGGGGATTTTCTGATAGAGAAGTCTTTGGGAATGTCGGAGCAGTAGCGGAGAAGATATGGAAATATTTATGATCGATAAAATCTCCCCTTGCCCCTCTTTACTAAAGAGGGGAATAAGAAAGAAGAGTTTACCAAAGAGGAGAATAAGAAAAGAGCTTATTTCAAGGTGTATCAGCAAAAATGTCTAAAGAAACGAGAAATAAGATAAGAGACATACATGGTTGATAAAGAAAAAATAGAAAGATTAGAAAAATTAGCCAAATTAATCCGTTACTATATTCTTGCCTCAACGACCGAAGCCGGCTCTGGTCATCCCACGTCTTCTCTTTCGGCAACTGATTTGATGACCGCTCTTTTATTTAATGGAATCTTTCGTTTCGATGTTGATAACACAGGGCATCCAAACAATGATCGATTAATCTTTTCTAAAGGGCATGCTTCCCCTCTTTTTTATGCCCTGTGGGCTGCTGCCGGAAAATTGGAAGAAAGGGATCTCATGAACCTGAGAAAATTTGGGAGTCCTTTAGAAGGTCATCCTACTGTTGCCTTTTCTTATGTTGAAGCCTCTACAGGTTCTCTGGGACAGGGACTTTCTATTGGCGTGGGAATGGCGTTGAATGCCAAATACCTTGATAAGCTACCTTACAAGACATATGTTCTTCTTGGTGATAGCGAAATGTCAGAGGGCTCGCAGTGGGAAGCTATGCAGATTGCTATGCATTACAAATTAGACAATCTCATAGGTATCCTCGATGTGAATCGACTGGGCCAGCGTGGAGAAACAATGTATGGACATGACCTCAATGCCTATGAAAAGCGCATCGCATCTTTTGGATGGGAAACGATTATAATAGATGGTCATTCTTTCCCCGAAATACTAAACGCTTACGAAAGAGCATTTCACGTCTCCAACAGACCGGTGATGATAATTGCCAAAACCATCAAGGGGAAGGGTGTCTCGTTTCTCGAAGACAAGAATGGTTGGCACGGCAGGGCGTTAAAAAAAGAAGAATTTGCCCTGGCACTAAAGGAATTAGGTACAGTTGATAAATCAATTAGAGGAGAAATTTCGGGACCAGAAGACCTGAAGGCTGAGGAACAGATACCCCAGGAGGTCAAAGAAATTACTTACCTGATGAATAGACCTGTTGCTACACGCAAGGCATATGGTAATGCCCTGGCAAGGATTTTTCCGAAATTTCCCAATATAGTGGTTTTAGATGCCGAGGTGAGTAATTCAACGTATGCTGAAATATTTAAGGAGGCATATCCAAGGCAGTTTTTTGAGATGTACATTGCGGAACAAAACATGGTGGGAACTGCGTTGGGACTTTCCTGCAGGGGCAAGATTCCTTTCATCTCTACCTTTGCAGCATTTTTCACCCGGGCATTTGACCAGATCAGAATGAGCTCAGTATTCAAATGCCCGTGCAAATATTAAGTTTGCCGGTTCCCATGCTGGGGTGTCTATTGGCGAAGACGGGCCTTCGCAGATGGGACTTGAAGATATAGCCATGTTCAGAACAATTCTCAACAGTGTAGTGCTGTATCCTTCAGATGCTGTATCAACGGAAAAATTAGTTGAGAATGCTGCTCAACATGTTGGCATCGTATATATACGCACTACGAGGAAAGACACCCCCATTATTTATCATGTGGAAGAAGAGTTTATCATTGGGGGAAGTAAAGTTTTAAGGAAAAGTGACAGAGATCTCATAACGGTTATTGCGGCAGGTGTAACGCTCTATGAGGCACTTGCTGCCTATGAGGAATTGAAGAAGGAAGGAATTTTCATTCGTGTAATCGATCTCTATAGCATTAAACCGATTGATGGAGCTACTCTTCATGAAGCTGCAAGGGCCACTAAGGCAATCATTACTGTGGAGGATCATTTTGCAGAAGGTGGTATTGGAGAAGCGGTCAGGAGCGCGCTGGCTGCACTGATAATACCTGTCTATTCCCTTGCGGTAAGAAAAATGCCAAAGAGCGGAAAACCAGAGGAACTCCTTGACTATGAAGAAATCTCAAAAAAGGCCATTATCAGAAAAATAAAGGAGCTAATATGAAACCAAAAAACCTCAAGACAAGAATATTTCTTGATGGCGGAGACCCTGGCGAGACGAGAGAAATTAGCAATCTCATGGGATTTCTTGACGGGCAGACAACAAATCCAAGCCTTATTTCAAAAAATCCGAAAGCCCGGCAGCGTCTTAACCGGGGAGAAAAATTCAGCAGAGAAGAGATTCTTAATTTTTATCACAATGTGGTAGAGGAAGTTTCTACCTTGATTCCTCAGGGATCAATCTCGGTTGAAGTGTACGCAGATCTCTCAACATCTGCTGAAGAAATGTTACGACAGGGGGAAGATATGTTTTCCTGGATTCCTAATGCCCAGATTAAATTCCCCACATCAAAGGAGGGACTAAAAGCAGCCGAGCAGGCAATCAAAAAAGGTATGCGTATAAATATGACACTCTGTTTCTCACAGGAACAGGCTGCTGCAGTATATGTGGCAACGCAAGGTGCAAAGAGGGGCGATGTATACATTTCACCTTTTATCGGGAGACTTGATGATAGAAGTGAGAATGGAATGGATTTAATAGCTCAGATTATCAAGATGTATCAAAAAGGTGATGGGCATGTAGAGGTCTTAACCGCAAGTGTGAGAAATATTGATCATCTCCTTTATGCCCTCAAGCTCTGTTCAGATATTATAACTGCACCTTTCAAGGTGCTGAAGGAGTGGGTCGAAAGAGGGGTTCCCATACCTGGAGATGACTATGTATACAACCCTAAGGGCTTAAAACCTATACCGTATAAAAATGTAGATCTCACGAAAAATTGGCAGGAATATGATATACACCATGAATTAACAGATAAGGGCATGGAGCAATTCTCTGCCGATTGGAACAGCTTAGTCGGATAAAATGAAAGAGACTGTTGAACAGCAAAATATGGAACCAATATACCGGTTCATCGGCGGATGTGAGATCAAAATTCCGAGTCCCTATTGTCTGGTTATCTTTGGCGCCTATGGAGATCTCGCAAAAAGAAAACTTGTCCCTTCCCTTTACCGTCTTTATAAAAGCAAACTCCTCCCAGAAAACTTCTTTATCCTCGGGACTGGTCGTAAGGAGATGAATAATGGACAGTTTATTGAGTTGATGCGAGGTGCAGTGAAGAGTGAGCTGCCGGAGGATTTCGACGATTCTTCCTGGTTAGAGTTCGGGACTAAACTTTACTATTTGTCCTTTGACTTTGACGTACCCGAGTCCTATATCAAGTTATTGAAAGAGAAGCTGATTCCCTTGGAAAAGAAACACCGGACAAGGGAAAACCGCATGTTTTATCTTGCTACTCCCCCGACGGTTTTCGAAACGGTTATAGGTAACCTTGGTTCAGCCGGTTTCTTACGTGAAGAGAACGGCCATGCTCATATTATCATTGAGAAACCCTTTGGACGTGACCTCGATTCAGCCAGAAGATTGAACCTTACACTTAAAGAATATTTTAACGAAAGCCAGATTTTCCGCATAGACCATTATATTGCGAAGGAAACAGTCCAAAATATGCTCATGTTCCGCTTTGCAAACTCTCTCTTTGAGCCTCTGTGGAACAGCCGGTATATCGATCATGTTCAGATAACTGTTTCAGAGACACTGGGAGTGGAGGATAGGGCAAGCTATTATGAGGAAGCCGGTGTGATAAGAGATATGTTCCAGAGTCATATCTTTCAACTCCTTGCCATGACAGCCATGGAGCCTCCTGTCGCATTCGAGGCAGACAGGGTGAGGGATGAAAAGATCAAAGTTCTATATTCTATACGGCCATTTCCTCTTGACAGTCTTAATGAATATGTCGTTATTGGTCAATATGGAAAGGGCAAGATCAATGGGAATCAGGTAGTCGGTTACAGAGAAGAGCCAAAGGTTGCCCCGAAATCCACAACTCCAACATTTGCTGCCATGAAGATATTTGTCGATAACTGGCGATGGCATGGGGTTCCATTTTACCTCCGCTCGGGTAAAAGGCTTTCAAGCCGAAGGACATCAATCTCAATCCACTTCAAGCCTGTGCCATACATGATGTTCTCACAATTCATGGAAGGTGCGATAGAGCCCAATGTACTTGTATTCAAGATACAACCTGAAGAGGGTATTAGTCTTAACTTCCAAACAAAGAAACCAGGTTCTGTCGTGTGCTTAAATGGTGCGGTAATGGACTTTTCATACCAGAAAGGCGTTTTTTTCGATGCCTATGAATGGGTATTACTCGATTGCATGCTAGGAGATGAGATACTGTTCTGGAAAGAGGAGGGCGTGGAACAGTCATGGGCGTTGCTTACACCTGTTATAGAAAGGCTTGAGGCAACAACGGAAGTAGAAAAATTCCCTAACTATGAAGCAGGTTCAGCCGGTCCGGAAGAGGCTGCATTGTTAATCGAAAAAGATGGCCGCTCCTGGAGACCTCTATGACTTTTCGTTAAATGGAGATCCATGTATGTTCAGACTTAGAAGCCCTCAGTCATAAGGCCACTGCAATTTTTGTTGACATCTCGAGAAAATGTATCGCCTTAAAAGGAAGGTTTGCTGTTGCAGTCTCAGGAGGTTCCACTCCGAGAAAATTATATACACTCCTCAGTTCAAATCGTTACCGAGAGAAGGTTGATTGGCGTTCAATAAATTTTTTCTGGGTAGATGAGCGCTGTATACCAAAAGAACATAAAGACAGTAATTTTAGGCTTGTTTTCGAAACACTTTTGTCAAAGCTTCCAATACCAGATGACAATATTCACAGGATTAAGGGAGAAGAAGAACCTGAAAAAGGTGCGAAGCAATACGAGGACGATTTGAGAGAATTCTTCGGAAAGAACGCATTACCAGTTTTTGACCTTATTATTTTGGGAGTTGGAGAAGATGGGCATACTGCCTCGCTATTTCCTGGCTCACGTTCACTTGAGGAGACAAATAAGCTTGCTGTTCCAGTCTATCTGGAAAGACCCAAAAGACATAGAGTAACCCTGACACTTCCTATCATAAACAATAGTACCCACATACTCTTTTTAGTAACTGGCCATTCGAAAGCAGGTATCGTCCATGAGATTTTGGAGGAAGGGGATAAGAGGGAACTATATCCTGCAGGGCTTGTTAGCCCTGTCCGAGGCACTATAACATGGTTGATTGATAAAGAAGCTGCTAAAAGATTAGAAAATGTGAACATATATATCACATAATAACGGCTTGAAGTCCATGCCATCAGAATATTAATGTCTAAGACAATTTTATTGTTATCTCTGTAAGATAAATACTTACAAAAATATCAGACGGATTCCGATATTTTTCTTGTCATTTCTGCGGTATGGTAATGACGGTATTCACAATATCTCGTAGAACTTCTGTTTTATAATTTGAGAGTTTCTGAATAATGTGAGACGGAAATGTATCAGTGGAAAATAAATTAGGTTTCATCAGGTCGATTTACGGGAAGGAGGTGAAGAAGATGAAGGTTTTCAAGATATCATTATTGTCTATGATAGCTCTCGCGTTAGTTTTTTCCTTTGCCTTTGCAGCGGGTAATGTGGAAAAAGGTAAAACACTCTTCAATGACCCCAAGGCCTTTAACGGAACAGCAGGTAAATCCTGTGCCTCATGTCATCCAGATGGAAAGGGATTGGAAAAGGCTGCTGAAAAGAAGGAGTGGAAGACGCCGGCTGGCCCTGCAAGACTCTTGAAGAGGCTATTAATCTCTGCATTGTCAATGCCCTCAAGGGCAAGGCACTCGAGCCAAAGTCTGAGGAGATGAAAGACATCGTTGCCTATATCAAGTCCTTGGAAAAGAAAAAGATGTAAGACTCTTTCAGATTCTGGAACAAACGGGAGGGGAGCTTTCTCTCCTCCTGAGAGGGGTATCGCAATTCCTTTTTCAAAACTATACTGTCTATTGTCATACTCCTCCTGACAGTTTTATTTGAAATTTTATAAAATACTATCTCAAGATAGGTCAATAATGAGGGATATGATGAAATGATATGAGTAAAGAAAGTCTTTACAGTAAAATACGTTTTCTCAGGGTGGGCTGGTGGTTAATACATCTTTTAGGGATAGCCATTGTATATACCATCGGTCATGTTCTCTGGAGGTGAAATGCTCAAATATTTCATGATATTTAAAGCGGGATGGTGGATACTCCATATTATTGCGATAGGTCTTACCCTTTATTTAGGACATATGGTTAAATTTCATTTCTAGTATATATGACTAAAAGGATACTCCTCATAGCACTTTTTTTGCTAGCCCTATCAGGGCTCATGCTCCATTACAGGATTCATAACTTTATGGTCCCTGACAAATTGAATCCAGGGGCTTTTATTTTTGACAAAACAAGATTTCTTTCCTTTATATTTCCTCTCAGCGATGTCTTACTGGTTACCTTACTTTTTACTTCTAGGAAAACCGTTGTTTATGGGTATCTTCTCAATGGCCTTATAGTCATATATGGCACTGTCCTTATGACTCATTACAGTATTGCAGAGTTAACCACAAAATCAGTACCACTCCAGGACTGGTTATTGAAATCAACCATTCCTGATACAGGAATAGCATGGGGAGACTTTTTTATTGGCAAGGCACTCTATGACCTGCATATAAGCGAAAAATGAGGATCTTATTAGGGATGGAGGTATAGTTTTCTATTAAATAACCACATTTAAGGAGGTGTAAGATGTTATCAAAGATACCTATTAATCTCGAAGGAATTAAAAAAGAAGACATTGACAGAGAGATATTGAGAGCAGGAATCATTGCAGAGCTTGATGCAATAAACCTCTATGAGCAGATGGCTGCCATGACACAGAAAAAAGATATCAAGAAGGTGCTTCTTGATATAGCAAAGGAAGAAAAGACGCATGTTGGGGAATTCCAGACTCTGTTATTAAGATTAGACAAAGAGCAGGAAAGAGAATTAGAAGAGGGAAGGAAAGAAGTAGAAGAGATAACGAAACATTAGAAACTTAAAATGGGAAATTTTGTAGGATTAATACCTACAGGGGAATAAGGTTGAATCCTACAGAAAAAAGAGATTTATACTGATACCTTCATTTGTATTCCTTTTTTATAATCTGAAAAATAAGAAAGGAGGTGAAACAGAATGAAAAAGCCTTTGAGCAAAAAGGCATCTCAACTTGAGGCTTCCTTCTGGAATGACCTTAAAAAAGTCTTAAGGGATAATCCAACGAAGGTATGCCAAAAGTGAAAGGCCTGAAAGAGCTAACGTTGCTGGTCAAGCAACAAAAGGTCAGAGCAGACATGGCAGATAGGGGAAATCATTTATTAAAGAAACTTTCTGCTATGTCTGCTCATTTTTATCAAAAGCTTATAATAATCGCAACAGGATATGATAACTCAATCCTTTGATTTCTTTGTCCAGTGGCACCTTACTGAAAGATGTAACCTCCGATGCAAACACTGCTATCAGACTGGCTCGAAGGGGCACGAGATGTCTCTGTCTGAGGTAAGGGAGGTGGTTGGTGAGGTGTCAGATATGTTAGTGGAGTGGGAAGAGAAATACGGAATCGTATTTTCTCCGAGTTTCAATATCACAGGCGGTGAGCCCTTTTTACGGCATGATATCTTCAGGGTTCTTGAGGAGATAAGGAGCAGAGGTTTTGATGTCTATCTTCTTTCCAATGGCATTCTCATTGATAAAGAAAGGGCAAAAATGCTCTCAGACCTCGGGGTGAGGGGAGTTCAGGTAAGCATCGAGGGACCTGAAGAGATTCATGAAATGATCAGGGGTAAAGGCAGCTTCTCATCAGCAATGAGAGGAGTCCAGCATCTTCTCGATGCAGGTGTGATCGTTACTTTCAATGTTACTCTTTCTGATCTTAACGCAGATTATTTTATGGAAATGGTTGAGCTATCGTCCTCAACAGGAGTTCAGAGGCTCGGGTTTTCGAGGCTTGTTCCTGCAGGGGGAGGTGCAAGTCTTTTACAGAACATGCTCAGGAAGGAAAAGGTAAAAGAATTATATGAAGCTATCCTTCCCTTGAAGATAGACGGGCTCGAGATTGTTACAGGAGATCCAATTCTATCCCAGATGTCTTCGAATGATAAAAAAGACAGAGGTTCAATCCCAGTGGGAGGTTGTGCAGCAGGTGTTTCAGGTGTGACGATATTGCAGGATGGAACCATTACACCCTGCAGAAGACTTCCTATACCCATAGGCAATGTAAGGAAGGATTCTCTGAGGGAGGTGTGGGCAACATCAGAGGTTCTGTTGAAATTGAGGGATAGAACATATTATAAAGGCAAATGCGGGAGATGCCTGAGATGGGCTTTATGTAGAGGATGCAGGGCGATCGCCTATGCCTATTCATGTTCAAGAGGCAAAGAAAATTTCCTTTCTGAGGACCCGCAATGTTTTATTGAAGAATAAATATGCTCGATCTCTTTGCCCTTATGACGATCATCCTCTGGCCTGTCATTCCTCTTTTCTGGATTCCTATACATGGTCTATCAAGGATTTTCAAAAATCTCGGTTTTTTGACCTATATCATGCCCCTCTTCACGTGGCTCCCTTTAGCGTATCTCATTTATACAAAGAGAACATTCATACTCCATAATAAATTAGACATTCCTGTTATCTTGAATATATCTGGTATTGTCCTGTTAGTTTTGGGAACCTTAATTCATCTCTGGACAGGTAAACTCCTCGGCCTATGGGGATTGATAGGACTACCAGAGGTATCTACCAGGATAAAAGGTAAGCTTGTAACAGAGGGACCTTTTTCTGTCGTCAGACACCCAACTTATTTTGCTCATACCTTGATCTTTTCCGGTGTTTTTCTCATAACAGGAGTTGTAGCTGTGGGAATTATTACGCTTCTTGATTTTCTGGTGGTCTTTGTATTAATTATTCCCCTGGAAGAGAAAGAGCTTTTAAATCGTTTCGGCAAAGATTATAATCTTTATAGGAAGAAAGTACCGAAATATTTCCCACGGGTTCATCTTTAGACTTAAAAAATAGAAAAGACAACATGAGACTCAAAGGAAAGGTGGCAATAGTTACAGGTGCTGGAAGGGGATTAGGCAAAGCCTCTTCTCTGGAGATGGCAAAGGAGGGAGCCTTTCTTGTTATTTTGAGCCGCACACCTTCAGAACTGAGAGAGACGGCAAAAGCTATAAAGTCTTTAGGAGGAGATGCTATCTCTATGAAGGCGGATGTTTCAGAACCAAAGGACATAGAAAAAGTTGTTGATAAAACAATCGAACAGTTTGGAAAAATAGACATACTCATGAATAATGCAGCAATAATTGGTCCTGTAAGTCCAATCTTTATGGTTGATAAAAAAGACTGGAATGAGGTAATGAATATAAACCTCAGAGGCCCCTATCTATTCTCAAAGGCAGCAGCGCCTTATATGATAAAGCAGGGTAGGGGAAAGATAATCAATGTGACATCAGGACTCGGTGAGATCGTGATGCCTTTTTTGGGAGCTTATTCTGTAACGAAGGCAGGGTTGATCCACCTTACGAAGATAATGTCAGAAGAGCTTGAGGGTTATAACATTCAGGTGAATGGGCTTGACCCCGGGGTAATGGATACAATGATGCAGGAGAAGATTAGGAATTTGGGTCCAGAGATATTGGGTGATGAGATATATCATGAATTTTTGTCTCTGAAGGAAAGGGGTGTTCTCAAACCACCTGAAAGGGTGGCAAAGTTAGCGGTATTTCTTGCATCTGGAGAATCAGATTCAATCACTGGTGAAAACGGTACCGAAAAATACTATAAACGCTTTGGGTACAAGAAAAGTTAAAAAAAAGAACCTAGGGTTCTTTATACCCAGATCAGTGATAATTGTGTTAAAATTTTATTTTATGTGTCATTGCGAGTCGTTTCAACCGTGACAATCTTGTGAGCAAAAAAAGATTGCTTCGTTTCACTCGCAATGACAATTCCTAATGCTGGATTTGAGTTATAAAAAGAAGATAGGATTTACATATGGAAATGTCTCTTGAAGAAAAGCGTAGGTACGAAAGGAAACCATTTGTTCAACAAATAAAATTTTACATGCCAGCCTTCCATAGGGAAAAAGACAGAATCTATAGCTATGGTGATTCTGTTGATATCAGTGAAGGTGGGCTTGGGATGATAACACACTTTCCCCTCATGAGAGGAAATATTTTATTCTTTGATCCTGAGATTAAGGTAAATGGCATTGTCGCAGAATCCTCTGTTGTAAGATGGGTGAAGGAAATCGATAGCAAGTATCGGGTAGGATTGGAATTCGTTAGAGAGGTTTAATAGTTATTCCGGGACAATACAGAGTCTTAGAGGACTCACTACTCAAAACTGATAAATCTTTTTGGATCTATTTTTCTTGCTATCTTTGAAGGAATAAGAGAAGCGAGAAGAGTTGTCAGAAAAAGCCCCGCAGTGATGAGAGAAAGGTAAAGCAAGGGAATTTTGAATTCTATTTCCCATCCAAAGGAAATTTTATTCACCACGTGAATAAATATCATGCTCATGATGGAGCCTATAATAAGACCCAATATGATTCCTGCAATTCCGGTGATACCAGCTGACAGAACAAGTTTATCTCGTAGTTGTTTCCAGCTCATCCCCCAATATCTTAGTGTGCTGATCTCTCTTTTTTTTCAAAAACAAGGACTAAAACTGCCAGCCGGAGGTCACTCAGAGGGTGGCCATCACTAAAACATAAATGTTACCTATCGTAGGGTGTCAGACGTACTTGTAGTTTGTTTCTTGCTGTTATTTTCCATACGTTTAGAAATTTTTACATCTTGTTCATTACGATCGGCATCTTTTACTTCCCTATAATAAAAAAATGTCCTATCGGATTCTCTTAATGGACAGACTTCAAATCTCCTATTGAAAATATAAAATTTGCGATGCTTTTTTATAGCGGAATTGAACTCTTCTTCTAATGTGGCTAACTCCTTTTCAGCTTGAGATTGATAGGTTTTACGGATTTTACCCTCATGGTGCACTCTAAGGACGTACCCCAACATCACAGAAATAAGGACGAGCAAAAGTATTACCAAGAATTTGTTGAAGTGTTTAAACATGGAAATCTCATTAATATTAAAGCAATTACTATGCCAAAAAATGAGCTTATAAGCCTTTGAACTTAAAGAGAAAATTACCATGTTATCTAAATAGTTACGAAACCTCTGCGACATTGATGGAAAAGTAGACCATCATGCAAGGGCATATCATTTTTCATAGGTTAGAAGGTTGCAGGATATGCTCTATAGACTCAAAAGGTTTAGTAAGAGTGAAGGTATACAAAGATACGCACCTTACAGACGTATTTCTATGTAAGCCTTTTCCCGTAGGCTCTTAGTCCAGCTTCTGTATTTCTCTGAGAACTGCTCCTCTGTCAGTTGTCTCCGAACATCCTCTCTCACCTTGTCTCTATTTTGTGCAGAGACCTTTTCATCGAGTTTAATAATATGAAGCCCCTTATCGGTCCAGAAGGGCATACTGAAATCCCCTATGTTCATACCAGAGAGGACTGCTACAAATTCCTTTGCCAGGAGATCCTTATTGACAAAACCGAGGTCACCTCCCAGTCTTCCAGAAGGGTCATCAGAATGCACACGTGCAAGGGCAGAGAAATCCTCCCCTGCCTTCAGTCTCTTGATGATTTCCAAGGCCTTCTCCTCTACGGTATTCTTATCCACAGTACCCTCCGGTTTCTTAAAGAAAATCTGTCTGAGCCTATACGTTTCGCTACCGCTGAAGGCTTCCTTGTTTGCTTCCATGTATTGTTTCACGTCAGCATCGGATACAACAATCTTGTTTCGTATCTGGTAGTTGACTACCTTGTTGATGAGTATTTGCTCGGAGAGTCTTTTGTGATAGTCCTCAAGGCTTAGCCCTTCTTTCTTGAGGGACTCTACGAAGTCTGTCTGTGTCATGGAATATTTCTTTTTGATATTCTCTATGGTCTCTGTTATCTCCTCTTGGGTAACCTCAAGCCCCAGGGTCCTGGCCTCCTGGAGCTGGAGTCTCATGTCGATGAGCGTTTCAAGGAAGGAAGCCTCACTCTCCTTGAATATTTTCTTTCGCTCCTCCTCACTGAGATTCTTGATCTGCGTTGTTGCCTCAAATTCCATTACCTTGTAGAGTTCACTCCATGTGATGACTTCCTTGTTCACGACGGCAACGACACGATTGAGGAGAATAGGGGCATGAGGTGCAGTTATTTTTTGGTCATGTTCTTGTAGTTTCGTATTAGGTTTTTCTTTAAAAGTTTGAGCAACCTTAGGTGGCTGATTAACATCGTGATGAGTAGATTGCTCTGATGAGCTATCTACTACTCTGGTGTCTTGGGAAGATTGGGCAATTCTTGTAACAACAAAAGCATCATATCCAAGGGAGGACAATTCCTTCTTTAAGTCATAAGCTTCTGATTTCTGGCTAAATTTACCGCAAGAGATCTTGTAAAAACCTTCTATCTCATATATGGTACATTGAATCCCATGGTTTTGTAGGACCATAAGAAAATTCTGTGCATTTTTCTTCATAGAAAATGCACCAGCCTGAACAGTAAATATTTCAGATGCGTATAGAATGTGGGGAATAAAAAGGATTATGAATAGTAAAATGTTATTCTGAAAAGAAAATATTTTCATAATAATACAAACGTATTTATTACTTTTACATTTTGTTACCCTGAACTCGTTTCAGGGTCTTATGTGCATTGGTTTTGTATGCTGAAACAAGTTCAGCATGACACTTTATATACTCGTTTACATTAGTTCAGAATTTCTATCACATGGGTACATGAAGAAAAGCATCTTCTGTGTCAATTGTGGATAATTATAAACTATGTCTCTCCATTTCTCCATTATCTAAATTCTGTAATAAATAAGGCAGAGATAAGAGGGCAATTATTGTCACAATGATACATATTTCTAAAGCCACAGATGTAACAAACAACAATCCTTCCTGGAATAAACCAACTTAACATCTGATATAATTGTGCATATTACAAGTAATATTTTATGAAGAAATATTGTTATTAATATAGTTTTTTGCCTATGATGGATTCTAAAGCTAAAAGTCACCGCGCTATGCTGCAAAGAATTGCCCGCCGGGCGATGATCGAGCGTGGACTGTTTCCTGATTTTTCCCCTAAGGCATTAACTGAACTCGACAGAATAAATGCACCTGCAACAAGAACTGAAGAGCCAACACGTGATCTAAGAAACCTTCCCTGGTGTTCAATCGACAATGATGATTCACGCGATATAGACCAACTCACTGTTGCCAAGGCCATGTCTAAAGATTCAGTGAAGATCCTGGTTGCCATCGCAGACGTAGACGCCATTGTTAAGAAAGGTTCAGCCATAGACGATCATGCACGGCAGAATACCACCTCTGTCTATACCGCTGCCGAGACATTTCCTATGCTACCCGAAAAACTGTCTACCAATTATACCTCCCTCAATTATGGGACAGATCGTCTTGCCATCGTTATTGAAATGATGATTGCTGAGGATGGGTCGCTCCAGACTTCTGAGATCTACGGAGCAACGGTGCATAACCATGCAAAGCTCGCATACAATAGCGTTGCTGCCTGGCTTGAAGGTAACAGGCAGATGCAGGAAGGGATTGGTGCGGTTGAGGGTCTTGGCGAGAACCTTCACATACAGGACCGAGTGGCTCAAAGCATGAAGGCTTTCCGGCACATGCACGGTGCCCTAAATCTCGAAACCATAGAGGCACGCCCGGTGTTTTACGCAGATGAGCTTAAAGATCTTGAGGTCGAAAGGAAGAACAGGGCCAAAGATATCATTGAGGACTTCATGATCGCAGCAAATGGCGTGACAGCTCGATATCTTGTTTCCAAAATGTTTCCATCGCTGCGGCGTGTTGTCCACACGCCTAAACGCTGGGATCGAATCATGGAGCTTGCCTCAGAGTCAGGTTTCGCGCTGCCCTCGGAGCCAGATTCAAGGGCGCTGGAGCAATTCTTGGTGAAAGCGAAGACTGCTGACCCTCTCCGTTTTCCCGATCTCTCACTTAGTATTATCAAGTTGCTGGGATCGGGTGAATACATGGTCGAATTTCCAGGAGATAGTTCAGAGGGGCATTTTGGCCTTGCGGTCAAGGATTATACCCACTCCACTGCCCCTAACCGCCGATATCCGGATCTCGTTACGCAGCGGCTGCTGAAGGCTGCGATGGCTGAACATCCTGTGCCCTATGACAAAGATGAGTTGGAGGCTCTTGCCAAACACTGTACAGAAGAAGAGGATGCAGCCAAGAAGGTCGAACGGCAGGTCGGCAAATCTGCAGCAGCAATGCTCCTGGAGTCAAAAATCGGGGAACGATTTGATGCCATTGTTACCGGTGCAGCTTCCAAAGGAACGTGGGTTCGTCTTCTTCATACGCCTATTGAGGGAAAATTGGTCCATGGGTTCGAGGGTATGGAGGTGGGCCGCAGGATTCGCGTACAGCTGATTCATACGGACGTGGAGCGTGGATTCATCGACTTCGAGAAAGTTGATTGATCAATTTTCTTGGACGTTAGCCTTATGACCGCCTATTTCATAAATCCTTTCAAACCTTATTGGACTTGCTATGTTTTGCTATGAGTGGAGTTATATTAAAGATGCACACTTTCAAGTATGAAAATCACATCACCGGAGGGAGGAGGATATGAAACTAAAGATTGGTGTCATGGGATCTGCAACTGGAAACTTTTCAAAAAGACACAAGGAGATCGCTTGCGAACTAGGCCGCGCCATAGCGCAAAACGACTGCGTAACTATTACCGGGGCCTGTCCCGGGCTGCCTTTGGAATCGGCAAGAGGAGCAAATGAGGTGGGCGGTCTTGTCATAGGCATTTCACCAGGTCTGAGCGAATGGGAACACGTGCACAAATATCATTCGCCTCTGGAGTATCATGATGTCATAATATTTACTGGAAGCGGACTCATGGGTAGAGAGGTTGTAAATATACGAAGTTCTGACATAGTGGTCATTATCGGTGGCCGTTCAGGTACACTCGGGGAGTTCTCGATTGCTTATGACGAAGGTAAGTTGATCGGTGTTCTTTATGGCACGGGCGGCATTACCTCTGAAATAAAGAATATCGTCAGAATCATAAAGAAGAGGACTGGTGCCAAAATAATCTACAGTAAAGACCCCCGAATCCTCGTCAAAAGCCTTATTGATTATTTTACTAAAGAGCATTACAAACATCCTGGTGTTCATCACGCCTATGTTTTGGGTGATAGGAACAATAAGCCTATTGGTTGAAATTGGGTAAGAAGAATGTAGATTAGATAATGAATAGATAAGGAATAAGAAGATCGGAAACGTTACTATAGACGGGCTTTTTTCAATATACAATATTTCTTCCAAAATTATAGGCTATCTCTTATTAAAGACATGTAATAGAAGTCCTCTCTTTAGTAGGGGGTAAAATATTCAGCCGTTGATACTGTGCGATGTACTTCCTGTCCTCCTCAATTTTAAATTCTGCTACACTGATGCAGATTACAACCATAAATCGATATAATTAGTTTACTTACTATGTAAAAAATTAAAAAAATAGTAGATAGATGTATACAGGCTAAATCAAAATCATGTCACTTGAGATATTTGTCAAAACCTACGGGTATTGGGCTTTACTTGTCGGGACATTCCTTGAAGGAGAAACCATATTAATAATTGGAGGGATTACAGCTCACTTAGGATATCTGGGATTACCAATAGTCATATTGATTGCATTTATTGGAAGTTTCTCAGGCGATCAACTTTATTTTTTTATAGGACGCATGAAAGGTAGAAATTTGCTGGCAAAGCATCTCAAATGGCAAAATCGTGTAGATAAAGTTCATCAACTCCTTGAGCGTTATCACGACCTGATAATGCTGGGGTTCAGGTTTGTATATGGAATGCGTATTATGACCCCTTTCGTAATCGGTATGAGCAAGAGTATTAAAACAAGTCGGTTTGTCATACTTAATGCCATCGGTGCTATGATATGGTCTGTGGTAATTTCAGCAGGAGGATACCTCTTTGGCTATGCACTTGAAAGTGTTATTAAAGATATCAAACACTATGAACTCGAAGTAATAATGATAATATCCGCTGTCGGAATCATACTCTGGATCATTCACAAATATAGAGAAAACAGGACACTATAAGTATACATCATAAAAAAAGTGAGTAAAAAGTTATTTAGGAAATTAATCTCTTCAATAGCACAGTCCCAAAGATACCCGTCATTGAAAAGCTGTTTGATCTCTCATTTTCCATCACTCAAAGCCAATTCTTAAACTTCCCCAGAAGAAAATACCTTAAATTTTAACTTCTTCCTGTAATGTCGTTTTCAAATAGTCCCCCCTCAATACAACATTACAAATAGAAATCGCATACCATGTATAATGAATCGTAGAAATACTATATAATTGAAATATGAGGTTAAGAAATAAATTGAAGGAGAGGTCTTTTGTATATTTAAAGCAGCCAGAAGGTCTTGAGAAGGAGATAGGAGGTGAAATATGTTTGGATTAGGAATGCAGGAATTGCTTGTAATACTGGTAATAGTTATTATTCTGTTTGGTGGTTCAAGGTTACCCGAGATTGGTAAGGGTATAGGAAAGGCAATCGGAAATTTTAAAAAGGGTATGGCTGAACCTGACGAAATAGATGTAACACCAAAGAAAGACGAGCCTCAGAAAGAAGATAAGGAAAAGGAAAAGGAAGGCGAATAGGAGTCCTGAGTATAGGATAATCTTCTCGGTGAAATTCTTATCACCTGCTGAAAAGAAAAAGACCAAAAAGTGTTTGAAAGGAATAGTTGATAAATGTTTGACATTGGAATGCCAGAGTTAATAGTAATAATCATTGTTGCTCTCCTCGTCTTCGGGCCAAAAAGGCTTCCCGAATTAGCAAGGGCAGCTGGCAAAGGGCTTGCTGAATTAAAAAAGTCATTACACGATGTAAAGAGGCAGGTAGAGACTGAGGTTAAGGCTATAGAGGGTGAAGAGGAAGGGGCAGTTGGCAAAGGACTTTTTGATTTGAAAAAGTCATTAGAGGATGTAAAGAGGCAGGTAGAAACTGGGTTCAGGGAAGCCCTGGATACCTCTGTTGCCCAAAAACCAATCATTGGCGCATATGAGGAGGTAGAGGAAGAAGAAGAGGTCGAGGAAGAAGAGGAAGAAGAGGAAGAAGAGGAAGAGAAAACACATGAACAAAATATGGAATTCTTATATGGTTTATTAAATAGCCATGTAATGTCTCGTCTGATTTATGCCGTTGCCAAAACGGGTATTCCTGATTTATTGAAAGATAATCAAATGGATTATAAAGAACTCGCTGAAAGAGCTAATGTACATCCGCACTCACTTTACCGTATCATGCGTACTCTCGGCAGTGTGAATGTATTTTCAGAAATGGAAGAAGGCGTTTTCAGACTCGGCGACATTGGTCAATTGCTCAGGACAGATATCCCCGAATCTCAACACGCGTTGGCAGTATTAATGTGGGAACCTTGGTGGAGACAGGGATGGGATGAATTGCTCTATAGCCTGCAAACCGGTAAGGTTGCTTTTGACCATATCCACGGCAGAGGACTTTTTGAGTATCTGAAACAAAACCCTGAAGCTGCCGAATTATTCAATAAGGCAATGACTAGTTTGACTGTGCAGGAAATCAACGCAATTTTGGATACATACGATTTTTCCGGAGTTAAAAAGGTTGTCGACATAGGTGGCGGCCGAGGAAAGCTACTTGCTTCTCTACTTGAGAAATATCCCTCGATGAACGGTATTCTCCTTGACCTGCCAATGGCTCTCGATTCAGCAAAGAGACTCATTGATCAAGAGGACTTATCGGAACGCTGTGAATTGGTTCCGGGTGATTTTTTCACGCCCTTTTCATTATCAGGAGATGTATATATTCTAAAGAGTGTTATTCATAATTGGAATGATGAACAAGCAATTAGCATCCTGAAAAATTGCCAGGGTTCTATGAATAAAGAAAGCAGACTTCTCATTATAGAGAGGATAATTCCTCCCGGGAATGAACCTTCTCCTGCAAAAATTATGGACATTGTTACGTTGGTTAACCTTGGAGGTCAGGAGCGGACCTTGTCTGAGTATGAGGAATTGTTAAGGAGTTCCGGTTTTAAGCTCAATAGAGTCATCAGTACAAACTCAGCAATGAGTATAATTGAGGGAATACCTATTTAGTAATTTTTACCGGTTGTTCTATTTTATTGGTTCTTCTCAAAGACATACAAACTTTCGAAACGTTATACTCTCTTTCAAACAGGAATCATCAATTTTTAACAGAAGGTCATCCTCATTTTTTGTAGGTGGAAGTAACACCTTTCTTTTCATCACTTTGTTGTAATTGTGATTTTAAAATTTTTACTGCACAATGCATTGTCTTCAGATCAAGGTCTATTCTTATATATTCCTCGATGGGCAGATATCATAAAGGACGCATTCTTTGTGGTTGGGCTTTTTTGCCTGGCAGATCTTTCTTCCATGGAATATTAAGAGATGTGAGAGATTTCCCCATTCTCCCGGCGGAGTTATTGCCATGAGGTCTCTTTCTATCTTAACGGGGTCTTCATTCTTTGTAAGCCCAAGTCTGTAAGACATACGTTTGACATGGGTATCTACAGCAATACCTTCATTTATTCCATAAGCATTAGAGAGGATGATGTTAGCTGTCTTCCTCGCCACCCCCGGAAGGCTTATGAGTTCATCCATTTCTTTAGGAACTTTTGAATTGAATTTCTCAACAATCATCTTTGCACATCCATGAATATTCTTTGCCTTGGTCTTATAAAAATTTATGGAGCTTACATCCTTCTGGAGTGTCTCGATTGATACATTCGCATAGTCTTTGACAGATTTGTATTTCTTAAACAGGTTTTCTGTTACCTTATTAACATGGACATCTGTAGTCTGTGCAGAAAGTATGGTTGAAACGAGAAGCTCAAAGGGGTTGTTGAAATTGAGGGCTGTCCTGGGCTCAGGATACTTTTTTTTTAATATCCTTATGACCTCTTTTAGTTTTTCTTGAATATTCACAAGATATCCTTGAATTTACTCTAAAATCATCTAATCCTTTTTATAGACCATAAGAACAGCATTCTGTTTATCAAGGTGGTATTTCTCTAAGTTCTCCATAATAAAGCCCATATCCGACTCAGTTGCATGCCTGACTTTTACAATTTTACCAGTAATTCCTGATATCCCAGTGGCTTTCGGACATTCTTGATTTTCCATAATTCCTCCTCACAGTGATTTAAAAGAATTCTTTCACTATTAATACATAGGAGGCTCAAAGCCTATTTCGTATTTTTCATAACACGTATAAAGTATATCACATAACCTCTTTTTAAAATAAATTTCCTCCTCTAACCCCTCCTTGCTAAGAAAGGGAATAAGGGTAAGTTAGGGGGGATTACATTGACTTCCAATGATAGTTGTATTTATATTTAAAATTATCATTTCAGGAGGTGAAATTATGGCAAAGAAAAAAGAAAAAGAGTTAGTAAAGGTTGAACCATCAAAAGCCCCGTCAACCTTTGAGGAAATGGAGAGGTGGTTCGAGGACTTTTTCAGAAGACCTTTCTCTTTAATGAAACCTTCTTGGTTCCCGAGATTAAGGATCCCTGAGATTGAAGAGATGACTCCATCTGTGGACGTCTTTGAAGAGGGAGATGAGGTAATAGTAAAGGCGGAGTTACCCGGAATGAATAAAGAGGATATACATGTGAAAGTAACGGATGATATCGTAACTATTTCCGGGGAGAAGAAAAAGGAGGAGAAGGTTGAAAAGAAGGATTACTACAAGATGGAACGTTCATATGGGTCCTTTACACGGTCTCTCCGCCTGCCTACAGAGGTGCATACAGAAAAGGCATCAGCGAAATTTAAGGAAGGAGTTCTTGAAATAAGGATACCAAAGACCGAAGAGGCAAAGAAGAAAGAGAAAAAGGTTTTAGTCGAATAAAATCCAGACCTAGTGTAGTGTCTACAACACAGCTTTACAATATTAACCTTTTTCATAATGACTTCGTCTTCTTCAGTCTTCCAAACCCAATAGGATTTCCATTTTCCATGGCAACTACAAACTGGTTGTAATGAACATTCTCCATATCTAGATGGTATTTCTCTAAGTTCTCCATAATAAAGCCCATATCCGACTCAGTTGCATGCCTGACTTTTACAATTTTACCAGTAATTCCTGATATCCCAGTGGCTTTCGGACATTCTTGATCTTCCATAATTCCTCCTCACAGTGATTTAAAAGAATTCTTTCACTATTAATACATAGGAGGCTCAAAGCCTATTTCGTATTTTTCATAACACGTATAAAGTATATCACACAACCTCTTTTTAAAATAAATTTCCTCCTCTAACCCCTCCTTGCTAAGAAAGGGAATAAGGGTAAGTTAGGAGGGATTATATTGACTTCCAATGATAGTTGTATTTATATTTAAAATTATCATTTCAGGAGGTGAAATTATGGCAAAGAAAAAAGAAAAAGAGTTGGTAAAGGTTGAACCATCAAAAGCCCCGTCAACCTTTGAGGAAATGGAGAGGTGGTTCGAGGACTTTTTCAGAAGACCTTTCTCTTTAATGAGACCTTCTTGGTTCCCGAGATTAAGGATCCCTGAGATTGAAGAGATGACTCCATCTGTGGACGTCTTTGAAGAAGGAGATGAGGTAATAGTAAAGGCGGAGTTACCCGGAATGAATAAAGAGGATATACATGTGAAAGTAACGGATGATATCGTAACTATTTCCGGGGAGAAGAAAAAGGAGGAGAAGGTCGAAAAAAAGGATTACTACAGGATGGAACGTTCATATGGCTCCTTTACACGGTCTCTCCGCCTGCCTACAGAGGTGCATACAGAAAAGGCATCAGCGAAATTTAAGGAAGGAGTTCTTGAAATAAGGATACCAAAGACCGAAGAGGCAAAGAAGAAAGAGAAAAAGGTTTTAGTCGAATAAAATCCAGAACTAGCAGATAATGGCTCCCCATGCTTCTGAATGACCTATGGGGTCTCTTTGAAGAAGAGCTCTTCCCTTTTCACAGCCTATAAACCTGATAACATCCCATCAGAACAGATATAAGGACAACAGGAGCAACTATTCATATAACAATCGGATTTTGCTTAAATTCTGATGTCAAAAATTGTTCCTCATTTTTGTGTTTTAAGAGTATAATTCCGATTAATAGATGATAATAGCGTATTTCAAAAGGCTCATCGTTAAGAACAAGGCGTTCATACTGGAAGAGGTTCTTGCAGTGAAGGGGCTTATGCAGCTACTCATGAAACAGAGAAATACGGATCAAAAATGGACAAAGGAAGAGAAACGAGAAATTAAGAATCATCTGAAAAGCATCTCTAAGGTTATCCCTGCACTCATTATCTTCTTACTTCCAGGCGGTTCTTTACTCCTTCCTGTTCTTGCAGAGGTACTTGACAGGAGAAAAACCAGGAGACTCCAAGCTCAACAAGAAAGGAAATATGAAAAGGAGGCATCTGAAGTTTTGAATTCTGTCATAGAAGATAGATCAATTGACAATTCTCGTAAGAATTCATAAAGTAGATTCATGGATGAGGAATTTCAGATAAGAGATAGAAGAAGGTTAGACGTCGAAGGAAATATAAAACAGGAATATTCTGAAGAGCCAAAGTTACAACCAAAACCTGAACAGAAACTACCTGAACCTGAAGCACAGCCATCTCCCTCAAATGAATCAGATTTTATCTCCTTTCTTATGAACCTATCTGCAATGGCCTATAACGCTATGGGGCTCGGACCAGATTCCACAGGAGTCAGTCTCCATGATGCTAAGTACCTCATTGATATGATTGGAGTTCTCGAGGGAAAAACCAAAGGAAATCTTACTCCGGAAGAGGAACAAGCACTGAGGAGCCTTCTTTATGAACTCAGGATGAATTTTGCAAGGGTAATGGAAGGGGGACACCCTAAATAGGGTAGGGTTATTCTCTAAAAAACCTTATTGAAGTCCAAGACATAGAAAGCTACGAATATTGCCTCCTTTGTAGGATAAACACCGATAAAAGATTAAGCCAGAGTCCTACAAAAAAATCAGCATTATTCCTATGTTTTTTTATCAATTTCTGCTCTATAGTTAAACATTGAAAACACTTAATTATAAGGAGGTAAAAATGGTTAAACACACAGGAGAAGAATTAGCCAAGATCTTAAAAGAATGGCATGGCTTGGAAGACGAAACAATCAAATTTGCAGAAGATCTTATGAAGAAGTCAAATAATCCCTTTGTAAAAGTGGTCATGGAAATGATCAAACGTGATTCTGAAAAACATAAGGCAATGCAGCAGTTTGCTATTGACCACCTGACAAAGGAGTCAGTTCATTTATCCCCTGAAGAACTTATCCCTCTTGGAGATGTTCTTGAAAAACACGTTCAGGCAGAAGCGAAATCAATGGGGCTTGCAAATACTGCCCTCACACAAAGCAGGGATTTCTTTACGAGTTTCATTGTCTCTTATCTTATGGCAGATGAAATAAAGCATCATGAAATGCTTACGAAACTCGAGCAAATTAAGGGGAAGTTGTATCCCTACGGTCAAACCAGGGAGGAACGTATGAGCGGTGCCCGTCTGTAGCTTATAATTAATAGTCTCCGGACTTCTCCCTTTATGGTGAAGCAGTTATAGAAATTTAAAAATAGTATCACTTAAAACTGAAATCGTGGAGATGGGTGGAAAAAACCATCTCCACGATGAAATTTGTTTTATAACATCGAATCAACCTTGCAGCAGTATCTACTCACCTTCTCAGAGTATCTTTTGCTGACTGCTACCATAACTCCCGCCTATAATCACCTTTTTGCTGTTTCAGTTTTATATCTAAATATAGCTCTTGTAATTTCTCTCATTTTTGTAGAATCTTTTGATAAAATAGTCCTATTTTTATATCATGAGCTTGAGTAATGGTATTATAAAACTTTCGGGAGTAAAGAGATGATTTTTTCGGAAGAGGAACTTAAACGGTATCACAGGCAGATGTTGATTGATGGCTGGGGTGAGACGGCACAGGAGAAACTCAAGAATTCTACGGTGTTCATCGCAGGTGCAGGTGGTCTTGGTTCTCCCGTGGCAATATACCTTGCTGTTGCCGGCGTGGGGCATATAAGAATCTGTGATTTTGATAAGCTTGACTGGACTAACCTCAACAGACAGATTTTACATGACCATACCAGAATTGGTACAAATAAGGCAGTTTCTGGAAAATATACTATGGAAAAAATGAACCCTCATATAAAAGTAACCGCTCTTCCAGAAATGATAGTTGCCGAAAATGTGGATGAACTTGTCGGTGATGCAGATATTATTGTGGACTGTATGGACAATTTTCTAACGAGGTATCTTTTAAATGAATCAGCTATTAGGAAGAATATACCTCTGGTTTATGGAAGTATTAGAGGAATGGATGGAATGCTCTCGTTCATAAAATCTCCTGAAACACCCTGTCTTCGTTGCCTGTTCCCTGAAGCGCCTCCGGAAGAGGTTTTTCCAGTACTTGGAACGACGCCAGGGGTTATAGGTTCACTCCAGGCCCTCGAGGCCATTAAATATATGACCGGCATTGGTACAAATATCAAAGGAAGACTCCTTGTGTGGGATGGAAGCAAGACTGAATTCAGGAGTTTTAAAGTCCAGAAAGACCCAGACTGCCCTGCATGTGGAGATAAGAAAAAGAAATAAAAGAAGCATGGGAAAGTGAAGTATAATTTCATATGGTTGTAACCGGTATCGGACAGTGTTCTCTGGATTATCTCGCTTTAGTTGATTCCTATCCTGAAATTGATACAAAAAAAGAGGTTCTGCAATGGGAGGAGCAAGGGGGAGGTCCTGTTGCAACAGCACTGGTTTCACTATCGCGTCTTGGAATGAAATGCAGGTTTTATGGAATTATTGGTAATGATTATGCCGGCAGAAAGATGAAGCAGTCTCTTATGAGTGAACATATTGACGTAAGGGGTCTCTTAAAAAGGGATAATGCTTCTTCCCAGATTGCATTTATAGCGATAGAAAAGAACAGTGGTAAAAGGACAATCTTCTGGAAAAGGCCCTCAGGTTATGAATTAAGACCTGCGGAACTGAGTTCTGATTTTTTGAAGAATACTAACTTACTTCTCCTCGATGGTTTGATGATGAGATCCTCAGTATATGCGGCAAAGAAGGCTAGGGGTCTGAACATCCCCGTGATGCTTGATGCTGGAAGATTGCGTGAAGGCATGCTTGATTTAGCAGGGATCTGTGATTATGTAGTTGCCTCTGAAGAATTTGCTAAAGACATCGGATGGAATGATAATCCAGAAGTATTCTGGAAAAAAATAAAGAAACTAAAACTCAAGGTCTTAACAATTACCCTCGGTGATAGAGGCAGTATTACCTTTTTACAAAATAGATATTTTTATGTTCCAGCCTTCAAAGTTCATACAGCTGATACAACAGGAGCAGGAGATGTCTTTCATGGAGGATATATATTTGGCATCCTGCAGGGATGGAATATCATGGAGACTGTCAGGTTTGCTTCTGCCTTTGCAGCACTGAAATGTAAAAAGATAGGAGGAAGGGCTGGAATTCCTGGTCTGGATGAAGTTCTGAGATTCTTGGAAGAGAGAAAAAGATACAGGGGAAAATGAGAATCTATGAATTAGTGAAGGTATGGAGAGGTGAAAAATGACTGAGATACGATTGAACTTAATAACACGTGCGTGGGTAATCATTGCAAAAGAGAAGAGTAAAAAACCTGAGGATTTTGTAATACGGAGAGTGAAGAAAAGACATCCGGAGTTCCTTGAAACATGTCCATTCTGCCCTGGTAATGAGTCAAGAACGCCAGATGAAGTATTCAGAGTTCATGGTGGCAAGGGATGGAACATAAGAGTTGTGAGGCACAAATTTTCAAAGCTCTCAGAAGAAGGTGAGAGAAAAAGATGGGATCTCGGAGTGAAGAAAGGTGTTAGCGGGGTCGGCATCCATGAGCTCATTGTTGAGACTCCCATTCATAACCTGACAACAGCAACGATGCCTATTGAACAATTGAAGGACGTAATCCAGACCTATAAAGAGCGTTTCACAGAGATATACAAAGACCCAAGGGTTGAATATATAATTATCTTCAAGAATGATGGTCCTTCAGCAGGAACCTCTATAGAGCATCCCCTTTCTCAGATAGTGGGAATACCCATAACACCTCTTCAGATCCGAGAAAGGTATGAAGCCTCTATGAAATTTTTCGATGAGACTGGTGATTGTTTGATTTGTAAAACGATACATGATGAGTTACAAGATGGGGTGAGAGTTCTCTTTAATACAGAACATTTTCTATCTTTTATTCCTTATGCTGCGCTTTCGGCATTCCATATCTGGATATTTCCTAAGAGGCATGCGGGTTGTTTTGCGGACATACGGCCAGAAGAGATACAGGATCTTGCAGTAAATCTGAAATCAATCATGGTAAAATTGTGCGTCGGGTTGGATTGTCCTGATTTCAATTATGTTATAAGGTCCGGGAAACCAAGCAATGCAAACTCAGAATTTATACACTGGTATATGAGCATCGTTCCACGGGTGGATATGGCTACTGGCTTTGAACTTGGCACAGGCATGCATGTCAATTCACTGGTACCTGAAATAAGTGCAGAATTTTTACGGAATGTGAAAGTGCCTGAATTTTATAATAACCAGTGAATAGTGAACAGTTACTAAGGAGTTCATAAGTAAGGCCACATTTTTGTCATTCCCCGGCTTGACCGGTCCCGAATGCTTTCGGGACAGAAAGACGCTGGATGCCCGATTAAGCCTCTCCCCGCAGGTAGTAAGCTGGGAAACTTCGGGCATGACGTACAAAGATGTTATATGTGATGTTACTAATGACCCCATTAGTAATAGTCAATGGTTGTTTTTTGTTATAATGGATTATTCTTATTGAAAAGGACTGCTGATAAAAAAGAGGTGGTGTCAGGTGAGATTGAAGCGTGTTCGTTCTGACTCCGGTAGTTTAAACAGTTCAGTTGAAACTCGACCTACTGAAGCAGAGATACTGGATGCTTACTCTCAGACGGTAATCATGGCTGTTGAGCGCATCGGCCCTGCTGTAGTAAGTGTTGGATTAGCAATGCGTGCTCCGGAACAGCTGAAGCGTCGTGGCGTCTCTGAAATTAGAGGTGTTGGAAGCGGTGTAATAATTACCCCGGATGGTTATGTACTCACGAACAGCCATGTTGTGCAATCTGCAGAAAGAATTGAAGTTCGCCTCCAGGATGGGCGGGACTTTTCCGCTAGGATAGTTGGCAATGATCCACATAGTGATCTGGCTGTTCTTTCGATACTGGAATCAGGCCTTCCAACAGCCGAACTGGGCGATTCTTCTCAGCTCAGAGTAGGTCAACTCGTGGTTGCCATCGGTAATCCCCTCGGATTTCAAACAACTGTGACTGCTGGTGTTATCAGCGCCTTGGGTAGAACTCTCCGGGCACAAACGGGCAGGGTAATTGAGAATGTTATACAGACTGACGCAGCACTCAACCCCGGTAACTCTGGTGGGCCATTGGTAGATTCTCGCGGTCGTGTTATAGGAATAAATACTGCGATCATTGCTGGTTCACAGGGAATATGCTTTTCCACACCCATAAACACGGCGAAGTGGGTTGCTTCACAGCTCATCCATGAAGGTCGTGTAAGGAGATCCTACCTCGGTGTTTCCGGGCAGACAATAACTCTGGATCGTCGCCTGATAGTTCGCTACCGCATCAAAAGTCACACTGCTGTATTGGTCACCGAAGTTCAGCCAGATTCTGCAGCCGCTAATGCCAGGATAAAGCCTGGGGACATCATCATACAGCTGGGGAATATATCAATGGCGTCTACTGATGATCTTCAGCTAGCTCTGGCGCGTCATCCCATTGGGGTTCCCTTGGCAATCGATATTATTCGCAACCGGGAACGTTTTATCCTTGAAGCCTTCCCTACAGAACTTTCAGATACAGAATAAGGCTTACACACAGGCATCATTCTTTTACCAAGTCCAGCTGCAGTGATAACAAGATACAGGGGTTAACCCCCCATTAGATATTGATCTCCATGAGATCCTCTGCCAATAATACATCGCCATCAAATACTACCCTGCATTCCTTTAACTTTTCAGAATCAGGATAAGAAGTGGGATAGAGATGGGAAAGGATGAGTTTTTTCGCTTTTGCCTTCTTTGCAACAAGACCACATTCTTTTGGGGTTAAATGACCAGGCACCTTCATGGCATCAGGAAAAGAGCAGTCTATAATAAGGAGGTCGACATCCTTTGAGAGTTCGACGATCCCTTCGTCATAATCACAGTCACCAGTGATGACGACTGATTTTTCTCGATCCTCAAACCTATAAGCGATGCTGTTTTCTGAGTGTACTGTCTTTTTTGAAAATACGTGCAGATATCCCAAATCAAGCTTATCTTCAATCTCGATTGCATCGATGGTAAAACTTTTCGGTTTTTTCATAACATGGCTAATGCAGGATTCGTAGAATTTTTTAAGACCTCTGGGCCCGACAATTAACAGGTCTTTTTCCCTTTTAAAACCAGGTGTAGCCAAGAGGGCATGTATGAAGGGCATGAGGTCTGAGATATGGTCAGGGTGGGTATGGGTAATGAAGACAGCATCTATGTCTTTGTAACTCTTCCCTGCTTTTTCAAGCTGCAAAACTGTCCCGTTTCCGCAATCTATAAGGACTTTCTTATCAAAGACCTCAAGATAATATCCAGGCGCATTTCTCTTTAAAGAAGGCACACATGTTCCGCTGCCTAAAATAATAAGATTCATAAGTACCTGATTATATTTATCTGATAAAATCCTATTCATTATATCAGATCATTCAGATGACTAATCAGCTGATTTATTTCCTTGTAAGCATCTATGTTTCCGTGATGGAAGGATATAGTATTTGAGCGGTTTCTTTTGCTGATAGTCCAATGAGAATATTCAAATATAAAGAGGCAAAATCCTCGGAGTCCCCCGAAAGCTTTTGGGGGACGAGAATGAGCGAAAATACTATATCCTGATCCTCCCTTTTTATTATTTACCTCTTAGAAATCAATAGATAACTTTATCACGCAAAAGATGCTTCCTATTTCCTTTTTGACTTGATATTGATGGTTTTGTGGATGATTGATACAATACGGTATAGAAAAAAGGGTATCTTCGTGAAGGCCCATAGATGTAAGAATAAAAAAAGCTGTATAAAAGATGAAGGCATATCTGATTAAAAAACTGCTTCTCCTTATTCCACTCCTTCTTGGTGTTACGTCTCTTACCTTTACCCTTACAAAGGCACTACCAGGCGACCCGGTCTTCAGTATGGTAGGAGAGAGGGCACAGCCCGAGGTTATAGAGAAGATAAGAAAGGAACTTGGTTCTGATAAAAATATTTTCATCCAGTATTTCGGATATATAAAGTTGCTCATGAAAGGGGAATTCGGACGTTCATACTATACAAACAGAAAGGTCCTTGACGATCTCCTTTTAAAATTTCCAAATACCATGAAACTTGCTTTGGGAGCTATGATTATCGCTATCCCCTTTGGTCTTTTTTTGGGTTTTGTCTCTGCTTGTAAGAGGGGAACAATTACAGACAGAGTTATATCATCAATCTCGGTAACAGGATTGAGCATTCCAGTCTTCTGGAGCGGACTTTTGATCATGCTTTTCTTCAGTCTTTGGCTTAAACTCTTTCCTCCTTCTGGTACAGGCGACTTAAGATTTCTCATTCTCCCTTCTATAACCCTTTCTCTCCCTGCTCTCGGGACCCTAACAAGGGTCACGAGGAGTACACTCTTGGAAATCTTCGATATGCCTTTTGTCACCACTGCGAGGGCAAAGGGTATAACTGAGCTTAAAATAAATTTCCTCCATGTGTTTAAGAATGGACTCATACCTCTCGTGACTGTCATCGGCCTTGATTTTGGAAGTTATCTGAATGGTGCAGTCCTGACGGAGACAATCTTTGGATGGGATGGTATGGGAAGGTTCACCATGGAGGGGATAATAAAGAGGGATTATCCTGTGATCATGGGATGCATCATTGTCGGTACCGTTATTTTCGTTCTCGTCAATTTCCTTGTTGATGTCCTGTATCATTACCTTGATCCAAGAATAAGGTTATATGAGAAAGGCAGGTAAAATTTCCATAGCCCTCTTGTTTTTAATATCAGTGCTCTCTTTTTCTGCACCCTTTATATCCCCTTATGATCCTGACAAGATAGACCTCGATAGCATAAAAGAGCCTCCGAGTTTTCAACACATCCTTGGAACTGACAATAAGGGAAGGGATATCCTTTCAAGAGTGCTTTATGGGGGGAGGATTTCAATAAGCGTAGCCATCATGGCTACATTCCTGTCTATGGGCATAGGCCTGGTTGTGGGTCTCTGTTCAGGTTATCTTGGGGGGAAGATTGATACAGGTATTATGGCTATCGTTGACTTAGTACTCTCTTTTCCTGCATTCCTCCTTGCTATAGGGATTTCTATTTTACTTCCACCTGGTATTTATACGGTGATGATAGCGATTACCGCAGTCGGGTGGGCCTCATTTGCCAGACTTATCAGGGGACACATCCTTACTGTGAAAGGAGCTACCTTTGTAGAGTCAGCAAGGGCACTGGGATGCAGTTGGATAAGGATTCTTTTTGTTCATCTCATGCCACAATGTATTCCACTGTTACTCGTGATGATGGGGTTAAAACTTGGAGGTTATATATTAACAGAGGCGTCGTTGAGTTTTTTAGGGTTAGGGGCTCAGCCTCCGACAGCAACATGGGGATCTATGGTCAGTGCAAACAGGTCGTATATCTCTTCGGCGCCATGGATGGTATTTTTCCCTGGGTTAATTATAGCCGTTACTGCTCTCTGTTTTAATACCTTAGGTGATGCTTTACGCGACAGGTATGACTTGAAGGCAGAAAAGTAAGGCTATATTTCCATTAATTTTTCTTCTTCTTCCTGCTGTATTTTACATTCTATGCACATGGTCGTGACAGGCCTTGCCTCGAGTCTCCTTATGTCGATCTCATTCCCGCACCTATCGCAAATACCGAATGTACCCTGTTCTGCCATTTCTATTGCGTTTTCGATCTTCTTTAAAAGGCTTCTTTCTCTTCCTCTTAATCTCAACATGAAGCTTCTCTCTGTCTCTGCTGTTGCCTGATCACCGAGGTCTGGAAATACAGTCTGCCCGGGAAGTTTACTGAGAGCTTCCTCAGCTTCTTCAAGGAGGGCCTCTTTCTGGGCTATGAGTTTTTTCCTAATCTCCTGTATCTTTTTTTCTCTGAGAGTAAGTCCTTTGGTTTTTTTAGTCTTTGTTGGTTCTACTGTTTTTGTCTTTGCTATTTTTGTTTCAGTTGTTTTTTTCTTTACTGTTTTTGTCTTTACTGTTTTTGTCTTCGCTGTTTTTGTTTTTACTTTCTTTGTTATTACTTTTTTTGTTTTTGGTTGTTTGGATTTAACAGTAATTTTTTTCTTCGGCATAATATCTCCTAAAGTAAATTTTAATACGTTAACAAAAAGTTTTGATTATAGTCAAGTAACAGCTTCATCTAAAATTATAATTTGAATGGGGAAAATCTACCTAATATTATAGACAAAGGCGAAGCAAAAATTGATATAATACTGCGCAGATAATATCTATCAAGAAGAAGGCATATATAACATTATTAAGGAATACATATAAGATGCTAAAAAATGACCGCTGGATAAGAGAAATGGCGGCAAAGGGTATGATAGAACCCTTCAGCGACAGACAGGTGAGGGAAGGGGTTATCTCATTCGGTTTGAGCTCCTATGGTTATGATATGAGGATAGCTGACGAATTTAAGATATTTATTAAGAATCATGACACCATTGTTGACCCGAAGGCACTTGATCCGGAAAGTTTTGTTGATTTCAAAGGAGATGTATGTGTAATCCCTCCAAACTCATTTGTCCTCGGCCGATCCGTTGAATATTTCAGGATACCAAGAGAGACCATTGTGATATGTCTCGGAAAGTCAACGTATGCGAGGTGCGGTATCATCATAAATGTGACGCCCCTTGAACCTGAATGGGAAGGGTATGTGACGATAGAGATATCGAACACAGCTCCTGTTCAAACAAAGATATATGCAAACGAAGGAATAGCCCAGATCCTTTTCTTAGAAGCTTCTGAGGTTTGCGAAACATCCTATGCTGATAAAGCAGGAAAGTACCAGGCCCAGAAGAAGATAACCTTGGCTAAGGTGGAGTGATTAAGAGATGCCTGTTGGTGAGAAATTGATACTTGCTCTCGACGTAGCAGAACATAATAGTGCAATTGAGCTTGTAGAGAGATTCAAGGATTATATTGGAATCTTTAAGGTAGGTCCTGAGCTCTTCATATCCTCAGGAACGAAGATCATTGAGGATATAAATAAAAAAGGTAAGAAAGTCTTCCTCGATCTGAAGTTTCATGATATACCGAATACGGTTTCGAAGTCAGCCGTTGTCGCAACAAAGATAGGGGTACATATGTTCAACGTGCACACCTCTGGTGGCATAGAGATGATGAGAAAGTGCAGGGACAGTGTTGCGGATGTATGTCTTAAAGAGAATCTGGACAGGCCGAAGATCCTCGGCGTTACTGTACTTACAAGTATCTCGAAGGAAGTTTTCTTGAATGAGCTCGGAATCCAGCATAGCCTGAGGACTCATGTAAAAAACCTCGCCGCCCTTGCTTTGAAGGCTGGTCTTGACGGCGTTATTGCATCTGCAAAAGAGGCATCAATGATAAGAAACCATTGCGGAAAAGGATTTCTAATAGTAACCCCTGGTATCAGACCCTCATGGACACCTCCTGATGACCAGAAGAGGACGATGACCCCAAAAGAGGCAATAAGGGAAGGTGCTGATTATCTTGTCATAGGGAGAGGAATACTCCAACACGCAGATCCTATGAAGGCACTTGAGCTGATAAATCTTGAGATACTTACTGCGTGAAAGACACTTATTAAGACGGGCATTAGTAAGGCGACATTCTTATTACTTTCTGTCATTGCGGCTTGTCCGCAATCCTTCTGGGTTTTTCAGAAAGATTCTCGATGCGAGTCTTCGCTGAGAGTCGCTACGACCCGACAAGCAGGAATGACGATCAATGTAGCTTTACTTTTAGCCGCATTAGTTAATGAACCTGATGTAATTATAGGCAGGGTCGTTCCGACCCTGCCTATAAGCCTTAGGTCAAATTTATTACTCTACCCAAAGATATGGTGCAAGCGTCTGATAAGTTTCTGGTAGGGTTTTAAGAGTGAGACAGTAGTCTCCCCTATATCTTTCACCTTTCGCTATTAGTGGTTGTTCTGCAACAGTAATAAGATACTCACCTGTTGCTGGAAGCTTAGCTGTAATTTCATTTGGGAGTTCGCTACGGTCTAACTTCAATAACACGGTCCCTTTGATCTTGTCCGTCAGTATTAGGGTTACCCGCTTCCCTGAACCTGCTTCTGGTGGGTTAGCTTCTATCCGAATTGTGACTGTTTCCCCCTTTGTTCCACTGAACTTAAAGATATCTATATCGGGAATCGATGGCTTAGGGTTGTTGCCAAGATATCGAGCAGATAGTTTTGCTTTCACAGGCATCGCCTATGCCATTACCGTTGCTATCAGCTGGTCTGGATTATAAGTATTCGGGCAGTTATCCTTGCAGTCCGGTACACCGTCATTGTCTGAGTCTATACCAACTATGGTTACGGTACCTGTGCAACTACTACTTGCCCCAATACTATCAGTAACTGTCAATGTAACTAATGTTGAACCAAGGCTATATGGGCCTGCTGGGATCTGGACAATCGTTATAGGATCACCATCAGGATCATATGAACCGTTATCGATAGAAGCAGTACCCATGACAACTACTGTCGGCACTTACTGTCACATTCCTACACAGTGCTATTGGGATTTGGGTGAAAGTGGCTGTTATAGTCTTGCTGGCGTTCATGGTGATGCTGATTGAGTTGGTGCTTTCTCAGCGTCACCCGACCATCCGCTGAATGCCCAGCCTGCTACGGGGGTAGCCGTTTGCTTCACCGCCTCACCGTCGTTGTAGGTGGCTTTGTCAGGGTCTTTTGCCACGGAGCCGTTGCCAAGGGCAGTGAGCCACAGGGCGTATTGGAGAGGAGTAGGTATGCTTCTCGGCATCGCCGATTCCATCCCCAATTGAGTCAGCTTGATCTGGATTTGGGACTGTTGGGCAATTATCGCCGGATCTCAGGAATTCCGTCACCGTCCGAATCCTCTCCCAGTGCAGCCGTTATGCGGAACATGCCTATAACGAGGCGATTCTCGTCATTTTCACCAACCCCCGACGCTATGAAGAAAGCAAGAGGATTTGCGGTAGATGTAACTGGTATTGATAACACAAAGTCAGTGTCCCATCAGGATTGCTGACGGTCAAGGCAACAAAAGGCCACTGGTCATCCTGTATCGCCTTGTAATAAATGTCTATGGAGGTATTGGGAGCGAAACCGGCGCCTTTTATGCGAACGTTCTGACCCATTAAATAAATACCGGCAGTGCTGCATGTGTGTGTCTCCAAGGGTGCTATAGACAGCTCACCGAATGATGGGAGGGGTGAATTAACATCCATGGTTTGGAAGTCAGCTGGGCGGCTAAGTGCTTTATGTGCTCAGAGGATGCCGTGAAGCCTGAGGAACAATCTAAAGTCTCCTTCTCCCCGGCGATCGCATTCTTCAGCGCAGCTGCATATCCTAATTTTTGCCCTTTCGCGTTCGGATGAAACGATTCCCACCAAGAAGTAAGTAGAACAATCCCGTTGATCAGATTTTCGCTTGCACATACGCTATGATCATCGGGATGAGAAGATCTCATTACAGGTACGAAATTACCTGCGCTGATATGGCAGCCTCCTGAATTGCACAGTTCAGTTGGTCTGCGGCTTTGTTTAACATAGTTTGCTCTCCCTTATCAAATCTTCCAATAGCATGTCGAGCAGTCAGGAATTGGGATTGGCCGGGAAAAACCTTGGGTATCCCAAGACGTAAATAGAGGCATCCCGGAGACACTTTATTCTGATCGTACTATAAGTCATTCGCTTAAGGTGCTTCCAACTGTGAAATTTCCTCTGGGAGTAGACTGTCCGAGGGTTTGTAGCCCCCAGTGTGGTATCCACATGAGCTGGCAGTTGGTAAATGCGATACAGAATTCCATGATATTGGCAAACCCGAGATCGTAGCCACCAACAGTCAAAGTTACGAATTTGGCGTCCCCGACGCCAAGTCTGATATGACCTGGGATTCTATTACATCATGATCAGTCTTAACATCAGCGTAAGACCATTTGTAGCACCGCTACAAGCATAGAAAAGACGTGCAATTTCATATCCCGGGATACCCTCATCAGTCGATATGCATTCCCGACCTGTAGCAGTCGAGAGATCTGGGTAGTAATTTCCTGCCCCTGTGCCCGACGAGTATGATTCGCCCAGCGCTACATAAACCGGAAGCGGACATCCAGTCAGGTGGACTTTTGAAGTTGGCGTGCTAAGGTCATCGGAATTGATTACGAGATCTAGCACTGAAATCTCCAGTGGTCGATGCACAAAAGCTGACTGCTCGTCACAGGAAGAACCGTTTGGCTGTAAAACCTGGCCATTGATTGAGCATGCGTTCGTTAAAGGAGATTGAGCTGGAAATGTGCAGTGTCTGTAACTGAAATATTAGATACATT
>CAWGWX010000012.1:0-17094 GCA_963826355.1 Nitrospirota bacterium | reverse complement strand
GGAGTGCCTTTTATATGGAGGTAATTTATAATCACTGCGTATCTTTCTGATGTCTCGTCATCAATATCAGTGACCTTTACTCTTGGAGACGAAAGAAACTCCTGAAGAATAGTCCTATTTTTCTTTTCACTTTTTCCCATTATAAAACCAGCTAACAATTCGCCAAGTATAATAGGATTCAGAAATATCTCATCTGCCTGCTGTAATGAGAGTTTGATTTCTGGGTTCCCTCTTAAAAATGCCGAATAGGCGGATGTATCAAGCATTATTCTGTTTTTTTCCATAAGTCTTTATCTATTTCTCGCTGTAGTTGAAGGTTTTTGTTGAACATTGATGTATCTTCTTTTGTCCATACACCAAAAAGGTGGTCTAAATCATGGTATAAAGTCCTTTTCTTCTCTTTTGTTTTGATACCGGTCGCCCTCTCAAGTAATGAAATAAATGCCTTGTTGAGACTCGAGCCTTTTGTTTTTGCCTCTCTTTTTAGTATCTTCTCAACTTCATCTGGAATTCCCCTCACTGTAATTTGTTTCAAGTCAATCACCTCCATTTGACTCAAAAATGAATCATTATGATTCTATTATCGCAGCATTAAACCTCAATGTCAAGGTTAAAGGAGATGTTGTCGGAACCATTCAGCCGCAAGACGCGCCACTTCCTCCAAAGCACCAGGTTCCTCAAAGAGATGTGATGCACCTGAAATAATTCGCAACTCTTTTTTGGCCTTGATGACGTTGTACGCCTGCTGATTCAGTTGGATAACAATATAATCATTCCCACCGACTATGAGAAGAGTCGGTGCTTTAACATGTTTAAGGGCTTGTTCTGCAAGATCAGGGCGACCTCCGCGTGAAACAATTGCACCTACTTCTGAGCCGGGTTCTGAAGCAGCAATGAGGGCAGCCGCAGCTCCTGTGCTAGCTCCAAAATAGCCTATCTTGAGATCTTTAGTTTGTTGCTGTTTTTTGATCCATCTGGTCGCTGCTGTTAAACGATTCGCCAGCATAGGAATATCAAAACGGTTCTCATAGATGACATCTTCATCTTTCGTGAGCAGGTCAAAAAGCAGCGTACCCAGTCCAACTTCACGGAGCACCTGTGCTACATACTTATTTCTCTTGCTGTGACGGCTGCTGCCGCTACCATGGGCAAAAATTATCAGTGCTTGTGCCTCTCGAGGAATATCCAGAACTCCTTCGAGAATGGTTGAATCTGCAGGGATATGGATTAACTGAGAGGATTTTTTATTAAGCATCCTGATCCTTCTCTTTGACACTATTTAACTCTCAATGTGTCAGGTTGTCAAGACTGCTGAACTCCATTGATAAAGAAAGCGTCACTAACGGGTTCATAAGTAAAACCACATTTAGTCAGCCATTATGTCATTCTGGCTTGGCCAGAATCCTTCTTCTTTCAGAAAGATTCCCGACAAGCGGTAATGACAATCATGAAACATCACTTATTAAGGTGTTCATAATTGAATAGACATTAATCATAAAAATCTCCCCTCGCCCCTCTTTTCCAAAGAGGGGTAATACCTTCCGCTTTGCAAAGGGAGGTTAGGAGGGATTTTTCAATCATTGTATGTATTATTATGAGAATATTAATATGAACTCCCTATAGTTTTGCCTAGGTTCAGTGATTTTGTTTTACAATTGATAAATGGATTTAAAAAAACAACTAAACCCCTCTCAGTTTGCAGCCGTCACCACAATTCACGGGCCTGTTCTTGTCATAGCCGGTGCAGGTTCTGGTAAAACAAGGGTTATTGAATACCGCGTTTTACATCTTGTTCAGAATGACATCAACCCAAACTCCATTCTTCTTCTGACATTTACGAGAAATGCAGCCCGTCAAATGATTTCCCGGGCTTCCAAGCATGACCCTCAATGCAAAAATATTGAAGGCGGAACTTTTCACTCCTTTGGCTACAAGACATTGAAGAAGTACGCAAAAACCATGGGATTTCCCGATTCATTCACTGTCCTGGATGAGGGCGATGCAGAAGAGGCAATCCATAGGTGTTGCACCGATCTCGGTCTTTTTGATAAAGAGAAGAGATTTCCGAGGAAGGACACCTTAAGGAATATTATTAGCGTCTCTGTCAATAAATATATCTCTATAGGAGAAGTTTTAAAGAAAGAGTATCCCCATTTCCTTGAATACGCCTCTGAAATAGATGCCCTGAGGAAGAAGTATGCAGAATACAAGATCAATTCTAGCTATTTAGACTATGATGACCTGCTCATATACCTCAGGCTTCTACTTGAGAATGAAGAGATCAAAGATCGCCTCTCCCGAAGATATAAATTCATCATGGTAGATGAATACCAGGACACGAATAAATTACAGGGAGATATTACATACCTTTTAGCCGAAAAGAACAGGAACATAATGATTGTTGGTGACGATGCCCAGAGTATCTATGGCTTCAGAGGCGCCACGCATGAAAATATCATGGAATTTCCAAAAAGATTCCCCGAATGTAAGATCATAAAACTGGAGGAAAATTATCGGAGCACCCAGTCTATTCTTGATGTGGCTAATGCAGTTCTGGAAAACATGAAGAATAAATACTCTAAATGTCTCGTATCAGCAAAGAAACTGATCGGGGAGAAACCAGAAGTCCTTTTCTTCAAGGATGCTTACAATGAGGCAGATTGGATAGCCGGAAAGATCAAGGAGCAGAGAGATGAAGGCATTCCTTTCGGCCATCAATGTGTGTTGTTTCGCTCCTCTTATCTCTCGATCCCTCTTCAGGCAGAATTAAGCAGGAGGAATATTCCCTTTATCGTATTCGGCGGACTGAAATTCTATGAAATGGCTCATGTGAAAGATGTGATGTCTCATCTGAAGGTGATATCAAATCCAAAAGATGAACTTGCCTGGAACAGGGCGCTCATGCTTATCGAGGGAATCGGTCCCAAGATTAGTGGACGAATCTTAAAGGAAATCACAACCTGTTCTTCCCCACAAGAGATTTTTGAAAAGGTCTTTTATAAATATCAAAAGGGGTACAGTTATTCCGAAGGCCTGGCAAGACTCGAAAATGCCCTGAAGACTGCCTCTGATGAAACATTAGTGGTTGGAGATAAATTCGACATAATCCTCGATTATTACAATCCTATCTTGGAAGATAAATTCGATGATTGGCACCTGAGAGCAAATGATTTAGAAACCTTAAGACAAATATCCATGAGGTACGATGCATTAGAAGAACTGCTGGCAGATTTTGCTATTGAACCACCCGAACGAGGGATATGGAGGGTAGAACCATCGACACCTGAAGAGGAAAAACCCCTTACCTTATCTACAATACACGGCGCAAAAGGTCTGGAGTGGGAATGCGTATTTCTCATCGGCCTGATGGATGGTGTTCTGCCTGTTGCCTTTGCCTTGGATGACGAGGATGAGATTGAGGAAGAAAACCGTCTTTTCTATGTGGGCGTCACAAGGGCAAAAAACCGACTCTTCTTATCTCTACATCATGAAGGAACCAGGAGTGGCATAACCCAATTCAATAAAATCTCAAGATTTTTAGGTGTTCCTAATGTCTTTACAAAGTTAGAACCCATGGGAATTCCTCAGCAGATGATAAGGCAGGTAGGCCAAAGGGAAACTGAAGAGGATTCTTATCTTTATGACAAAGAGTCATTAATAAGAAGGGTTAAGGATTTTTTAAAGTGATTTTAACGCAGGCTAAGAAAGCTATCCGAAATTAGTAATCCCTAACCTGTTTCGGGATCTCCAAGGTTTATAACAACTTAAACTATTAGATTCTGAAACGAGTTCAGAATGAGAAACAGGTTAATATTCATATCTGTAGGACAGCCTATAAAGCCTGCGGAATATATTTTATATTGATCATTGCGGCTCATCCGGTAACCCCCCTTCATCCCCCCTTAAGTAAGAGGGGACGGAGGGGTTAAGAAGGACTCCCATCCGCCTCAGGCGGAGGAGTGACAGAGTGTAGAGGACATTTATTATGCAGGAGTTATTGGTAAACAGTGTTGATTTACACTTGACCCCTTGGATCCCAGACCCCTGAAACTTATGGTTGGATATTGAATGGCAAAATAATAGAAGATATAAACCTGCGAAATAAAGCATTTGTCTTTGAAGACAGGGAAGATGCAGGCAGGAGGCTTTCCGGGTTCCTCTCAGACTATAAGGATTCAAACTCTCTTGTGCTTGCGATACCTGCAGGAGGTGTATCAGTAGGGAAAGAGATAAGGGATGCCCTATCACTTCCTCTTGATCTTTTGGTAGTTCGAAAGATTCAGATACCCTGGAATCCCGAGGCAGGTTTTGGAGCAATCAATCTCGATGGATATGTAATATTTAATGATGAACTGCTCAGCCATCTCGGCCTTCCAGAGAAAGTGATTAACTCGCAAATTGAGAAGACGAAAGAGATACTCAAGAAACGTAACGAATTATTCAGAAAAGAAAGGGATTTTCCTTCCTTACAAGCTAAAACAGCAATCATCGTAGATGATGGCCTTGCCTCAGGATACACAATGATTGCCGCAATTGAATTTGTAAAGAAACGTAACCCAGCCAAGATAGTTATAGCAGTCCCAACAGGTTCTTACAGAACAGTCAGAAAGATCTCTCCTTCTGCAGATATTCTTTACTGTCTTAATATCAGAGAAGGCTTCCCTTATGCTGTTGCTGAGGCTTACAGAAACTGGTATGACCTGAGTGATGAAGAAGTGATGAGGATAATCAAGGAGTCCTGAGAGAGATAGAGTTTCCTTGATCTTTTTCCATTTTAAGCAATGCCCCGCTATGTGCTATTGTTATGTTTGAATTACCTATGTCTTCCTTCGTAAGGTTATTTACTAATCTAACTGCCTCTTTATCTAAGTCTATCTCAGGTATCCCTCCATTCAATAATTTTATCGGGATGAGATCACCTTGAATAAAATCTCCTGTTTCAGTATTAATACTCGCTTTCAGTATTACACTCAAACCATTTGGACCTTTTATGTTAAACATTCCATACGTCAAAAAATTTCCTAAACTATATGCGATGAGTTTTCCCTTATATACCTCTAATGCCCTCAGCACATGGGGGCCATGACCGACAACCATATCTGCACCAGCATCGATAACTGACCTTGAAAATTTGATTACGTTTCCTCTATTTTCTTCAAGGAAAAACTCGTTACCTTCGGAGATATGAATAGCAGATTTTCCTTCAGCACCTCCGTGAAAAGAAACAATCACAATGTTATTCGTTACCTTCAGCTTTTTGACAATGTCTCATTGCCTCTGACACATTAAGGAGAGAATAAGAATAAGGCGATGAAGAGAAAGAGAATCCCACAATTGCTACCTGTTTTCCCTTTATAGTAAGGTGTGAAACTATTTCACCACCTGTAGCTATTATACCTACTGAGCTTAGGGTATTTATCGTGCTTTCAATGCCTTCTAACCCAAAATCCGAGGAATGGTTGTTTGCTATACTCATAACATTAAACCCGGCATCTCTGAGGTACTTTACGTACCTTGTAGGTGTCTTAAATGCATAACAATTACCGCTGGTTGACTCATCGCATTTTGTAGTTTTCCCCTCATCGATCAAAGCTCCTTCAAGATTTCCAAAAACAATGTCACTTCCTTTAAATTCTCCTTTAACATTGTCAAATATACCTGTCCCATCGTGAGGTGGAAGTACGTTCTCGGGATAGGTAGTTCCCATCATAATGTCTCCTACAGCCGATATCGTCAGATAATCATCTGCATAAGCGTTCATGTGATACACCCCGCATAGCAATAATCCTAATAGGATGCAAATCCTCATCTCTATTTTTTTGCTGTCTCTTTTATCAGAGCCTGGGCTATTACATTCCTCTGAATCTGATTTGTTCCTTCATAGATCTGGAGGACCTTTGCGTCACGCATCATCTTCTCAACTGGGTACTCCCTCATGTAACCTGAACCACCCAGAACCTGGACTGCATTTGTAGTGACCCGCATGGCCATATCTGTTGCAAAGACCTTTGCTATAGCAGAATCCTTTGTGATGTCCTTCGCTCCACTGTCTATATACCTTGCAATGGAATATACAAGGGCCCTCGCAGCCTCTATCTCTATAGCCATATCAGCAAGCATGTGTTGGACTGCTTGAAAACTGATGATAGGATGCCCGAACTGGATACGCTGCCTGGCAAATTGGAGAGCCTCTTCAAATGCGCCCTGCGCTACCCCGACACCCTGCGCACCAACACCCGTTCTTGAGTTGTCAAGGGTTTTCATGGCCACAATAAAACCCAATCCCTCCTTACCCAGGATATTTTCCTTTGGGATCCTGCAGTTGTCGAAAATGAGTTCCCTCGTGGAAGATGCCCTTATACCCATCTTCTTTTCCTTCTTACCAAAATGAAAACCAGGAGTACCCTTTTCGACTATAAATGAAGAAGCACCCCTTGCGCCTTTTGATTTGTCTGTCATGGCTATGACGGTATAAATCTCTGCCTCTCCTCCATTGGTAATCCACTGTTTTGTTCCATTTAATACATATTCACTACCCTCAAGCTTTGCCGTTGTCTGTATCCCGGCAGCATCACTGCCTGCATTTGCCTCAGTGATGGCAAAGGCAACAAGCCTTTTCCCTGCTGCAATATCAGGAAGGTATTTTTTCTTCTGTGCTTCAGAGCCAAGAAGAAGAATCGGGTATGTACCGAGGGCATTTGCTGCATAGGTTGTTGATACCCCAAGGCATGCCCTTGATAGTTCCTCAATAGCTATGCATAACTCGAGAGATCCTTTTCCGAGACCTCCGTACTCTTCGGTTATAAAGAGACCAAAGAGATCAGACTGGGCAAGGACATTCATGATCTCCCATGGAAATTCTTCTTTCTCATCAAGTTCTTCTCGAACAGGGATGACCTTTTCCTCAGCAATCTGCCTGGTCAGATCTCTTATCATCATCTGGTCTTCCGTCAAAAAGTAATCCATTGTGAATCCTCCAGCTTATCAAAATAAAAAGTAAGAAGTATGAAATTGGAAGATAAATTCTTACTTCTCATTTTCTTATTTCTCATTTAATATCATTGGGTATCATTCTAACAGAAAAGAAAGTGATTTTAGAAGTTAATCATGCACTAATATCAGTTGGAGCAAAGAGAAGGGTCGGGGCACCTATATTACCGAAAAACCTGAGATCATCTCCCACTGCTTCGATATTTTCAAAGAAGGATAAAATATTCCCTGAAATCACTGCTTCCTTCACAGGGAATGCTATTTCGCCTTTTTCGATCCAAAGGCCTGAGACACCTATGGAGAATTCACCTGAAATAGGGTTAGCAGTGTGTATTCCCATTGCTTCTGTAACATATAAACATTTGTCTACTGCTTTGAAAATCTCCCCAGGGCTTATGATATCAGCTTTCGAGGCTGCCTCGATATACAGATTCGATACCCCGACAGAGGGAAGTCCAGAAAATCCACTCCTTACGGCATTACCCGTGGATGTAACCCCATCCTTCTTTGCTGTGTAGGTATTATAAAGATACCTGTGAAGGATACCCTCTTTTATTAAGATCTTTTCTCTTGAAGATACTCCTTCGTCATCAACAGGCCTGCTACCGAGTTTGCCAGGGAGAAGCCCATTGTCAATAATGCTTATCTTGTCGCTGATGACCTTTCTTCCCAACTTCCCTGATAAGAGAGATTTTCCTTTCTGGACGTTCTCTGATGACAGGGATGATGCAAATATTCCCATAAACTCGACAGCCACTGAATTATCGAGGACCACAGATGTCTTTTGGGCATTCATCCTTCTTGAACCGAGAAGCTGTACAGCCCGTTTTGCGGCATTCCGGCCAATATCCATGAAAGAGACCTCATCCAGGAACCTGGAACCCATAAAATACCAGCCCATCTGTCTATCAAGCCCATCTTCTGCCATGACCATAATCTGTGCTGTACATGTTGTTGAGGAATACTGCCTATCTACACCCTTAGAATTCATTATGATGATGTCTGAGGTGAGAAAAGTCCCGCGTGCCTTTCTCATATTCCTTACCCTTTCATCCTCTTCGTATGCTGACTTCTCGAGGAGAGAGACCTTTTCTACAGCTTCCTCTTCATCTATTGAACTTATCCTGGGATCAAATATTTCTACACTGCCTGAATCAGATGTTTCGGGTAGTTCTATATAGTCATCCCTGTCAACCCACCTTGCAGCTTCTACAGCTTTATCCACAACAGACTTAATATCATTCCTGTCTGTTGAATAGGAAAATCCAAGTCTTCTATCTTTGATAACACGAGAAGAATATCCAAAACTGAGGGATGATTCGAGGGCATCAATCTTTTGGTCTTTTATCTCGATGGACAGTATCTTTGAAGACTTTATGTAGGCCTCTGCCTCATCTGCACCTTTAGTCAGGGCAAGATGTATCACATTTTCAGCAAATTCCTTTTCAGGTCTCATAATATGTGGCAGAAGAGGTTTCAGATTCCCACACAGTTACAGCAGAGAGGTGAATGTTTTCATCATTTATTTTTTTTCTCATGGAGTCGTAGATCCATTTTGCGATGTTCTCAGAGGAAGGGTTTTTTTCAGTAAAGGGGAATATTTCATTCAAGACAGTGTGGTCAAGAGTGGAAACAACTTCGTTGGTAAGCCTCTTAAGTTCATGAAAATCAATTGCTATGTCTATTTCATTGAGCCTCTCTACGGCGACATGAACCTGTACTTTCCAGTTATGGCCATGAAGTCGTTCACACTTTCCCTTATACCCTTTCAACTGATGGGCTGCTGAAAATGTGCTCTCTACCATAAGTTCAAACATAACGAGGATCCCTGACTCTTTATTCCTGATAGGACACAGGATACTACATTTTAACAGACTTCTTGAATATTACTATATAGGGAAGATTCCTGAACTTGTTATCATAGTCAAGTCCATAGCCAACAACGAATTCGTTAGGTATCTCAAAACCCACATAATCAAGGGGGACATCCACTACTCTTTTTTCTCTTTTGTCAAGGAATACACATGTCTTCAGACTTTTTGGGCTCCTCGCAAGAACTCTTTCTCTTATTTGATTGAGGGTAATACCAGAATCAATAATATCCTCTATGAGGAGCACATCCTTGTCTGAAACATCTTCTCTGATGTCGTAATAAATCTTTACCTCTCCTGTAGTATTGTTTTTTACATAACTTGAGGCTATTATGAAATCAATTGTAAGGGGAACCTGAATAGCCCTGACCAGGTCTGAAAAAAACATGAAAGCACCTTTAAGGATTCCCACAGCCAGAATATTCTTGTCAGCGTAATCATTTGAAATTCTTTCTGCAAGTTCTTTGACTCGGGCCTGTATCTGTTCTTTTGTAAAAAGGGGCTTACCTATAACCATCAGATCCTCCTTTCAGTAAGCTTTCAATATTAACCGTATTCTAAACAAAATAGCAATCTACAAACACCACCAGACTTCCCCTTATTAAGGGGAGGATAAGGAGGGGTTAATGAGATAATTAATTTGCTGCTTTCTCATCCACAAACTCCTGAGTTTTGTCTTGTGTCACCCGATTACATTTAGGGATGTTATAATAAAGGTAAAGATTGGAGATGTCCACTAAAGTCTTTTATATCCCCTTCCGATACAGAGGGTCTACAGAGGCGCTTTTTAAAACAGCAGTTGAAAAAACAAAAGGCCCTGATTATTCAAGAATCCTCTATATTGCTCCTACACTGAGAAAAGTGAGGGATGCTCAGCAGACATTTCATAGAATTACTGGGGGTTGTTACATCCCACCTGAGATGTTAACGATTAAACAGCTCTCAAAGCGGATTTACGCTTTATACGGAGACAAAAGCATCATATCTCATCAACTCATACCAGTTATAATCTCACAAATCTCTAACAAAGGAATAGGCTATGCATCCCTTATTACGGATTTTATCAATGAGATTAAACAGTATCATCCAGGTAAAGATACTGTAACTATTGAGAGAGAACTAAAAGCTATTTTTTATGAACTCGGTGTCCCTGAGGAGGTATCCAATAGGGCTATGGAGGCCATAGCGCTCTTTAAGGTATATCAAGAAATTCTTGAAAGGGAGTCTGTTTTGGACGAAGATGATGTGATGGCGCTATGTCCTCTCCTGATTCAGGGGCATAAATGGAGCGCCGATAGACTTGTACTCGATGGATTTTATGAACTTACCAGGTCAGAAGAGGCGATACTGAAGGCCCTGATAGACAAAGCAAAGGACACCTTTATCTCAATACCATACGACGATAATTTAATCGGAATAACAAATGGTTATATCAACTTTATCAAAAATAACTTTAAAATTGAAGAAGTCTCTTTATCTGCTGAAGAAAAAGGAACGGAGCCCTTTTATCACCCCTACCCGGGAGTGGAAGAGGAGGTTGAGGGAATTGCAAGATTTATAAAACACTACTTCATATCAGGAAAGATAAGGGATTTAGAAAAAGTAATAATCGCATTCCCAAAATTATACGAATATTCAGATATCGTAGAGCGCGTTTTTAGAAGATACGGTATTCCCCGCACAATCTCGATCTCTCAGCCTGCTGGAAAATCACGGCCCTTTCTTGACCTGATAGCACTTCTTGAATCAGTTGCCGACGATTATCCGAGACTTCCCTTCTCCCGATTGCTTTCATCACCGTATTTCAAAAATATACCTCAAGAGCTCAGAGAAGGGATTCCAATGCTCTGCCTCAGGTCAGGGATCATAAAGGGAAAAGGTGCATGGCTCAACCTGTCGAAGACAGTCAACAGTCAGCCGTCAGCCGTCAGCAGTCTTTCACATGAAATTGAGAAAGGGCTTAAGTGGGTCTTCAAGAAACTCGCGCCACTGGAATCATTCAAGATCAACAGCACCTTCAGCCAATACAGTGAAGTAATCAGTAAGATTCTGAATGACCTTGATTTTTCAAATCTCAGTGACCAGGAGACAGATCTCAGGGAACAGGTAATTGAGATATTCAGAAAACTCTCTTTTATTGATAACCTTACGCAACGTCTGTCTGGAACAAGTTATAGTACCGCTCCTTACTCCTTACTCCAGTTTATAGACGCTTTCAAACATATCCTTAATTCCACAGAAACAGAAATAGAAGGCACAGGTGTGCAAGTTATGGGTTTTTTCGAGCTGAGGGGAATCGAGGCAGAATATCTTTACTTAGGAGGTCTCAAGGATGGAGACCTGCCATCAAAGCCTGATATTGACTACATACTGCCTGACAGTGTAAGGACAAAGTTCGGCCTGGTAAACCTGAAAAAATATTTACTCCTTCAGAGATTTTTATTCCTGAGGACGATAGAACCAGCAAAAAACCTTCACCTATCCTATCCTTTAATGGAGGGTGATAGATTTTCGCTTCCCTCTCCATTACTCCCCTGGAATAGAGATAGAAAAGAATTGGTTTCTGGAATCTTCTCAAAAGAAGAAGAATTATTGAGAAAAGGGAGAAGGCCTTTTGCATCATATATTTCAGAGATAGAACAGGTAGGGGAAAAGTTAATCAGGGATAGATTTGGAGAAGATTCTTATATCCGTGTTACTGACATAGACTCTTACAGGGCATGTCCCAGGAAATTTTTTATTGAAAAAGTACTCCAGCTTGAACCTTTTGAAATAAAAGAATACAGGGTCGAGGCTATGCTCCTCGGAACCATAGTCCATGAAATAATGCAGCTTCTCTTATCAACATCCTTTGCTGATGCCGAAGAACTCAGGGTAAAGGCAGAAGAGATAATAAAAAACATCCTTTCTCAGAAACCTGTCGAAACTTACTGGAAAAATCTGATTATGGATGCCTTCTGTTCTATCTTACCAGAAATATATGAACTCGAAAGCAACCTCATTGATGAAGGTTATTCATTTATGAAAGCTGAGTTTCCTGTTGAAGACGAAATTATAAAAGGAATAAAACTGAAAGGAAAGATAGACAGGGTGGATAAAAAAATTCGGAGTTCGGAGTTCGGTCGCCTCGGCGACTCGCCTGAGGCGAGAGTTCGGAGTTCAAAGGAAAAGAAACTCGTCACTTGTCACTCGTCACTTGTCACGGATGTTGTGGAGCTTATTGATTATAAGACTGGTATAGCACAGATCAGAGGGTCACAGGTGATAACAAAAGGCATAAATTTACAGTTATTCCTCTACGCAGCATTGATGAAGTCATTAGGATTTAAAGTAGAGCGTGTAGGCATATACTCTCTCAAGGATGTAAACCTATCTTGGATTCCGGGAAGGAATGACAGGAAATCTGGGCGAACAATAGAAGATTATATAGAGGTGAGCCTCAGATTTCTCGAGGAAACGGTATTGAAGATGAGGAGGGGAGATTTTTTAGCGTCTCCTTTGATTGAACAGACATGCAGAAACTGCTTTGAAAGACCGTATTGTCCATATATACAAAAAACAGTTATGAGTTTAAAGACATGACAGAGATGCGCAGAACTGACTTTCGCCAGTGTATTGAACCGTATATGTTATTAATTTTCAAAGATCTTAAAAATTATTTAATATCTTTGGTTGTATTTTTGTTATGCTGGCTTGTCCGGCATCCTTCTTCAAAGAAAGATTCCCGATCCGCCTCTGGCGGAGGAATGACAGACCTATCATTGAAGCAGAGTCCGCTGTGAATAACAAAGTTATGGAAAATTATCTTGATATAACAAAAAGCGTTATTATTTCATCACCTGCTGGTTCAGGAAAGACAGAGAAGCTCGCAAGGCGTTATATTAGCTTATTGATTGGCGGCTCTGAAATAGAAAAGATACTGGCCGTCACATTCACTGAGAAGGCTGCTGCAGAGATGAAGGACAGAATACTCACTATCCTTGAAAAAGAAAATCCAGATTTATTCCTTGCAATACGGGAGAAGATGCCCCTTATGCGCATATCCACAATCCATGCATTTTGTCTCAAGTTACTCAAGCGGTTTTCAATAGAGCTCGGCCTTGATCCATCACTTGATGTAATGGACGAATTCGCTGCCTCACTCCTCTGGTCGGAGTCAGTCTATGAGTGTTTGATGGATGAGAAAAACGAACCTGCGCTTTTTTATGAGATGATTAGAGACAGAGGTATCAGGGGGTGGGATAGCCTTTATCGAATCCTCGATGAGCTTAACAAAAGAAGACCACATCCTGAGCTCCTTTTAAAAGAAAAACACCCAGTCGCGGGGGAAGAAGAAAAAAGGATTCTTGAGTTATATTCAAAATGTCTTCAACGATATAAAGATAAAAAACTCCAAAGGCACCTCATTGATTTTGATGACCTTGAGTTACTCACATATGAAGCCCTTATCAAAAACCCGGAATGGCAGAATATCCTCTATTCCTTTGATGAACATACGGACCATATCCTTGTAGATGAGTTTCAGGATACAAGCTCTCTTCAATGGAAGATCATCGATAAGCTTACCGAGGAGTGGAGGTCAGGCATAGGTTCAAAAAGGGAATCGGGTAAAATACCAACCATTTTCCTCGTAGGGGACGAAAAACAGTCCATATATCTATTCAGAGGGGCAAACGTGAGCGTCTTTCAAGAAGCAAAAGAGAGATTTTCTGAATGGCTCGGAAGGGAATATTACTTTGAAGAGGTGAAGGAAAACTATCGGAGCCTTCCCGCACTCATAAAATTTACGAACAGCCTTTTTGAAAGACTCATGCAGCCTACCTTGTATGAAAAGTGGCGTACCCGGTATGCACCCTTTGAGGCAACAAGACAGGGTGATGGCCATGTTGAACTTATCCTTGCGGAAAGTGACGAAGGTATGAAGAAGAATCGTGAACGGGAAGCGTCAATCTTATCAAAGAGGATATTGTCCCTTGTTAATCACTACGAGATATTTGATGGAGACACGAAAAGGCCATGCCTTTATGGTGATATGGCAATACTTCTCAGAAGGAGGACCCATCTCTCTCTCTTTGAGGATGCTTTGAGGAGACAGGGGATACCCTTCATTGTTGTAAAAGGAATCGGCTTTTATGATGAACCGGAAGTTGCTTTACTCAGAGAGCTCCTTTTTCTGCTTATCGACCCTATGGATGACTACAGCTTGTTCTGTCTCTTAAGGTCTCCCCTTTTTGGCATCGACTACAGGACTTTATACAGGCTGCTTGATAAATCCGCCAAGGCGGATAAAGGTGACAAACCCTTATTAGAGAAAATTCGGTCTTCAAAAAATAAAAAGGTCAAGGAGGCATCCAATCTCATTTCAGGATGGATTGAGAGATCCAGATATACACCTATTGCCATGCTTCTTGAAGATGCACTTTCAGAAACAGGAGGCTGGCAATATTACTGGGAAAAACAGAGGCATGCGAATATAAAGAAAATTATAAGGATTATCGAGATCTATGAGTCTCAAAGATTTTCTGCCCTTGATATCAGGGAAAAGCTCATCAAGGCAAGGCTGGGTGATGAAGCAAAAGCAAATATCAATACGGAAGGTATGAATGCTGTAAAAATAATGACCGTCCATGCTGCTAAGGGACTTCAATTTCCAATAGTATTTCTTCCTTCCCTTGATGAGGATAATACTCCAAGAGGCAAATCCATTGTCATTGATGAAGAAGATGGCAGGATAGTTATGGCATATGAGGAAGACCATGACAGGAGAAAGAAAAGGGAACCCTTCCTGAAGAGAAAAGAGAAGGAAATCGAAGAGGAAAAAAGGCTCTTTTATGTTGCCATTACAAGGGCACAGGATTTCCTCTGTATGATCGGGGCATGGAAACAGGATGAAAAGGCTTCGGGACGACTCACATATATCATGGACACCTTTGGAATTTCAAAGGACGGAAAAATGAATTCTGAAGTGGACGTTCTGAAAATCATGAATGAGTCTCAGGTAGATGAGATATACGCTTCTCGTCACTCATCAGTTATCACTCAACAACTGCCCTCAGAGCCATTTATGTCAGAACCGATATACACAGAGCCTATTCCGTATGAGCCTTCCTTTAAATGGAGGAATGTCACAGAGGAGATAGACATAAGAGTGAGACATGGTGAAGACTGGGTCTTGTTTGGAAAAGTCTTTCATAAGCTTTTCGAGGAAATCTCAAAAGGGCTAATAGGGATTGATGATATAGAAAAAAGGACATTAATTCTCTTAAGGTTTGAGGTATACAAAAAAGAAGAACTGGAGAGAATGATAGATATCATAAGAGGTGATTTTGAAAAGCTTTCCGTATCAGGATACCTCAATGATATCGTTTTTCCCTTCAGAGACTCTTACGTGGAACTTCCCTTCATCCTGCAGAAAGGAAAAACCATCTTCAGAGGCAGAATAGACAGGATTATCATAAAAGATAATATCGCCCATATATATGATTACAAGACTTTTCCCACTGGAGAAAAAGAATTACCAGAGCTCATTGATAAATACAGATTTCAGATGGATATATACAGAGAGGCTGTAGGAAAATTATTTAAGCTTCATACAAGGAGTTACCTGCTCTTTACTCACATGCCTTTACTGGTAGAGGTGTAGATGAAGTACAAAGGTATGGGCATCACCAAAACCAGAAATATAGAGTTCAATGAGCTGTTTCAAAGGGCTCTTGACCAGATGGAGAATACCTCCAGGCATGTGTTTATTACCGGTAAGGCAGGAACTGGCAAATCCACTCTCCTTGATTATTTCCAAAACCATACGAAGAAGAAGCTGGCTGTGCTGGCGCCTACAGGAGTTTCTGCACTGAATGTAAGAGGACAGACTATACATTCTTTTTTCGGATTCAAACCCAATGTTACCCTGAAATCAATCAAAAAAATCAAAAGAAGTGGCAAGAACATTTACAGGGAACTGGATGCCATTATCATTGACGAGACATCAATGGTTCGTGCAGATCTGCTGGACTGTATAGATAAATTCCTGAGGTTAAACGCCGGAAGAAAAAAGCCTTTCGGAGGAGTCCAGATGATCTTTATAGGCGATCTTTATCAGCTTCCGCCGGTGGTTACCAGCAGCGAAAAAGAGTTCTTCAATACCCATTATCAAACCCCCTATTTCTTTGATGCCATAGTCATGAAAGAGCTTGAGATGGAATTTATAGAACTTGAAAAGATATACCGCCAGAAGGATGAGGGTTTCATTGCTATTCTCAATGCAATACGCAACAATTCAGTCGCTGAGGAACAATTGGCTATGCTGAATCAACGGTGTGATCAAGATTTTGTTCCAGATCCGAAGGATTTCTATATCTGGCTCACCACGCTCAACAATGCTGCGGAAAAAATAAACAGGGAACACCTCTCCAGGATTGATTCTCCTCTGATTACTTATCAGGGAACCATACATGGTGACTTCAAGCAGGATTCTCTCCCCACACAGGTTGACCTTCAGGTTAAGAAAGATGCGCAGGTTATGCTTCTGAACAATGACCCCCTTTTCCGGTGGGTGAACGGGAGCATCGGAAAGATTGTGGATATTGAAAAACAGAAAGGAGAGGATGATGTCATTATTGTAGAATTGGTGACTGGGGAGATTGTGGATGTCCTGCCCTACAGGTGGGAATTGTTTAACTACTATTTCGACAAAAGAAAAAACAGCATAGAGTCCGAGGTCGTAGGCTCCTTTACCCAGTATCCCCTGAAACTTGCATGGGCAGTAACTATCCACAAGTCACAGGGTAAGACTTTTGATAAGGCGGTGATTGACATAGGAAGAGGAACATTTGCGAGCGGTCAGGTCTATGTAGCTTTAAGCAGGTGCACGCGCCTTGATGGTATAGTGCTTAAAAAGCCGATAGAGAAAAGGCACATTTTCATGGACTGGAGAGTGGTGAAGTTTATGACGCAATTCCAGTATAAGCTTTCTGAAATCCGTCATCCACTTGAGGAAAAGATCAATCTCATAAAGAGTACCATCGAGAACCGACAAAAGATTGAAATACTCTACCTCAAAAACAATGATGTTAAATCCAGGAGGGTAATTACTCCCACATTTGTCGGTAAAATGGAATACAGCGGCAAAACCTATCTTGGTATGGAGGCATTCTGCCATCTGAGAAACGAAAAAAGAATCTTCCGCCTCGATCGGATTCTGGAGATCAGTGAGGTGTAGCGGAAGCCCTTCTTC
>CAWGWX010000011.1:65000-72695 GCA_963826355.1 Nitrospirota bacterium | reverse complement strand
CTGGTGTCTGTGTAAGATGATCATGGAGATCAGGATGTGATCCCCATAATTTTATTTCAAAGAGACAACAACCTGCATTTACTATTTGAAGCAGGACTTGGTTATCAGAAAAGGCCCGTCCGTTTGTTATTAACTTTATTCTTCTATAACCATTTTGTTTAGCGGCAAGGATGATCCCTACCAAATCATTGCGTAGTGTCGGCTCTCCTCCGTAAAAGGCGACACCATCTTCTTCCCCTCGTTTCAAAGCAGTAGTTACAGAATTGAAATCAGGCTGAGAGAAGTCTTTTTGCCTGTAAGGGCAATAGAGGCATTTATTGTTGCATCGATTACCTAGAAATATCTCTTTATAGCTTAGCAAAGGTCCTCTTTATTAAAGCATAATTCTTCAAAAAACTCATGAAGTCACATATTTAGGAATTGTAGGAGATTGTTGTAATTTAATAGATCTTTGACTACATAGTCGGCCCCTGCCCCTATGAGTTCATCGATAGAGTAGGGCCCGGTGGCTACGCCTATACATGTTGCGCCATATATTTTTGCACAGTGCACATCACGTGGTGTATCCCCTATTACTATACATTCATCGGTACTGATCTTTCTCCGGCAAATTTCCTCAAATCTGTTTATTGCAATGGGTAAAAGCTTATTCCTGTCTTCATCATCACTGCCAAAGGCACCTGTTGGGAAATATTTATTAAGCTCGAAGGGTTCGAGTTTTATCCTTGCACCAGACTCAATGTTCCCTGTAAGAAGTCCTATTTGTATATCCCTTGTAAGGCTCAATCTTTCTAATAGTTCATAGATACCTGGTTTCATATGTCTCCTGTCATTATGTATCTCCTTACGCAGATACTTGAGATACGTATTTATAACGACATCAAAATTACCGTCCACCGATATACCATGTTTTAGCAAGCCTTCCTTCATTATCTGTGTGTCTGTTTTACCGGCCATGCTTATACCATGAAAGCCATTCGCAATGGAAAACAATTCCTTGAATGAGAGATTTAGGGAGCGGCTTCCTGCCTCCCCTGAATCTATAAGTGTGCCATCAATATCGAACAGTATCAAATGCATAGGTTAATTTTAACTCACTTTATTCGGAGAAATGTTCTATGAATTCATAGCCCTTTGTGTCAGATCTAGGTATTTTCTTGTTCTTCAATCTCTCTTCATACAACTTTATTGCCTCTTCAATATCCTTTGCTCCTTCTACAAGGAGGAATCTCAGGCATCCTTCACCCCTTTGTGGACTGATTCGACTGAATCGTTCTTTGAGCGTTAGAAAATAACAATAGTGAAACAGGTCTTCGCAGGCCAGATATCCCTTCAGCATAATAGACTCCTGAGCCTTTTTCAGAAAAAAGATTTTTTCTGAAGGTGTCAAATCTTGTATGAATTTTTCCTTTAGTTCTTTTCTTAAAGGGATAGCTGGCAAATGAACTCCTTTCAATCTGGTCGCTATAATATAAATATATTTTATTATAATTTTTTAAAATTTTCCGATCTTATTACAGTTTCCTAACAAAACAAGAATGAATGAAAAGGGGTATTTTTGCCAAGGGAGTGTTTCCTGTGAGGCTTGAGATGGCCTTTACGGTGCTTCATGAGACCAACTCGATATTTAACGGATTAAGGAATGTAATTGTTAATTCGGGTTAAGTGGAATCTGTCTTTACATTAATGCTTGAGAGCTGCCTTTTTCTGGTTTGCCACAATCACAAGCACATAATTTTCAGGGTCGAGGTACTTTCTTGCAACCCTGAGTATGTCTTCTTTTATTACTGAATTTATATAACCAGAGTATTTTTCTATATAATCAAGGCCGAAGTTATAGAATTCAACAAGGGCAAGAAAATCGGCAATTTTTCTGTTCGTATCCAGCCTCCTCGGGAAACTACCGGTTAGATATGATTTTGCATCAGTGAGCTCCTCGTCAGAAACATACTCTTTTCTAATCCTTTCCATTTGCTTGAGTATCTCAGAAATCACTAAATCTGCTGACTCGTTCTTAGTTTGAACCTCTACCTGAAACAACCCTTTTTCTTTATTTAAAGAGAAAGAACTATCCACATCATAGGCGAGTCCCATCTCATCCCTTATGGATTGCATAAGTCTTGATGAGAAGCCGCCGCCTCCGAAGATGTAGTTCATAATGGAGACAGCATAATAATCAGGATTGTCCCTGCTGATACCAATGTGCCCGAGTAAAATATTTGCCTGTGTCAGGTCCTTATCGATTTTTACAACCCTCTTAGTCTTTTTTTCATCGAGTCCGTTGGCAGTTATCGGTGGTAGATCAGCCTTCTTCCAATCATCAAGATATTTTTTGATTAAAGCATTCAACTCCTCTTCAGTGAGGTCTCCTACTATTGATAATATAGAGTTGTTAGGTAGAAAATAATCAGAATAGAACTTTATCAAGTCCTCTCTTCTTATATTGTCAATGGTCTCAGCAGAGCCCTCTGTGAGCCTTCCATAAGGATGCTCACCAAATACCTCCTTTCTAAACGTGCGCTCTGCAATGAAAGAAGGGTCCTCCTCACTCTGTCTCAGAGAACCTTTGATAAGTTCTTTTTTCCTCTCAATTTCCTGTTGAGGGAAAGTGGGATTCAGCAGGATATCACAAAAGAGCTCGAAACCTTTGTTAATATCTTTTTTCAGAATTGACAGAGAAATGGTAGTGTAATCTCTGCTCGTCGAGGTATCAAGGGATGCACCTAAAAACTCTATCTCCTCACTGATGTCAGTGGATTTGCGGTGTTTCGTGCCTTCTAAGAGAAGTTCTGCAGTAAGATTGGCAAGCCCTGCTTTATCTTTTGGTTCGTTGAGTTGACTTGCTTTTACAAGGAGCGTAACCATTACAATGGGAAGACTATGTTCTTCGGAATGGAGAACTATAAGGCTATTTTGGAGGGTGGTTCTTTTTACATTTAAGGCATAAACATCAGTAGACAGTAGGCAGTAGACAGTGAACAGTAATAGAAATAAAAATGCCTGACGTTTTTTATACAGTTCACTATTCACTTTTCACTCCTGTGACCTTTGTTGGTATCAAAATTCCCACTGTCCTGTTGTCTTCCTTTAAATATCTGTTTGCAACTCTAACTACGTCTTCACGTGTTACCTTTCTGATACCCTCGAGGTATCTATCAATGAGCTTCCAGTCTCCGAGCATCTCGAATATACCGTATTTCATAGCCTCCAGATAAATTGAGTCCTGCTCCATGATAAATGAAGACTCTATCTGGTTTTTTGCCTTCTGAACCTCCCGTTCCGATGGTGGTTCTTTCTTTATTTTTTCAATCTCTGCATAGAGGGCATTTTCAACCTCCTTTATATCCTTTCCAGGAGAGGCTGTTGCATCAAGAAAAAATAAATAGGAGTCTCTGTTCAAACCATCATAATCAGCCTCTACATTAAGGGCAATCTTTTTTTCATAAACGAGAGACGTATAAAGTCTTGAGCTTTTTCCGCCTGATAAAATCAGATTTAAGACATTGAGGGCATAGCTATCTTCATGGGGAAAACTGGGAGTATGATAGGCTACAAGGAGATATGGTAGTTCTGCTTCTCTCTTCAGGAGGACCCTTCTTTCACCCTGCTGTTCAGGCTCTAAAAAATTAATATTTTTCTTCAGAGTTCCTGGAGGAATGTTATCAAAGGAACTTTTGATACGTTCAATTATCTGATCTGGTTTGACATCTCCTACAATAACGATAACAGCATTACTCGGTGAATAGTGAGCTTTATAGTAATTATATAAATCATCCCTTTCAATGGATTTCAGGTCAGACATCCATCCGATTACGGGTCGTTGATAGGGATGTACTTTGTATGCTGCTGCTACAACCTCCTCAAAGAGAGAATTTTGGGGATCGTCCTCATATCTCAGCCTGTGCTCTTCCATGACAACGCTTCTCTCAGAAAGCACTTCTTTAGGATCGAGTGTCAGATTCTGCATCCTGTCAGCCTCGAGGTTAATAGAAAGCATTATCCTGTCTGAGGAGAAAAGCTCAAAATATACTGTAAAGTCCTTTGTTGTATATGCGTTATCTGTTCCACCATCTTTTTGAATGATCTTTGAAAATACTGATGGGCCGTATCGAGGCGTGCCCTTAAACATCATATGTTCAAGCAGATGGCTCAGCCCAGATTTGCCAGCAGGTTCATCTCTGGAGCCTGTACGATACCATACCTGAAATGTTGCCACGGGGGCCTTGTGGTTTTCGACAATCATGACCTTCAGGCTGTTGTCCAGTCTGTATTCTTTAATATCTGATGCATAGATAGTAACGGGTATTAGGAAAAGTAGAGATATAAGGAGAATCCTGATCTGTTTCATGAATAAATATATCAGAATTTATAAAAATAGTTAAAGGGGTAAAATATTCATTAAAGGAAATATCTCAAAACCCTGATTGAATATTCCTTCTTTTCTCAAAAATGAGGGGGATTAGTAAACATCATTGTGAGGTGAAGCCGAGATAATCTTTATTCTGAACGCTGGTAATAAATGTGAGTTTCATCACGGAAAAGGATATACTATTTACATTAAATTAATGCTTGACAGTTTTTAGTATCTTCGTTATGTTTATTTACAATAAAACTTTCTAAAAGGAGATATTTATGGTGAGACAAAAAGCGACGGTAAGTATGATCTTAATTTTACTAGGTTTTTTACTCTTGCCTTCCTTTTTATTTGCACAGATGCAGGAATATAAAGATTATACCATTGTAAAAGGTGATACCCTTTGGGACATTTCCCAGAAAGAGCTTCAAGACCCCTTCCTCTGGCCGAAGATATGGAAAGAGAATCCTGATATAATGAATCCTGATAGAATTTATCCCCAGCAAAAAATCAAGATCCCCCTCTACATATTGCAGAAAGAAATATCTATACCGGAGGTTACAGAAACTAAGATAAAAAGAGAAGAGCCTAAAAAAGAAATGGTGGAAAAAGTTGAACCTCCTAAAAAGGAGTATCTCGTTGACAAAAAACTCTTAATAGCAAGCGGTTATATTACTGATTCCGTGCATAGTGTTGGATCCATAGTTGACTCTCCGTCTGACAGAACTATCCTCGGCAAAGATGACTATGCCTATATTAAGACAGACAATCCCTCTAAGATTGGAGATAAGTTTTATATTATCCACCTAGTAGAAAAAGTGGTACATCCAAAATCTGGCTTAGCGCTTGGTTATCTTATTGAGGTACTTGGGATTGCAGAGGTCGTTGGCCAGGATGGCATTGAAACAAAAATAAAAATTACAGACTCATACAGTGATGTCTTAACAGGAAGCCTTCTTGACTCGTACTATGAGATAGAACCCCCCTCTCGCGCGGAAACTCCCAGAAAGCCTGATTTAAATGGCTATGTTGTCGCTACAAAAGAACTGCGCTTGATCAACGGAATGTTGGATATTGTTTATCTTGATAAAGGAAGAAGGGAAGGTCTTGAAGTCGGAGACTTACTTGCGACTCTCATACAAGGAAAACATAGAGTAGTAAACGGCACCATACAGGTTATAAACACCAGAGAGTCAACCGCAACTGCAATAGTGAGAAAAAGCAGTAATGCCGTCACAAAAGGAGATGAAGTAATAGGGATTAAGTAGAAGTAATCAGTGTCTTAAGAACTTTAAGTCTGCTTGGATGTTTAAGTTTTCTTAATGCCTTTGCCTCTATCTGTCTGACTCTTTCTCTTGTTATAGAAAGATGCCTTCCAACTTCTTCGAGAGTATGGTCTCTCTCCATGCCTATTCCGAACCTCATTCTGATAACCTTCTCCTCTTTGGGAGTTAAGGATTTCAACACCCTCTGTATATGCTCTGAAATTTCAATCCTCTCGGCATCAGAATAAGGTGAAGGGCTATTCTTATCTCCTATAAAATCTTCAAGTTCTGTGTCCTCATCACCTACAGGCGTCTGTAGTGCTATAGGATCTTGTATTGCCCTGAAAACCTCTTCAACCTTTTTTGTTGGAACTCCGAGTTTCTGAGCAATCTCTTCTTTCGTCGGCTCTCTGCCGAGTTGTTGTGTTAATTCTCTCGATGCCTTAGTAACCCTGTTATAAAACTCCATCATATGAACAGGAACTCTGATGGTCTTCGTCTGATCTATTAAAGCCCTTGTAATAGCCTGTCTGATCCACCATGTTGCATAAGTGCTGAACTTAAAGCCCTTTTCGTACTTAAATTTATCAACAGCCTTCATAAGGCCTATATTTCCTTCCTGTATGAGATCAAGGAGAGGAAGTCCTCTACCAACATAGTTTTTTGCAATATTAACAACGAGCCTAAGATTTCGGGTTATCAACTCATTTTTTGAAGTAGAAATAAGTGTTTTTGCCTTTACAATACGATCCCACATCCTCTTAAGGACATCGACCTTGACTCCGACTTCTGATTCAACCTTTTTATAAGCCTTTTCTGTTTCCTTTGATAAAGCCTGCAGTTTTTTAGCATTAATATTCTTCTTTTTTTTCTCGTTGATAACTTTTTTAAGCTCTTTCAAATAACCATACTTTGCAATCTTCTTGTCCGCACTTTCAATTTCTACCATAAGAGTTTCAACTATCTCTACAGTCTTTGTGAGAGCTATCTCGGCTCTTTCCTCCTCAGTACTTAGCTCCTCTTCTTCTCCGTTCAGACTAGCCTCAGTCTTTTTGTAAAGGGGCAGAGTGATGATAATATCTTTTATGATTTTCTTGCCTTCCTCGAGTCTTTTTGCAAGTTCTGTTTCTTCATCTTTTTTCAGTATAGAGATATCCCCCATAGAGTAGAAATACGCCTGTACGAGGTCCTCTGCTTTGTCATACTCTTCTAATTCCTCTTCTACTTCTTCTTCGGGCAAAAGGGCTTCCTCATGATCTATAACCTTGACTCCCATATCTTGAAGGATATCCATGAGGTCTTCTAATTCATCAGGAGAGAAAAACTCTGAAGGCAGTGCTTCATTTATTTCATCGTAGGTTAAGACTCCACGCCTTTTTCCTATATCGATTATTTCTTCAAATATATCTCTTTCTCTCATTTTACCTCTCAATTACAAATACAAAGGGGCTTTCGCCCCTTTTCGAAGATTTTACTTCTTTTCTTGACAACAGAAAAAATAAGGGTCAAGTCGCACGGTCTATTAGTACTGGTAAGCTGAATGCATTACTGCACTTACACTGCCAGCCTATCAACGTGGTGGTCTACCACAGACCTTAAGGTGGATTGCTCCACGGGAGACCTCATCTTGGGGTGGGTTTCACGCTTAGATGCCTTCAGCGTTTATCCCATCCAGACATAGCTACCCGGCATTGCCATTGGCATGACAACCGGAACACCAGAGGTCTGTCCATCCCGGTCCTCTCGTACTGAGGACAGATCCCCGCAAGTCTCCTCCGCCTGCAACAGATAGGGACCGAACTGTCTCACGACGTTCTGAACCCAACTCTCGTACCGCTTTAATGGGCGAACAGCCCAACCCTTGGAACCTGCTTCAGCTCCAGGATGCGATGAGTCGACATCGAGGTGCCAAACCGGGTCGTCGATGTGAACTCTTGGACCCGATAAGCCTGTTATCCCCGGCGTACCTTTTATCCGTTGAGCGATGGCCCTTCCACTCAGTGCCACCGGATCACTAAGCCCTGGTTTCCCACCTGCTCGGCTTGTCAGCCTCACAGTCAAGCCACCTTCTGCCTT
>CAWGWX010000011.1:0-60000 GCA_963826355.1 Nitrospirota bacterium | reverse complement strand
CCTTGGTCTTTTCGTCTGCAATAACAAAACAATTACTTTCAAGGGGACCGACAATAAGATTTTTAATAATCATTCATCCCTCTTATTATTAAATTTATCTGAATCTTTCTTTTACCATCTCCAGTACATAAGAGGCCTCCTCACTTTTCAGGAGATAACTTAAAAAGAAATATATCCCGATACATAAGGCAGTAGTGCCACTCAGGTAGAAGGCTTTATAAAGGGTATTTCCATGTATATGCCATACTTCTCCGCGAAGGAGCATCCCTCCTGTGAGCCCCATAGCAGATGAGGCAAAGACAGTTCTTGTAAAAGAACGTAAGACTCTTCTTGTGTCAACCCCCTTAAGCTTTTTTCTGAGAAAGGAGAATAAGAGAGCGAAATTTAGACCTGAGGCAATGCTATTGGCAAGTGCAAGACCGCCGTGTTTAAGGGGATGCATAAGTATAACACTCAATATAACATTTGTTGCCAATGCAATCATTGCGATCTTTACAGGGGTTTTCGTATCCTGCATCGAATAGAAGCTTGCCGTTATTACCCTTGATCCAACGATACACCATATCCCTAAAGAATAAAATAAAAGAGCCTGAGCAGTGTTTACCGTTGCAGTGTAATCGAACTTACCTCTTTGATAAAGCACATTCACTATTGGTTCTCTGAGTGCTATCAGTCCTGCCATAGCCGGAACAGATATAAAAAGCAACAACCTTAGTGCGAATGAAAAATCATCTCTGAGCCTGTCAAAATCTCCTTTAGCTGCATGTTCAGACAGTGTCGGCAATACGGCCATACCCATTGCAACACCAAATATGCCGATGGGAAACTGTACCAATCTCATTGAATAAAAAAGATATGTAATACTGCCCGGCTGAAGATATGAGGCAAGGATATTGTTCACGACGATATTTATCTGATTTACCGCTAATGCAAAAGTAGCGGGTATTAATAAAATAGACATCCTTTTAAGACCGGGGTGACTAAAGGTCGTATCAAAACCGAGGTTGTATTTGTTTTTTAAAAATGAAGGGAGTTGAAAAACAAATTGAACAAAGCCCCCGGCCATAACGCCTATTGCAGCAGCTGTTATCGGTTGTTTGGCCCTCGATTCAAAAAAAACTATACTCAATATCAAGGTTATATTAAGCATCGCAGGGGCAAGGGCAGGGATAAAAAAAACTTTCTTTGTGTTCAGGGCGCCCATCACTAATGCAGCAAGACTTATAAATAAAAGAAATGGGAACATTATTCTTGTTAAAAGTACTGTCAATGAAAACTTTTCCGGTGAACCCAAGAATCCCGGTGCAATAACAGCAACAATGGCCGGAGAAAGAATAATGCCTATGAGACATAGAATCCCGACAAATATGATGATAAAGGTGAAAGTTATTTTTACAATCCGGTTAGCTTCTTCTTCACCGTGTTTTTGCCGGTATTCTGTTAATACGGGGATGAAAGCTGATGACATGGAACCTTCAGCAAACAACTCTCTTAACAGATTCGGGATTCTGAACGCCGCAAAAAAAGTATCGGAAAGCCCGGTGGCACCGAAGTATAATGCAAATATCATGTCCCTTACGTAGCCGAGAATCCGGCTGATAAAGGTAGCGATACTCATAATGCCTGCAGCTCTTGCTATATGATGTTTTCCATCCATACAGACCCCATTATATCATAGGAAAGTTTGCAAAATTGCTTATCTTCCCTTTAAAATTCATTATGAGTATTCTTAACAAGATAATAGAAAAAAAGAAAGAAAGGCTGGACGTTTTAAAGACAAGAGTCCCTTTAAGAGAGATGAAAGCAAAGGCATTGGCTGTTGAAAAGCCAAAAAATTTTAGGGATGCCGTAAAGAAAAACTCTGGCTCCATCAGGCTTATCGCAGAGATTAAAAAAGCTTCTCCATTAAGGGGTGTTATAAGACAAGGCTTTGATCCCATTACCATAGCATCTATTTATGAAGAAAAGGCTGTTGACGCAATCTCCATCCTTACAGAAGAAGACTATTTTCAGGGGAAGCTCGAATATCTATCGGAAGTAAAAAAGGTAACGAAGAGACCCCTCTTGAGAAAAGACTTTATTTTTGACGAGTACCAGATTTATGAGTCAAAGGCACATGGAGCCGATGCCATTCTGTTCATAGCCTCCTTGCTCAATAAGAACCAGGCTGCAGAATACCTTCATCTTGTGCAGGAGCTCGGATTATCTGTCCTTTTCGAGGTACATGATTTTAAAGAACTCGAAATGGCCCTTCTGATAAAGGCAGATATTATTGGTATAAACAATAGAGACCTGAAAACATTACGCATTGATTTAAATTCCACTTTTGAACTTAAAAAAGAGATTCCCTTTAACAAGATCATAGTGAGTGAAAGCGGTATAAAGACAAGAGGAGATGTTAAAAGGCTCCAGGATGCTGGTATTGATTCTATTCTTGTGGGCACAGCCTTTCTGGAAGTAGTGGATATAGAGATGAAGATTGACGAGTTAATGGGGAAAACGTGATGAATTCTGATATACAGGTCAAAGTCAAGATCTGTGGCATCACGAATCTTGATGATGCATTGGCAGCGATTGATTGTGGTGCAGATGCCTTAGGTTTTGTATTCTTTAAAGGAAGTCCGCGTTATATATCACATGAAAAAGCAGGGGCAATAATCAAAAAGCTTCCTTCTTTTACGACAACTGTGGGAGTTTTTGTGAATGAGAAGGTCGAGGAGATTGAAAAAATGATAATCCTGACCGGTATAGATATTGTCCAGCTCCACGGCAATGAACCTCCTGAGATATGCAACATTTCTCGACGCATCATAAAGGCTATAAGAGTCAAATCTCTCGAAAGCCTTGATCCCCTTAAACATTATAAAAATAAGGTCTCTGCTTTTCTCCTTGATACATTCACGCCTGATATTTTTGGAGGTACGGGACAGATATTTAACTGGGATATTGCTGTAGATGCCAAACAATTTGGCAGAATTATCCTTGCAGGGGGTCTGAGACCTGATAACATTGCTGAGGCTGTGAGGCGTGTAAGACCTTACGGAGTAGATGTAAGCAGCGGCATTGAGTTAGAAAAGGGGGGAAAGGATCATAAAAAGATGGGACTTTTTATCGAGAGGGCAAAAGCGGCATGATGTGGATAATGTTCAAATCAGAGAGTGTTTCTTCTCTGTTATTTGTAGGAGTTTTCGGAGCAAACTCTCACGATGGTCTTCACATTTCCCCTCGGATTGAAGTCTCCAATTACCTCAAGAAACCTCGGTTTGAGTCTATTTTTGAGTTCTGAGTATATTGTATTTGTTGCTTCTTCGTGAGACATATAAACATTGCGAAAAGAATTCAAGTAAAGTTTCAGGGATTTCAGTTCGACGATCTTTTTACCAGGTATGTAATTTATCTTGATAATGGCGAAATCGGGATATCCTGAACGTGGGCAGAGGCATGTAAACTCAGGAAAACTGATATTTATCTCGTAGTCACGCTCCGGATGCGGATTATCCCATATCTCTAAACGAGCGTTCTTTATTGCCTTTTCTCCGTATCTCATAAACGATTTAATTCTCATTATATAAAAAATGTCAAGCGCCGGTAAATCTTTCATGAAGGGATGAAAATAACAAATCTTTAAGTGACAGAGAAAGAAGATTCGGGGATTGACAAATATATTTTGGTTTTAGTATTCTTATGTAACATTCTTCATTTAAGAATATAACAATAAGTAAAGCACAATAACCTCCCTGGATAGGTCACGACTTATTGGGTTATATAAACCACCGTAAGAAATCCGAAGAGGAGTTAATGATGGAAAATATCTCGATTTCAGAGCTTAAGGAAAAAACCATTGATGAACTCACAGAGGTTGCGAGGGAACTCAAAGTAGAAGGCGCTACCGGTATGAGAAAACAAGACCTTATTTTTGCGATACTTCAGGCACAGACAGAAAAAATAGGGTATGTATTTGGGGAGGGGGTATTGGAAATCCTCCCTGATGGATTCGGCTTCCTGAGGTCCCCGGACTATAGCTACCTTCCAGGCCCTGACGACATATATGTATCGCCCTCACAAATACGGAGGTTTAACCTCAGGACAGGTGACCTTGTCTCAGGGCAGATAAGGCCTCCAAAGGAAAGTGAGAGATATTTTGCCCTCCTTAAGGTAGAGGCAATAAACCACGAAGCCCCTGAGGAAAATATCAAAAGGCCGCTTTTTGATAATCTTATTCCCTACTATCCTACCAAAAAAATTAATCTCGAATATGATTCTAATGATTATTCTACAAGGGTAATGGACCTTATAACCCCTATCGGCATGGGGCAGAGGGGTATGATAGTTGCCGCACCAAGGACTGGTAAAACTATGCTTCTGCAGTCTATAGCAAAGGGAGTCAAGAAAAACCATCGAGATATCCACCTTATCATACTTCTGATTGACGAAAGGCCTGAGGAAGTAACAGATTGGAAAAGGCAAGTTCCTACCGCAGAGATAATAAGCTCAACGTTTGATGAACCACCCCAGAGACACTGCCAGGTCTCAGAGATAGTCATCGAAAAGGCAAAACGCTTCGTCGAATCCAAACGCAATGTCGTTATATTACTTGACAGTATAACAAGGCTTGCGAGGGCTTACAATGCGGTTATTCCAACAAGTGGTAAAGTCCTTTCAGGAGGTCTCGATGCAAATGCACTCCAGAAGCCGAAGAGATTTTTCGGGACTGCAAGAAATATAGAAAATGGGGGAAGCCTTACCATCATTGCAACCGCCCTTGTAGATACAGGAAGCAGAATGGATGATGTCATATTCGAGGAATTCAAAGGTACGGGTAATATGGAGTTGCACCTGGACAGAAAGCTTGTTGACAGGAGGATATTCCCGAGCATTGATATTAACGGCTCCGGCACAAGAAAAGAGGAACTGCTGGTAGACAAAGACGTGCTCAATAAGATGTGGATACTCAGAAAAGTCCTTACCCCTCTGAGTACAGTCGAGAGTATGGAGTTTCTTATGGGAAAACTCACCGGCACAAAGGGCAACAAAGAGTTTCTTGAGATGATGAACAAATAACCATTTCTATTGGGTCTTCATCTCCCTGAATAATGAAAAAATTAGAAGACGATCATCACTGTTTTGTATGTGGGGAGAACAATCCCTATGGGCTTCATCTTAAATTCTCTATCCATAAAGGGAAGATCTCGTCTGAGTTTGTTCCACAGAAGATCCACCAGGGTTACAAAGATATTGTTCATGGCGGAATAATCTCTACCATTATTGATGAAGCGATGGTCAAGGCTGCCCTTATGCAAGGGCTATCTGCTATTACAGCAGAGATCACAGTAAGATTTAAAAACCCTCTTATGGTTGGGGAAAGAGCAGTTGTTGAGGCCGCCATAACAAATATGAATAAAAGAATTATTGAAACATCTGCAAAGATTAAAAAATCAGATGAGACACTCATAGCCGAAGGTCATGCTAAATTATTGAGACAGGACTAAGAATTCATAACTTTTTAATCAAAGAATTCCCCGATGCATTGCATTGGGGTTAAGAAGATCATTCCTCATACTTTCTCATTCCCGCTTGTCGGGAGTCCTTCCGGAGCAAAATAAAGCAAAGAAAGATTCCGGACGAGCCGGAATGACAGACTTGATAACTCATAGCTATGCTGCGTGGTTGTTCATTCTACTCTCACGATAACAATAGTTCTCTTTATTTCAGAGAAGGGGAGGGGGAGCATTAAAATCTCGTATTTGATCTCCCTAAGCATGTTAATCTCTTCTTTTACTTTTGGTCCTTTGTTGAAGATAAGGATTCCTCCTTTTCTTACAATATGAGAAGCCTTCTTTAAAAATTCTTTAATGCTGAATAATGCTCTTGTCAGTGCAACATCAACGGGTTGGGCTAATTCCTGATTTACCTTAATCTCCTCAATTCTCTTTTCTATTACCTCAATCTGTTTCAATTCGAGGCGTCTAATAATATGTCTGAGAAATGCGGATTTCTTCCTTGAAGGTTCAACGAGATACATCTCGATCTCAGGTCTGATAATCTTTATAGGTATTCCCGGAAAGCCTGCGCCACTTCCAACATCTGCAACCCTTATTTCACCTTCTCGGTACGAGTCGATTCCGACAGGTATTGCCTTCAGATAGAGTAAGGAATCAAGGAAGTGCTTGATGATAATATCTTCATCTTTTTTAAGACCGGTTAGATTATATGCTTTATTCCATTTCTTCAGTTCTGAGAGGTAAGTCATGAAGGCATTTATCTGTTCCTTTGAGGGCGTGAACCCTAATTCTATGATTCCATCCTTTAAGAGTTCATCAGGCTTTTTATCATTCATGGAGGTTCTTCAATAAACCTCATCGTGAGAGCCGATATCGAGAAGGTGGACAGCATCATCTGAAAGCTTAAATATGATTCTTAAATCATGTGTCAGAGTACAGGCATATTTTCCTTTAAGGTCTCCCGAGAGGGCATGAGTATGAAGCGATAGGATGAAGACGTCCTCTGAGAGTTTATGAAGGACTTCCCTGAAGACATCCTCGAGAGATGGGTTTTTCTTTAAGAGTTTCTTTGCTTTTTTAGGAAAAGACTCAGCAAATTTAATCTTCCGGCGCATTTAGAATCGTCTGCATAGCATCTTCCGGAGATTCAAATGTAACGGATGGCTCTTGTTCTGCCTTACGTACGCTCTCAACGAGGGCTTTTCTTTTTTTCTCTTTTTCCAGGAGAAAGGCTACAAAGTCGCCTACTTCTGCGAGGGCACTTTCGGGGAGTTTATTGAGCATTTCTTTAATACGATCGATCTCTGTGGCTGTATTTTCCATATAAATAATTTATCACAACTTAACTAAATTGTATATATTGAAAAGATGCGTTCTTGAACCCATAGCGTCACGCCTTAGAAAATGTACCTATCCCCTTTTCACTATATGGGGTGTGTTCTTTGTCCCGCTTAGGCGGCTTTCTCTATCTCTTTTGCCTCATACTCAGGAAACATAATTATTGCGGGATGAACGTCAAAGGTCTTTGCAAGCTGTTCAGCACGCCTTTTGCCGATCTCAACCTTCTCATTTTCTAAAAGGCTAATATTGGTTGCACTAATACCGGAACGCCTCGCAAGTTCGGCCTGAGTCCATCCTTTCAAATCACGGAGCAGTCGAATGACCTCCCCCGTTGAAAGAACGGTATGAGGCTTTGCTGGAATGAATTTACTCTTAGTTTTCATTTGACCTCCTAATATTCATGCGATGATCTCAACCTTATGAGTTGTTAAGCACTTTTTTTATAATGTGAAGCATACCAATCTACAATCCGTCGAATCATTTTTTGGTACGAAGTATGATGTTTCTTCGCCTCTTTTTTGAAAAATTCAATGCTTGATTTGTTTAAGGCAATGGTTATCTTCACATTTTCTTCTTTTAAGACCAACTGATCCGGCGGTGGAAGAAAATCTTTAATGACTTTCAGTTTACCCATCGGTTCTTCAGTATATTTTATTTTGTTCTTCATATATTTTCCTCCCTTTTCTCCAATATCCGGCGCCATAGATGCGGATAATATTACCTCTATATGTAAACCTTACGGTTATTATTCCTTCGCCGACACGACCAATGCAGTAAAATCGTTCTTCTTCTGTACTATGGTTAACATCCTCTACTATGACACGATGAGGATCAAGAAAAGCCTGTTGTGCCAGCGAAAAAGAAACATTATGTTTAACTTGGTTTTCCTTATCTTTCTCCTCATCCCATTCAAAACGGGTTTTCTTCATAGACATAATATACTACAGATATGGTATTAAATAGCAATATAAAAGTATGGCTATTTATATGGTTTGACTCGATATTCCCTGTAGTCTTACTATATTTACCTTATTCTGCTATTCTGGCTTGTCCAGAATCTTTTCTTGTCCCATATCATATAAGTATTCTTGGTCTCTTAAAAAGGCCCAAATTGCTATTGGATAGATGATTAATGCCCTATCTTCATATTTGCCTTGCAGTCTCTGGCATTGAGAGATTCCATCCAAAGGAAGAATGGGATGTTAAGAAAATGTAGGATGTGTCCCTGCGATCTTTTCACGACCCTATTAATGCATTGCAGTTTGCGCAAACGTGGTCCAGCTTCCTTATTGCCTTACGCCATATTTTAGATTGGAAGGGCTTTTTTCTAATTTCTGCCGTGTAATCACAAAGTTCATTTTCATACTGCTTTCACGAATTTGTTGCATTAATTGTCTTGTGGTCTGTGAGAATAACTCACCCTTGCGCAAGATCTTCCATCCGTCATATGTCCACCCTGGTGCAGAATTCCGCAACGTACATAGGAGTAGAATTGGCCTCCAAAGCCTACAAACTCTCTTAGGTGTGATGAGTCTGCGAAAAACTTCTCGAAAGCGTCACAACCTTTCTCCCCGTCCGCTTTCTTCCTCGTCTGAAGCAAAACAGAGCTTCAATCATCAAACAACTTACCGCCATCATACTGAAGCCATGTTTGCTTTGATTTTCTTTAAACGGTTCTATGTATCGCTCAAAAAGCGCTCATAAATAAGATCCGCGATTTTTTCGCGATTTTGTCTGGTTTTGAATTTACGATACTCTCGAACTGTAACCGTGGTAGTAAGCTTAGTCTCTTCCATTTTCCATTTTTTTTTATGTATAACGATAAAACGACAGGTGCGGCGGTCGTTATGCCGCATCCTGTGGATGCTTTGTTGTGCAATGCTTTTTTCAGCTCTGTTGTTGCTGTCCAATTTGCAATTTTTTTCTTATTTGCATTATCAATGGAACGAATTTGATGGTAAGGTAAAGGACACTGAACCTGTCTGGAAACTGATTGATTGTTACCCTAACTTGTTTCAGGATCTCCTAACCTATTGATTCCCTTAGATGCTGAAACGAGTTCAGCATGAGATATTCCACTGCGTTGAAAGTTATTAGACAGGCTCTGTGTCCCTCATTTTGTCATCCTTTTGCCACTACGCCAGTCTCTCACTCCACCTTGTCCCACTATTCATATATTGCTTCTGAATTGACGAAACATCAGAGCCACTCTCACTTTTGAAAATTAATTTTTAGCATTTGCCACTTCTCAGTATCAGTTTGATATTTCAGTTCACAAGTGTAATAGGTCCTGAGCATAGCCCCAAAAGAATTCTGCTAATCGACATAGGCTACAATTCTGTATTTCTCATCTCCCAGAGGAGTTACCGATGATTCTTCAAAAGGGCCGAACTTTGCTGTTGAAGGTGCTTTCAGCATAGGTCTCTGACAAATTCATGAGACATTGCCCATGCCATGATGGAGTCGTCGGTTTTCTTCGGTTTTTGACCTTCGGGTTGTACTCGGGCTCATCTGATGAAAACTTGGAGCTATCATAAGGAGGAACTGATATTTTTCCTATTAATGTAAAGCCCGAATAGAATAATCAACGCTATCGATATAATTTTTGTTTGACTGAAAATTGAGAGAACATATATGACAAGCTTTTAAAGCATTTCTTAATGGTCATTCTGCTCCTCCATTAATTTTTTCTCACACAACATAGAACGATATGCATTATGGAGATCTTAAAGGGTCAGATCTCCACATTCCACATTTGTAGTATCCTCTATAAACATGTCACTTCACAATGGCTACTTGTAGCATATCAAATGCTGTTTATCTTTCTGCCAGAATAACCTTAATTTTATGTCACAACTGTTCCCCTGACTCAAGAGCTTACTCTTTTCTGCCCTCGTTCTCTTTTCAATCTCTCTATTGTTACCAGCAAGAGAGAAATGGCAGCAGGAGTTACGCCAGGGATTCTGCTTGCCTGGCCGAGGTTTGCAGGTCTTATTTCCTGTCAACTTACTCTTGGATCTCTTTTGAAAGCCCATTCACAGAACTGTAATTAAAATCTTCAGGTATCCTTTTTCCCTCTATCTTCTTAAGCCTCTCAGCCATCTCCATCTGTCGACGTATATAGCCATCATATTTCACCTGTATCTCTACCTGTTTTTTCATTTCAGTCGTAAGAGGTTTATCAGAAGGCGAAAGCTCCTCTATGAATTCATATGTTATCTCAGGTCTCTTTAAGAGTTGCTCCAGAGACTCATTCCTGTCAGTCCCATCTAACTTTATCCGTGTCTTTTTGATTCGCTGAAGTTCTTCCTCAATCAGCCTTTTCTTTTCCAGAAACTTTTGATAGACCTCTTTCTCTAAGAGCCCAATTTCATAACCCTTATCCATCAAACGCATATCAGCGTTGTCATGCCTTAAAAGAAGCCTGTATTCTGCCCTCGATGTAAACATCCTGTAAGGCTCGTTCGTGCCTTTTGTTATGAGGTCATCAATGAGGACCCCTATGTATGCTTCATGCCTTCCCAAGATCAAGGGTTGCTTTCCTTGAAGTTTCAGAGAAGCATTCACACCTGCTATTAATCCCTGTGCAGCAGCCTCCTCATAGCCTGACGTCCCATTTATCTGTCCTGCGAGAAAGAGCCCCTCGATACTTTTCGTCTCAAGGCTATGTTTAAGCTGAGTTGGAAAAACAAAGTCATATTCGATTGCATATCCTGGTCTCATAATCTCTGCCTCTTCAAGTCCTGGAATAGTCCTTACGAGCTTTACCTGAACATCATAAGGAAGGCTTGTTGCTATGCCGTTTGCATAATACTCCTTTGTCTCAAGTCCTTCCGGTTCGAGAAAGACCTGATGCCGCTCACGATGAGAAAACCTTACAACCTTGTCCTCGATTGAAGGGCAGTACCTTGGCCCGATTCCCTTAATTCTACCGCTGTAAAGTGGTGAGCGGTCAAGACTGCTCAGTATTATCTTATGGGTTTCACTGTTTGTATAGGTTATATAACATGGAAGCTGTGGATTGGTTATCTGCTCTGTGCTATGTGAGAAAGGTTGGGGCGGTTCGTCTCCCCACTGGGGTTCTGTTTTCGAAAAGTCTATCGTTTTGGCATCAAGCCTTGGAGGTGTGCCTGTCTTGAGACGACCTAACTGTAAGCCCAACTCTTTCAGTGAATCAGAGAGACCTATCGATGGGAACTCACCGGCTCTTCCCGCAGAGAAAATTTTCAAGACCGATGTGTATTAAGCCTTTGAGAAATGTGCCTGTTGTGACAATGACTGCCTTTGCACTGTAGAAGGTTCCCAGTGATGTAAGAACTCCTTTTACCTTGTTATTTTCAACAACGATTCTTTCGACTGATGCTTGTTTGATATCAAGATTTTCCTGAGACTCAAGCACCTGTCTCATGAAGAGCCTGTATAAAACCCTGTCTGCCTGTGCCCTAAGAGACCAGACAGCAGGACCTTTACTCGTATTGAGCATCCTGAACTGGATTCCTGCTCTGTCTGTTACCTTCGCCATCTCTCCACCGAGGGCATCTATCTCACGGACAAGATGACCTTTTGCAAGCCCACCAATAGCTGGATTACATGACATCTGTGCGATTGTATCGAGGTTCATTGTGAAGAGACAGGTAGAAAGACTCATCCGAGCAGATGCAAGTGCTGCCTCACAGCCAGCATGACCAGCACCGATAACAACTATGTCATAATCGCTATCTTTAACCATGATTTATTTACTATAAAAGATTCTTTGGCCTTATTCAATTTTAGCCCATTAACTCATTCATTTTATGCACGCGAGGAGGATATAGTATTTTCGCTCATTCTCGTCCGACATTCAGTCAGGACTTTCTACGAGTCATAAACCAAGGTCGTTTCGACAATCCACTTCAAACCATCATGGGCATTTGGTTCACGAAAGGGCATGAAAATACGTCACCCTCCTCATCCCCTCCCATCAAGGGAGGGGGATAATAAAAAGAAATCCCCTCTCCCCTTGTGGGAGAGGGAGAGGGTGAGGGGTATTTTCGGGACAAATACTACATCCCCCGGGGATTTTATAAATAATAAAAGTTAGGCGTCTATATGCTGGGAAGGATTTTTTACTTCTTCCCTACATAGATAGAGGCTATTCCGCCTGATAGAGATTTACATTGGACATCTCTCAATCCTTCGGTCTTCATGAGTTCAATGACTTCATCATTCTTAGGAAAGCCAATGATAGAGGATGAAAGATACTCATAGGACGATTTTGAACCTGATATCAATCCGCCTATTTTTGGCAAGATATTTCGTAAATAGAAAAGATGGATTCTCCTTAAAAGAGGGGCTTGTGGAAGTGTGAGCTCCAGAATCAGAAGAATCCCGTCTTTTTTCAGTACCCTAACCATCTCTCTGATTCCACCTCTAAAATTATGGAGATTGCGGAACCCGAATGCTATACTGACGACTTCGAAAACCTGATCTTTGAAGGGGAGATGAAAAAGGTCAGATTGCTGTAAGACTATCCTGCCATTCAGACCTAAACTCTTGATTTTCTCCTGACCTATTTTGAGCATCTGGTCTGAGATGTCTACTCCTATGATCTCAGCTCCAGGATGCCTTTTTGCAAATTCAACCGCCAGATCACCTGTTCCTGTGCAAACATCCAGTATTCTCTTCAGATGAACAGAATGTACCTGCTCAACCAGGGATTTTCGCCAGCCCTTGTCAAGGTATAAACTGAGGACATGATTTAAAAGGTCATATCTCTGGTGTACCGTCCCGAACAAATTAACCAGATATTCTTTTTTTGCCATTTTGAATCCTTTCCAACAGGAGAAGTGTGAACCACAGAAAATAATGGTAGAGGTTTAAGTGTGCTTATCCTATATAGCCTACAACTGAAATGCCTGCTTTTTTTGACTCTTCAATCATTTTGTCTTTGTTCAGGATAATGCTTTTTTTTGCCTCAACAGCCAGTGTTCTTGCGCCTACCTCAATCATGGATCCTATGGTATTTAATCCTACGACAGGCAGATCAAATCTCATATCCTGGTTTGGCTTGCTGACCTTTACGACCACAGCTCCCTTGCCTGCGAGCCTTCCCCCCCTCTTTATCGCTTCATCTGTTCCCTCAATGGCCTCAACAGCCATCACAGCCTGATTTTTAACAACAACGGTCTGACCTATGTCCAGCCTGCCCATCTCCTTAGCAATCTTCCAGCCAAAGGCGATATCCTTCCATTCATCCTCTGTAAGGTTATCCTCTGTGAGTATTCCCTCAGGTGTGATGAGGGTGGAGCTCAAGGATGCTATGTTGAGCAGGTTGATGCCTTCTTTTTCTAACTCTGTTGCAATAGCCTGCAAGATTGATTCATCGCTTCTGTCCTTCAATGAAAAGAGGAGTTTCATTGCCCTCAGGTCTGGTATGATTTTGCTTTTGTAGAGCAACGACTTCGGCACCTTCCCAACCATGATTGCCTCTTTTATTTCATATTTTGTCAGGGTGCCTATTATCTCGCCGAATTTGCCGACATTCACCCATTTTATCTCATCAACGCAGGAAGATAGAGATCTATCAGCAAGGGGATCGAGGGCAATAGCAAAGACGGTGTATCCCTGAGCCCGTGCCTCTGAAGCAACAGCCTTTGGGAGCTCTCCTGTGCCGGCAATTAATCCAAGTTTCTTCATTGAAATTGTACTACTCTTTCATCCCTTTCCCCGAAATCATTCTCATCTTTTGCTGTCATTCTGGCTTGTCCGCCTGAGGCGGGCTTGTCCAGAATCTTTCTTTCAAAAGGATTCCCGACAAGCGGGAATGACACATAACAGAAAAAATTCCTAACCGAAGATAGCTATCTACAGATGCCTCTTTTGTTCTTCTGTATGAACTCGATGAGGTGCTTTATTTCATCGGTGTATGGGAGATCTTCCTGTATTTTCTTAATCGCATCTTTTAATGTCCTCTTCTCCCTGAAGAGAATCTTATATGCCTTTTTGAGATCATTCATCATTGAATCAGAGAAGCCATGCCGCTTTAGCCCGATCGTATTCAGGCCGAAGAGCTTTGCTCTTGCTCCTGAGGCTATGGTGTAAGGTGGTATATCCTGTCCTACTCCACTGAATCCACCAACTATTGCATAAGCACCAATCCTTGTGAACTGATGTATTGCAGTCAGTCCACCTATCACGGCATAATCTTCAACCACTACATGTCCTCCAAGGGTTGCAGCATTCGCCATGATAATGTTGCTGCCTATTTTACAGTCATGGGCGATATGGACATAGGCCATGAGAAAATTATTATCTCCAATTGTTGTTACGCCATCTCCACCAACAGATGCCCTGTGGATTGTTATGTATTCTCGTACTATATTATTGCTTCCAATATTTAAGCCTGTCTTTTCTCCCTTATATTTCACGTCCTGTGGTGGGAGACCGATGCTCGTGAAGGGATACACAATGCAGTTTTCGCCTATCGTTGTGTCTCCTTCGATGATCACATTTGAAACCAGCTTTGTGCCTTTCTTAATGTGGGCACCTTCACTGATAATGCAGAAAGCACCAATAACAACATCTTCCTCAATTTCTGCTTTAGGGTTTACGATTGCTGTTGGATGAATTTCCTTTTTCATATCTTCCTTTAAATCTCTCTATCTGTTACCATGGCAGTAAATTCAGCCTCAGCAGCTACCTTTTCTCCGACACTTGCACTTCCCGAGAACCGCCATACGTTTCCTCTTTGCTGAAGGATATGTATCTCCAATCTGAGCTGGTCTCCCGGGACAACAGGCCTTCTGAATTTCGCCTTTTCTATACTCATGAAATAAACGGATTTCCCTACCGTTACCCCTGAACGGAAAGCAAGTAATCCTGCTACCTGTGCCATTGCCTCTATTATCAAGACTCCGGGCATTATCGGCTGCCCGGGAAAATGTCCCTGGAAAAACTCTTCATTTACGGTCACGTTTTTAATTCCGATGGCCTTTGTTCCTGGTTCTATCTCTACAATCCTGTCTACTAAAAGAAAGGGATACCTGTGAGGTAAAAATTTTTGTATCTCTTTTATATCCATCATTTAGGATGATCCCTCCTTTCGAGTTCCTTGAGCTTTTCTTCGAGTTCTTGTATCTTCTTATAAAGCTCTGGAAGTTTTGCAAGTATGACCTGTGCCTTTAACCAGTCCCTATGAGGCATTACAGGTGAACCAGAGTAAACACCTTTTGAGACATTCCCCAAAACGCCTGACTGGGCACCAATCATTGTCCCAGACTCTATCTTGATATGATCAGTGATTCCTACCTGACCAGCCAAGGTAACAAAATCACCGATTTCAGTGCTACCTCCGATTCCAACTTGGGCAATGATAATAGAGTTCTTTCCAATTGTTACGTTATGTGCTATCTGGACAAGGTTGTCAATTTTTGTGCCCTCACCTATTACCGTATTTCCTGTTGTTGCCCTATCAACAGAGACATTTGAACCTATCTCAACATCGTCCTCAATAATAACACCACCTACCTGGGGAATTTTATAATGTCTGCCTTCTTCGAACACATAACCGAACCCATCTGATCCTATGACTGAGCTGGAATGTATTATGACCCTGTTGCCGATTTTGACATTCTCTCTGAGAACTACATTTGGATAGATGGCACAGTCTTTTCCTATCATAGTATTATGGCCTACAAAGACATATGGGTAGATGATAGTTCTGTCATCGATGGAGACACCATCCGATATATAGGTAAAGGGAAAAATTGAGACATCATTTCCGATTGTCGCCTTATCAGACACAATAGCATCCGCGCTTATCCCTATAGGTTCTTGTGGGTTTATATAGAAATGTTCGAGAAGTTTTGCGAAAGCGAGATGAGGGTTTGATACCTTCAATTGCGTCATATTAAGACCATTTATCACTTCTTTCACCATCACGCATGACGCCCTGCATCCCGGGAGCTGCTTTCTGTACCTATCTGCTGAAAAAAAAGTAATATCCCCCTCTCGAGCACTGTCTATACCTGATACCCCTGCGATTTCGATATCGGGGTCTCCAATAACCTCGCCGTTCAAAAAGGATGCAATTTCTCGAAGTTTCACTATTTCTTTGGCTTAGACTTTAGCTGGCTATACTTTTTTATGACTATGTCCGTAATGTCGATGTCCTTTTTGGAGTAAAGGACTAAGCCCCCTGTCTTTTCTATTATGAGGGTGTATCCTTCCTCTTCTCCCATCTTTTCTACGATTTGACGAATATCTTTTATGATCTCATCCGTCAGTTCCAGTTCTTTTTTCTTTACCTCGGTCTGTGAATCCTGGACAAGCCGCTGGTATTCCCTAAGCATTTTTTCGAGTTCTTCTTCTTTGCTTTTCTTTGCCTCTGCAGAAAGTACTGAGGACTGTTTTTCCAGATCAGCTTTTAACTTTTCTACGCCCTTACCTTTCTCGTCAATAACTGTTTGTTTTGATTTTACGAGTGATTCAAGGTCAGATTTAGCCTTCTTTCCAGCATCGGATTCATTCAAGACCTTCTGGAAATCGATACACCCTATCTTCATTGCATCAAGGGCATATAGGGAAGCTGGCACGAAAAGCATGATAAAAATTAACAAAAGAACTATCCTTCTCATCTCTTTTTCCTCCTTTATCTTTATCCTAATCCTAATCCTTGTGTACTGTTTCTAACAAATCTTTACAGTTATTTTCTTTCGTCATTCCCGTGTAAACGGGAATCCAGTAGCAATAGATCTGGATTCCTGCTTTCGCAGGAATGACAGTTTGAGTAAAGTTAATTATGAAACAGAACACTAGAAGAATGTCCCAAACGTAAATTCAATTCTGCTGGGTTTCTCATCTCGTTTCCTATTAAGATTGTAACCCCATTCAACCCTGATGGGTCCCATCGGTGAAATCCATCGTATGCCTGCTCCAGTGGTATACCTAAGACTCCCGAATTTATCGAATGAATCATAGGAATTTCCTGTATCGAAAAAGACCACACCTTTTAGTCTCAGTTCGCTGACGATGGGGAAAATATATTCCAAATTGAAGATTAATTCTGTAGTTCCTCCTATTGGATCTCCTGTCTTTGGATCTCTCGGACCAGCCTCACCCCAACCTAATCCCCTTATCGTGTATATCCCACCTATATAGAATCTCTCGTAAAGGGGTAATTCCTTGCCCAAGATGCCGGAGGCATAACCCAAATCTTCCTCTGAGCATGAACGCTGTCTTTCCCAGCGGGAAAAACCAGGCAGAGTCAATTTCGCTCTTAACGAAGTTGTTAGTTCCTCCAATCCCTGCATAGGTTAGGTAGATGGAATTTCTTGACCCCCTTGATGGGTCAAGATAGTTGTCTCTCGAGTCTCTCACTAAGAAAGGGGTAATACGGCTGGTTGTATTAGTGCCTTCCTGTTCCGTTATAACAATAGAAGCATTTTTAGATACGTTATAAATTGTTGCATCCTCAAAATTATATTCAACTTCACCCTTTACATATTCCGAAAAATCCTTACCAAAGGAAAATCCGAATCCTGTTGCCTTTTTTGAGTATTGTATGTAGTCTCTTATGCTCTTGTAAATGCTGGTTGAAAATAAGATGGGTTGATCCATGAACCAAGGCTCCTTGAAATTGATTTCATAGTATGTGGTTCTTCCGCCAAATTCTCCCTTGATTTTTAATAACTGCCCTTTCCCAAAGAGGTTGCCCTGTGTTATCTCTACCATTCCAATGAGTTTATCAACAGAGCTATAACCACCTCCGATGCTTAACATGCCTGTAGGCCGTTCTTTTACCTTGATATCCAGGTCTACCAGTTTCTCCTCAGGCTGTGGTTTCGGGATTATGTCTACCGTCTCGAAAAAGTTAAGGTTGTTGATCCTTTCATAACTTCTTTTCAACAGTTTGCTGTTGAAGATATCACCCTCGTCAAGTCTTACCTCTCTCCTTATTACTTTGTCTCTCGTCTTGATATTTCCTGAAATCTCTATCTTGCCAATTTTGTACCTGTCTCCCTCGTCGATCTTCAGGTGTACCTCTACAAGTTTTTTGTTTTCATCAGGAATCAGGTCAGGAGTTATCGTTGCAATGGCATATCCGTTCTCTGAATACAGCTCAGATATTGAGAGTATGTCCTCCTCTCAGTTGCCCTTTGCTGAAGGGCATGTTCGGTAACTGGGTAATTCTTTTCTTTATCACATCATCGCCAAAGACCTTATTGCCAGAGAATTGCACAGAGGAGATTTTAAATTGGTCACCTTCCGAAATCGGAATTGTTATGACCATACCCTTTTTATTAGCTGTAAGTTTGATTTTCGGTTCTCCGACAGCTACTTTAATGTAACCATTATTGAAATAAAGGTCTCTTATCTTTTCTACATCCTGGTCCATTCGGTCCTTTCTGTAATAACCAGAAGAAGTAATAAATGAGAAAAGCCACCACTCCTTTGTATCCATAACCTTTTTTATGCTTTTCGTAGAGATAGCTTTGTTACCCTCTGCAAGGATTTTCTCTATCTTTATTTTTGGGCCTTCTTCTATCTGATAGGTCAAGCTGACTTCTTCTGGGCTGATTCTTTTCAGGATAGGGACAATACTTGAGAGCCAATATCCTTCCTCTTCATAAAAGGCTCTGAGCCTGCTTGCATTGTCCTGTATCAGAACAGCATCAGCAATAGAGCCGGTCGTTATGGTGACCTTTTCTCTCAGCTTAGCATCATTAAACTTTGTGTTGCCTTGAAATTCTATCCTTACAATGGTGGGTTTTTCCTTTACCACATAGATGAGTTTTATACCACCCTCAAATGGTTCAATCTCCGCCCTTGCATCTTCAAAATACCCCATCTTGAAGATGTTCTTAATGTCCTCATTTACTTTTTCTTGAGATATAGACTCGCCTAATCTCTGGGTGATCTTAGACTTTACTGCGCTTTCTTCAATTCTCTTGAGTCCCCTTATTTCTATTGAATTTACAATAGGGAGTTCCTGGGCATATACAGTCCATGAGGTAAAGATGATAAGAAGTACTATGAAAAACTTCTGAGATATTTTTACTGCGCTTAAGCCTTCCATTTTTTAAGTTAGTAGTATAGCATCCGTGAGAGGAGGAATGTAAACAGAAATTATGTAAAGTTAAGCATCTAAACTTAGGAATAAAGTTCCTTGTGTTTTTACCTAAACGTTGTATTAACAAGGAGGCAGATCCCGAAAGCTTTCGGGGAAAAACCCCTGCAAATCGACAAGATTTTATTCTGATACACGTGACCGTAAATTTAACCACTCTAAAGGAATTGAAGGTCAGTCTAAAGCCTCAATTTTAGATGCAAAAGGGTTCAAATTCTTGTTCAAATTCTTCTTGACAAAAGGAATAAAGTTGTTTATAGTTAAAAACCCAAGTTAGGAAAGGTATCCAATCTAACCAGGTATAGTTAGAGAAAGTTCCCAAAAAACAGGAAGATAAGAGCGATAGTTAAGTAATAGATAGCAAACCATATTATCAGGCGTCAATAATTTAATTGGACAGGAGGGGGGGTGGAAGATTTAAAGTTCCTTTTGAGAAGATTAATGGAAAAATTTACTAAAGACAAGGAGGTAGATGATGGGAATTGAAGGTCAAGAACATTTGTGGGATAAGGAAGTAAAAGGTCATAGAACGTACAATGACATTAGGATCTTTACGGATGAACAATTAAAAAACTACACGGAAGAAGAGCTGAAGAATTTTAAGATTAAGCATGCCACCCCGATGTTAGATGAACTGGAAAAAGGTCCTTGGCCCAGTTTTGTAAGCGATATTAAGAGAGAGGCATTACACAGAAAGAAATTGGGACAAGATAATCTCTTGGTACCTATGGAGGCTTGTGAGGATTTGCTGGGACAGGTCGAACTTTCTTATAAAGAGGGTGAAACCCACTGGAAACACGGAGGCATCGTCGGTGTCCTCGGTTACGGCGGTGGTGTCATAGGCCGTTATTCTGACCAGCAGCAGAAATTCCCGGCTATTGCGCATTTCCATACCATCAGAGTAAATCAGCCCAGTGCCAAGTTTTATACAAGTGATTGGCTGAGATCCTTTTGTGACATAGTAGAATACCGCGGAAGCGGAATGACCAATTTGCATGGTTCTACAGGTGACCTCGTTATGCTGGGTTCAATTACAGAACAGTTAGAGCCTATATTCTTTGATCTGACCCATGATCTGGGTGTTGATATAGGTGGTTCGGGTGGAAACCTCCGTACCCCTTCAGATTGTATCGGTAAGGCAAGGTGCGAATTTGCCTGTTATGATACTATGGACATGTGCTATGAAATGACAATGACCTTCCAGGATGAACTGCACAGACCGGCCTTCCCGTATAAGTTCAAGTTTAAATTTGACGGATGCCCCAATTGCTGTGTGGCCTCTATTGCCAGGTCTGATATGGCTTATATCGGCACATGGAAGGATGATATCCGGATTAATCAGGAGGCAGTAAAGGCCTATGTTGGTGGTGAGATCCCGCGGAATGGAGGGGCAGTACAGGCGAATTGGGGACCTTTCAATATTCAGGAGGAAATAATTGACCTCTGTCCTACAGAATGTATGCACTGGGATGGGAAGAAGCTTACCATTAATAATGCTGAATGTACACGCTGCATGCATTGCATAGCTGCGATGCCGGAGGCATTAAGAGTTGGGGCAGACCAAGGTCTGAGTATATGCTTCGGCGCAAAGGCTCCAATTTTAGAAGGTGCACAGTTGGCGACAATGACTATCCCCTTTATGTATGCGAAAAAGCCTTATGACAGCCAAAAAGACCTTGTCAGAAAGGTTTTTGACTGGTGGATTGAAGAAGGGAAAAACCGTGAGCGTATAGGAGAAACCATTCAACGGGTGAGCCTGAAGACGTTCATTGAAGTGCTTGGGATTCCGCCTATGCCTCAGATGATAAAAGAGCCCCGCTCCAATCCGTATGTCTTCTTCAAGGAGTCAGAGGTTCCTGGCGGATGGACAAGGGATATTAACGAATACAGAAAGAGACACCCAAGATAAAAATATAAAGGAGGAACGTCATGTCGAAAGGTAAATTTGGTTATTTTGATCCTAAAAAGTCCTTAGAGAACAGGATTACTGATATTGGCCCACAGCGCTTTGAACAATTTCTTCCGCCTGTTATCAGGAAAAATTACGGAAAGTGGGTCTCTCACCGGATACTTGAGCCCGGATTATTAGTTCATGTCTCTGAGACAGGGGACAAGGCTTATACCGTAAGAGCTGGGGCACCACGGCTAATATCTGTAGAATATATTCGTGAAGTGTGTGATATAGCAGATAAGTACTGTAATGGCTATGTGAGATGGACAACGAGAAACAATATAGAGTTTATCACAGATAAGGAAGACACGGCTAAAGCCTTAAAAAAGGAATTGGACAGCAGGAAATATCATGGAGGCTCATATAAATTTCCTACCGGCGGCACGGGATTTGGGATTACAAACATTGTACATACCCAGGGATGGGTACACTGTCATACCCCTGCTACTGACGCCTCCGGTCTGGTGAAATCCACTGCTGATGTGTTATTCGACCATTTTAAGAACATGAAATTACCGGCAAAACTCAGGGTTTCTATGGCATGTTGTCTCAATATGTGCGGTGCGGTGCACTGTTCTGATATTGCACTTCTGGGTTATCACCGCAAACCACCTACCATTGATCACGAGGTTCTGGGAAAGGTCTGTGAGATCCCGCTCGTTATTGCTGCCTGCCCTCTCTATGCGATTAAACCTTACACTACTCCGGAAGGGACGAAAAGCGTAACCGTTAACAACGAAAAGTGCATGTACTGTGGGAACTGTTATACCATGTGCATGGCATTACCTTTAGCCGATAGTGAAGGAGATGGTGTGGCTATTCTGGTTGGCGGAAAGATTTCGAACCGTAGAAGCGGACCGAAGTTCTCAAAGGTGGTTATACCATGGTTGCCCAATAATATGCCGCGTTGGCCCGAGGTGACGGATGTTGTCAAGAAAGATCGTAGAAGTTTATGCAAAGGATGCGAACAAATATGAAAGGCTTGGCGACTGGGCAGCACGCATTGGCTGGGAGAAGTTCTTTGAGAAAACAGATATACCGTTTACGGAAAAGAGCTTAGATGACTATCGCCTGGCCGTTGATACTTACAGGACGACGACTCAATTTAAGTTTACAAAACATGCGTGGGCGGTATCCAAGGCTGTTGGCGGTATATAAAAGCGAGAGGAGTGAAAGACAATGGGAAAGGAAGAAGTTAGAGAAGCTATTATCGAATATGCCACAAAGAGCGCAAAGAGCAAATTCTATTTCAAAGATATGCTTGAAGGTGTGAAAAAGAAAATCCCGACAACCGGTGCTTCGGAGGTTAAAAGTGTAGCCTCTGCGCTGGTGATGGAAGGCGTTATGGAGTTATTCTCAACCGGCAGCACCTCGATGTACGGGTTGAAAGGAAGAGGCATATCTGTTGAAAAATCAGGTGATGCAGGCGGAACAACGTAAGACAGGCACCTAAAAGGCATATCTCAGGAAAATAGTTCAGTAGCCATTGAGAGACGGGTGGATAGATAAACTGTCCACCCGTATTCTTTTGTTTCCCTTATTCTTAATGGTAAACTAATACACATGAAAGATCCAAAGGATATCGAAGAGTTTATTTTAGAACAGAAGAAGCGCCTGAGAGAAAAGCCCGAATGTGCTTCCGCCCTCTATAATTTAGGGGTAGCCTTCATGAATCAGGGCAAGTTCGATGAGGCAATAGAGGCATTCGAGGAGTCTATTGATGTTGGCGGACGTATGTTCGAGTCCTTTGTTAATCTGGGCTATATCTATTTCAAGGAAGGCGATCTGGAGAAAGTAGTTAAGGCAAATTTAAGGGCTATAGAAATAGAACCACGATATGCAAGGGGTTATGCAAATCTTGGTTTTGCCTACCTCCAGATGGGTAAAACCGATGAAGCTATCAAAGCCTTGCAGAAGGCATTGGAATTAAATCCGGAGATTGTTCAGGCCATGTGCAACCTTGCCAATGCTTACCTTCAGAAGGAAGATCTGGGAAAGAGTATTGAGATGAACAGGAAGATGCTTGAGACGGCTCCAGATTTTTCATTAGGCTACAATAACCTGGCTAATGCTTACTATTTAAAAGGAGAGTTTGATGAGGCGATTAAAAACTGTGACAAGGCTATAGAGTTAGGTTTTGAAGTACACCCTGACTTTTTAAAGCTTCTGGAACCTCTCCGAAAGAAAGATAGCCCCAATGCTGGATGATCTTTTCTCAAAATACGCACAAGAAGCTCAAAAGGCTGACCATCTTTTTAAGACAATTCAGGAAAAATACCCTCTCAGCGTGCAATGTAGAATTCATTGTTGCGATTGTTGTCATGCTATTTTTGGTGTCTTTCCCATAGAGGCGGCTTATATCAATTATCATTTCAATCGTTTAGAAAGAAAGATAAGAAGAGATGTTCTCCGCAGAGCAGAAAAGGCAGAGGCTGAGGTGTTGAGAGCAAAGGATACACTGAAGATCTTTGAGGATAAGCCACAGATGAAAGTCTATGGGTTGGGCAAACAGAGAGTACGATGTCCCCTGTTGACGGAAAAAGAAGAATGTTCACTCTATGAAAAACGCCCAATTATCTGCCGCATCTATGGAGTACCTTTTAGCCTGAAAAATGGGGATAAGGAAAAGGCGTATGCCTGCGGTGTCTCTGATTTTCAGACAAAAGTTAGTTATCCAACAGTAAAACTCTATAAAATATATGATGAACTTTGCAAGCTGTCACAGGAGCTTTTTAAAAAGGCAGGCTCAGCCCATCCTGAGAAGGCTACTTTCATGTTGCCCCTTTCGAGGGTTATCAAGATGCCCTTTGAAGTGATTGTCAAGGGAGATTTTGAAGAGTAGTATAAATCTCACTTACATGTCTGTCTATATTTGACGTTATCACAGGAAAATCTTCAGTACCCCTGTATTGGTCTATTAAAGGATAAAAGATAGTTTTTAGTTCTTCTTGGTTGAATGTCTGAAGTAAACTTGCAAAATCCTCTTCTTGGTCAAAATAATTTTTCAGCTCACCCTTTAATTTCAAGGCTTCAAAAAAACCTGTGAGAGTCGCTTTAACACAGGAATCATCTGCCCATACAACTTCTTCCAGTCCATCAACTTTATCCAGACGCATTCTGATAGTCAGGTTCAAAAAGTAATAACATAAGGCGAGGATTGGGTTTAATGCATCCTCATCTGCAAAACCTATGAATGGTTCATATCGCCTTGCTGTTGTGAGGCGAACATCTATTCCCCCTCCCCCTAACCCCCTCCCCCGGGGGGCTTTTATCAGCTAAAACTAATACATCTCACCCCCCTTGACAAGGGGCTTCCTCTGTCTGCCCTCCCCCTTAATGGGGGAGGGTTAGGGTGAGGGTGACTATTGTTTATCTTCTATTCTCACTACAAAGTCTCCTGCAGCGTGATGCCAGGGGAAGATCTGGCTGAAATCTTTAAGGTCATAGTAGAGAGTGAGAATCTGAGAAGCCTGTTTATATATTTCAAAACTTTGGTCAGTAGACAGGTATGTATAACCATGGTCAAAGTCCCAGAGTTTAAACCTTTGAGTACCGTCTTTGTCTTTTGAGATATGAAATTCATGATATCCCTCAAACCAGTCTTCGAGGAGGAAGGACATAGCATTGAGTTCACCGAAACAATAGACCCTGGGTAAATAGGGCAGATTGTATTTTGTATGTAACTTCTGGAGAACATCACATTCTTCTTTTAACCAATGCCTTCCCATATCTGAGATAGCAACATTCAGTCCAAATTTAGCTCTGCCTTCTTTAAGGATAGACTCAACACTGGCAGGGTGGTATAAGAGTCCATGCTTTTCTGTGCGGACAATGACTTCATTGACTTCCTTGAGATGGATCTCCTTTCCGAGTTTTTGAGAGATTGAAGAAAGGAATGGTTTGAATTGATCTTGGGAAAGGAAATCTCTTATAGTATGGAAATATATTCTATATGGGGTCTTTAATTCATCGCCTTCTAATGGCACATCCCACTTGTTTTCATCTGCAGGGATATCACCATAGGGAGAAGAAACGAGATATCGTATGAGTGGTTTGTTCATTCAGTGAGTTTTTCAATAGCCTCTTTTGCCAATTGTGCAACCGTTACTTCTTTTAATTCTCCTTCTCTATAGAGAAAAAGCTGCTGATCATCAATTTGTAATTTTTTTAACTCATCTATTGCATCTTTAAATCCAAGCTTGCCCAAAGCCCAGGCAGCATATCCTCGCAGGGTAGGGTCCGGATTCGTTAAAAATGAACAGAGGGCACGGAATGCATATTTGACCAACTCTGGTTTTATTGTCGCAATCTTTCCTATAGCCCATATGACTCCCTTCCAGTAATCTTTGTATCTTAAAAAGGAGAGTAAAGCCTGGCTAAATTCTCCAAATACCTCTGGATTTTTACTGATTATCACTCCTGTGGCTTCCAGGGCACCCCAGGCTGATGAGGCTGAATCTGCTGCACTTCGTAAGAAGCGGTTTAACAGTTTAGTAATAATATCCGGCCTTTTCTCTGCAACTTTTTTGCTTACATCGCCCAATATTTCAATTATCTTCCAGCGGAGATGTTCATCAGGTGTGTAGAGCATACGGGCAAGTTCAGAGATTACCCGTGTGTCTTCCTCAGCCAAAGAAAGGAGTTCGTCAAGTTTATCTTCTAATACATACTTTTGCACTATGTCTCTGGAAAATTTCTCCGAACGTAATTTTTTTGCTGGAGAAGGTGGTGGCGTAGACTTTAATTTTTCCTTTACCTTTTCCTCTGCAAATTCCCTGAATTCTGGGTTGAGTTTTACAAAAATCAGTACCCCTCTGATGGTTCTATCTTCAAAAGTTCTTCCAGAAACTACTTTATGAGAGATAGGATCATAATTTTCAATAATAGCGTCTTCATAATCTTCCCCAGCTGAAAGTGAAAAGGCCAGGTAATCATCATAGTTACAAGCAAAGAGTAATGCTTCGACAAAAGCTGCCCCTCTATTATGTCCTGTGGCGTCGTATGCATACACAGCCCCACAGTGCTCACAGATACCGAGAGGAAATTCACGGAGCTTTCTTTCTTTTAATTCCTTTGGCTGCTCAATAGCGTAATAGCAGAAAGGGCATCTTAGTTCTGTAAAAGAAGTTTTCATTATTTTGCACACCTATTTTTATTTTAAAGAGGGAGAATTGTCAATGGTATGATCGTAGAGTTTTTTCACTGCAATATTGTTCAAGAAGTTTGGTTGAGAAATGCCGAGGAGGAATGTTATCATAAACTAGAAAATCGAAATTAATCAGGCACAAACTGACATCTGCCATACATGGTCCTGTTTCATGACTTGTAGAAATTTTTGATTCCCCGTAAGCGAAATTGCGTTCTTTGGCACTATCATGGTGCAGGTTCGTTTCAAAGCAGGGATGAGTATTTCCCTCACTAACCTAAGAAGAATGCAAGGATTCACTCTGCAGCGGCAAAAGAAACAAGGAGGTGAACGAGGGTGAAAATAATTCTTGTCTACCCCTATTGTCTTGAGGACAGGCTCTATGCTGAGGATGTGCGTGTGGTGCCAATAGGGCTATATTACATCGGTGCAATCTTAAAAGAAAACCACTACAATGTCGAAATATTTAATTGGCACGATATAAATAAGACGCCACACAAGATCGAGGAGGCACTCAGAGAGAAGAAGCCTGACGTGATTGGATTTTCCATCCTGCACGCCAACCGGTGGGGGGGCATAGATATTGCCAAAATCGCGAAAAGGATTTTCCCGAAGGTGAAAATTGTCTTTGGTGGAATTGGAACGACCTTCTTGTGGGAGCATCTGCTGAAACACTTTAAGGAAATAGATTTCGCTGTCTTGGGTGAAGGCGAATACAGCTTTCTCAGGCTGATCCAGTGTATAGAGCAGAAAAACTACGAGGGCATCAACGATATCCAGGGTATTGTCTTCAAGAAGGGGGGAAAGGTTGTAAAAACTGGCGATCCCGAGGTGATTCAAGATCTGGACAGATTGCCTATGCCATCAAAATACTTCGATTTCCAGCACCTTGTCTCTTCCCGCGGGTGCCCTGCGAACTGTACCTTTTGTGGATCGCCCAGGCTTTGGGGGCATAAAGTCAGATTCCACTCACCGGAATACTTTGTAGAGCAACTGGAAAGGCTCTACCGCAAGGGCATTAGTTTCTTCTACGTATCGGATGATACGTTTACTATGAGAAGCGATCGGGTGATAGAGATCTGCAGAAAGATTATCGAAAAGGAGCTTAAGATCACCTGGTTCGCTATATCTCGAGTCAATTACGTGAACGAAGAGATGCTCTACTGGATGAGGAAGGCTGGCTGTATCCAGATCAGTTACGGAGTGGAAAGCGGCTCGGAGAAAATCAGAGGTATTCTGAATAAGAATATCAAGACAGACGATATCAAAAGAGCTTTTGCTTTGACCACCAAATACGGAATCTTGGCCCGCGCTTATTTCATTTATGGATCACCCGGAGAAAACTGGGAGACCATACAAGAAACCATAGATCTTATCAGCGAGATCAAGCCCCTGAGTATAATTTTTTATATCCTGGATATATTTCCCGGTACTGCCCTCTATGCAGACTTTCAACAAAGGGAAAAATTAAATGATGATGTCTGGTTGAAGAGAATAGAGGATATCATGTACTTTGAGTCAGATCCCCAGTTGTCCAAAGATACAATCCTGGCCTTCGGCCAAAAGCTCAGATCCGATTATTACCGCCTTTTTCCCGAGTTCGCAGACGCGATCCAGCTCGTAGATGAGAAGGACCTTTATGAAAGTCATGCCGATTTTCTCTCAAGACTTGCCATGACCTTGAGCCACGGAGATTATGCGTCAATCGAAGCCATCCCTGAAAAAGAGCAAGTTGCACAACGGTTATACGAAAGATCCCTGTTGTACCATCCCAACCAGAGGGCTTATCTGGGATTGGGGATTATCAGGCAGAGGCGGAGAGAATACGAGGATTCTTTGCGGATACTCTCCGAGGGCTTAAAACAATTCCCCGACAACCAGCCATTAGCCATGTGTCTGGGCATAAGCTACATGAACCTTGGCCAATATGACAATGCTCTGACATGCTTTCTCAAGTTTCCGGATTCGCATGAAACACTGCAGTACACTGCAGCCTGTTATCGAGCGCTGGGGGATTCTGAACAGGAATCAACCGTGCTGAGAAGGCTGGAAAGGCTAACTGACTCAAATTCCTTGACGCTATGACTTTTTAAGGTTAAGATATTTATTATTAAAAAACAAAAGTTAATTATCTCCAGAGGATGGTAATGACTACTCTATCTAAACCTAAAGGGGTATTTGTGAAAGGTCATTCTTCTTACTAATAGTTTTTAAGGAAAGGAGTTTTTAATGCCTATTTATGAATTTAGGTGTCTCGGCTGTGGACATGTCTTTGAGTTTCTGAAATTAAAGAAAGAAACTGAAGGAGCAGAGATGAAGTGTCCGAAATGTAACTCCTCAGAAGTAGAAAGAGTTTTAAGCACGGTAAATATGGCTAAGTCGTCAAGTGGAAAGGCCACGAGTACGGTAAAAAGTTGTGGTGGTGGCACCTGTGCTACGATAGACGTTCCTGGCCCTAAAAGATGACTCAGTGTCCCAGGCTTACCATTGCAGGCATTGGTGGTGATTCGGGGAAAACTGTTGTTAGTGTAGGTTTAAGCAGGGTCTGGTGTCAACAAGGGTATAAAGTCATACCCTTTAAAAAGGGGCCTGACTATATTGACATGAGCTGGTTGAGCCTGGGGGCAAATCATCCGTGCTATAATCTTGATCTTTTTTTCATGACTAATGAACAGGTCCTTTTTTCCTACAGTTTGAACACTCAACAAGCCGATATAGCAATCATTGAAGGAAATCGCGGGCTTTATGATGGTATGGATATAGAAGGGAGCGTCAGTACTGCTGAGGTGGCGAAGCTTCTTCATTCACCGGTTATCCTCATTGTTGACTGTACAAAAGTAACACGCACAGTTGCAGCCTTAGTACTTGGGTGTCAGTGGTTTGACCCGGATGTGTCAATCCAAGGTGTGATTCTCAATCAGTTAGCCAATTCCCGCCATGAGACTATTATCCGTAATAGTATTGAACATTATTGCCATCTGCCTGTAGTTGGGGCTATTCCCAGACTTACCAATGTTACCTTTCCTGGAAGACATCTTGGTTTAGTACCCCCTCAGGAACACCCTAAAGCTCAAGAGGCTATCGATAGGGCTGCTGAAACGATTGAAAAGTTTCTGGATGTGGATAAATTATGGCAGATTGCACATCAGGCTCCTCCTATTGAAGTAAGTTCGGAGCTCGAAAATCCCCCCTCACCCCCCTTTGCTAAAGGAGGGATGGGGGGATTAATTAAAATTGGCATCATCCGTGATTCAGCTTTCCAGTTTTATTATCCTGAGAATATCGAGGCACTGAAAAGGGCAGGTGCTGAAATTGTTGAATTTAGCGCTTTAACGGACGATCTACCACCTTCAATTCATGCCCTTTATATAGGGGGTGGTTTCCCTGAAACCCATGCCGCTGCTCTATCGGCGAATGAGCCATTAAAGCAATCAATTAAGAAGGCTGCTGAAGATGGATTGCCCATTTATGCTGAATGTGGTGGTTTGATGTATCTTTGTGAAACGTTAGTCTGGGAAGGGAAGGACTATCCCATGGTTGGCGTTTTCCCTATAGTCATCGGGGTCAGTAAGAAACCACAGGGCCATGGCTATAGCATTATTGAGGTAGATGGCCCTAATCCTTTTTTTAGGGCCGGGCAAATTCTACGTGGCCATGAATTTCATTATTCGCATATCATCGACATAACAAAAAAAGACAACATATATTTCACCTTTAACATGAAAAAAGGACAGGGGATAAAGAATAATAGGGATGGTCTCTGCTATAAGAATGTCCTTGCCACTTACACTCACCTTCATGCTCTTGGAACAGAAGAATGGGTAGAGGGTATTATGAATAGAGCGGCGGTGTATAAGGAACAGAGACAATTTCAGGAAACATCATAATTGTCCTGATTCCCTATAAATTTAGCTCATTTTATAATTCAAAGTTTAAGTTGACTTTTTGTATTTCTTCGTATATATAATATCTACCCTGAAGGGATCCTGGATTTTTAGATATCACTTTGTAATAGCGAAAAATACTGAAAACTAAATCTCTCATTGAAAGTATAAAAAAATTTATTGATTAATAAGTTTTTTTTATTTGACCATAGGTATTATTTTATATTAATCTTTATGGCTTCGTTAAGAAAATCTTTTTTTGTTACTTATTTATTGCGTTTTAAGATAGTACTGTGATATTGTATTTTGCCTACGAGGGGGATTTTCCCGAGTAAATTTAGTTCAATAAACAAAAGGAGGTAAAGACAATGCCGATGTGGAACTATAGGGGAAAGGAGCTTGAAATTGACGAGGATGGCTTCCTTACGGACTGGCAGGTATGGGAAGAAGGAGTAGCTGAAGAGATGGCTAAGGCCGATGATACTACCCTCACTCAGAGTCACTGGGAGATCATCAAATTTCTGAGAGATTATTTCACAAAGTACAGTATAGCACCACCTATCAAGATGCTCATCAAAGAGATGACCAAGAATTTTGGACCTGACAAGGGAAACCAGAAATATCTCTATACTCTGTTCCCGGCAGGACCTGCAAAACAGGCATGTAGGTATGCAGGGCTCCCGAAACCAACAGGCTGCGTATAATTTTAGAATTGAAAAAGTAAGAGGTAGAAATATACTTTCTACCCTTACTTTTTACTTTGACTGAAAAAGAGTCGACGGGTCTATCTAAGAAACTCTGAACAGTCTGAAGCACACAGCATCTTACAGGGGTATCAATAATTGACCAGTTTTAACTTTTAAAACTTTATGGGTTACCCTTATTGTATATGAAGCTGAAGAATCTGTTAAACAAAAAAAGATCAGCCATCTTAAAAAGGTGGTTCGATCTTATTCTCGAGTCTTATCCTGCTGAAACTGCACAATTTTTTAAAAATAAAAAGAATAGGTTCTCCAATCCCGTTGGTTACACTATCTCCCAAGGGGTAGAGAGTCTTTTTGATGAGATTCTCCAGGGGATTGATACTGAAAAGGTCTCACTTTTTCTCGATGATATTATCAGGGTCAGAGCTATTCAGGATTTTACACCCTCGAAGGCTGTTTCTTTTATTTTTCTTCTGAAAAAGGTTTTGAGAGAGGAGCTCGATAGGGAAATTCAAGAAAATAGTAATGCTGAAGAACTGCGCACAATTGAATCCAGGATCGATGATCTTGCCCTTCTCGCCTTTGATATCTTTATGAAGTGTCGTGAGAAGATATACGAACTCAAGGCTATGCAGTTGAACAATCAAACGTATACACTTCTCAAAAAGGCAAAGCTTATTGTAGACCTTGAAGAACAAGAAATGGACCCCGCAAAGGGATCCGTTGATAATCTAAAAGAAATGAGGTGAGAAGAAATGAGTTTCGGGTTATCTTTATGGCTTTCTTTGTTAGCGGTTGCAGGGCTTGCGTTGATAGCTTACATTGGAGTTGGGGCAGCACACCTCAACTACCTATTCGGAGTGATCATACCCTATGCTGCCTTTGCCATTTTTATCATTGGTATCATCTATCGTGTTCTGCAATGGGCAGCGAGACCAGTTCCATTCCGTATTCCAACAACTGCCGGTCAAGAAAAATCATTTCCGTGGATAAAGCAAAACAAAATTGATAATCCCTCAAGTGGCCTTGGTGTAATCATAAGGATGGCCTTCGAAGTGCTTCTTTTCCGCTCTCTTTTCAGAAATGTGAGAGCCGAATTAAGAGGTGGCCCCACGCTGTCTTATGCATCTGCGAAATGGCTTTGGATGGCAGGGATGGCATTCCACTGGACGTTTCTCATTATCTTGGTCAGACATTTGAGGCTTTTCCTGGAGCCTGTACCGTCCTCTATCAAATTAGTTGAATCATTAGATTCTTTTTTCCAGGTTGGGGCGCCACTCCTGTATTTAACAGATGTAATCTTTCTTTTTGCCGTAACCTACCTTTTCCTCAGGAGGGTTTTTATACCACAACTCCGCTATATCTCGCTGCCCGCCGATTATTTCCCCCTCTTCCTGATCTTTGGCATCGGAGCTACAGGCGTCCTTATGCGGTATTTTTTCAAAGTAAGTGTTGTGAGTGCGAAAGAGTTAACCATGGGATTCGTGAATTTCAATCCGAAGATACCGGAGGGAATCGGTGTTATCTTTTATATCCATCTTTTTCTGATCAGCATTCTTTTTGCCTATTTCCCCTTCAGCAAGCTGACGCACATGGCTGGGGTCTTCCTTAGTCCAACGAGAAATCTAGCTAACAACAACCGTGCTAAAAGACATATCAATCCCTGGAATTACCCTGTCAAGGTTCATACCTATGAGGAATACGAAGATGAATTCAGAGAATTAATGAAAGACGCTGGAATACCAGTAGAAAAGGAGTAGAATTATGGCTGTTAAGAAACCAGAAGAACTTTCAAAGATTGATTATAAGCCACCTAAAACAGCATGGATGGATACCCCGGCTGAATTGAAAAAAGGTATGTTTTGCTGGGGTAATAAGGAAAAAAGCCTTAAGACTGTTGGTTTTCCGAATGCAAGGGCATGGTCGGTAGCTGATGAGGACTGGAAACTACCAGAAAACTGGAAAGAGATATTCCTGGAAGGGTTAAAAGAAAGGCTAAGTAAATACCGTTCTTTCCAGCTCTTTTTAGATATATGTGTGAGGTGTGGTGCCTGTGCTGACAAGTGCCACTTCTTTATCGGAGGTGGTGACCCGAAGAATATGCCTGTCCTGAGGGCAGAGCTTCTTAGGTCAATCTACAGAAAGTATTTCACGACCTCGGGAAAAGTTCTCGGAAAGATTGCAGGTGGAAGAGAACTTACCATAGATGTGCTCAAGGAGTTATGGTACTATGCCTTTCAGTGCACCGAATGCCGCCGCTGCTCACTCTTCTGCCCTTATGGTATTGATACTGCTGAAATTACCATACTGGTTCGGGAACTTCTTAATCTCCTTGGTCTGAACATCGAGTGGAATGCCGGACCTGTGGCAAACTGTTGGAGGACGGGAAATCACATGGGCCTCCTTCCCCATACACTCAAAGATACAGTCGAAACATTTAAGGCAGATTTAGAGACCATAACAGGCGTTAAAGTAAATTATTCTTTTAACAGAAAGGGAGCCGAGATCCTCTTTGTAAATCCTTCTGGTGAATACTTCGATCCGAACGGTAATATTACTTTCATGGGATATATGCTGTTATTCCACGAGATTGGACTTGACGTCACATTAAGCACTTATGCTTCAGAAAGTGGAAACTTCGGCTTTTTTACCTCGAATGAGATGGCAAAAAGGCTCCATTCAAAGATATATGCCGAGGCAAAGAGGTTGAAGGTAAAATGGATCCTTGGAGGAGAATGTGGCCATATGTGGAGGGTGTGGCATCAGTACCATAATACATGGTACGGGCCTGTAGACTTTCTTGAAGAGCCTGTCTCACCTATAACAGGCACTAAATTCGAGAATGCAAAGTCAAACAAGATAGTCCATATCTGCGAATTTACCTCTGATTTAATAAAACACGGGAAAATTAAACTGGACCCAAGGAGGAACGACAACTACATCGTGACCTTCCATGATTCATGTAATCCTGCGAGGGCCATGGGAATCCTTGAGGAGCCGCGTTATATTATCAAGAGTGCGTGCAATAATTTCTATGAAATGCCCGCAAATACTATCAGGGAGAATACCTTCTGTTGCGGAAGCGGTTCAGGCTTAAATGCATCAGAAGATATGGAGTTGAGGTTGAGGGGAGCCTTACCGAGGGCAAATGCATTGAAATATGTCCGTGAGAAATTTGGGGTAAACACACTTGCCAATATCTGTCAGATCGACAGGGCTACCCTTCAGACCCTTGTGGATTACTGGGTTCCTGGTGTGGCTGTCCGGGGTGTTCACGAGCTGGTCGGGAATGCATTGGTAATGAAGGGGGAGAAAGAGAGGACAACTGATTTACGCTTTGAACCCCTTCCCGGAAAGGAGGCTAAAGAAAATGTATGATGGATGGAAAGATCATAATCGGAATTATCATTTTCGTAGGTATAGCAACTTTCCCTTTCATCTATGATATGGGGAAAGCTTCTGTGCCTCCACCTAAGCCAAATATTGAAACGCCCGAAATACAGAAAATGGCAGTGAAAAAATGCGTTGAGACTAAGTCTTTTATGAGAGCTGAACATATGGTAATGTTGAATGATTGGAGAGATTTGGTTGTACGCGAAGGCGACCGGATTTACATTGCTAATGATGGAAAACAATATGCGATGAGCCTCCAGAATACGTGCATGAAGTGTCATTCGAACAAGAAAAAGTTCTGTGATGAGTGCCATAATTATCTAGCTGTAAAACCGTACTGTTGGGATTGCCATATAGAGCCGAAGGAGGATAAGACATGAAGAGCATCGATAGGAGACAATTCTTAAAGATAGCTGGGGCTTCAGCTCTTCTGGGAGGGGGTCTGTCGACGGCGAATATTCTTCTGAGAAACTGTCTTGAGGCATCTCAAGGTTTACCGGATATGGAGGTCAGGCCGGATCCAAGAGCTCTGGTGGCGAAAAGATGGGGTATGGTGGTTGATATAAGCAAATTCAAAACAGAGGATGACTATAGAGTGTGCATCGAAGCGTGCCATCGTGTCCATAACGTACCAAATGTCGGCACCACAAAAGAAGAGATTAAATGGCTCTGGAAAGAGACGTATGATCATGCATTTCCTGGCCAAGAAGATGAATTCCTCTCACCGGAAATAAAACACTTGCCTTTTCTTGTGCTGTGCAACCACTGTGATAATCCTCCCTGTGTGAGAGTTTGTCCCACAAAAGCCACTTTTAAAAGAAAGAGTGACGGGATTGTCATGATGGATATGCATCGCTGCATTGGATGCAGATTCTGCATGGCCGCTTGTCCCTATGGAGCACGAAGTTTCAATTACAGAGACCCAAGACCATTTATTGATAAAGAGAAAGAAAATCTTGAATTCCCAACAAGAATGAAGGGAGTAGTTGAAAAGTGCACCTTCTGTTATGAGAGGCTTGCCAAAGGGCTTATCCCGGCGTGCGTAGAAGCCTCCCAGGAGATAACCAAAAAGGCAGGCAGGGAACCGGGACTCATTTTTGGTGATCTGGAAGACCCCAATTCTGAGGTCAGGAAGATTCTCAGTACACGATACAGTTTTCGACGTAAGCCCGAGCTTGGGACACGGCCCGGTGTTTATTATATATTAGGATAAGAGGAGGTTAATACATATGCTTGAAACTGCTCTAAAGGGAAGTCGAAGATATTGGACATGGATATTCTTTTTGCTTGCCGTTATCGGAACAGGATTTATTGCGTACCTTTACCAATTTAGGATTGGCCTGGGAGTAACAGGCATGAGCAGGGATGTTTCATGGGGCTTGTACATCGGGCAATTCACCTTCCTCGTTGGTGTTGCTGCATCAGGAGTTATGGTCGTCTTGCCTTACTACCTCCACAATTATAAGGCCTTTGGAAGGATCACCGTTCTGGGCGAGTTTCTCGCAATCGCTGCGGTTATCATGTGCATGTTATTCATTTTTGTAGACATGGGGCAACCCCTCCGTGTCCTGAACGTAATCCTCCATCCAACACCGAACTCTGTTATGTTTTTTGATATGCTTGTTTTGAGTGTTTACCTGTTGCTGAATATCCTGGTCGGTTGGACTGTTCTCGGGTCTGAGCGGAAAGGGATAGCCGCACCGTCCTGGGTAAAGCCGTTTATCATTCTTTCGATAGCATGGGCTCCTTCAATTCATACAGTTACAGCCTTCCTGTATTCAGGTCTTCCAGGAAGGCATTTCTGGTTAACCGCAATTATGGCGGCACGCTTCTTAGCCTCGGCGTTTGCCGCTGGTCCGTCACTTCTTATTATCCTGGCATTAATTGTCAGAAAATACACCAAGTTTGATGCTGGAAAAGAGGCAATTCAGGCATTGGGCAAGATCGTTACCTACTTCATGATTACAAATGTATTCTTTCTTGGACTCGAATTCTTTACAGCCTTCTACAGCAAGATACCGGGGCATGTGCAACCCTTCATGTATCTTTACACCGGAATAGAAGGGCATGGAAAGCTTGTTCCCGTCATGTGGACTTCCACCATCCTTGCAGCAGTAGCGCTTTTCTTATTGGTCTTTCCTCAATTTAGAAGAAAAGAGAATCTCCTGGCAATTGCCGCCGTGTCAACATTTTTTTCTTTATGGATCGAGAAGGGGTTTGGGTTGATTGTTGGCGGATTTGTGCCTAATCCTTTCGAAAGAATAACAGAGTACTGGCCCACGTTGCCTGAGTCGCTCATTACCCTTGCAGTTTGGGCGACGGGTTTTTTGGTACTCACTATCCTCTATAAAGTTGCTGTCTCCATAAAGGAAGAAGTGGGCGTAGAGGAACACCATCATTAAGATTCGGAAAGGTTGTTATATTGCAGGGGCTTATTCCAGGCTGGAATAAGCCCTTTTCATTATCACCTTTCTCAGCTATATTCTGTTTCTTTTGCAGTCCTCGTGAATAGTTATATCGTGCCGTATGGGTATAATCTTTTCTTAACTTGACATAAATTATTCTCTCCGCTAAATTAGCACGGGAGGGGTTTCTGGAAGATTTCATCTCACGATATGGCTATTTTGCCGTTTTCATACTCACCTTTTTTGAAGGTGAGAGTGTACTCATTGCAGCCGGATTTCTTGCTTATAGTGGACACCTCGATGCAAATGCTGTAGTGCTCATTGCGGCAATAGCCTCATATATAGGTCATAGTACTTTTTTCCTTATTGCCCTCCACAGGAGAGAGGCATTCCTCAAATATACCCAGAAGGTGATAAAAGTTAACCTGTCAAGACTCGAATCTTTAATGGAAAAATATGGGGTTGCATCTATATTCATAAGTCAGTGGCTTTATGGTTTTAGGCTGATGAGTGCGGCTGTCCTCGGGCTTTCGCGAATGGGAAAGAAAAAATACTTTAGCTTTCTGTTTATCAGTTGTCTCATCTGGGCAACCATCTGTACTTATGGAGGTTATTTCTTCGGTGCAACACTGAAAAATATCCTGGGCAACATTAAAGAATATGAATTGCCTATAGCATTGGGTGTTCTCGTGGCAGGCTTTATTATCTGGTTGGTAAGAGATGTAAGGAAGAAGAGAAATGTTGCCAATATTAAAAGATGAATGAGGAAAAAGCTACGTCAGGGTTTCAGTATATAAAGTTCCCAGTAGTCCTTGCCTTCAATCCATACGGATTCTAACTTATATCCATGTTTTTCACAGTATCGAGGAATTGAGTCCTCAACGGTTGTCGACAGGTCACAGAGTATTTTCAATATTGCTCCCTTGGGTAATTTTTCCATTGTCTTTTTTACCAGAATAAGGGGATAAGGACAGGCCATTCCGAGGACATCGAGTATTTCTGTTGGAACCTTTGACTTTAAATCAGCCATGATAAGCCCTTTTATTTTAGCCTATACAAAAGGCTAAAAGATATCAAGAACATTAGAAGATGATCATCTGTCTCGATTGCTTTTGTATTTCAGTAAAGACTTATTTTTGTTCTTAGACATTTTATTTTATCATTATAACTATATGCAAGGAGAACCGTAAAAGAAATAGCCCATGGTTCAGTTGACTTACAGATATGTGTTACATATAAAATATCCTTAATTCTCTAAAATGTCTCTAAGAAATTATTTCCTTGGCCTTTCCCTGAATAAAAAACTGATCGGGATGATGATTTTCCTAAGCCTTGTCCTTGTCTCCGTGTTACTCTTTCTTTACTCACAAACTGAAAGGGCATTGCTGAAAGAACTCGAAGATCAGACAGCAGAGCTTTCAAAAGCAATACAGGTTGGAGTTGAAGAGGTGACGAGCACAGGATCAACAGACCAGATGAGGCTCTATAATTATCTTAAAGAGCTTAATGCAAAAGGTGTGAAAGAGATTTCTATTATCAGCAATACCGATGAGATTGTAGCAAGCACTAACCCAATGAAGGTTGGTGAGCAGGTTAGTCAAAAGAGAAAGGAACGTATCATTAAGGCAGAACTCGGTGAGCCTGTTTCTGAGGAAGGGAAGGTCTATAATGTTATTGTACCTGTCGTTGTGGGCAGTGAGCATTACGGCTATATACATTTACAGATAAACGCAGAAGGTTTTTCTGAACTCCTCAGAGTCCATGCAATAAAAAGGATAGGCGCAGCCTCTTTGGTTTTTGTTCTCGGAATACTTATAGCAGTGCTACTTTCCTGGATGTACACGAGACCAATACATAACATCGTGAATGCCGCAGGAAGGGTTGCGGCAGGCGATTTGACACCCGACCTTTCTACAGACAGGAGAGACGAGATAGGAGAGCTAACACAGAGTTTTAACTTCATGGTCCAGAGACTCAGGGAGAAGCGTGCCCTTGAGGAAAAACTACGCGAGGTTGAACACCTTTCTGGGATAGGACAGTTTGCGAGGGATATTGCCCATGAGATAAGAAACCCCCTGAATTTTATAAGCCTTTCAATAGATCATCTCAAGGAAAAATATGTGCCCTTAGAAAGCGGCAAGCAAGAGAAATTTGAGTCCCTTATTGCAAGTATAAAGCAGGAAATACAGCGTCTGAACAAACTTGCAGGAGACTTTTTAGATTATGGAAGACCAATAAAGTTGAGCCTTCGAGAGATTGAACTGGGTGGTCTCATCGAGGAGGTAATGGCACTGGTGTTGGCAAAAGCAGAAAAGGACAATATTGAGATAAACAGGCAATATGAGGTGCTGCCTAAGCTCTCATTAGATCCTGAACTGATAAAGACATGCATTTTTAATGTTATCCTCAATGCATTTCAGGCAATGCCTGATGGCGGGAGACTTACCGTGAGTACTAAGACCTCTGACGATAAGGTCTCTATTATTTTTCAGGATACAGGTATCGGTGTTTCCAAGGAAAATCTATCAGAGGTCTTTAACCCGTTTTTCTCGACCAAGGATACGGGTCTTGGTCTTGGGCTTGCCATGACGAAGAGGGTTGTTGAGGAACACGGTGGGAAGGTGGATTTCCAGAGTATAGAGGGCAAGGGAAGCACGATAACAATGTCCTTCCCTATCAGGTAGAGAGAATGAGAAATACGAGGTGAAAAAGTGGCTGTCGTACTTGTCGTAGATGACGAACCCCTGCAGAGGGAGATTCTTAAGACAATACTTGATGACGAAGGATATGAGACCCATACTGCTTTATCAGGGGAGGAGGGTCTGAAGATTGTTAAAAGGCTTAATCCTGATGTAGTTCTGACTGACCTCAAGATGGAAGACATGGAAGGCATAGAATTTATTGAAGCTATCCCAAAGGAACCCTTTGAGCCATCAATGATTATTATGACAGCATACGGCACGATATCTTCTGCTGTGGAGGCAATGAAAAAAGGAGCTTTTGATTATCTGACAAAACCTCTCAATAAAGATACACTGCTTCTGACTGTCAAGAGGGCTGCTGAAAGGGCCGCTCTCCTGAAAGAAAATCTACAGCTTCAGAAAGCACTTTATGCTAAGTTCAGTATAGAAGGAATTCTTGGGAGTTCCCAAAAGATGAGGGAAGCGGTTGAGATAATGAAGAAGGTATCTTCAACCTCGGCAACAGTTATTATTGTTGGTGAAAGCGGCACAGGGAAGGAACTTGCGGCAAGGGCCATCCACTATAACAGTACGAGACGCTCAAAACCCTTTACTGCCGTGAACTGTGCTGCAATCCCTGAAAACCTCATAGAGAGTGAGCTTTTCGGTTATGAGCCGGGTGCTTTCACTGGTGCGACATCGAGGAGTATAGGACTTTTCGAGTCCACAAATGGTGGAACAATATTTCTTGATGAAGTTGGAGACCTACCAGCAGTGATGCAATCGAAGATCCTCAGGGTGCTTCAGGATAAGGAGATAAGAAGGATTGGTAGCCGTGAGAGTATAAAGGTTGATGTACGAGTAATCTCAGCAACAAACAGGGACCTTGAGAAAGAGATCATCAAGAAGAACTTTCGAGAAGACCTCTATTACAGGCTAAAGGTTATAACCATTGAACTTCCACCATTGCGCGAGAGGAGAGGAGACATCCCAGAACTTGTGGACTTTTTTATTCGGAAATATAACCAGGAATTTGGCAAACGAATAAAAGGGATTGAGGAAAATTCAATGAAGGCTCTTGTCGAATATCACTGGCCGGGAAATATCAGACAACTTGAATCTGTCATAGAGAGGGCTTTACTCATGAGTGAATCTCCTTATATAGGTCTAAAAGATATTAAGAGTGAATTACGATCTTCGCTCGGTGGTGATATCCTCGACTTCGATTTCCCGGAAGAAGGAATAAATTTTGAGGAGCTTGAAAAAGAACTCCTGAGGAAGGCTATGCTTAAGTCACACGGTGTTGCAACAAAGGCAGCAAAACTTCTCGGCATAAGTTATAAGACATTCTGTTACAGGTGGGAAAAGTTCAATCTCACTTCCCCAAAAGAGGATACCCCTTCCTAAAAGGACAAAGAGTATTTTAAAATATTGCTTATTTATAGCCAGTTTATTCTTGGCATGATCATTGCCTTCTATTTCCTTCTGAATGAAAGGAGGTGATTCAAGTGAAGAAAGCAATAGCTTTTTTTGTAGCAGTACTCTTTGTATTCGCCATGACCTCTCTCTCCTTTGCAGTAGAGGAGAAGAAAGCCGCTCCTGCACCTATGGAGAAAAAGGCTGAGCCAGCAAAGCCAGCTGAAAAGCCAAAAGTGCAGCAGGTTACCGGTGAGGTGAAGGCAGTTGATACAAAAGCCATGACTGTTACCGTAACCAAGATGATGAAGGGCAAAGCTGAAGAGACTATGGTTACCGTCAGTGATAAGACCAAGATCATGATGGGCGAAGAGAAGAAGGCGCTTGCCGATGTGAAGGCTGGCGATAAGGTGACAGTAAAATACAAAGAGGTTGAGGGCAAGAAGGTAGCAAAGAGCATTGCTATCCATGAAGCAAAGCCTGTAGAGAAAAAGGCTGCACCAGCAAAACCCGCAGAGAAGAAATAATTTCGGGAGCAAGGGGGATATATCCCTCTTGCTCTGACCCTCCTTTTTTAATTTCTGATCTTATTCCTTGAATTATCCATTCATCATCTAAGCAGTGTTACCTCTCCAGTCCTATAATATTTTTGTATTTTCAAGAATTTGGATACAGCCTATTCCATAAAATCTTAGTAAAAAAGGTCTGTTATAATTCATAACAGGATACTTGACAAACATTTACTCAATTAATATAATAAGAAATTAGTAAGGAGGATGAGATGGCTCGGGCTACAAAAGATTACTATGAGGTACTCGGAGTAAAAAGGGATGCCTCCCAGGAGGATATAAAGAGGGCTTACCGGAAGCTGGCACGCAAGTGTCATCCTGACCTGAATCCTGGTGATAAAACTGCAGAGCAGAAATTCAAAGAGGTAAATGAAGCCTATGAAGTTTTGAGTGATCCAAAGAAGAGGGCAGAATATGACCAGTTTGGCCGTTCCCCCTTTGAAGGAGGCCCTGGATTTGAAGGTTTCAGGACCTATGATTTTGGTGATATCTTTGATTCTGGACTCGGTGACATATTCTCAGATGTTTTTGGAAGAAGGGCAAGACAAGAAACTTCAAAAGGTCCGGATATCGTTACAGGTCTTGAACTTTCTCTCGAGGAGGCATTTTCAGGCGTAACAAAAACGATTACTTTTAATAGAGAAACTACATGTAGAACTTGTAATGGTTCAGGTGCTGAGTCGTCGGTAGTATGTGCTGTGTGCAAAGGTACTGGAAGTGTAAAGACTCCAAAAGGGTTTTTCAGGATGTCCCAACCCTGCCAAAATTGCGGAGGAACAGGAAGAAAGATAACAAAGGTCTGTTTTACCTGTGGGGGGAGGGGGAAGGTTCTGCAGGCGGAGACTATAAAGGCAAAAATCCCTGCCGGTGTTGACACAGGTTCGAGGGTAAGGCTCAGGGGAATGGGAAGTGCAGGAGAAGGTGGTGGCCCGGCAGGAGATCTCCATATAGAGATTACTGTGAGACCACATCGTCTTTTTAAAAGAAAGGGAGATGACCTTTATCTTGACCTTCCGGTAACTTTTAGTGAGGCAGCTCTTGGTGCAAAGATAGAGGTTCCGACTATAGACGGCATAACAGTTATGACATTACCACCTGGTACACAAGGTAGTCAAAGGTTAAAACTTTCAGGTAAGGGTTTCCCATCACCGAAGACCGGTGCAAGGGGTAACCAGTACGTAAATATAAAAATAGTGGTTCCAAAAAATATCACAAATAAGGCTAAAGAAACTTTAAAGGAAATAGAATCTCTTTATAGGGAAAACCCACGTGAAGGGATGGTGAGGAAATAATGGTAGTAAAAGACAAAAAGCAACCTCTCTACATGATAAGCGTTGTGTCAGAAATGCTGCATGTCCATCCCCAGACCCTCAGATTATATGAAAGGGAGGGGCTGGTAGCGCCGAAGAGGACGAAAAGGCAGAGGCTCTATTCAGAAGAGGATGTGGAGAGGCTCAGTATGATATTAAGGCTTACAAGAGAGCTAGGGGTAAATAAGGCAGGGGTCGAGGTAATACTTAGGCTTATGCAGCGGCTTGAGGGCGTGCAGAGAGAGATGGAAGAGATGATGAGTTTTCTTGAAGAGAATACCAGAAGAGATTTTGCGGAAAGACTCAAGAGAATTTTCTCTGAATAGCAAGGAGGACTTCATGGATAAACTGACAATAAAGAGCCAAGAAGCTATACAGGCAGCGCAGAAGCTGGCAGAAAGGAAAGGCAACCAGCAGCTTGATGCTGAGCACCTTCTCTGGACGTTACTTGAAGATGATGAAGGAGTGGCAAGCCAGATACTCAAGAAACTGAGTATTAATACAAAGGCATTACAGCAGGATGTAGAAGAGGCGATAGAGAAGTTCCCAAAAGTCATTGGAGCAACACCCCTGGGGCAGATTTACATATCGCCGAGATTGAAAGAGGTATTTGAAAATGCGGCAAAAGAAGCAGAGCACCTTAAAGATGAGTATGTAAGTGTAGAGCATCTGCTCCTTTCTCTTCTTTCAATATCCGGACCATGCTCTGATTTTTTGAAAAGATACGGTGCGACATCAGATAAGATCCTCTCAGCCATGAGAGACATAAGAGGAGGACAGCGTGTCACAGACCCTACGCCTGAAGATAAATATCAGGCTCTTAAGAGATATAGCAGGGATCTAACGGAGCTTGCAAGGAAGGGGAGACTTGACCCTGTCATAGGAAGAGATGATGAAATAAGGAGAATAGTACAGGTCCTCTCGAGGAGGACAAAAAATAACCCTGTGCTTATCGGAGAGGCAGGTGTTGGTAAGACCGCTATTGTGGAAGGGCTTGCACAGAGGATAGTTGCCGGTGATGTGCCTGAGACCTTAAAAAATAAGAAAGTGGTTGCCCTCGACATGGGTGCGATTGTAGCAGGCACAAAATTCAGGGGGGAGTTTGAGGAGAGGCTGAAAGCGGTTCTCAAGGACATCGAACAGGCAGAGGGGAAGGTTGTTTTGTTCATCGATGAGCTTCATACCCTTGTTGGTGCTGGTGCTGCAGAAGGTGCGATCGATGCATCAAACATGCTCAAGCCTGCCCTTGCAAGGGGAGACCTCAGATGCATTGGTGCAACGACCATTGATGAATACCGGAAGCATATAGAAAAAGACCCTGCACTGGAGAGGAGGTTTCAGCCTGTCCTCGTAAAGGAACCATCTGTTGAGGACACGATATCAATCCTTCGTGGTCTTAAAGAAAGATATGAGGTTCATCACGGTGTCAAGATTAAGGACTCGGCATTGATTTCTGCAGCGGTGCTTTCAAACAGGTATATAACGGACAGGTTCCTCCCTGATAAGGCAATTGACCTTATTGATGAGGCTGCATCAAAACTCAGGATGGAGATTGACAGCATGCCTGTAGAGCTCGATGAGATTGAGAGAAAGCTCAGGCAGCATGAGATAGAAAAACAGGCTGTGATGAGGGATGATTCAAAGGAATCAAAGGAGAAGCTTGAGAAGATAGTAAAGGAGATGGCAGAGTTTCAGGTGAAGCGAGATGAATTAAGGGCTCAGTGGATGAGCGAGAAGGCGATCATTGCAAAGATAAGGGAATATAAAGAGCAGATAGAGAAGACAAAGATAGAGTCCGAGAGGGCGGAGCGTGAAGGAGACCTGACAAAGGCGGCAGAACTCAGGTATGGACGATTGCTTGAACTACAGAAGTCCCTCGAAGATGAAAACAGAAAGCTCCTTGAGGCTCAGAAAAAAAGGAAGATGCTCAAAGAAGAGGTGGATGAGGAAGATATTGCAGAGGTTGTTTCTAAGTGGACGGGAATACCAGTAAGCAGGATGCTCGAGGGTGAGGTTCAGAAGTTGCTTCACATGGATGAACGGCTGGGGCATAGGGTTGTCGGGCAGGACGAGGCGATTGAGGCGGTGTCAAATGCTGTCAGGAGATCTCGAGCAGGTATTCAGGACCCGAACAGGCCAATTGGTTCTTTTATCTTTCTCGGACCGACGGGTGTTGGAAAGACAGAACTTGCAAGGGCCCTTGCAGAATTCCTCTTCGATGACGAAAACGCAATGATAAGGATAGACATGTCTGAATATCAGGAAAGGCACACAGTCTCGAGACTTATCGGTGCACCACCCGGATATGTGGGATACGAGGAAGGGGGCCAGCTTACAGAGGCTGTAAGGAGAAGGCCCTATTCAGTGATCCTCTTTGACGAGGTTGAGAAAGCCCATCCAGAGGTATTTAATCTCCTTCTTCAACTCCTTGATGACGGAAGGCTGACAGATGGGCATGGAAGAACAGTTGATTTCAGAAACACTGTTGTCATCATGACATCGAACATAGGTGGTGCACATATACAGGAGATGCTCGAAGAGAGATTGAGGAGGCCTGCTGCATACTGGGTAACGAGCAATGAAGAATTGAAGGGAAAAATTATGGAAGATCTTAAGGCCTTTTTCAGGCCAGAATTCCTGAACAGGGTTGATGAGATTATCATCTTTAATCCCCTGACCCGGGAACTCCTTAAACAGATTGTGGACATCCAGGTAGAGCGGATGAAAAAGTATATCAGAGAGCAGAATATTGATATTAGGCTTACCGATAGAGCCAAGGAGTATTTTGCGGAGATAGGCTTTGACCCTGTTTATGGCGCAAGACCGTTAAAGAGAGCCCTCCAGAGAGAAATACTCAATCCCCTCTCATTGAAACTCCTTGACAGGACATTCAAAGAGGGTGACATGGTTGAAGTTGATTTTGAAGACAATAAACTTATATTCAGGAAGCGGGTTGCTGCAGAAGTAGAGGTATAGAAGTTTCTCAAGTTCGTTGAGTTTCTTGAGTTTTTAGGGTTTTAACTCAAGAAACTGTGCAAACTCAATAAACCCTATAAACTGAATTGAAAGGAGGATTTATGGCTTATTATGTTATTTTGAGTACCCTTACAGATGATGGAAGAAAGACAATCAAAGAGCATCCAGAAAGGATTCTTGAAGTAAACAGAGAACTCGAAAAGATGGGTATCAAAGTCAGGGAACAATATGCCGTACTCGGGCCATATGATTTTGTAAATATTGTTGAGGCTCCAGATAATGAGGCGGTGATGAAGATGTCTGTTGAACTCGGTTCGAGGGGATCAGTGCACCTCCTCACTCTTGCAGCGATACCGATTAAAGAGCTGATCAAGAAGCTTAAATAGAGAGGCTCTTTTAGCGAATATTCTCCTCTTTGTAAAGACGCTGAGGGGAGATTTACTGAATTTCCGTTTCAACCATCGCGATATTTTGAAAAATGTCATTCGATCCTGATGCCGTATCGCTCCGTCAGTTCCGCCAGCTCCCTGTGACTGGATTCAGTGTCAACGGAATAATATTTTTTATTACACTCTTCACACAGAAAGCCGCTAACGGAAAATGCCTCTGTGATGTGGAGGGATGCCCATCCTATTGCGAAAGGTTCTGACTTAAGATTCACAATTCGTTTGCACACGCAGCAGATGCCCGCAGCAAGAGAGACAGGATAGGCAAACTGCGCCCTGTAGCCGAAATGATGTTTCTGGATTACTCCCCACAGACTTACCTTGCCCAAAAATGTACCACGGTAAAAACAGCGGTCGAGGTTTTCGAGTGCATCAGAAGTAGTTTTATAGGCATAAATGCCGCTTGTGGAATGGGCTTCCGGAGGGATGCTATGCTGACCTGTCCACAAAAATATTGCTACTTACATTGGCAATTACAGGTGATGGGTGGGTAAGGATATTAGGTGTGCTAAAATAGCAATATATCACACATGAAAATAATACATAAATCTATACTCAAAGAATTAATCTTCACCTTTATCCTCAGTCTTGCCTTTCTGAATTTTATTTTGATGATGGAGAAGCTGCTCAAGGTGAGTAGGTTTCTATCAGGTGTCGGTGCATCAATAGCAGATATGGCTGCAATCATCCTCTACATGCAACCACAGTTATTCTTGCTCACAATACCCATGGCACTTCTCCTTTCCACACTTCTTACCTATGGACGCCACAGTCTTGATAACGAACTCGTAATCCTGAGGGTCAGCGGCATGGACTTTAAGGGAATCTCGAAACCTGTTTTTATACTCGGAACTTCCTGCTTTCTATTAAACATTGTCGTGAGTTTTTATATTGGGCCTAAAAGCAGTATAAGGCTCAAGGATGAGGTAATGCATATTATCAAAGACCGTACTCCCTTAGCAATCGAGGAAGGCACTTTCAATACATCCTTCAAAGACATTGTTATTATGGTAAGTGAGAAGCCATCTGCCGATACGTTCAGGGGAATTTTCATCTATGATGGAAGAAATAAAAGTGAGCCCAGAGTGGTGATGGCAAAAGAGGGGAAGATCACTATGTTAGGGGGTTTTAGTGCAAACCTGTTACTTAAAGATGGAAATATTCATATCGCAAAAGGCAATAGCACAACTGAAATGTTCTTCGAAAGATACAATTTGATACTTATGCCCGAATCAGACCTTCCATCGAGAAAAAATGCAGAACTCACCCCTACTGAACTAATAAAAGAGATGAGGAAAAGTGTACGCCATGCTTTATTATCCTTACAACTTGAACTCCACAGGAGGCTATCATTGCCTTTACTCTGTATCATTCTTATCTTTTTAGGACCGCCCCTTTCTCTGATGGCGGGAAAATCAGGTAGACTCGGTGGTCTGGCCCTGGGCTTGGGGGTATTTACTATCTACTACATGCTTCTGATATACGGAGAGAATCTTGTCAGGATTGGCAAGATATCTCATTATATTGGTGCATGGACTCCTACTGTTATTCTCGGAATATTTGCAGCATGGATTTTCAAAAAAGAAAGTAACAAGTGACGTGTAACAAGTTACTAAGAATATGCTCATAATACAAAGGCATTACCTTAAAGAATTCTTCAAACTCCTATCTCTGATAGGCATAGGGCTTGCTTTGATATTTAGTATCCTTGATCTCATCGACAAAATAGATGACTTCATGCCTAACAAGCCTTCTCTTGTGAGTCTGTTGCTCTATACCTCTTTCAACTTCCCTAAATATCTCCTTTACCTCCTGCCAGCTGCCATGCTTATATGCAGTCTGTTCATATTCAGCCAGGCATCGCGTAATAAAGAGTTTGTAGTGATAATGGCTACGGGAGGGAGATTAAAGAGCCTTTTCTTTCCCTTTATTATATTAGGCATATTGGTAAGTATTTTTGCCTTTATCATTGGAGAAACTATCGTCCCTGATTTCTCAAGGAGGTCGAATGAATTAAAAAATACCCTTACGGACCAAGATAAAAAACTCACCTTTAAAGAAGGCACTATCTGGCTGATAGCTACAGATGGTTCCCCTGTAAGGATCGAACTTTACATCCCTGAGAAGAAGCTTGCAAAGGGTGTGAGCATTTTTGTTTCTGGGGAAGATTTCCTTAAAGAAAGGTTAGAAGCAGAGGAAGCAGAATGGATCAAAACAGAATCTCAAAGTTCAGAAGGAATATGGAGACTTAAAAATGTGACTATTTATGACATTAAGAGTGGGAAGGTAAACAACACAGCAGGGCTTGATTTCCCATATCTTGAATCCCCTGATTTCTTTAGCGCAGGAATTAAAAAACCCGAAGAGATGGGCATAGGTGAACTTTACAGATATACAGAGAGATTGAAAAGGGCAGGGTTCAGGAACACGAACCTCCTCGTAGACATGAACTCAAAGGTCTCATATCCTTTCATAAACCTCTTTATGATTCTCCTCGGTATATCTCTTTCAATGAGAAGCAAAGTTGGCGGAGGCCTTTTTGCTGCGGGTCTTGGGCTCTTGATAAGTACTATCTACTGGTTTGCTTATACCATGATGCTTTCCTTGGGATATGCAGGGGTAATGCCACCCATTGTCGCGACATGGTTTGTGCCAACGGTATTCGGGATTGTTACTGTATATCTCTTCAGAAACATACAGGAATAACCATAGCGAAGAGCATAGAGCAAAAGTACAAGACAAAGAACAAATAGCAAAGAGAGTAAATCAAAAAGTTAAAGCAAAGAACAAGGAATAAGATCAGAAAAGCTGTATTTCTGAGGCAAAAATATTGCCTCATTCTAAATCTTTAAATTGACTTTAGGCCAACTGTTCTTTTATGATTAATAGGTTTTCCTACGCAATAAAATATGAAATTGGGATTATTTCCAAAAGAAATAGACTTCTTTGAGATTTTCGATCTGGCTGCCTCGAACGTCACAAAGGCAGCCTCACTCTTTTTCAACCTTATGCTCTCAGAAAACTTTGATAACATCGAGGCCAAGGGGAAAGAGATATATGAATTGGAGCAGGAAGGCGACATCTTAACGCATGAGATCATAAAAAAACTCAACAAGACTTTTGTCACACCCATAGACAGGGAGGATTTATATGCCCTTGCATCCAGCTTAGACGATATCGTAGACCTCATCTGGGCTGCAACTGAGAGACTCATGGTATTTAAGTTAAAGGAACCTACTAAAGAAGTGATGGAAATGGCAAAGGATCTCCTTATGACCACAGAGGTTGTGCAGAAGGCAATAAAAAAGCTCAAAGAAAAGAAATACTCCCATATGCAGGAATATTGTATTGAGATAAACAGACTCGAAAATAGGATAGACAGGGTTTTCAGAGATGCCCTTGGAAAACTCTTTGAAGAAGTGAAAGACTGTATCTTCATCATAAAATGGAAAGAGATATATGAGCACCTTGAGGATGCCTCTGACAGATGTGAGGATGTTGCCAATGTTCTGGAAGCCATAGTCCTCAAAAATGCATGATAGTTATTTTTTACTCCTCTGTGTCATATTTCTTGCCATCATTTTTGATTTTATAAACGGTTTTCACGACACTGCAAACGCAATCGCCACATCAGTATCAACAAGGGTTCTCTCTCCAAAGGTAGCTGTATCAATGGCAGCAATATTAAACATGGTCGGTGCATTATCAGGGACTGCAGTGGCAAAAACAGTTGGAGCCGGCATTGTAGAGCCTTTCTGTATCACACAGGTCACGGTTATTTCTGCTCTTGTAGCTGCTATCGTATGGGACATAGCAACATGGTATCTCGGCCTTCCTACGTCCTCAAGCCATGCCATTCTTTCTGGTGTGGTTGGTGCTGCAATAGCAACAGCAGGGACGGGTGTTATAATTCAAAAAGGGGTTTACAAGGTACTTACTGGATTGATCCTTTCTCCTCTCATAGGATTTATCCTGAGCTTCTTTTTAATGTTATTGCTCTTATGGTTGTTCGGGAGATCTACACCCACACTGGTCACTAATCTTTTTGGCAGGCTTCAGATTCTGTCAGCAGCCTATATGGCTTTTAGCCACGGCAGCAATGATGCACAGAAAACAATGGGGATTATAACAATGGCCCTCGTGAGTTATTATAAGCTTCCTGAATTCCATGTCCCTTTGTGGGTAATCGCAGTGTGTGCAACAGCTATGGCTCTTGGTACGGCAGTCGGAGGATGGAGAATCATAAAGACCCTCGGAATACGGCTTGTTCATCTCAGACCCATTCACGGGTTTGCAGCAGAAACATCAGCAGCAACAGTCATAGAAATTGCATCCAGAATTGGCCTTCCCCTTTCAACAACCCACGTGATCTCGTCTACCATAATGGGAGTAGGTGCCTCCAAGAGGCTATCAGCAGTTAAATGGGGGATAGGAGGGAATATGGTCCTCGCATGGATACTTACTTTGCCAGTATGTGCCCTCCTTGCATGGGTAATATGTAAGGGGATACATTTATGGATTACGGGTTAATAGAAAACTAAACCAACAGGACAATAAAATTGTTTAAGGAGTTATGATTGAGAATCCTATCCGAACAACTAAATTCAAACGAATTCAAGGTCCCAAATTAAATGTAGAACACTGTTTTATGAATTAAGTTCGGGATTGAGCATTTGTGCTTGTCTAGGATTTGGTGCTTACGATTTAGAAATTTGGCATAAAATTTTATGGTATTATTCTAGACTATGCATAAAGGGTTTCTCTGTATCGTTCTTCATGCACATCTACCTTATATAAGACATCCTGAATACGATTATTTCCTTGAGGAGAACTGGTTTTATGAAGCCATAACTGAAACATATATTCCCCTCCTTGATACCTTCGAAAGACTTATCAATGATGGCATTGATTTCAGGATAACGTTATCACTGAGCCCGCCCCTTATTGAAATGTTCAATGACAATCTTCTCAGAGAAAGATATAAAAGATATATCGAAAGGCTTATAGAATTATCAGAAAGGGAGATTTACAGGACAAAAGGTGATATCCATTTCGGGCCAATTGTCAGGATGTATCATCAAAGATTCCAGAGGATCCGGCATTTATTTGAAGAGGTTCATAGGAAAGACCTTACATCAGCCTTTAAGGCATTACAAGATACAGGTAAAGTTGAGTTAATAACGTCAGCTGCAACCCATGCCTTTCTTCCCACTTTATCCATGTACCCTCAGGCAATAAGGGCACAGGTAAAAATTGCCGTAGAACACTTTAAAAAGAATTTTCATACGTCTCCCAGGGGAATATGGCTCCCTGAATGTGGCTATACATCAGACGTCGACAAGTACTTGAGAGAGGAAAACATACAATTCTTCTTCCTCGATACCCACGGGATAATCCATGGGAGACCATTGCCGCGATACGGTGTCTATGCACCTGTATCTTGCCCTTCTGGTGTTTTTGCCTTTGGCAGAGATGTAGAAACTTCCAAGCAGGTCTGGTCTTCTGTTGAAGGATATCCAGGCGACTTTGACTACAGGGATTTTTACAGAGACATTGGGTTTGACCTTGCTCACGACTATATAGGATCCTATATCCATCCTGATGGAATAAGGACATATACGGGTCTGAAATATTATAGAATAACTGGGAAAACAGACAAGAAAGAACCATATGTCAGAGAGCATGCTAAGAAAAAAGTTGAGGAACATGCATATAATTTTATATCTAACAGAGAACTGCAGGTCGATTTTCTATCAGAAACCTTTAAAGATCAGCATGTTCCTCTCAAACCTGTCATTACTGCACTTTACGACGCTGAGCTTTTTGGTCACTGGTGGTTTGAGGGTCCAGATTGGCTCGATCTTCTTTTCAGGAGGATAGACCATGGGCGTGCCAATTTTAAGACAATAACCCCCTCGGAATATTTGAACTTACAGAACTCTCATAATACGGACCTGCAGGTCTGTCAGCCATCCATGTCGAGCTGGGGTCACAAAGGGTACAATGAGGTCTGGCTGAACAACGCTAACAATTATATTTACCGGCATCTTCATAAGACGACGGAACGCATGATATATCTTGCCGAGAGATTTCATAAAGCAAAAGTCATTCTTCAGCGCGCACTAAATCAGGCTGTGAGGGAACTTCTCCTGTCACAGCATAGTGACTGGGCATTTATCATGGATTCCAGCACCGCTGCAGAGTATGCAAGAAGGCGTTTTGCAGAACATATTGGTAGATTTAATAGCCTTTATCACTCAATTATCTCGGGGGATATCTCAGAAAAATGGCTCAGAGAAATTGAAGATAAAGACAGAATATTTCAGGATATTGATTACAGAGTATACAGAACTAAGAAATAAGGACTAAAAACTTAAAAATTTTATTTCTTATTTCCCGGTTCTTTTTTATTAGGAGAGTAATTTATCGAAGGGGTATGACTTCAGGTAAGTCAGGAATTCCTCGATGGCATGGGATGAGACTGAATTCTTGTAAGTGATTAGAGAAAAATTCCTCACCATCTTTTCCTCCTTGAAGCTGAGCATGTTGAGTGTCCCATACTTGCTTTCCTTCCTTGCAGCCCAGCGCGAGATTATTGATACACCCAGTCCATTCTCTACAGCTTCTTTTATAGCCTGTGTGCTTCCAAGGACCATGGATACCTTCATGCTCTGTAACGTAATTCCGTGACGGGCAAGGAACTTTTCTATTGTCTGTCTTGTGCCAGAACCAGCTTCCCTGAGGATAAAGGGTTCCTCAATAAGTTCAGCAATGGAGACCTCTTTTCTCTTAGCCCATGAATGGTGGGGAGGAACAATCAACAAGAGTTCATCAGAGAGCAGTTTTTCGACAACGATCTTCTGTCTTTTAACGTCGCCCTCAATAAGACCGACGTTAATGTTGCCTGCATTAAGCAATTCTATTACCCTCTGCATGTTTGCGACAAAGAGATGGACCTTGATCTTGGGATGGGTTTTCCTGAAATCTGAAATGACACTTGGTAAGAGATAGTTACCTATGGTAGAGCCAGCGCCGATAGTGATACTTCCTTTCACAAGACCTGTCATTTCTCCAATGACCTTTTCTGCAGAGGCATAGAGGACAAGGATTTCCTTTGCATATTTATAGAGAACTTCTCCTGCAGGGGTAAGGGTAACCCTGCTTGATGACCTGTCAAAGAGCTTTGTCTCGTATATCTCCTCGAGGGCCTGGATCTGAAGACTTACGGCAGGCTGGGTGAGATGAATAATCTCGGAGGTTTTTGAAAAACTTCTCGTCTCGGCTACCGTGCAGAAGACTTTCAGTTTATGATCTTCCATTCCCATTTTTCATTTCCTTTTAAACCCATTCTGCCTTTCTACAAAGGTTTGAACGGAGAGAGCTATAATATTTTTTAATCTTTCTATAATAAGTATTAAAGGGAATTAAAGTCAAGAGTCGCTTCTGTAAAAGAGTATGCGGTGGCATTGAGGGCATTGTAAGATTTCTTCATTCTCTTTTATTTCTACAAAAAGCTGGGGGGGAATATTCATATTGCATCCCTGACAGACCTCTTCTTTTGCTTCTGCAACTGCTGTCCCTTTGCCTGATTCAATCAGACTCATATAGAGGTTATAGAGTTCTTTGTCAATAACATCAACAATTTTTGCCCTTTCTTCCCTGAGAGCTAAAAGTTCTTTTTCAGCCTCAGAGACCTCTCTCTTGAGCTTTTCTCTGAATGCCTCTACTTTATCCTTCTCAGATTTGAGTCTTGCTTCCTCTGATTTTATCTGTTTTGAAGAATTATCTATCTCTTCCATAATAATAAGAATCTCATCCTCTAAGGTGTAAAGCTCCTTTTCTGCGGCTTCTATCTCCTTCAGGTGGGCTTGATATTCTTTGTTTGTTTTTATCTCTGTCATGCGAGCTTTCAGTTTTTTGATCTTTTCATTTATATCATCGAGTCCTCTCTCCTTGTCACGCTTCTTTTTTTCGAGGGACTCTTGACCGTGTTTCAATTTATCGAGAGCCGCCTGGGCTTTCTTAAGTGGACTTTCTACCTCAGAAATCTTTGAAGGGATTCCCTTTATGACTAATTGTTTTTCGAGAATAAGGCTATCAAATTTCTGAAGGTTTATCAGAAGATTTAGATGTTGTATCAAACAGTCCACCTCAAAAACTTGCCCTGCAAGTTTCTTGAGTTTACTGTTGAAAGGAATAAGTTAAAAAATTTCTTTTTCCTCGTCACTGTTCACCCTTGAATTTGGAGCACTATACTTTTGCGTGCTACAAAACTGCTGGTGGGCCCACCAGGGCTCGAACCTGGGACCGACCGGTTATGAGCCGGTAGCTCTTCCAACTGAGCTATGGGCCCTAAGAAAAACATACTCATTTTATATATTCACTTGTGTTTCGGTCAAGGCCTTACGCCTCTCTCTGGATAGAAGGTGATTTTTATAAGGCAATTCGAATCCTTGACTTCCTAACAATCTCTTGGATAAGATAGTTAAGTTTACATGAAAATCGGGATAGGCTGCGACCATGCAGGGTTAGAACTGAAAAACGAAATTATCAGGCTCTTGAGTGGTCTCGGCATCGAGTGTATTGATTACGGCACGAATCGCCCCGAATCAGTAGATTATCCAGATTTTGGCGAAAAAGTCTCTGAGGCAGTCTCTTCAGGGAAGATAGACAGAGGGATACTCATCTGCGGTACAGGGATAGGCATGTCCATAGTAGCTAATAAATTTCCCCGTGTAAGAGCATCTCTCTGCAATGATCTCTTCACCGCACAGATGAGTCGACGGCACAATGATGCCAATATCCTTGTACTCGGTGGAAGGATAGTCGGGAAGGACCTGGCAAAAGAGATTGTAATGACGTGGATGAACACTCTTTTTGAAGGAGAAAGACACTCCAAGAGGATAAAAAAGATAACCCTGATAGAAGAACGTTTAACAAAACATGAATCTTGAAAATCTTAAACTAACTGATCCAGAGGTTTTTGAAGCAATACAGAAAGAGGTAGAGAGGGAAAGGGAGAATATTGTTCTCATAGCCTCTGAGAACTACGCGAGTCTTTCCGTACTTGAAGTTCAGGGTTCGATCTTTACGAATAAATATGCAGAAGGATACCCGGGGAAGAGATACTATGGCGGCTGTGAATATGCCGATGTCGTTGAAAGTCTCGCAATCGAGAGGGCAAGAGAACTATTCGGCGCAGAGCATGTAAATGTCCAGCCCCACTCTGGTACCCAGGCTAATATGGCTGTCTATTTCTCTATGCTTAAGCCAGGTGATACGATACTGGCTATGAGTCTGAGTCACGGAGGGCATCTTTCCCACGGCGCATCAGTGAACTTTTCGGGGGTGTTTTATAAGATAGCAACCTATGGTGTTGATAGGGATACGGGATACATAGACTATGAGGAGGTAAGGCGCCTTGCCATAGAGCATAAACCAAAGATGATCGTTGCGGGTGCGAGTGCATATTCGAGGATCATCGATTTCAAGATGTTTTCTGAAATCGCAAAGGAAGTCGGGGCATATTTTATGGCAGACATAGCCCATATAGCAGGACTCGTTGCTGTTGCTCTCCATCCTTCCCCTGTGCCATATGCAGATTTTGTGACAACCACAACTCATAAGACCCTCAAAGGGCCAAGGGGAGGAATGATCATGTGCAAGAAAGAATATGCAAAGGCGGTAGACAAGATGGTATTCCCGGGAATACAGGGAGGCCCTCTTGTCCACGTCATAGCAGCAAAAGCAGTTGCTTTGAAAGAGGCGATGAGCCAGGAATTTAAAGACCACCAGGCAATGGTCATCAGGAACGCAAAAAGACTTGCAGAGGACTTGATAAACAGGGGTTTCAAGATTGTCTCAGGAGGAACGGACAACCACATGATGCTTGTTGACCTGATGAATAAGGGTACGACAGGAAGGGATGCAGAAGAGGCACTCGGAATAGCAGGGATAACCGTTAACAAAAATGTCGTGCCCTATGATGAGAGACCACCAACGATAACAAGCGGTATAAGGCTCGGTACACCCTGTATTACAACGAGGGGCATGGGTGAGGCGGAGATGACAGAGATAGCAGACATAATATCATCAGTCATCCACAGTATCAATGATGTCAGGGTAATCAGAGACCTTGCTAAGCGGGTTAAGGTTCTTTGCGATAGTTTTCCTCTCTATGCGGAGCAAAGGGCAACAAGGTGAGAGCTAAGAAATCTTTCTACAAGCTATGAAGAGTTTTCAGTGAAGTGTCCTTTCTGCGGAAGCATAGAAGATAAGGTTATCGACTCAAGGACGAGCAAAGAAGGCGATGCAATCCGCCGCAGACGTGAGTGCCTGAAATGCGGGAAACGTTTCACCTCCTATGAACGTGTTGAAGATATTATACCCGTGGTGGTGAAAAAAGATGGCAGGCGGGAACCTTATGATAGACTGAAAGTACTGACCGGCCTCAAGAAAGCATGCGAGAAAAGGCCAATCGGCACAGAGACTCTTGATGGTATTACAGACTCTATAGAAAAGAAACTCGTAGGTCTTGGGGTAAAGGAAATTAAAAGCACATGGATTGGTGAGGAAGTGATGTCAGCCTTGAGAGAGCTTGATAAAGTTGCCTATGTCAGGTTTGCCTCTGTCTACAGGCAGTTTAAAGACATAAATGAGTTCATGAATGAAGTAAAGACTTTATTTAAAAGTAAATAAGGATTTCACACTCTCTTTTTTCTCATCTATTCAGGAATTAAGAGTCAGCAAGACCTATAGGCAGCCTGTGGACAACCTTGAAGGAACTCTTAAAACAGACAAAAGAAACAATTGAGAAACACTCTATGCTCTCTGGTGAAGAGAGGGTCTTAGTTGCTCTCTCGGGTGGACCAGATTCAGTATGTCTTCTTCATGTATTGAAGAACCTTAAGGACGAATTCAGACTGGATTTGCATGCTCTATACGTTGACCACGGTCTACGACCAGACGAAGCTTCTGGGGAGATCGAGTTCTGTGAGAAACTATGCAAAAAGCTCGATCTGCCTTTTATTACAAAATCCATAGATGTGAAATCCTACGCGCAAGAAAAGGGGCTCAATAGGCAGGAAGCAGCAAGGGAACTCCGTTATCAGGTTTTCGAAGAAACTGCTCTTGAGACTAATGCACGTAAGATTGCTTTGGGGCATACAGCGGATGATCAGGCAGAAACGCTCCTTATGCGCCTTTTCAGGGGCTCAGGCCCGACAGGTCTTTCCGGGATCCCACCGGTAAGGGGGAAGTTCATAAGGCCTCTCATCGAGATCGAAAGAAAAGAGATTGAGATGTATCTCCAGGAGGAGAAGATTGACTATATCGTTGATTCATCAAACCTTAGAGAAGATTATCTCCGGAATAAGGTAAGGCTTTCCCTCATGCCTATGATAAGAGAGGTTAATCCGAACATCATAGAGACTCTTTCAAGGACCGCAGCAATACTGAGAGAAGAGGAGAGATATTTTGAGATCCTTGTCACAAAAACACTAATGAGGCTCATGAGCAGAAAAACAGATTCACGTATTGAACTCTTCCTTAGTCCCTTGGAGGCGATGGAAAAGGTAATCTTGCGGAGGACGTTACGACGGGCAATAGAGGAGACAAGAGGTCTTCGTGGAATAAACTTTATTCATATCGAAGATATTATTAAGCTCATCAAGAAAGGTAAAGCAGGCGACAGACTTTACCTTCCCAAGGGCATAAGAGCTATAAAGGATTATTCGGTCCTTATTCTGACATCAGAGCCCCCTGTAACATTAGATACATATACCCTCGAAGTTCCCGGAGAGTTGGTTCTCAAAGAAGCAGGGGTTTTTATAAAGGCTTCTTTTGTAGAACCCTCAGATTTTGCTGAACAAAGCCAGGGCGTTAGAGAACATGCTGAATTTAAGACTCTGGCCGTTCTTGATGCAGAGAAAATGATCTTCCCTCTCGTTGTAAGACCAAGAAAAAGGGGTGACTTTTTTTGTCCCCTTGGTTTTGGCAAGAAGAAAAAACTTCAAGACTTCTTCGTTGATGAGAAAGTACCAAGGGATGAGCGTGATGCAATTCCGTTAATCGTATCTGGAGAGGATATCGTTTGGGTAGTGGGATATCGAGGCGACGAGAGGTTTAAGGTGACGGATGAAACGAAGAAGGTTCTTAAGTTGGAAGTTAAAAAATTGAAATGAGTTAAGTATCAGTCTGTTGAAATACAACATGTCCGATTCAAACCGGAACGAAATTCTTGAGCTTGTCAAGGCATATCAGGCAGGGCTGATTTCGGCTTGCATATTTCATCCTTTGTAGTGTATTGTAATACAGGAGGTGTGTTATGAGGACCGTGTTGTCAGTGAGCCTTCCCGAAAACATTTCAGAAGAACTCGATAAGTTTGCAAAAAACACAGGGCGAAACAAAAGCGATATCGTGAAGGAATCCCTGAGTCTGTTTCTTTGGGAAATGAAACTCAGGGCAGTGCAGAAAAAACTTGGCCCAAAAGCAAAAAAACGCGGTATTGTCAGTGAAGAAGATGTTTTTAAAGCAATATCATGATTGCCGTATTTGATACAAATGTACTCATTGCAGCAATTATTACGGAAGGGGTGTGTTCAAAACTATTAAGCAGAGCGCGCGCCAAAGAATTTTATCTCATTTCGTGTCCATTTATTATGACAGAAATCCGGAGAACACTCTCAAAAAGATTTCGCCTTTCACATGAAGAAATAGCATCAGCAATGGAACCCATCAGTGAGGCAACTGATCAAATCATTGAGCACAACCTCAAAGTTACGAACATATGCCGTGACCGTGACGACGACCATGTGCTTGCCTGCGCCCTTGCAGCAAAGGCTGAATATCTTGTAACGGGAGATAGTGATTTGCTGGAGATAAAGAACTTTCAAGGCATCAAAATACTCACTCCGAGGGAGTTTGAATTTTTATTTGACTGATGGGAAGCGAGAGGTTTAAGGTGACGGATCAAACGAAGAAGGTTCTTAAGTTGGAAGTTAAAAAACTGAAATAGGCAAGTCATATTTCCTCAAAGGTTTTCATTGTCTACCTTACTGGTGAAGTTATACCAGTCTTTGACTCTTTTTAAACTTGTTATTCCCTATAATCTTGATATAGGTCTCCTATAATCCCTCCCCATTGATGGGGGAGGGTCAGGGTGGGGGTGATTATAACTTGTCCTTTCTGCCGCGGCGGATCAGACGAGTCTGACGCCTTGCAAGGAAGTAAAGCTTCAGCAACGCTCAGCCAATCCCCTGATTAATTTTTGCGAATTTACCTGTTTTGGATAGTCGGCTGGCTCTGTGGATTAATTATATGTACCCTCCCCTTTTTCTTCTTGAAAGAACAGGCCTTATTTGAGTTTCCACTTATAATTGACTAATGGTAACTTTTGTGTTACCATATGTTTTTAATGGAGAAAATAAGGGTAAGCGAGTATTTACAGGATGGGATATCAGTCTTTGAAAAATGGTTCAACAGCCTTGATCCTCACGCATCAGCCAAGGTAGCCATAGCATTGTATCGATTAGAGCAAGGCAATTTTTCAAATGTGAGATCTGTTGGAAAGGGTGTTTCGGAATACAAAATCGATTTTGGCCCAGGATACAGGATTTATTTTGGTCAAGATAGTAATACATTGATTATCCTGCTGGGCGGCGGCTCCAAGAAAACTCAGAGCAAAGATATTAAAAAAGCTCAATTACTTTGGGCCCAATACAAAACTGATAAGGCAAAAAAAGTAAGGAGGTAATATGCCTATTACAAGAAATTTTCGTAAAACAATCCTAAGCCGTGCCGAGCATGATGCTAACTTCCGCAGACATATGCTAACAGAGGCGGTAAACGAACTGCTCACAGGAGACCTTGATGCAGGGAAAGCAATGCTTCGCGATTACATTAACGCTACTATAACGTTTCAGATTCTCGCCAATAAACTCCACAAATCGAGCAAGAGCCTTCACCGCATGCTGGGGCCAAGAGGGAACCCTAGGGCTGAAAATATTTTAGAGATTATCAAGATTCTTCAGGCGTATGAACGCGTAAAACTGCACGTTAAGGCGAGCAATTTGGCTGCTTAAAGGCATAATTTCAAACTCTTGCACTTTTGGACTTTTAATTCTGTTCTTCTGCGCTTTTGCACTTATTTGCGCTTCAGTAAGCCTCGGCC
>CAWGWX010000010.1:0-20470 GCA_963826355.1 Nitrospirota bacterium | reverse complement strand
GAAATCTTGCTCCTATGGGACTAATGTTTCTCGGCGACTTACACCCTGAAATAGAAACATACGCTCTACCGAAATTACCTGCCTATATCGACTCTGAAAAAGTTGAAGACTAACAATTACCATTTAGGTCTTATCAAGAAGATCAACCACAGTTTTAAGCAGAAGGAAAAGAAAGCCTTTATCTTCATCGGTCAGCTCAACACCATCCCCCTCTTCTGACTCCTCTATGAGGGCATCTACCACATACTTCATAACATATGGCTGTTTGGAAATCTGTATTCTCGCGATTCTATCAATAAACTTCTCATGGGCTCCTTCCAATCTGCCCATAAGATCTTCGTTGTATTCATAGCAGTCCATAATCCCTTTGGATGTGATCTTCTTGATCTTGTTCTGGGAACCTTCAAAAATACGATAAACGACAAAAGCGATATAAATAGCCAGTTCCCTTACTTCTGGGTCCAGATCCTCGGTTAAAGCCATTAAGAAAGCCAGGAGATCTGGCTGGTTTTTGCCCATTTTTTGCATCTCTTTGCTTGCTCGATCTGGGCTGTACCCGGCAACATCCTGCCAGGTTTTCTCCACGAATTTTTCTGATATAGGTTCCATCCCGCCACTCCTATTTTAGACAGAGCATTGAAAATACGGTATTCGCCACATGTTCAAAAAATTTATGAATAAAATGGGCTGCCATAAAATTTTTACGATATGTCATACATCCGTGGCAAACATTTCATACCTTGTTTCGTCAGAGTAACATTTGATCAATTATTTTCAGTGTGCTCTATGCCTTCTTCTTCAACTGATCCGCTACGGACTGAATGGCCCGTTGTATTGCATCAGGGTCTCCAAGGTAGTAATGGCGAATGGGAGTCAGGTCATCTTCAAGTTCATAAACCAGAGGCACCCCTGTGGGGATATTGAGTTCAACGATTTTGTCGTCTGGAATCTTATCGAGATATTTGACTAAAGCCCGAAGGCTATTCCCATGAGCTGCGATCAGTACCTGCTTACCCTCTCGCACTGTTGGAGCAATGGTCTTGTGCCAATACGGCAGAAAGCGTACTACAACATCTTTCAGACATTCTGTAAGGGGAATCTCTTCTGTTCGGAGATTGGCATAGCGTGGGTCTTTACCGGGATAGTGTAGATCATCCGGTGTAAGTGCTGGCGGTGGCACGTCATAGCTGCGTCGCCAGATTTTGACCTGCTCCATCCCATGCCGTTCAACAGTCTCCGCTTTATTGAGTCCCTGGAGAGCTCCGTAGTGACGCTCATTCAGTCGCCAGCTATGGTGTACAGGGATCCACATCAGGTCCATCTCTTCAAGGACGATCCAGAGAGTTTTGATCGCCCGTTTGAGCACCGACGTATAGGCGATGTCGAAGATATAACCTTCCTGGGCTAAGTAGCGACCAGCTTGAATAGCCTCATCTACACCCTTGTCAGAGAGCCCAACATCTATCCAGCCAGTAAAGCGGTTCTCTTTGTTCCAGGTACTTTCACCGTGGCGGAGTAGTACAAGCTTTTTCATTCCCCTCTCCTTTTAAAAATCTTATAATGCTTCATAATTTTTATTTCCAATGCTCTCTCTTTTTATGGTTAACCTGATAGCTATTATAACAAGATGACTCGAATTTCACTGTCATTTCGTGCAAGATCATTATATAATTACTACATCATTTTTCTTGATAATGTATGTACTATTTCTGTATTGCTTTACTGATGAATGTTAAATATGAATGTCCGCGAAAAGTTTATTATATGTCATGCTGAACCCCGAAAGTGTCATTCTGAACTTGGTTCAGAATCTCTTCGGGGCAGGTTTGTTTCAGCATCTGAAATCAATTCTTTATGAGACCCTGAATTCAGAGATCCTGAACTTGATTCAGGACAAAGTTCAGGGTGACACTGATGAATGTGAATGAAAATGAATAAAAGAGGAAGTGGTATTCTGCTCCATATCACCTCCCTGCCCTCGCCCTTTGGCATCGGGGATCTAGGACCATGGGCTTACCGGTTCGCTGATTTTCTTTCTCAAACAAAACAGAGCTACTGGCAAATATTACCTCTGAATCCCACCGACCAGATCTGCGGAAACTCTCCTTACAATAGTATCTCTGCATTTGCAGGCAATACACTCCTCATAAGTCCTGAACTCTTGATAGAGTCTGATTTCCTTACAAAGGGAGATATTGACACAATACCATCATTCCCCAATGAACTCTGTGATTACCCATCTGTCATCTCATATAAGACACAGTTATTGCATCGTGCTTATGAGCGTTTCAAGACAAACAAGAATGAAAGAAATACTTACGAAGATTTCTGTACGCAGAATGGGGAGTGGCTGGAAGATTTTGCCCTTTTTGTGGTGATGAAAAATCATTTTCAAGAAAATGTCTGGGCGGAATGGGAAAAAGGCTTGAGAGATAGGAATCCTAAAGATCTCAAGAAAATAAGAAGCAATTTTCATGATGAATTAGAGCGGGAGAAATTTCTTCAGTATCTCTTTTTTAAACAGTGGCTATCTCTTAAACAATATTGCAATGAAAAGGGAGTCAAGCTCATCGGTGATATCCCTATCTATGTAAATTATGACAGTGCTGATGTATGGACCAACACAGGCATATTTAAATTAGATAAAGAAAAAAGACCATTATTTTCAGCTGGAGTTCCCCCTGACTATTTTAGTGAAACCGGGCAGTTGTGGGGAAACCCTATCTATCGCTGGAATATTCTTCAAAAAACAGGTTTTAGCTGGTGGTTACAGCGTTTTGCCCACAATCTTCGTCTTTTTGATATAGTGCGCATTGACCACTTCAGAGGTTTTGTTGCATTCTGGGAGGTTCCTGCAACTGAGAAAACTGCCGTCAATGGTCATTGGGTTAAAGTTCCTGCAGTCGAGTTCTTTACAGCACTCCTTGAAAAATTCCTGACTATTTCTCTCATTGCTGAAGATTTAGGGTTTATTACTCCTGATGTTAAAGAAATTATGAACCGCTTTGGATTCCCAGGGATGCGGGTGCTCCTCTTTGCTTTTGGGGAAGACCTACCTACCCATCCCTATTTACCCCATAACTATATTCCAAACTGCATTGTTTATACAGGAACGCATGACAATAATACTGTGAGAGGATGGTTTGAAAATGAAACAACTCCTCAAGACAGGCAGAGATTATTCTGCTATTTAGGGCATAAGGTTTCTGGCGAGCAATTGCCGAAGGAACTCATTCGTCTTGCCATGATGTCCGTTGCAAATACGGTCATTATTCCGATGCAGGACATTCTGGGTTTGGGAGAAGAAGCACGGATGAATCGCCCCTCTACCACTCAAGGTAATTGGGGGTGGCGGCTCTTGCCAGATCAGTTGACATCCTCCCATGCAGAAATGCTCCTCGAATTAACGTATACCTTTGGGAGAGTATCTGAAAATATTTCTGCTCATTAGCTCATCTTTTCATAAACAGATTACAGAGAATGGTGGATATAGTATTTGCTCTAAAACACCCCTCACCCTCGCCCTCTCCCACAAGGGGAGAGGGTAGTAACCCACCCATCCTCCCCTTAGATAAGGGGAGGGGTAAGGAGGGGTTATTCTCCCCTCCCTTGATGGGAGGGGATTAGGGGAGGGTGAAGTATTTTCATACCCCTTTGTGAGACGAAGGATTATGACCGTTTGAACAGAATGAATAACCCTTAGGCAAGACTGCAGATAACCTGTATGACTTTAGGAAATAATGAATCTAATTGAGGTAAAATAGAAAGTTAAAAAGGGAGCTGAATGAAAGGGGTTGGAGAGATGCAGATAAAATCAAACAGGCCAAACATATCTTTGAATGTTTTCTTCAATCCCATAGGCAAAGTGACTATGGAGATAATAAATAGTCTTGGTGCAGCAACAATTTTTTTCAGCAAAGCCTTCCTGATGATCTTTCGACCAAAGCAGGTGCGCGAGATCATTCAACAGGTTTTTTATATTGGTGCCAAGTCTTCAGGAATTGTAATTATGGTTGGGATGTTCACTGGCATGGTCGTTGGGACTGCAGATGTATCACGCCCTTGCTGAGTATGGCTCGGAAGGGGCACTCGGCTCCGCTGTCGGTCTTTCGCTGATCAGGGAACTGGGACCTGTCCTGACGGCTATTATGATTACCGCACGGGCAGGCTCTTCCATGACCGCAGAGATCGGTATCATGCGCATTTCCGAGCAGATCGATGCATTGTACACCATGCGGATCGATCCCCTGCGGTATCTTGTCAGCCCGAGGATAGCTGCCTCGATCATCAGCTTTCCCCTGCTGACAGCATTTTTTGACCTCATTGGGCTCATCGGCGGCTATTTCACTGGTGTTATACTTCTCGGTGTTAATCTGGTTCATACATTTACCGTGTCCAGTACAGCGTGCATATGGAGGACATTACCGGCGGCTTTATCAAGTCAGTGGTCTTTGCTGTGATCGTCTCCACTATCTGCTGCTATCAGGGTTATTTTACACACATGCGTTCAGATAGCTTCGGCGCCAAGAGCGTCAGTCTCTCCACCACATCGGCAGTCGTGCTGTCATGTGTAATGATTCTTGTTTCAGATTATGTTGTAACTTCTTTTCTTATGTAAAGATATTATGGAAAACGCATTAATTGAATTTAGAGACGTTACGAAACGATTTGACAGCCGTACAATCCTTGATCGTGTCAATTTAAAAATCTATCGAAGGCCATATCACAACGATCATCGGCAAAAGCGGCACAGGCAAGAGCGTGCTCCTCAAACACATTATTGGACTGCTTTCGCCAGACGAAGGATCCATTCTTTTCCGGGGTAAGACTATCAATGAAATGAAGAGGAAAGAATGGGATACATATAAGAGTCAAATCAGTTATATGTTTCAAAACAATGCCCTTTTCGATTCCATGACAGTTTTTGACAACATCGCCCTCCCTCTCAGGCAAACAACAAACTTGAGCAAGAAGGAAATTGAAAGCAAGGTTATGAACAGAATCGAACAAACAGAACTAACTGAAGCGGCATTCAAATACCCCTCGGAGCTTTCAGGCGGAATGCAGAAGCGGGCTGCTCTGGCGCGGGCCCTGGTTACCGATCCAAAGATTGTTCTTTTTGATGAGCCGACGACTGGCCAGGATCCGATCCGGAAGAATGTTATCTTGAGTATGATTGCACACTACAAGAAAAAATTCGGTTTCACAGCGATCATCATCAGCCATGATATTCCAGATATCTTCTTCATTTCAGATCGTATCCTTCTCCTCTGGGAAGGCAAGATCGGATTCCAGGGCACTTATGAAGAAGCTGTAAAATTGGAACACCCTATGATTGATGAATTCCTCCACAGTCTTGAAGGCTTCCAGGATGAGTTGACCGGACTGCTTTCCAAGCAGATGTTCAGGTCGCGGTATACGACCACACTGTCTCATGGATTGGCAGACATAAACGTCACCGCCATCCTGTTCAGCGTTGAACTTGACTTGATTACCGAAACCCTGGGGCCCAAGGCAGCGCTGGAGGTCGTAAAATCCCTTGGGGAATACATCAACAAGCACCTCGATGCCCTGGGAGGATTCTCCGCCCGGCAGAGCAGAGATCATATTCTCACGATCCTTCCTCATGCCGAACTGAATGAAGCCGAACAATTGTTGGACAATTTTTCCAAGGAACTCCAGGAACATGCGTTATTCGATATCCAGCTTGCAACTCAGGCTCAAATCGAAGCACAACAATGTTTTAATATCTACGTGTATGCCGGTATTACAGAAGCAAAATCTAACGATGCCTTAGATGATATCATCAAAAAGGCGAAATCCAACCAAAAAATAATTGCATTGCATCAGTGTAAAGTCTGGAGGTAAAGGTATCATGAAAAAGTATTCAATGGAAACAACTGTCGGCATTTTTGTAGTTATTGGGCTCCTGTGCGTGGGATATATGACTGTAAAACTTGGAGAAGTTTCGCTCTTCGGAGACAACACGTACACACTCCATGCACGATTCACTTCGGTATCAGGCCTGAGAGTGGGCAATCCTGTAAATATGCTAGGTCTCGAGGTTGGACGGGTGGAACGGTTGACAATCGACCAGGAACAACAGATGGCATTAGTAGAAATGAAGATTAAAAAAGGCGTAAAGGTCTATCATGATTCCATCGCCTCCGTTAAAACATCAGGTTTGATTGGCGACAAATACATCCAGATCGATCCCGGTGGTTCAGATGAATTGTTGAAACCTGGCGGGGTACGGCCGAAGTCCAGAGCAACATCATCACAAAAAAAGCAGAGATACCGATTTACTACCGGGTGATCCTGAAAGATGGGGAGTGGAGGGTGTACGATGTTATTATCGAGGGGGTCAGCCTGATCAAAAATTACCGAACTCAGTTCAGAGAAATCCTGGCAAACAAATCTCCTGAAGAGTTACTCAAAGTCCTTCGGAAAAAGGTTGGTAAGGCATAATGCATAGCATCATACCTAATAAAAAGGAGACTACCTTATCATGAAACTCATAACATTGACTATAGGTGTTTTTGGACTTCTTGCCCTTTTTTTATTTGGTTTCTCTCATGAATCTCTTGCATTAACAATCACCTCATCCGATCAGGATCAAGAAATAAAATCATCTCAGGGATATGAAACTCTTCAAGTCCAGGAGCAACCCACTCAGGAACCAGATGAGCGTATTAAGAAATCTGATCAAGAAGGAACACTTACTGAAGAAGAAGAAGAGACTGTACAGATTGCTGACCCTCTCTATGTATGGAACAAGGGCATGTACTACTTCAATGATAAGTTCTATTTTTGGTTATTGAAGCCTGTTACCCAGGGATATTCTGCTGTTTTTCCTGAGGGCGTCAGACTTTCCATCAGTAATTTTTATCAAAACATCACCACACCAATTCGATTCGTGAATAACCTCTTGCAACTGAAAATAAAGTCTGCAGGAAATGAACTTCTTCGTTTCGTTGTGAATACCACTTTTGGTGTAGCTGGTCTTGGTGATTTTGCAAAGGATAAAATGGACATTAAACGCCATGATGAAGACCTTGGCCAAACCTTTGGCCATTATGGAATAGGTCATGGATTTTATATTGTGTGGCCCATACTTGGACCTTCCAGCCTGCGGGATACTGTGGGTTATGTAGGAGACTTATTCTTGCATCCTGTCAGTTATATTACACCGATTGAAACTGCAGTCGGAATTGATGCACATGAAAAAGTGAACGAGACCTCTTTTCATATAGGGGAGTACGAGGATCTCAAAAAGGCAGCCATCGATCCCTATATTTCTATACGTGACGCCTATGCCCAGCATCGGAAAAAGAAGGTTGAAGAATAAAACTCCCTAACCCTTGGTTAGTCTTAGTAGTGGGGAGAGGATTTGAATCGCTAACCTCCAGGATATGAACCAACTTAAAAGAATAAGCTCTACAAGACAGTGTTAAGAAACACTAAAATGATCATTGTCTTACAGGGTTTTCATCGACCATGGTATCAGTCTGGTACCTAAAATCTCCTATGGGTCTATCAAATGTGTAATTGAATGGGTCGACTACAAGTTGTTTCGCAGTTTTTGGAACATCTTTCGTAATAACAGCAAAAGGCAAAGAGACAACAAAGATTGCTGTTCCAGCGACTATGGAGACAAGACCAAGGGGTCTTATAAAAAGAGCATCCCCTATAATATTCCCTTCGGTATTACTCTGAGCAAAAGCCGCAGTACTGGTTAAAAAAAGTAGAGAAGCCATCAATATAATGAATATCTTTTTCATTTTCTCCCTCCTTGTTTTAAAGGTTTATATTTCATTATTGATTATTATAGAAAAAGAATATTGCATATTCAATAAAAAAACGAAGGGTAATAAATCAATGAAAAACCTCACAGAATAGGTGCATTCAATAAAAAAGGCTTGCATCATCTGCAAACCCTTCATTTCTTTGGTAGAGGGGAGAGGATTTGTAGTTCACGAGCATAATCCAAGCAAGCAGCAATCTGCTCCTTTGTGATATCTGGAACTCTTTTATGATTTCTTCAACAGTATTGCCGGCGGCCAAATAGCCGAGAATGAGGCTAACAGCTATTCTTGTGCCTTTTATCCTGGGTTTTCCATCCGTGGTAATCGATTAATAAGTATCTGGAAAATATCTACTTGAAAGAATTTTATATGGGGGTTGTTTACGTTGCAACAGATGAGCGGGGGAAAGACGGCTACGATAAGAAAAAAAGAAAGTTTAACATTCTCAATTAAACTTTGTAAGACAAATGCTGACAAAGAAAAAAGCACAAATCTTACAAAAAAATCATATTTTTTCTGATACCAGTTTTCCTATTTTTGTTTGATACTACGAATGTTTCAACCATTCAAGTTAAGAAAGGAGGATTTTATGAAAAGGTCCGTAATCATTTTTGCTTTCCTGTTAGCCTGTGCACTGCTTGTCACTGCCTACGCAGAAGGTCAAGGCATTATGAGCGGAGGAATGATGGGTTCGGGGACGAAGGGGTCGAGTCAAGACACCCAAATGTCTGCTCAGGAGATTTCAGGGACAAGAATATTCAATGACAATTGCAGGGTATGTCACCAGAATGGTGGTAATATCATTAATCCCAGTATGCCATTAAGGGGCTCTTTAAAATTAGTAAACGTTGACACATTCCTTAGTTTTATTCGCGATCCTAGAATGCCTGATGGATCGAAAGGCTCTATGCCTGCATTTTCAAAGACACAGATATCCGATGAGCAGGCCAAGGAGCTTTACGAGTACGTGACTTCAAAACAAGGTCTTGACTTAACGAGTAGAGGACAAGGAGGCTGGTATTGTCCTTATTGCGGGCAATATATGGGACCCTATGGAGGTCGCGGCATGGGTTCAGGAAGGATGAGAGGTTACGGTATGGGTCCGGGAATGATGGGAGATTATGGAATGGGGCCCGGCATGGTGGAAGGTTATGGCATGGGTCCTGGCATGATGGGGCCTGGTTATTACAATCAGAGTGAAGAATGTCAGAAGTTTCTTGATGAAACCGCCGGGCTCAGAAAGGAACTCCACGACAAGAGATTCGAATATATGGAAGCACTTCGTAACCCTAAAACAACTGTAGAGACAGACGCAAAACTCCGGAAAGAGATTGATGATCTCCAGGAAAAAATTTCAAAGAAGGCTCCTCTGGGTTGTTATCGGTACTAAAATAAGAAAAGAAAAGGGCATCATTTCCGTCGAAACGTTTTCTGTATCTGCGGGAGAGTCTGTCAAGGAGTAAAAATGCAATTATGAAAAGGAGCAGCGTATGAAAAGAATTTTTTTATTTCTTGGTACTACAACTCTTATCAGTGTATTGCTTGTATGCCTCACAACGGTTGATGCAGCGGAATATGATAAGGGGATGAAGCTTTATAACGATAAGTGCCGGTTTTGTCATGGGGTAAAGGGAGATGGTAATGGACCAGCAGCTAATTCCCTCGGCAAAGAACCCACGGATTTCACAGATCCAAAATTCTGGCAGAATGATATTGATAAAAAAATTTCCGGTGCTGTTACTAAAGGAAAGGGCATCATGCCTTCTTTTGATCTGAAACTGGATGAAATTAAGGCAATCATCGAGTACATGTCCCATACTTTCAAGAAATAGATTTTATGCCGGGTGTCCAGGTTCCGAAACAGAATTTGTATGAGAGAGTGAAGGAGAAGGCAATGTTTAAAGGAAAATCTCACAAAATTATTTTTCTTCTTTCAATCGTAACTATAGCTTTTCTATCTTGCAAAGACGCTTCTGCCGTTCCGAGCTTTGCCCGGCAGACCGGCCTCTCCTGTTACACTTGTCACACCGTCTTTCCTGAGTTGACTCCCGCCGGGCGTGATTTCAAACTGGAAGGCTACGTTATGAGCAGAAGCAGTAAATTTTTTGAATTCCCTCCTCCCCTGGCCGCATCTGCAACCACATCATTCACGAATGTGAACGAGAAACTGCCTTCCGGGTTTATCGAAGATGAGTGGTCGAACAGGATCATGTCATCAGGAAACAATGTCCTGAATGTTCCGCAGGAGGCAAGTATTTTCTATGGTGGCCGGATTGTCGATCACATCGGTGCTTTCATACAAGGCACGTTTGACGGCACCAGTAACACGTTTCACCTGGATATGACCGATCTCCGTTATGCAAACGTCACGACGGTAAACGGAAAAAGTCTGGTGTATGGACTCACCATAAACAACAGTCCTACAGTACAGGATGTCTGGAACAGCACACCCTCTTGGGGTTTTCCCTTTGAAAGCTCTGACATTGCTCCAACTCCTGCCGCGGCTGCGATCATTGATGGCACGCTAGATCAGCAGGTCGGCGGAATCGGCCTTTATGCTTTCTGGAATGAATTACTTTACGCAGAATTTACCCTTTATCATTCCACTAAAGAAGGTATTGCTCATGTGTTAGGTATTGGTACGGATGCGGATATGGTAGTGGACGACCTGTCTCCCTATTGGCGGGTCTTTCTTCAAAAGCAGTGGAAGAAACACGTCTTATCGGTCGGAACCTATGGCATCTATGCCAGAATTTTCCCTGAAGGAAGAGACAGTGGCCCGACAGATAGATTTACCGATATTGCCTTCGATGCAGAGTATCAGTACCTTGATGGACCACACACCGTTGCTGCTGAGACTACCTGGATTCATGAGAAGCAGAAGTGGAATGCTAGTTTTGATTTAGGTAATACAGCAGACAGGTCGGACTCCCTTGATACTTTCAGAATAAATCTCAATTACTACTACAAAGCCCGGTTCGGCCATTTAGGCGGAACAGTTGCCTATTTCTCTACGACGGGAGATTCGGATAAGCTACTCTATGCTCCGGCAGAGGTAGAAGGAAGCAGAAATGGCAGCCCTGACAGCAACGGGTTTATATTCGAAGCGCATTATCTCCCGATGGATAAGGTCAAAATGACTGTCCAGTACACACTCTATAACAAATTCAATGGTGGCCGCTCAAATTATGACGGATCAGGCAGGGATGCATCCGACAACAATACGCTCTACATCGCACTTTCACTTTTACTGTAGTCTGAGCGGAAGGAGTGGCATAAATTAAAATCGGATAGTCTTTACTCTATCTTTCAGGAGTTTCTTAGTTATACGGAGTGGAGACAAAAGCCCTTAACAGGGCTGTGAAGCGGAATCTTGACCGCTTTCCTGATGACTTCATGTTTCAACTCAGTACAGAAGAATATAACGAGCTTTTAAGGTACCAATTTGGCACCTTAAAGAGAGGTCAACATTCTAAGTACCTTCCCTATGCCTTTACAGAAAACGGTGTGGCCATGCTCTCAAGTGTTCTAAATAGTGAAAGGGCAGTTCAGGTCAATATCCAGATCATGAGGACATTCACAAGGCTCCGGGAAATGCTCATGACACATAAAGACCTGAAAGACAAGATTGAGGCGATGGAAAAGAAATATGATTATCAGTTTAAAATCGTCTTTGATGCTATAAAAGAACTATTAGAACCACCAAAGAAGACTAAAAAGAAGATAGGGTTTCTCAGGGATAAGAATAGTACCTCATAAGATATTGAGAGATATAAGAGAGGTAAGCTATGAAAGTAAAGAAAATCAAAATAGGCATTAAGGATGTAAAAACAGCACTTGATGATTTTGTTAAAACTGGAGAAACTATCGAACAGGGAAAGAGGCTTGAATTGCTACATATCATTAAAACAAGAAAACCCTCTTCTATCAATGAACTTGCAAGGTTTGCAAAGAGAAATATTAAGAATGTAGCAGACGATCTGAAATATTTAGGTCAAATAGGGTTGATAGAAAGGGAAGAAACAGATCGGAAGACAAAGCCAGTTATACATTATGACAGGATAGCTCTGGAAATAGCGGTTTAAAAATTTTCAGGGAGGCAACAGTAGAGACCTTAAAGAAGATTGCAAAGGCGCTTGATGCCAGACTGGTCATAAAGCTTCAGACTAAATAAAACTTTCAGGGGATAGAGTCGCTCCCGAAAAGCTGAACTCCTGATAGCCGTCCTGACAAATTTGCCCTAAAACAGATTGTCGTTTCCCTCTTGACAGTAATTATATAATTAGTATTATAATTACACGACTGTATTTAAAAATGAAAGGAGGGTAAATGAACTTTAATACCAAGGTTGTATCCAAGATCATAGGGTTAAGCACAAGGCAGATTGATTACTGGGACAGAACCCATTTTATAAAGCCTTCTGTGAGTGAAGCCTCAGGGTATGGCTCTGTCAGGCTTTACTCTTTCAATGACCTCATCCAGTTAAAGGTTGCCAAGACCTTAATGGATAAAGGAATCAGTCTTCAGAAGATAAGGAAGGCTATAACCTATCTTAAGAAGAATATGCCTGAAGTAGAAAGGCCCCTTGCTGAACTCAGATTCATAACAGATGGAGAGACAATCTTTGTGCTTACCAGTGATAAGAAAGTAATCGTTGATACTTTAAAGAATGGTCAGCTTGTCTTCTCACTTGCCTTGGGCAGGATTATTGAAGATCTTAAAGGTAAGATCGTAACCATGAAGAAGGAAAAGAAATATGAGGTTACAGTAAGAGGCAAGAGATATTCTGTAATCCTTCATCCTGATACAGAAGACGGTGGTTTTTGGATAGAGTGTCCATCTCTTCCCGGTTGTGCTTCTCAAGGTGATACTAAAGAAGAAGCCCTTGAGATGATAAAGGATGCTATTAAAGGTCATTTAGAGGTGGTAGAGGAGCAGAGAAAGAAGGTTAAGAAGGCTTCATGAGCAGCCTGCATAACCTTAAGCCTGACAGGGTTATAAAGGCTTTTGAAAGAGCTGGATGGATGGCGAGAAAACAGGCAGGAAGTCATGTGAAACTTACAAAGGAAGGAAGCCCTTATATATTGTCAATCCCTATGCATAAAGGAGATAAAGAGACTGAGGAAAAGACAAATCAATGCAAAAGAAGTTTGAAAACTTGAAATTCCATTTTGGAACATCAAGTTGGATTGGTGCTTATAATCTCCCTTAAATCTTTACAGAAAAAAAGATGTAACTAAATTTTAGTTGCATTTATAATTCTATAATGTTATCATTTACTTTAAAATATGGGCAAAGCTGATAAACTGCTAAAGCGGTTCTTATCAAAGCCAAAGGATTTTAGTTATGGTGAGCTTAAAAGACTGTTGAAGTCTTTTGACTATGAGGAATCAAAGATGGGCAAAACGTCAGGCTCAAGGGTTGCATTTATCAATTCAAAGACAAAGCATATCATCAGACTTCACAAACCGCACCCCAAACCTGAGCTCAAGCATTATCAATTAAACGATATTGAAGAAGAACTGAGAAAAAGGGGGTTGATAGAATGAAAGATATATTGATGTATAAGGACTTCATTGGCTCTGTACATTTCAGTGCGGATGACAGGGTATTTCATGGGAAGATAGAAGGGATAACTGATCTTGTGATTTTCGAGGGTAAAAGTGTAGATGAGCTTGAAAAAGCATTTCATGAGGCAGTGAATGACTATATTACCTTATGTAAAGAAGCAGGCAAGGAGCCATTAAAGTCATGCAGAGGCAGCTTTAATGTCCGCATTCCTTCTGAGCTACACATAAAGGCAATGAAACAGGCTGTTAAGCAGGGCATTCCGCTTAACCAGCTTGTCCAAAAAGCAATTGAGAAAGCTGTTACCCATGAGGCTTCGTCTAATACAAAAAATAGAAAACATGCAAAGGTAGCATAGAGCTTTATAAAGTCTCAAAGAATAATCCACAAAACCCAAAGGTAGCAAGATAAGAAGTTTGAGGTATCCTTGATTTCAACACATTGGAGAATTTCGGTTAGAAAAGTGTTAGAAATGGACAATAAAAAAGGTCTAGAGGAATCCCCTAAACCCTTGATTTTCTTGGTAGCGGGGAGAGGATTTGAACCTCTGACCTTCGGGTTATGAGCCCGACGAGCTACCGGACTGCTCCACCCCGCGATATGGATACAATAACTTATCAGCAGGTTTTTTTCAACTATTCTTTCATTGAGCCGTAATTAACATCTCAGAAGCATTGATGGCTTGTCATACTGAATTGGGTTCAGCATCTCTCAGCACATGCTAATAAGACCATATGTAAGGTCACATTTCTATAACTATATCTATCATGCTGGCTTGTCCAGCATCTTTCTTTAGATTTCCAACAAGTGGGAAGGATTTCAGACAAGCTGGAATGACAGTAAAATGGTCTTACTTATGAACTCCTTAGTAATGATTTCGAGACCCTGAACTAAATTCAGGGTGACATCAATGAAGGAAATCCTTGTCAAACCCTCATGAGCCTTTGGCTCACAAAGGATTTTACGAAAACTAAGTAATCCCCCCTCACCCCCCTTTTCCGCACTCAGGCGGATTCGCCGAGGCGAAAGCAAAGGGGGGTGAGGGGGGATTTGAAATGTTATTTTCGGGGCAAATACTTGACTCACAATGGTATGATATTAAAATATTTATTGGAAAAGGTCGGTTTTTAAATATGGAATTGCTAAGACAACATAGATGGATTCTTGATGTATTAGACATTCTTCTTGTCTCAGTGATCGTTTACCGTCTTCTCCTCATTATAAAAGGTACAAAAGCTGCGCAGATGCTTATAGGACTTGGCGTATTGTTAATCGCATCTCTGCTTTCAAGGTACCTTGAGCTTTATACTGTAGATTGGCTGATACAGAGCTTCTGGGCGCAGGCTGTGATTGCCCTCATTATCCTCTTTCAGCCCGAGATAAGAAGGGCCCTTGCTCAAATGGGAGAGGCGCAGTTTTTTCCGTCATTCACTTCTGCTGAAGAACTGAAATCCCTTGAAGAAATTGTGAGAGCTGCCGTGGCACTCGCGAACAGAAAGATAGGCGCCCTTATCGTAATTGAACGTGAAACAAGCCTCAAGGATTTTGTTGAAGTCGGCACACCTCTCGATGCAAAGGTCTCAAAGGAGCTGCTGATGAGTATATTTCATCCTGCCTCACCCATACATGACGGAGCAGTTGTGATAAAAGGCAACAGAATTGTTGCTGCAGGATGTTTCTTACCGATAACGCTGAGCCCGGAAGTAAGCAGGGCATTAGGCACAAGACACCGAGCAGGCCTTGGTCTTGCAGAAGAGACAGATGCAGTAGTAATCGTTGTTTCAGAAGAGACAGGGATAATATCACTGGCGATAAGTGGGAAACTTGAAACAAACCTTGATATGGGAAAGCTCAGGAATGTCCTTACGGACCTATTTACGACAAAGAGGTAAAAGATGAGAAAACTCCTTTTTGAAAACCTTGGTTTGAAGTTAACAGCTGTTTTACTCTCCGCCCTTTTATGGTTATTTGCGACATCCCGCGGTCTTTCAGAGATCGCATTGGATGTCCCGCTTGAGTTCAAGGATATTCCCGCTGGACTTGAACTTATGAATTACAGTATTAAGGTTGTAAGTTTGAATATAAAGGGACAAGAAAGAATTATCAGAACTATGAGGCCTTTAGATATTCGAGTTTTTATCGACCTCAGCAAGGCCAAAAAAGGGGAAAGCATCTATGCCTTAAACAAGAACAACATAAACCTACCCCCAGCAGTGACTGTTACAAATATAACCCCCTCTTCCGTAAAGGTAGTACTTGAGGAATCAGTTACAAAGACTGTCCTAGTAAGACCTATTGTTGTTGGCACTCCTAAAAGTGGTTTTTATGTAAAATCTATTAGTGTGTTTCCGGAGAATGTGGTAATCGAAGGTGCGAGTTCTAAAGTAAGCACAGTAGATACAATAAAAACAGAACCGCTGGATATAACAGGTTTCAAGGAAGGCTTTACCCAGGACGTGGAACTTGACACTACAGGCATGAATATAAGAACAAAACCGAAAGATGTGAAGGTGAAGATTGTGATTGCGAGAGGGAAGAAATGAGACTCTTTGGAACAGATGGTATAAGAGGCACGGTAAACAAACATCCCATGACTCCTGAAACGGTTTTAAAAATTGGCATGGCTGCTGCACATGTTCTGAGGGATAAACGTGGAAGAAATATGGTCCTGATAGGCAAAGACACAAGGCTGTCAGGCTACTTGATAGAAAGTGCTCTCACATCAGGAATATGCTCAATGGGAATGAATGTAACCCTTGTTGGACCCTTACCTACCCCGGGGATTGCATTTCTGACAAGAACATTACGTTTAGATGCGGGTATCGTAATATCAGCATCTCATAACCCTTTTGAAGACAATGGCATCAAGTTCTTTTCTTCTGAAGGTTTTAAACTTCCAGATACAGTCGAAAAAAAGATCGAGGAACTCATGCTGGATGACGGACTTCACAGGCACAGACCAAAGGGTTCGGAAATAGGAAAGGCTTATAGGCTTGATGATGCTGGAGGACGTTACATAGAGTATATAAAATCTACTCTGCCGAAAGGCATGACATTTGAAGGGATAAAGATTGTTGTTGACTGTGCAAATGGTGCTGCATATAAAATTACGCCGTGGCTTTTAAGCGAATTAGGAGCAGAAGTGATATCGATCAATGACAGACCTGATGGAATCAACATAAATGTTGGCTGTGGATCACTGCATATTGAGAGATTGCAGAAGGCTGTCAAGCTTAATAAGGCACATATCGGTATCGCTCATGACGGTGACGCAGACAGGGCAATCTTCTGCGATGAGAAGGGTAAAATGGTTGACGGTGATCAGGTCATGGGTATGTGGGCTGTTGAAATGAAGAGAAATGGAATGCTGAAAAGAAATACCGTCGTATCAACAGTAATGAGCAACTTCGGCTTTGAGGAATATCTGAAAAAGAATGGGATAAAACTCATTAGAACACGCGTCGGGGACAGATATGTTGTAGAGGAAATGATTCGCGGAGGATACAATCTTGGAGGCGAACAATCAGGACATATCGTCTTTCTCGACCATAATACCACTGGTGATGGTCCTCTTACGGCAGTACAGGTCCTCAATCTTATGAAGAAACGGGGAGTTCCTTTCTCTAAACTCGCATCAGAGATAAAACTATACCCTCAGGTCCTCATGAATGTTGATGTTGAGCATAAACATGATATCAAGACAGTCCCCCAGATACAGGAAGCAATAAATACGGCAGAAAAAAGGCTTTCTGGAAAGGGAAGAATACTTGTCAGACCATCAGGTACAGAGCCAAAGGTAAGGGTAATGCTCGAAGGTAAAGACCTGAAGCTTATAACAAAACTTGGTAGGGATATTTCAAGGATCATTAAAGAGGCTCTGCAACAAGAGCAGCGATAACTGGGTTCAGAATTTTTAGTACTCGATTGTTTATTATAAATAGTCTATAAACCTATCTTAGATTATCAAACCTGCTAAGGATATTATGTTTGTAATTATTGACATAGTATTTAAAGGTGTCGAACGAACAATTCTTCACCAGCCATCGCTGCTGAAACAAATGTTATCTGTGACATAATAATGACATTCTTTGTTCCCTTCCTCTCGGGCATAGTCCTTTTCTATTCCTTCCAATATTTCCCCTTTTCTGCCATCTCTGTTTTCTTATTGTCTTCTGTCTATCTATCCCTCAAGAGAAATTTTTTACCCATACTTATCATTCTATCAGGAATAGCTTTTGCGTTTTTAAGATATGAGCAAGAGAGGGATATATCTCACATTACGGGTAAAGAGTTTATAGTAAGAGGCGTTTTTCAGTCTTATCCAGTAAAGACCGAGAGTGGTACGTTCAGGCAGTCAATAGAGATAAAATCTGCAATAGATAAAAAGAACAGCGAGAGCCTGAGAGAACTCGCCGGCCAAGAGATTACCCTTTTATCTGATAGGGAGTTTAACTTAGATACAGAATACGAGATTTCTGATTCAATTTCTGAGAGACAGAACTAAGACAAAATCCAGGGAGCCTGGCCAGTAATGAAATCTATGCAAAACTGCTTGAAGTAAATAATCTCAGGAACAAAAGCACATCTCTCAACTCAGAGATCCAGGAGTCCAGATACAGACTGAATAGATACTTCAGCGATAATTTTAAAAGAGACTCGGCTGCCTTTGTTGCAGCCCTTACAACTGGTCAGAGGGCATCAATAGATGAAGACCTCAGAAATGCGTTCAATGCAACAGGGCTTGCTCATATCCTCAGTATTTCAGGCACTCACTTCGGTCTATTTTCTGTTTTTTTATTCAGTATATTCAGGTTCCTCATAAGCGCCCTCCCCTACAGGATCCTCCAGAGGATAACAATCTTTCTTACCCCTTCACAGGCAGCAGCCATACTCTCTCTTCCCTTTATGCTTGCATACCTCGGCCTCTCAGGAGGCAGCATCCCAGCAGTGAGGTCTTTTATTATGATAGGTCTTTTTCTTTTGGGACTTATTATTGGCAGAAAAGGCTTATGGCTTAACTCTCTTCTCTTTGCAGCATTTGTCTTGACCCTCTGGGAACCTGAGGTTATTCTTGACCTCTCGTTCCAGTTATCCTTCCTTGCTGTGCTTTTTATTGGTTTCTCACTCAACACCAGGGAAGATGAGGTAAAACAAACAGAAGAGATAAAGAAAGGGACCGAGTTCTCCCCTTTTCTCAGGAGAGTTTACATGTATTTCAGAAATGCCCTTTTGCTCACTTTATCAGCATCAATAGGGACAGCGCCGCTTGTAGCATATCATTTCCACTATTTCTCGATAATCTCACCCGTATCAAATTTACTCATTACTCCGATTATAGGATTTATCCTTACCCCTCTATCAATCCTCTCATCCTTTCTGTTCTTGATAACAGGCCATTATGTATTTACTCCAGCTGTATCAGTAATTTCGGATGTGAGCATCGCTTTAGTAAGACTCTTTTCTGCCCTCCCCTTCTCTGATATAAAAATACCAGCTTTTCCGCTTATTGTTGTTTTCCTCTTTTATGCGGGATTTCTCTTTTATTTTCTTTTTGGAAGGTCCAAAAATATTGATAGGGATGAAAAGCCAAATAATTTCAATGAGATGCCGAAACAAGTTTGGCATGACAGTATTATCAGTAAAGGCTTGAAAATTGTCATTCTGAACTCGTTTCAGAATCTCTATCGGCATTTCTGGTGGAGAAAGAGATATACCCTTTTAATCCCTTTCATTCCCGTACTTATTTATTTCTCCTTAACAATCTTCGAAAAGAAGGAACTTGCTGTAACCTATCTTGATGTTGGCCAGGGAGATTCATCTGTCATTGAGCTACCTGATCGAAAGACAATCGTGATAGATACAGGAAGAAGTGGCAGGGAAACAGCCTCATACCTCACATATAGAGGGAAGGAGGCTGTCGATGCCATCATCCTTTCCCATATCCACCCCGACCACATAGGCGGAGTGGATTATATAGTAAAAAGATTTCGCGTTAAAGAATTCTTGGACAATGGAAGGATTGTCTTCCCGGAAAATTTTGTGTCATACATGAAAAACAAATGCAGAACACTGAAGAGAGGAGATGTCATTGAAGGGAAAGGATACAGTATGCATGTCTTTCATCCTTACTCTGAATTCTATACAATGTACGGGAATGATTATGTAGGTGCTAATAATGACTCCCTCGTAATAAAAATTAGAGGGCAGAAATAAATCATTCATCTTTCCTGGTGATGTTGAAGAAGAGGCAGAGGAAGATCTCCTTTCTCTCGGAAAGTGGTTGAAGAGTGATGTCATAAAGGTCCCTCATCATGGCGGAAAGACATCGGCGTATAAACCGTTTTTAGAATTAGTCTCCCCTGAGGTTGCTGTGATCAGCTTAGGGCGGGATAATTCCTTCGGTCATCCCCATAAAGAGACACTGGATGCCCTGCAGGGAGTCAGTATATTCAGAACAGACATTGATGGAGCAATAAAGATCAAGGAATCAGAAAAAGGACTTGAAATCAAGACATATAAAGATTTTCAGTTTGTGAAAACAAGGTCATTCCAGAAAGAAATAGAAAATATAAAGAGGGTTTTTATGGTATGGTAAAACCAAAATAATTCAAAGGAGGTACCTGCATATGGGCGAGAAAGAGATTGAAAGTCTGGGTGAAACTTTAAAGGGATATAAAGAAAAAGTACCCATTATAAGTAAAGGTTTTCTGACGTGGGAGAAAGATCTGGTCTTTGCAGCAAGGATGCCTGGTTGTTTACTCAGTTATGACCCCAAGAGACAAGAGGGATGTGTGCCAACAGACACCCTTTTGGCCAGCATAGCCGGTTGCTTGGCAATCGATGTGGTAACATTCCTGCAGAAGATGAGGGCAGAGATAAAAAATTTTGAAATAGAAACTACAGGTGAAAGAAATCCTACGCCGCCTCAATATTTTAAATCTATCAATATGGTAATACATTTATCTGGCAAGGATATTACACCAAAGAAACTTGATAGGGCGATCTCCCTTTCTCACGAAAAATATTGCTCTGTTTATCATTGCTTAAGAAAGGACATGAAGGTTGCTGTAAGCTATATCATTGAAGAAAACGTATAA
>CAWGWX010000009.1:0-20766 GCA_963826355.1 Nitrospirota bacterium | reverse complement strand
CTCTTCTACAGTGTTTTTTGCCTTCTCTGTGCCTTTTTTTACTATGTCATAAAGCAAATCAGGATTGTTGATAAGCTCATTACGCCTTTTCCAGATTGGCTCCATAACCCTGAAGATATTTTTGAGGAGGATCTTTTTGCAGTCAATACAACCAATGCCTGCTGTGATGCATCCCTTCACTACCTCATCCTGTTCTTCTTTTGAAGAGAAGATTTTATGGAGATGATATACAGGTGATAATTCAGGGTTTCCCTTATCTGTCCTTTTTACCCTTGCAGGGTCAGTCATCATTGTCATGATCTTTTGTTCGACTTCTTTCGGGCTGTCAGATAGGAATATTGCATTGTCATAGCTTTTGGACATTTTCCTCCCGTCAACACCTACTACCTTCGGAAACTCTGTGAGCAGTGCCTCTGGTTCGGGGAAGGTTTCTCTGTAGAGATAATTAAAACGCCGTGCGATCTCCCGGCTTATCTCGAGGTGTGGCACCTGATCAATCCCCACAGGCACATATTTCGCTCTGTATATCAGTATGTCTGCCGTTTGGAGAAGGGGATATCCAAGAAATCCATAGGTGGAAAGGTCTCTGTCTTTGAGTTCCTGCTGTTTTTCTTTATAGGTAGGGACTCTTTCGAGCCAGCCGAGGGGAGTTATCATTGAGAGGAGGAGGTGGAGTTCTGCATGTTCAAGAACCCTGGACTGCAGAAAGATAGTGCATTTCTCAGGGTCTAAACCTGCTGAAAGAAAATTGATGAGGATGTCTTTTGTGGATTCTCGTATATATGACGGGTCTGCATACATTGTTGTAAGGGCATGCCAGTCTGCAACGAAGTAATAACAATCGTACTCTTCTTGAAGCCTCACCCAGTTGTTCAGCGCCCCTACCAGGTTTCCAAGGTGGAGCTTACCGCTTGCCTGCATTCCGCTTAAGACTCTGTCTTTCACATCAAACCTCCAAAGGGTATAAGGAATATACTTATTATGAGTTTAATGAATGCTTGAATCGGTACGATAATATAATGGGCGATCCCTGTAAACCAGAGAGCGAGGACAATCAGAATACCATAAGGTTCGAGCTTACTGAATTGATAAGAATGTTTTGGTGGTAAGAGGCTTGTGACTATTCTTCCTCCATCTAAGGGCGGGACAGGAAGAAGGTTAAACGCAGCGATAAAAATATTAAAAGATATACTATATTGAAGCATTATTGAAAGAGGAATCATAATTTTCTGGCTAAAGAATGTTGATGAGATGGAGAAGGGAAAATCTTGTGAATAAGGATAAAAAGTAATATACTTGCAAAAGCGATAATAACATTCGTAGCTGGTCCTGCAGCAGAGACAAAGGCTGAATCCCGTCTTGGATTTCTTAAATTGTGGAAGTTCACAGGGACGGGTTTTGCTGTACCAAAGATAAATGCACCGTTTGAGAATATAAAGAGCATAATTGGCACAATGATTGTGCCAATGGGGTCGATATGTGCGATCGGATTCAACGTAAGCCTGCCCATCATCTTCGCTGTTGGGTCACCCAACCTGTTTGCGACAAAGCCGTGGGCAACCTCATGAAAAGTTATCGCAATTAAAATGGGAATAGCGGCTATGATGAGCTGTCTTGCAGTAGAGGTAAAATCCAAAATGGTATGACCTTTCTAAATAGGATGTAAGATCTGGTCGATCACTATCCTTGCCGCCACGAGAGGATCAATAAAGATGCTGTCCATATCTTGTTCCAGGTCCCTTTTGTTCGACAAATAGGTAATACGGTCCTGCATCCTGTCACGTAAGAAGCTCAGATACGCAGGTTCCCGTGTTGGTTTATATTTTTTATCATAATCAGCACCGAAAAGCTCTTTCCCATTTTTGGGAAGGAGAAGTCCCTGAAATGCTCTCCATTCCCTCCATTCAATGGTTCCCCTTACCAGTTCTGTGACAATGGAAAGGGAGAGTTCCTTTGGGATGTCAATGAGATTGCCATGAAGTCCGAAGGCATGGGTATTCATGATATAGCACTTGGTTCCCAGCTTGAACAATTTTTTGAATTGCATACAGTCTACAAGCAGAGGATGTACCCTGAAGGGGTTTGCGAAAGGTTCGATGACTAACTTTTCAAGTTCCTTCGGGTCAACATTTTCAACCCCCTTGGCACGCATGGTACTCAGTGATGCCCCCATTGCTACAGCAAGGTCTTTGGAATTAACCTTGCAGATAGGAGGAAGACTCGTATCCTTCTGCAACCAGATAACCATTCCGGGCCTTTCGCAAGAATCTGCATGGTTAAACATATCTCTTGTTTTTAGACAACGGCCATTTTCGTTCCTTATATCTTCGCATACAATCTTTTTGCTCCCATCGGGCAGCTCTGTTATAGCTACATTCTGGGCTGAATAAAAATACTTGATAATAGGGTCTTGAAATTCAACAGCGTCTGTTTTATCAAAGAGACTCGGTTCGAGGGCAACGGTGAAGTCATTCTCCAGGTCTATCAGGAATGCATCATCATGAATAACGGTAACCTTTTCATCCTTTTTTAATGTTCCTGCATGATCATGGCTATTGGTAATTGAAGATTTTCCTGAACCAGATAGCCCGAATACGGCGACAGGCGGCTTATTGCCTATTTTCTTGATGCCGCCATGGCAGGCGACCATATTCTGACGCACTCCTACAGTCCAAGCGAGAGTTAGGGTGCCTTTCTTCCTCTCACCAAAATAGCGTAATCCCAAAATAGCAATACTGTTCTGTATCTCGTCTATAATTACAAGCCCATTCGGGAAATCAGGATGTGACCATTCAGGGTCCGCAAATACAAGGATATCAGGCTCATCTAAGATGCGGGATTTCGCATACAGGTCAGCCCATGGTTTCATCCACGGGGTGAAGTTAAAACCCCAATCTAGCATGTTCTTGGCATCTGTTGCTGGGCTCAAGAGGTGAGCCTTGACCATAAAGTTAGGATGTAAACCGACTATCCCTTCAAGCCACAGAGATTCACGGCGGTTCAAATTGTATATTGCCTCTCCCAACAAGCAGAGATATTTGTCTCTGTCTTTTCCCATTTCCCGAACCAGTCTCCTTGCCCTGGCTGTGCGCCCAACAATCCCTCCATCATTAGAGATGAGAACTTTAGCATCCTTAGGAAGTTTAAACTGCTCAGGCTTGTGTATGGGTTCAGAGGTTGTAACGACCTCTGGTTGTTTTACAGCAAGTTTATAGAGCTCAGTCATTGTGGTCTTTCTCACAGAATTGGCAAAAAAGGCACTCTCGATGTATGCTCTCCAGGATGAGCCTGGAATCCTGTGTCTCGTCGCCATATTTCTCTTCTTCCTCCTCCTTCTTCTGAATAAAAACTATACTGGTTATGAAAAGGTATTGTCAAGGTATGGGGTAGCAATATATAATTAAAGATTAAATCATGACTGCCATAGTCATTATTCCTGCCCGTTATGATTCAACCCGGTTTCCGGGAAAGCCCTTATCCCTCCTGAGAGGAAAAACGTTGATTCAGCATGTCTATGAGAATTCAAGGGGCGCTCGTCAAATAGATAATGTCATTGTCGCAACTGATAGTGAACCCATATTCGAGAAAGTGGTCTCTTTTGGAGGTAAGGCTGTCATGACGAGCAGGAAACACCCCTCAGGCACAGACAGGATAGCAGAAGTTGCTGCCTCAGTTGATTATGATATTGTTGTTAATGTCCAGGCTGACGAGCCTCTCATTCGGCCCCAGATGATCGATGATGTTATTGCACTCCTTCATGATGGAAGAGCCTCTCTTGGCACCCTGATAAAGAGGATAACAAACATTGAGGAAGTTTTGGACCCAAATGTCGTGAAAGTTGTCTTTGATGAAGAAAGTTTTGCACTCTATTTTTCGAGGTCACCGATACCTTATCATAGAGATGAATGGAAAAATTTTAAAGACTTAGTTACGAGTTACGAGTTACGAGTTAGAGGTAAAGAGAAAGATGTTATGAATAACTCGCAACTCGCAACTCGCAACTCGCAGTTGTGTTATAAGCATATAGGTATCTATAGTTACAGGAGAGAGGCTCTTCTTGCGCTTTCTAGGATGGAACCAACAGGGTTTGAGAAGATGGAAAAGCTCGAGCAGCTCAGGGCACTCGAAAAGGGAATGAAGATCAAAATAAAGGAAACTTTCTTTGAAACATATGGGGTGGATACCCCTGAGGACTTAGAAAGGGTGGAAAAATGTCTAAGTACATCTTTGTAACAGGTGGTGTCGTTTCAGCCCTCGGCAAGGGTATTGCCGCTGCAGCTACAGGTGCACTCCTTGAGGCAAAGGGATTAAAAGTTACCCTTCAGAAATTAGACCCATACATCAATGTTGATCCTGGTACCCTGAGCCCGTTCCAGCATGGCGAGGTCTTTGTTACTGATGATGGTGCAGAGACAGACCTCGACCTTGGACATTATGAAAGATTTACATCCGTGAGGACATCACAAGCGAATAACTATACGACGGGAAAGATTTATTATGATGTGATAACTAAAGAGAGGCGAGGAGATTATCTTGGAGAGACAGTCCAGGTAGTACCCCATATTACCGATGAAATTAAAAAGGCTATAAAATCCGTAAGCAACGACTATGATGTGGTGATAGTAGAGATTGGTGGGACCATCGGTGATATTGAGAGTCTGCCCTTCCTCGAGGCGATTAGACAGTTCCGATACGACGTTGGGAGAGAAAATGTACTCTATATCCATCTTACTCTTGTCCCCTATGTCAAATCAGCAGGTGAACTGAAGACAAAGCCCACACAGCACAGTGTAAAGGAGTTCAGGGAGATAGGTATTCAGCCTGATATCCTTTTATGTAGAACTGATAGGTACCTTCCGCTGGATATAAAGAAAAAGATTGCAATTCATTGTAACCTTGACGGCGATGCTGTCATCGCTGCAAGGGATGTTGAGACAATATATGAAGTTCCCATTGTGTTGCATAATGAGGGACTTGATTACTTTATAGGGAAAAGACTTAACCTGAATTTACATGAACCTGATCTCACTCTCTGGGAAGATATCGTAAGGAAGATAAAGGAACCTAAGCATGAGGTTACTATTGCGATAGTCGGGAAATATACCGGGCTTAAGGATTCTTATAAGAGTCTAATAGAGGCTTTTACCCATGGCGGTATTGCAAACGATGCAAGAGTGAATCTCCAGTGGATAGATTCAGAGGAAGTAGAGGTTCAAGGTCCCGAAAAATATCTCTCTGAAGTTGATGGAGTTTTGGTGCCAGGGGGATTTGGATATAGAGGGATTGAGGGTAAATTAAAAGCTATACGATATGTTCGAGAGAAAAAGATACCCTATTTTGGTATATGCCTCGGGATGCAGTGTGCGGTGATCGAGTTTGCAAGAAATGTCTGCGGTCTCTCTGCAAACAGTTCAGAGTTTGATTTAAACACACGAGAACCTGTCATCTACCTTATGGAAAGGTGGTATGATTTCAGGAAGGGGGCAATAGAGGTACGTTCAGAGAGCTCTCAGAAGGGCGGAACTATGAGACTCGGGGCTTATCCCTGTGTTCTTGAGGAAGGGACAGCCGCCTTCAAGGCGTATGGTATCAGAGAGATATCTGAAAGGCACAGGCATAGATATGAATTCAATAATGCTTACAGGGAGATACTCACACAGCATGGCATGAAGATTAGTGGCCTGAGTCCTGATGGAGAGCTTGTAGAGATTATAGAGATTGAAGACCATCCTTGGTTTCTGGGATGCCAGTTTCATCCTGAGTTCAAATCAAGGCCAACAGACCCGCACCCGTTGTTCAAGGCTTTTATAGAGGCATCTATCAGAGAAAAAAGATCTTTATTCCCTTACTTAGAAGTCAGTGCAGAAGAGAAACATAGAGGCCTTTAGTATTGACAAAAGAAATAACGATAGGAGATACAAGGCTTGGAGGCAATAATCCTCTCTTCATTATTGCAGGCCCCTGCGTTATCGAAAACGAAGATATCGTATTCTATACTGCAGAAAGACTGAAGGAGATATGCCACGAGTTAGGTCTTCCCCTTCTCTTTAAAAGTTCTTATGACAAGGCAAACCGGACATCTCTTTCTTCCTTCAGAGGCCCAGGAATTGAAAAGGGCTTAAGGATCCTCTCTGAGGTTCGGAGCAGATTCAAAATACCTGTTATCTCTGACGTCCACTCAGTAGAAGAGGTCAAGTCTGCCTCTCAGGTTCTCGATGCCATTCAGATACCTGCCTTTTTAAGCAGACAGACGGATTTGATCCTTTCTGCATCTTCTACAGGTAAACCGGTGAATATCAAGAAAGGGCAGTTTCTTGCACCCTGGGATGTAAAAAATATCATTGATAAATTTACATCAACAGGCAATCATGACCTTTTCATCACAGAAAGGGGCACATCCTTTGGATACAATAACCTCGTAGTTGATTTCAGGGGGCTATCCATAATGCGGTCCTTTGGATATCCTATTGTTTTTGATGTAACTCACAGCCTGCAGCTTCCTGGGGGACAGGGAAGCTCCTCAGGTGGTCAGAGGGAATTCGCAGAACCCTTAGCCAGGGCAGCCGTAGCAGTCGGAGTTGATGGACTCTTTATAGAAGTCCACCCTGAGCCTGATAGGGCGTTGTGCGATGGATCAAATATGGTCCCGATAGATAATGTACCTGTCCTTTTAAGGATGATTAAACATATTCATCATGTAGTTTTTCCTCACGGGTAAGGAGACCACCAACACAAATTTCTATGGAAATAAAATATCTCCTTTATTTCTTAATAGGTGGACTTGTTGTGAGTATTGTTACCTATTTCGCAAGCCAGGCGAAAGGTTTATTGGCAGCCTTTCTCGCCAATTTACCAGTCATAACAATGATAACCTTTTTGACTATTTATTCTGAGTCGGGCCAGAAGGCGGTAGTTTCATATGCTGAGGGGTTAATCATTATGCTCTTCCCCTGGTTGGCTTATATATTTAGCGTTATCTTTTTGACAAAGAGGTTTGGATTTATTCCCTCGCTTATCATCGGAATTTCCCTTTACCTTTCATGTGCCTATTTCATAATGAATGCTAAAAAATTGTTTTGAAAAAGCATATTAAGACATGTCTGTCTCCTTTCCAAGTTTGATATCCAACTCGATGTCATTCCAGCTTGTCTGGCAATCTTTCCGAAAAGAGGGATTCTGGACAAGCCCGCCTCAGGCGGACAAGCCAGAATGACAATGAAAAGGGTAAGGCTACTTGTGAAGAAAGGTTTGATTTATCAAAAAATTTTGTAACGACTTCTCTTATTACGGCAAAGAAGATGCTTACGCTCATGTTTAAGCTTCAAAAGATGGATATGATACGATATAATAGCCTCGTGGCTTTACCCCTGAGTCCTTATGTTGTACGTCAAATATATTGGGCAAGAACAAAAACAACAGAAGAACTGATTCTATGGACAATATCCTTGATATAGCAAAAAGGGTCTTAAAGACAGAGGCAGAGGCTATCTATACCCTGATCGAAAAGCTTGGCAGCAATTTTGAGAGGGCCGTTGAGATTATTTATGAGAGTACAGGGAAAGTGGTTGTAACCGGCATGGGCAAGTCAGGTCTTGTGGGTAAAAAGATAGCAGCCACACTGGCGTCAACAGGCACGCCTGCCTTCTTCCTACACCCTGCAGAGGCAGGTCATGGCGACTTAGGTATGGTCACATCCAATGATGTGATAATAGCCATCTCAAATAGCGGTGAAACTGAAGAAATTGTAGGGTTGATACCCTTTCTGAAAAGGTTTAACCTTCACCTCATCTCGGTAACAGGAAACCCAGAGTCAACACTATCAAGAGCAGCAGATGTGACCCTTGATGTATCCGTAAAAGAAGAGGCATGTCCTCTCGGGATTGTACCAACTGCTTCAACTACTGCAACTATGGCAATGGGTGATGCCCTGGCTGTTGCCCTGCTCATGAAAAGGGGATTTAAGAAGGAGGACTTTGCCTTTTTCCATCCTGGAGGAAGCATTGGTAAAAAATTACTTATTACGGTGAAGGACCTTATGCATACGGGGGATGCAATCCCGAAGGTTTTCCTCGGAACCCCCATGTCAAAAACGGTGATAGAAATGTCTTCTAAGAGACTCGGTCACACCCTTGTTCTGGACAATGACAGTAAGGTCGCAGGGATAATAACAGATGGTGATTTAAGAAGAGGGATAGAAAAGTGGGGAGGAAAGCTCTTTGAATTGACGGCAGAAAAGGTTATGACAAGAAATCCAAAAACAGTATCTGAAAAAGAACTTGCTGCAAAGGCATTATCCATTATGGAAAGTTCTTCGATAACATCCTTAGTAGTACCTGATGGATATGGAAGAGCCATTGGGATAATACACCTTCACGATATATTAAGGCAGGGGATAATCTAGCAGATTCAGGAGAATTTATACAGGGTTTGATCAAGAAAAGATGCAAATGTAAGTGATGTTAATCTCGCTGGTTTCATAATGAAAAGAATTTCTGAAAAGAAGCTTCTGGAAGTTGCTAGGAACATCAAGCTCATTATCCTCGATGTTGATGGTGTGCTTACAGATGGGAGTATTATCCTTGACAACGAAGATAATGAGTTCAAGTCCTTCTATGTGCGCGATGGACATGGAATCAAAATGCTCATCAGGGCAGGGCTTACAGTAGCTATGATTACTGGCAGATATTCAAAAGTTGTTGAGAGGAGGGCTCGTGAACTCGGAATTACAGAAGTCTATCAGAGGTGTTTTGACAAGAGAGGTGCTTATCGTCAACTGATTGAAAAATATTCTGTTGACTCAAGGGAAGTTGCATATATTGGTGACGATATAGTTGATCTCTCTCTTTTAAAGGGTTCTGGATTTCCTGTTGCTGTTGCAGACGCTGCTGACGAGGCAAAGAATGCCGCAATGATGATAACAAAAAACAGAGGAGGCAGGGGAGCAGTCAGGGAGGTATGTGATTTTCTTCTTAAGGCAAAGGGACTGTGGGAAGGCATGATAGATGAGTACTCTCAGACTTAACCTTCCGACGGTCCTGACCTTAAGCAGAATTCTCCTTGTCCCCGTTTTTATATTCTCTGTCTATCAGCATCAGGTATTCGGTGCCTTCATATTCGGGATTGCTTCAATTACAGACTACCTCGATGGATATTTCGCGAGACATTCGGGAGAGATTACGAAGTTAGGGATTATCCTTGACCCTATTGCCGACAAGTTCTTAGTTGTGTCCGCACTTATCGTGCTCGTCGATATGGAAAGGCTGCCCGCATGGATAGCCATTGTCATTATTGTACGGGAGTTTCTTGTAACAGGTATTCGGGCTGTTGCCCTTTCGAAAAATGTTATAATCCCTGCCGAGATGGGGGGCAAGGTGAAAACATTTATGCAGATAATTGCCATTCTCTGTCTCATTCTCATGGGTAGCATTTTTGATATTGATCTCTATGATATAGGAATAATCTTCATCTGGATAGCCCTCGCACTGTCTGTTATATCAGGAATCCAGTATACCCTCTCTTTCTGGAAAAGGATATGAAGAAAGAAAGATGTAAAACGCCATTTGAATTCACATGCTGAAAATAGCTCTCCTCATCATTTTTGCCTTTGTATTGGGATCGATCCCTGTCGGTGTAATAATAGCAAAGACGAAAGGGGTTGATCTTCAGAAAGTCGGGAGCGGAAATATTGGCGCAACGAATGTCTTGAGGTCTCTCGGTAAATGGCCCGCTGCTTTGACTCTTCTTGGTGATGTGCTGAAGGGCACTATAGCGGTTGCCTTTGGAAGATATCTCGGGATGGGAACTTTCCATGAAGGTCTTATAGGTCTATCTGCTATCCTTGGGCATAACTTTTCTCTTTTCTTAGGTTTCAGGGGGGGTAAGGGTGTTGCCACAAGCCTTGGGGTATTTATCCTTTACTCTCCACAAACAGCCCTCATAACCTTTATAATATGGCTAGTGGTTGTTTTAACGACAAAGTACTCTTCCTTAGGGGCTCTTGTATCCTTTGGACTTTTACCATTGAACATTGTACTCTTTGACAGTAATGAAAAACTGCCTGTCGCACTTCTCGTAACAACACTCATAGTCATTCACCATACAGAGAATATCAAGAGGCTCATAAAAGGTACTGAGAGAAGGATAGGAGAACGCGTGTGAAGAGGTTTTCTCTCGTGGTTTTATTTTCCCTCCTTTTTATTCCTGTTCTCTCCACAGGAAGAGATTTCTGTGAAGAACAGCTTGATAAAGGTATCAGGAATTCTGAGGCTTACTCCTATTTTCTTATAGAGAAATCAAAAGCAGATTCTTCTAAAGCAGAGAAAACACTTGAGGAGGCATTGAGGTGTTCTCCTGATTTGCCAGCTGTGTATTTTGCATTGTTAAAGACCAGTTTTTCCTTTTCTACTGAAAGAATGTATAAAGCCTATGGTTATATGCTGAAGGGAATAGAGGCATATGAAAGGAACTTCTGGTGGTCCTTTACAGTGGCAGGTTCTCTGTTTCTGAGTTTCATTATATCTTTTATCCTCTCCATGGTCATTATTATTATGGTGAGGCTTCCCGGAGATTTGCCTCTTTTCTCCCATGATATTATGGAGCAAAAGAACAAGATACTCCTGCTCCTTATACTTATTTCCGCTCTCATAGGGCCTCTCCTCTTAATAGGAGGTATCCTCATCATACTCGGACTTTACCTGAAAAAGATGGACAGGGTTGTTGTTTATCTTTACCTGGTTTTCCTCCTCATCTCACCATGGGTCTTTAAAGCCTCTTCGATGGTTTTTAGTATCCCTTCTTCGGATGTTCTTAAGGCAGTTATCGAGGTAAATGAGTCAAGGGATAATGGATATGCCCTTTCTATTCTGAGGAATTCCGAAGATGACGGTGCCCTTTACTCGTATGCCCTTGCCTTAAAGCGTGAAGGTCGTTATGACGAGGCAATACATATATACAACAAACTTATCGCAAGAAAGCCTGACCCGGTGTTTTACAATAATCTTGCAAATTGCTATGTTGCAAAAAATGATATGGAGAGGGCTAAGCAACTCTATGAAAAATCAATGCAAATGAGACCTCTTGTTTCTGCCTCTTACAATATGAGCCAGGTTTTGAGAAGGACTCTTGATTTAGTTAAAGGTGAGGAGTATTTTCTCTATGCCCAAAAGATAGATCCTGATTCTGTATCAAGGTTCCAGGCAATTTTTAGCCAGAATCCAAACAGGCTTGTTATTGATGAAGTCTTACCGATCTCTGCTCTCTGGCAATATTCTCGAGAGAATGCAACCAGAGTCTCTACTTTTGGCTTATCAACAGTTCCACCAGCCCTCTTATCTTTTATGGCCCTTTTCTTCGGAGCCCTTTTTTATGTATTAAACAAGCGTATAAAACCCAGAGCACACAGATGTAAGAAGTGCGGTACAATCCTCTGTAAAAAGTGTGAGAGAAGAGTATTATGGGGCAACATGTGTTTACAGTGTTTTAGGTCCTTGATAAAACTCCATGAGCTTGATGCAAGAGAAAGGATTGCAAGGCTCCAGACTGTTTATGAATACCAGATGAGGCGCAGGAGAAATATGGATGTCCTGTCTTTTTTACTACCGGGCTCTGCCCAAATATATGCAGGAGATGTATTGAAAGGTTTATTATTTCTCTGGTCCTTTTTATTCCTTCTGTGTGTCTTTGTAATAAGTTCAATATTCGTCATAGGGATGCCTCATTTCCCTCATCTCTGGCTGAACTGGGGCACCTTTTTACTTATGGCAATAGTATATTTTATGTCTAATATCATAACTCGACTGAGGCTTGCAAAGAGATGGCTTTAAGGGGCTCTTTAGAGGTTTTTGGCCTCGCTGATATCCTCCAACTGATTCATTTCCAGAGGAAAAGCGGGGTACTCATCCTTGAGGGGGAGAGAGATAGGGTAAAGCTCTTTTTCTTAGAGGGTAATATCGTAGGAGCAATATCAAAGAAGAGGCAAGAGGATGTCAGGCTCGGGAAGGTGCTTCTAAAAAGAGGCGTTCTAAAGGATGAAGACCTGCAAATAGCTCTTGAGGAACAGCGCAAAACGGGTAAAAAACTCGGGAGTATCCTCGTAAAAAAAGGGGTTGTCGATAAAGAACATATAAAGGAAGTCTTGACCGGTCAGGTTACTGAGACAGTTCTTCAGATATTTGGTTGGGAGAAGGGAACCTATGAATTTACACCTCAGGCGATAGCTCTCGATACCGTTGGTGATGAGGAGGTCCCAATAACCCTCGATACACAGCACCTGCTTATGGAGGGTCTGAGGATACTCGATGAATGGTCTCTCCTCGAAGGCAGATTAACTCTCGATACTATTTTAATGAAGAAGATGGAGGATATTGCTGGTTTGAATGAGGAAGAGCAAGAGATACTATCCCTCGTGGATGGAGAAAATGATCTCAGCACAATAATAGATATCAGCGGGAAGGATGGTTTTGTCGTAGCTAAGGTCCTTTTCTCCCTTATGGAAAAAGGAGTTGTGGAGACAAAGGAGGCTGTCCCTGTTGTTGAGGCACCTCTCGAAGAGACTAAAAAACCAACAATTTCCTATTCTTTCTCGTATACCGTTGCTATAGGAGGAGCAATTGCGGTCTCTGTCCTGCTTTCTCTCTTCCTCGTTTTTTTAAGCAGAGATGATACGGTCAAGAAATTCAGGGCATCAAAAACAGTTGAAAACCTGAGGTTGAAGATAGAAGCATATAAGTTTGAGCACAGTGAATATCCTGAGACAATCGATGTGGTATCAAAGAAACTAGATCCCTGGGAAAGACCCTATATTTACAAGCACACTGAAAATACATTTATTGTCATGAGTGTGGGGGCAGACGGTAAAGAAGGGACAGGGGATGATATTTTCTGAAAGATTCGATAATGAAGAGAAAAAAGGCTGTTGTCCTTCTGAGTGGAGGAATTGATTCCTCAACGACCCTTGCAGTTGCAAAATCTGATGGGTATGAACTGTATGCCCTGAGTTTTGACTATAACCAGCGGCATAAGAAAGAGATAGAATCTGCACGGTTAGTCGCCTCAGCCTTGAGGGTTAAAAAACACCTTATCATACATTTTGACCTCAGAGATATCGGAGGTTCAGCCCTTACTTCGGATGTAGAAATACCCAAACGAGTAACGAGTGAAAAGAAAGACTTGTCACTTGTCACTTATCACTCGTCACTAATTCCGGTTACTTACGTTCCAGCTCGCAATACGATCTTTCTCTCTTTTGCCCTTGGCTGGGCAGAGGTTCTTGAGGCTGAGGATATCTTTATAGGTGCAAATGCCATAGACTATAGCGGTTATCCTGACTGCAGGCCAGAATACCTCTGGGCCTTTGAGAAGATGGCAAATCTTGCAACGAAGGCATCTGTCGAGGGTAAGTTGAGGTTTATGATCAAGGCCCCTTTTGTATCAATGAAGAAATCTGAGATAATGAAAAAGGGCGTTGAACTCGGTCTTGATTATTCACTGACGTGGAGTTGCTATGACCCACAGCCAGCTACCACAAGAGTTCGAAGTCCAAAGTTAAAAGTTAAAAGTTACAAAGAAAAAAACTCCGAACTCCGAACTCCAAACTCCGAACTAATCCCCTGTGGTTTATGTGATAGCTGTGTAATCAGGGCAGAAGGGTTCAGAGAGGCAGGGTTAAAGGATCCTTTACTCGAGCCTTAAAAAGGTACCCAGGCATGAAATTTCCCTTAAAGCCACCCATAAGACTCAGAGGCCATCACCTCATATGTCTACACTTCTTCAGTGGGGAGGGTTATAATTCTGAATTTGTGGAGAACCTCAGGAAGATCTTAGAAAAGGCTGAGTCTGGAGAAGAAATAGAAATTTGTTCAGGTGCTGATGATATCTGTAGGAAGTGCCCCCATCTCAAAGGGGAGAGGTGTCTTTATGATGAAGATGTTGATGGCGAAATAAGAGAAATGGACAGAAGAGCAATAAAATTGCTAAGATTGAGCGCGCATAGAAGAGTAAAATGGCTGAAGATAAAAGATGAGATCCCGGATGTAATCCATGAATGGTCAAAATACTACTGCAAAACATGTAGCTGGAGAAATGCCTGTGAGGCGACTTTTCCTGACTCTCTGACGTATCAAAAAAGTGTATGAATGAAGTTTTCTCGGTTATGAAAATACTGCAGATAGACTTTGATGAAATCCAGAAGGCAATGGAAGATGTTGTGAGGGAATCCTTTGACTACTTCCTTGACCTTCATACGGGGGAGGTTATAGCCCTTTCAGAGGATATCCTGAGTGAGGTTGGAGCAAGACTCTATGAAGGTGATTTCGATGAGATAGGAGACAATGTGGAATATGTAGAATTTTCTGAAGAACCCAACCTGCCTTGTTGGATGGAAGATGAAGTTGAGCTGGTGCTGGAGGTCCTTCTCGATGGAAATGGCAGATATGCCCATATTCCTAAGAGGTATTCCCTAGAGGCACATCAGGTCATGATCGAATTTTTAGAGACCGTTGAAGATCCTGTTCTGAAAGGAGAACTTACTAACGCCCTTAATGGGAAAGGTGCTTTCAGGAGATTTAAGAATGTTCTCATCAGTTATCCAAAGGAGAGGAAAAGATGGCATGGATACAATGCAAAGGCTATGGGAAAGGTAATTATAGAATGGCTGAAGTCTTTAGGGATAGAACCTGTGCACATTTACCAGGAGAAGAAAGAAAGGGGGACAGACTATGTCAGAGAAGTTGAGTTATGAAGAGTTTATTAGGAAGGCAATCGTAAGTTTAAGGAAGGAGGGATACAAGGGAATTCATACTGTATATTCTGGTTTTAATAGTGCCTTCAAGAAATATTTTAATGGTGAAAATCCCGTCGAGGTCACGAACAGATTAGCTCAGGAAGGAAAGATCGTGCTAAGGCCAGTTAAAGGTGGGGTGATGCTCTATCTCCCTGAAGAAGTATCCCTTTCAAGAGATTCCGCTGATGAAACATTGAAAAAAATGGGACTGTGATTCGACAATCTTGATAAAAAATCTTCAAGAGGTACTGCTTGAAGGCCCTGATGTCATACAGAGGTGGAAATATAATCAGTATGCAACTTTGGTTTTAAAAAATTTCAAACTTCTTCTCGATTGACTTTGCTGGAAATCTTGTTGTAATAAATAGAAACTTTTCCTACCTTAAGGAGAATTGCTTATGCAATTTCTTGACAAAGACTACCATATTGGTTTAAATACATCCGCGAAGTATTTCATTTTGGATACTCATTATGCCAATAAAAGTTGCCATAGGTTGCTATAGCTACCTTTTTGGAGAAGGCATTAAGAGACTTCTCGAAGATGAGAGAGAGATAGATGTTATTGGAATATTCAATGAAGGGACAGACTTTAATGAGATATTAAAGATCAAACCTGATGTTGCCCTCCTTGACTTTAATATTTTTCGTGACCTTACTGAAGATTTTGCGAATGAAACCCAAATTAAAATCCTTATTATAGGCAATAAGACACTTTATTCTACATCGGATAGGAGGATAGCTGACTTAGTCTCGAAGGGAGTGGCTGGTATCCTTCCCCCTGGTGCTGATTCATATCTTCTCAAGAAAGCAACAAAGGCAATCTCCTCAGGCGAGCTGTGGTTAGACCGCAAAACGATGAGGAACATTCTTTCTTACGAGAGTTTTTCAAAGAAAGAGGTCAAGCTTACGGAAGCTGAAAAAGAGATAGTCTCCCTCATTTGCCAGGGATACAGGAACAAGGAGATTGCACAGAAGCTTCGTGTCAGCGAGCAGACGGTGAAGTCCCATTGTAATCGAATTTATAAAAAGGTTGGTGTCTCAGATAGGCTTCAGCTGGCTATCTATGTTTATAAACTGTGGCCTGATTGGAGTCATTCAAGGGTTTTAAATAGGTAAAAGTATAAAACTCAATCGATAGGCAAGAGAGGAGGTACAGAATGTTGCGGATTCCCTGTCCAAAGTGCCACAAGACTTCATACACCTCTGATGTAGAGTCTTTTTGCTCATGTACCTATTGTGGATTTATATTCAGCGGAAAATATGGCCCCGATAGGAGGCAAGAATCTCGTAGAGAAAAATTAATTCCCTTTGCCCTTTCTTATCAGGATCGGGATTTCGAAGCGCATACATCTGACCTCTCTGAAAAGGGAGTGGGCATAAAGATATCTGGTGGACCACCTGTAACAATAGGGGATGTTTTAAATCTCACTATCGGAGACCTCTCCATAATGGTAAAGGTTATGTGGGTAAGAAGGCTCTCTGATGGAGCCCTGGCTGGCCTTCAGAGATTACATTAGGTTAAATCCGCCTTTATATAAAAGACTTAAACGTTTCTTTCCTTTAAATAACCCTTCCTTGGAATAAGATTTGAAACTTTAGTTTTAAAAAATTCAAACCTTTTCCCGATTGACAAACCCTTTCTTGAAAATTAACATTGTTTTGAGAATGGCGAGATCCTCTATGAGAGGCTCAAAAAAGCCTGAACATAGGCTCGAAGGAGGAATAAAATGTTTACATCAGAGGCCGAGCACTTTATGGCAACTATCAAAAGCTTCGCTCGGTTTCTTTACACCAGAATCTGTCCTTTTGTTCACAATCTGTTACGATGGATAAGGCCAAGCAGATTCTCTCGAACCTGTACCGTTTGTGAAGTTCCCTCAGGAACTCCTCCCTTTCTTCCGAACTGCTTCTCTCCCAGGACTCTGTTATCAGATTCACCTTTTCTCCCATTGTATTACACCAACACTACCTATCTCTTCTTGCAAAAATCATTCCAATGTGGTATAATTTATCAATCAACTGGTTGTATAAAATCAAATAACCAATTCCCGCTCAAGTTCTTAATAAGTTTAGTTGACTTATTACCATTTTTTATTATAAATTATATAAATTATAAAAACGCTTCTCTCTCAAAGAGAAACTACTATGTCTTTACAGAATTCGAATAGAGTTCGTTTTGCCTTCAGTGTCGATAAAGAGCTGAGAATTAACTCGTGGAATGGAGAGTTAGAGAAAATTTATGGGAAATCCCTTAACGAGGTTCAAGGGGTCCCATATTATGAGGTAATTCCAAGGATTAATAAAGGAAATAAAGATGCAGTTATACAGGCATTAAAGCATGGGAAACCGGTAATACTGAACGAGTACCATGCTTCATGTCTCTGCGGAGAAGTGAAAGGAACTATTCGTGTTTCGCCTCTCAAAGATACTACAGGCAAAATCAGTGGAGCGAATGTCGTCATTAGCGCACACCCGAGTTGTATAGTTTGGAAGAGGCTTAAACAGTCAGAAAGATTGCTTGATATTGGTAAGATTGCGGCAACCTTCGCCCACGGTGTGAGAAATCCCCTGAATGCAATAAAGGGAGCTGTGGTGTATCTCAGAGAAAAATATGCCAATGAGAAAAAACTCATTGAATTTACAAAGATAATAGAGGAAGAGATCTCACGGCTCGATAACTTCATCGCTAAGTTTCTCAGTACTTCTATTTCAGAGAAAGGTTTATCTGAAACAGACATAAATGTACTATTGAAAAAGATCGAAGTTTTAACATCCTTGCAAACACAATCTCGTAAAATTGAGACCGTTTTTGAATATGGTAACACCTATCCAGTGACGATAAATTCTTTGCACCTCGAACATGCAATTCTGAATGTTCTCAACAATGCCATAGAGGCTATGCCTTCAGGTGGGAAACTTATGGTAAAAACTCAGTCTGAATTTCGTTATGGTACCGAATTTGCAACAGTTGAGGTTTCAGATACTGGCCCTGGGATAGCTGTAAGTAGGAGTGCTGATATGATTGCATCCTCTAAAGTCAAAGGAAAAGGGTTAGGGTTATTCATTACCCGGGAAATCCTCCGATCCTGTGGAGGCCATCTTGAGATAAAAAGTCAAAGGGGATTGGGCACAACGGCAAAGTTGTACGTTCCCATAAATAAAAATGGTTAATACGAATAACGGAAAAGTTTTAGTCGTTGATGATGAGCCGAATGCTACGAAGGTATTATCTGCGATTCTTTCAGATGCGGGTTATAATGTCGTTGAATCTTCAAATGGGGAAAAGGCTATCAAAATAATCTCCAAGAAGGACATAGATGTCGTTGTCACGGATCTCAAAATGCCAGGGAAGGATGGAATGCAATTATTCGATTATATTATTGAAAATTATCCTGATATCCCTGTTATCTTTCTTACAGCCTATGGAACGGTTGAGTCTGCTGTAAATGCAATGACACGAGGTGCCTTTTATTATTTTATCAAACCCCCCGACTATTTACAACTCAAGAGCATTATTGCAAGGGCACTTCAGCAACGCACCTTAAAAAAGGAGCTTGAAATCCTGAAGCAAAGGCTTTCAGGTGAAGAAGACCATATCCGTATTATCGGGAACACTCCCCAGATGCTCAAAATATTTGACGCTGTTGAGGCGGTAAAGGATTCAGCAAGTAGTGTCCTCGTTTACGGTGAAACAGGTACAGGGAAGGAATTAATTGCGAAGGCCCTCCATTATAGCAGTGCAAGAAGAGACAAGCCTTTTATTGCCGTGAACTGTGCTGCCATCCCGAGAGAGCTTATGGAGTCAGAACTTTTCGGTTTTGAAAAAGGGGCGTTTACTGGTGCGGTTGCAAGAAGGATCGGGAAGATTGAAGACGCCTCTGGTGGTTCACTCTTCTTTGATGAGATAGGCGAACTTGAACTCGGGCTTCAGGCAAAAATTCTGCGTGTTCTTCAGGAAAATGAGATCGAGCGACTCGGGAGCAACAAAAAGGTAAAGGTATATTTCCGGCTTATATCCTCCACCAATCGTGACCTCAAAAAGGTGGTTGAGTCTAATAATTTCAGAGAAGATCTCTTTTACAGAATAAACGTTATACAGTTAAATTTGCCACCTCTGAGAGAAAGGGCCCCTGACATTCCCCTTCTCGTAGCAGAATTTGTTAAGGAATTCTGTATAAGGGAAAAGAAAGCGCTTACGATATCAGACGAAGTAATGAAGATATTACAGAGTTACCACTGGCCTGGGAATATAAGGCAGCTCAAAAATGTTATTGAGAGGGCAGTTGTTCTGGCAAAGGGACGCATGATCACCATAAAAGAATTGCCTGAGGAATTTCTGTCCCAGCAGGAACAAATTGAGACCCTTTCGAAGAAGACCTTGAAGGATCTGGAAGTCCAGGCAATCAAGGATGCGCTTCGAGAATGTAAAGGTAATAAGTCGAAGGCTGCCAAGGGGCTCGGGATATCAAGAAAGGCATTTTATAAAAGGCTCAGGGAATTTCAGCTTTTTTAAAATGTTTCCAATGGATACAAATATCTAAAAACAATTGTATCCATAAGATACATCAATCCCCCCTTAAATTCTTCCTAAGAACATATTTTTTCAACAAACTTTCAAGAAAATACTCGAAGTAGTTTCCTATGCGAGGGGCCGTAAGTTAATTTTATAACTAATAATTGTATTTATTATTGAATTGTTATGCCTTTTTAGTAATTTTGTAAGACAAGTACTGACAAATAAATACGTTAAAGTCCTACATACTACCGGTTCCTCCTAGATTATAATTGTATAATTCAACCTAAAGTAGTATATTTATAATTGGTACAATCATTGCTATGTATTAATAGCTAATGGAATGGTTTGCTTTATACGTTAAATCAAGACACGAGTTTTTTACTCATAATGAATTGCAGAAGAAAAGTATTGAGACTTTTCTTCCCGCTGCAAAGAAGTGGAGACAGTGGAAGGACAGAAAAAAGCTCGTGGACTTCCCGATTTTCCCTGGCTATCTTTTTGTTCAGATCTCCCCAAATCCAGAAAGATTTTTGGATGTGCTCAAGACAAAAGGAGCCGTAACCCTTATTTCTGCTGAATTAGGGCACCCAACCCCGGTACCACCCGAAGAGATACATTCCTTGAGACTTTTAATCGAAAGTGGAAAAGAACTTGATATCTATCCTCATCTCAAGGAGGGGACATTGGTTAGAGTGAGGAGAGGGCTTTTCCAGGGTGCGGAGGGGATTCTGCAGAAGAAAGAAGACCAATATATATTTCTGGTTAATATCAAGCTTCTCGGTAGAAGTGTGGGTGTGAAGATTCACGCTGATGATGTAGAAACTATCTGAAGCTTAGATAGCGCTTAGCGCTTGGCAGATAAAGGAAGCGTATAGTAATTAAGTTTATGGGAAAAATTAATTACGGTCATCATTTATAGAAGTACCCTTTTTCTATACGCTATTCCTGTTTTTTAAACGCTGTACATTTAGTAAAAATATTACCTTCTCGGTTGCAAATGTAACTGAGAAGGCGGAGCATTGTTTGATGAAACGTTTTTCTCTCTCTACAATCATTCTCAGAGTGTATCTCTCTGATACGCTTATGCAGAGAGGTTTATCGTGAAAAAGATATTAATCATTGATGAAAACAGATTTTCACGCATCTGTTCAGCCATCCTTGAAAACGAGGGATTCGAGACAGAGATATTTAAAAACGCTGAAGGTCTGTTACTGAAGTTTGACCACAAGGAATTCGGGCTGATAATAACAAGCTACCCCTTCGGTTATTTTTTGTTTGATAATATAAAGAAAATGAACCTCCCCACCATCATATTGACTGACCATATTAACAGAGCCTTTATCAATCTCCTGGAAGGCTTTAACAACTCATACTGCATGGTAAAGCCTCTCGATTATCAAGAATTCAGATCCTTGGTCAAACAGATAGTCAATAGTGACTTATCTGATACGAACGGCTTTAATATTCTATA
>CAWGWX010000008.1:0-35535 GCA_963826355.1 Nitrospirota bacterium | reverse complement strand
GATAATATCCTCAAAATCCAATCCAATGTGTTTAGGGGTTACGGTTATTTCCCTGACAGGGTAGAAAAGCATCTTTTTTTGACTGATGTAAACAATGCAAATGATGATCATATAGATCAGAAACAGACTGGTAAAAAATACAAGTAGCATCCTCTTGCGTACTACCATTATCTGTTTTTCATTGAAAAGCCACTTTGTCAGACATAGTTATTGACTTTTAAAGAGTTATAAAATTGCAATACTGGATTAAGACAGATGTCTGACCTGTCTTAATCCATTGTACCACTCCTCAAGTTAGATTTGCTCCATGACTTCTTTTCTCTTTCACTTCTTCGCTCACTTCTTCACTTCCTCACTTCTTCACTGCTATAATTTTGCATGCCCATGAGACTTATCATGTTTGATCTTGATGGCACCCTTGTTGATACAGTTCAGGATATAACTGATGCTCTGAACTACGCTCTGAAACCATATGGAATAAAAAGCCTAACTATCAGTGACACTATGAACATGGTTGGCGAAGGTATCAGCAGGCTCATAGAAAAAGCCCTCCCTGCTGAAAAGAGACATCTCAAGGATGACGTAATAAAGAGATTTCTTGAGTATTATTCTGGACATCTGACTGACAAATCGAGGGAGTATCCCCATGTAAAGGAAACACTGGAGAATCTTACGGGCTTCAAGAAAGCGGTCATATCCAACAAGAGGGAGGACCTTTCAAAAAGGCTCCTTGAGGAACTTGGCCTCGCCGTATACTTCGACCTCATCATTGGAAGCGACACAGCAGGGGAGAGAAAGCCCTCAGCCATCCCTGTGCTTTATATAATTTCCAAACTCGGTGTAAGCCCTGAAGAATCAATCATCGTAGGTGACAGTAACTACGATATAGAGGCAGGGAAAAAGGCAGGCATAAAGACAATTGCTGTAACTTATGGTTATAGACCGAGGGAATTCCTTACCGGGGCTGATTATATAATCGAGGATATAAGAGAGCTTGTACCGTTGCTCAGAGAAATAGATAAGACGCAATGAAAAAAGATGTAATTATAATGAGATTGCCACGTCGATCATTCCGACCTCCTCGCAATGACAAGAAAGGGTATTATTTCTCTATTTGTCATTGCGAGCGTAGCGAAGCAATCTCTTGTTTTAACTACGAATAATGAAGTATTCAAAACGGCAAATCTACTGACATTACCCTCTGAAAACTTTTTCTGTGAATAGGGCAGGGACCGTAGAGCCTTATCATATCGAGATGTTCCTTTGTGGAATAACCTTTATGCTTTTCAAAGTTATATTGTGGATATTGCCGATGGTACTCCATCATGATCTTATCCCTTACAAACTTTGCGACTATCGAGGCAGCAGCAATAGAGGCACTTATGCTTTCTCCTTTGATGATTGATAACTGTCTTATTGGGATTGACGGGAGAGACAGGGCATCAATGACGAGTATATCGGGAGGCTTGGAAAGGTCTTCTACGGCATACTGCATCGCAAGTCTCGTAGCTCTGAGGATATTCAACCTATCGATTTCTTCATGCCCAACAATACCTACGCCAATATCTTCAGAGAAACGTAATATCTCGGGGTACAGAATTTCCCTTTCTTTTTCCGGTACTTTTTTAGAATCTCTGAGCCCTTCAATCTTTATGCTTTTTGAAAAGACAACTGCTGCAGCAACAACAGGGCCCGCAAGCGGTCCTCTTCCAGCCTCATCAATACCAGCGATCCTTAAATATCCTTTCTTCCTTAAGGATTCGTCGTACTGGTAGAGGTCGTCCATCCTGGTTCTCTTTCTCTTTCCTTAATCTTGGCTGCCTTGCCTTTTTTGCCTCTTAAATAATAAAGCTTGGCTCTTCTTACACGACCTCTTTTGAGAACCTCTATCTTATCGATAGCAGGAGAATAGAGGGGAAATATTCTTTCAACCCCGATGCCAAAAGATACCTTTCTCACCATAAAGGTCTCTCTCGTACTGCCTCCGCGTCTGGCGATTACAACACCTTCAAAGGGCTGGATTCTTTCTTTGTCGCCTTCTACAACTTTTACAAAAACCCTTACGGTATCACCGATATTGAAGTCTGTTATGTTTCTTTTAAAGCCCTCTTCAACAGCTCCGAGTAAGCTCATGGCAATTCCCTCCTTAATTCACTCATTAATCTATAATCTTCATCACTGAGACTGATCTTCTCAAGAAGTTCAGGTCTTCTTTCTAATGTACGTCGTAATGCCTCTTTCCTTCTCCATCGCCAGATTTCCCTGTGGTTCCCGGATAGCAAGACCTCGGGTACCGGCATACCCCTGAAGACCGGAGGACGCGTATAATGAGGATAATCCAAGAGACCGCTTGAAAATGAATCCTCTTCTGCAGAACGTTCGTCTCCTAATACTCCGGGAATTAATCTTGCAATAGCATCTATTATAACTAAGGCAGCTAATTCTCCACCAGTTAAAATATAATCTCCTATGGATATTTCATCATCAACAATGGCTATCCTTACCCTTTCGTCTATGGCCTCATATCGTCCACATAAAAAGAAAAGCCTCCTCTTTTCTTGTGAAAAATCCTCCGCCATCTTTTGGTCAAATTTATTACCTGCAGGACTCAACATAATAACTTTTCTTTCTGCCTTTTCTGGGCACAATGTCTCGACAGCAACGAAAAAAGGATCGGGTTTCATAACCATGCCAGCACCTCCGCCATAAGGGTAGTCATCAACGGTTCTGTGTCTGTCCTTTGTATAATCGCGAAGGTCATGTATCCCTACCTCGATGAGCTTCCTCTGAAGTGCCCTTTTAAGGATACTTTCACCGATATAGGCATGGAAAATATCAGGGAAAATGGTAACGATTTCACATTTCATCTTTTAGAAATTAAGAAATACATACTTGAAAATGGAAGTGGGAAGCAAGGAATCTTCCTTCCCACTTCCTGATTGTTATTCTTGGGTGAGGGACTAAGTGCTTAAAACTGTCTTTTTATTCTAGGATTTCAAGCACACAGCGCTTACCTATCTTTGTACCTGACGCACTGAGTATTGTTCTCATGGCACGGGCAGTTTTTCCCTGTTTGCCTATAACCTTTCCGAGGTCGGTTTGTGCAACCCTGAGCTCGTAAACTGTTGTCTTTTCTCCATCAACCTCGTTAACAACTACATCTTCAGGCTTATCTACGAGAGCCTTCGCCATCCTTTCTACTAAGTCTTTCATGACCCACCTCCATCCGAGTTTTGGACTGCCTATAGACCAGCCCTTTGTATAAGCTTTTTAACAATATCAGTAGGTTGTGCTCCCCGCTGCAACCAATATTTTACCTTTTCTACATTTAGCTTAACCTCGGACGGTTCCTTTAAAGGATCATAGGTCCCGAGAATTTCTATAAAGGGTCCGTCCCTCCTTGCCCTGGAATCGGCTATTACTACTCTGTAGAAAGGTCTTTTATGCGCTCCTAATCTTGTAAGTCTGATTTTGACCAAGCCCTCACCTCCTTAAAACTAGGAAATTTTAATATATCTCGGCTATAAAGTAAAGACCTTGTATAAATTGGTAAGAATCTTGTTTCTGTGATGAAAGGATATGGTATCTGAGCGGTATTATTCACTCCCCCTTTGGAAAAGGGGGATGAAGGGGGATTTTAAGAAATAACATTTTCGCATCATATTCATAAAATCTCCCCTAACCCCTGGTTGCCAAAGAGGGGCATTTTCGGGTCAATGACAAGAATTCAATAAAATAGTGGACATTGTTTTTCAGCAGTCTCAAATTCAATAGTGTAAATTTTTCTGTATAATATTCTTGAGAGAAATATTTTTTTCCAAGAGAAATAAAATAGGCCCAAAAATTGATAGATTCTTATGAAAAACTCTGCTAAACTTTATTAGTACCAAGTCTCCAAGTGGTTTTAGTCTATTAGTTTTAAAGAGAGATGTGAAATGGAATATGGAGATCTCTTACACGAAATTATTCTTGAGCATCTGAAAAGACGTCTCTCGAGGGAATACAAGGAAATAGGAATAAATAAAACAGGGGAGAAGAAGGCCGAATACAGCGGCCACTATCCAGACATGATCCTCGGTAACCATGGTATGATCCTTGCTCTCCTTGAGGTCGAGACAGCAGAAAGTATTTCTGAAAAAGGGGCAGAGAAATGGAAGGTACTGTCTAATCTCGGTGTAAAGCTCATACTCATGGTTCCTAAAGATTTAAAGGTGAAGGCTACAGAGCTACTCTGGACTAAAGGCCTGATGGGTAAGGTCTCCATGGGAACGTATGAGATCTCAGTGAATATGCCTTGAAAGGAGTCAAGATAGAATGCTTTTCAGAATATTGAATACCATAGTAACAGTAATTTTTGTAGTAATAGTGAGTCTGTATAGTATATCGTGTTCAAAAGAGTCAAATACAATTGAACAAGGTAATAAAAAGTCAAATACAATTGGACAAGGTAATACGGTCAGAATACAATCAGGAAAAGGCAAAGAAGAGCTTTTACAATGGTTTAGAAGTAATATGAAATATGCTTCTTTTATGGATTTTATGAAAAGGCGAGAAGAACAGATTGATAGCTGTATGGAGAAGAAAATAGTATGTAAATGGATAATTGGTTCTGAAATAACGAATTCTCACAAAGGTTATATTGTATCTTTCGAAAATAATGGATTTACTATCGATGAATTTCCTGCAGGTTCAGAATCCGATTATAATATTACTAATAAGGATATATTCTTTAAAACAAGATAATTATCGATTACTTCTTCGATCGGAAAGTAAAAACCGTCATTGATACATCAAAGACATCTGAGTTTCTCGAGTAGTTCCCTTTCTTTTGATTCCATTTTATTTTTTTGATATCTGTTCTTTTCATGGTCATACCCAGTAAGGTGAAGAAGTCCGTGGATAATAAGCCTTCTCAATTCTTCATTGAGTGTAAGACCGTGTTCGGCTGCTTGTCTTCTGGCCCTTGCCAGGTTGATAACAATGTCACCCAAGAGAAGCTCTGAAGTTCGGAAGCTCTGAAGACCGGAAGTTCTTACTTCAGATCTTCCAGCCTTTCGCTCTTCCGCACTAAGCTGGGGGAAGGAAAGGACATCTGTGGCTTTATCTACATCGCGGTAGTAGCGGTTCAGTATCTTCATCCTCCTGTCATTCACGAAGAGAATGCTGAGTTCAGACCTTTGCAGCCCGAGGAGATGAAGTGCCTCCCTTAGGAGTCTTCTTAGTCTCTGTTGACTTATCTTTATTGACCTTTGCTGATTCCTTATATAAACCTTCATCAGTAAAATCAAAACCTGGATAGTCTATCCTCCTATGTAATATGCCTGTGAGTATATAGGTAAAACAGTTTTTTACTTCCTGGATATCTTTCAGGGTAAGTTCACATTCATCGAGCTGACCATCGAGGAATATGTGATTGATTATCCTTTCAACGAGAGATGCAATCCTTGCCGGAGTCGGATCGGTGAGGACCCTTGAGGCTGCCTCAACAGCATCTGCCATCATCACAAGGGCAGCTACCCGAGTCTGTGGTTTCGGCCCTGGATACCTGTAGTCTTCTTCGGAGGGTAAAACATCGGTTCCCTGTTCCTTTGCTTTCTGGTAGAAATACGTCATAAGAGATGTGCCATGGTGTTGCTGGATGATGTCAATAATAGGCTGAGGAAGCTTATTTTGCTTTACAATCTCAACTCCTTCCTTAACATGGTTAACGATGATCATACTGCTCATGTGAGGAGTTAATCTTTCATGTCTACTCACTGGTCCGGTCTGGTTTTCTACAAAATAGTCAGGCATTTTTATCTTGCCGACATCGTGGTAATATGAGCTCACCCTTGCTAGCAGAGGGTTTACTCCAACTGCCTCGGCAGCAGATTCTACAAGATTTCCTACAATAACGCTGTGATGATATGTTCCCGGAGCAGCAACCATGAGGTTTCTTATCACAGGCTGATTGAGGTCAAGGAGTTCGAGAAGGCTTATGTCTGTTGTGACATGAAAGACATACTCGAGGAAAGGCAAGAGCAAAGAGGCAAGTGCAGAGACACTTATCCCTGCAAATATTGCAAAGGTCACAGAAGATAAAATATCTGTTGTAAAGAGGCTACCTTCAAAGAGAAACAGTATTGTCATAGTAAAAACATTAACAATAATTACTGATAACCCTCCCCAGAGAAGAGCTGACCTTTTTTTGCATCTTATAACACTAAAGGCTGCAGTGAGGCTTCCAACAAAGGCATAGATAGTGTAGGATGCATCGTGAAGCCAGAGACTTATCAGAATACTAGCGGCGAAGGAAAAAGTGATTGCCATATGGAAGTCAAAAAGGAGAGTAACAAGCATGGCTCCCACTGGAATGGGCATACCGAATATAACCCCCTCGGCTGGTATACTTGCGCCCTTGGAGAGATCATAGAGAAGATAGGTGAAGAGCCTTCCGATGAAAAGGGTAAATAAGAGCATAAGACAGTAGAGGAATAACATGTTGTAATCCTTAATCAAGGCAGGCTTGTATCGCATGATATCTTTATAGAGGATAAAGAGCAATAAACTCGCAATGAGGAATCCGCCTAACAGTTCTTCTATGTCTAACCTATTCTGTATAAAGAGGGCAGCGATAAAACCAACTGCAAAAAGAATGGGAATCCTCGGTAAATCTTCTTTGCCGATCTTCAAAAAGGTTTGAGGTTTGGCTCGCCAAAGTCCTCTTCTTACATCACTCTTGATGGTTCCGTTTTTCGTATCTTTCATACGCCTTTATAATCTCCTGCACGAGCTTGTGCCTTACAACATCTTTTTCCGAGAAGAATATAAATTTAATGCCTTCAATATCCTTTAAGATTCTTTCAGCCTCTATAAGGCCTGACGTCTTTCCAAAGGGAAGGTCTATCTGAGTGACATCACCTGTAATCACCGTCTTGGAGTTGAATCCGAGCCGTGTAAGGTACATCTTCATCTGCTCTGATGTTGTATTCTGTGCCTCATCGAGTATGATAAAGGAGTCATTCAGGGTTCTCCCCCTCATGTAAGCAAGTGGTGCGATCTCTATTACGCCCCGCTCTATAAGCCTGCTGACCTTTTCTGCCTCCATCATATCAAAGAGTGCATCGTAAAGAGGCCTCAGATAAGGGTGAACTTTCTCATATATATCTCCTGGGAGGAAACCCAGTTTTTCTCCTGCTTCAACAGCTGGCCTTGCAAGAACAATTCTGCTGATCTGTTTTTTCAACAATGCATTGATAGCCATTGCCATTGCGAGATAGGTTTTTCCCGTACCAGCAGGGCCTATACCTATGGCCATGTCAAAGGTCTTTATAGCATCCATATATCTTCTCTGAGTCTCTGTTTTGGGTATGATAAATCTCCTCTTCGATGGTACAGGAATGCTATTTAAAAAGAGGTCTTTCAGTGAGGTATGTTCGCCTTCTGATGTAGACTTTATTGCGTTACGAATGTCCTCAGGGTTAAAGTCATAACCGTCAGAGCTTATTGATCGGATATCCTGAATAATCCTTTCTGCCTTTTCGAGGGATTTATCATCGCCGCGGAGGAATATCTTATTGCCCCTATGAGATGCTGTGATGGATAAGGTTTCTTCTATTACCTTCAAGTTTTTATCAAGACCACCGTAAATCAGACCGTATTCCTTCTCGCTGTCAAGTTCAATCTCTAAGGTTGACGTATGCTTTCCTCCTCTTTTTGAACAGTTACAAATGCCTGAAGGCCCTCAGCCTTTTTTATTTTTATGGATAGTTCTTCAGCCTCTTTCCGGGTGCCGAATTTTCCTACCCAAATCTTATAGAGCCCTTTCTCTCTCTTTGATTCTGATAATGCCATATATGTCTTATATCCTTTATTTTCAAGCCTCTTCTGAAGAGCATCTGCTTCAGTGGCATTTTTGAACGCACCTACCTGAACAGTGTATATGATTTTTGCCAGTTTCTGGACCTGTTGAGACTCCTGTGTTGCCTCTTTTTGGGTCTCTGTTGTTTGAAGCTCTGTACCCGTAAAGGGATCAGAAGCCTGTGGCTGGACTTGTTGTTGGGATTGTGCCTCTACAGGCTGGATATCATTGTCCCGCATACTTTCCTGTAATGTAATCTTGGGACTTTCTTTCGTGGTAATTTTTCCGACAAAATAGCCGAGCATAAAACTGAGTGAAGAGGGAATAAGAATAGCTATAATGATAAGCCCCCTGCCAATAACAAAAGAGGGTGATTTTTCTTTTAAACTGACCTTCTTCATAAGATAAGCATAGCATCGCCATAGGAAAAAAATCTATATTTTGCCCTCATAGCCTCCTCATAAGACTTCTTCAATTTTACCCAGCCGCAGAGGGCTGAGACTAACATGAGCGGAGTGGACCGTGGGAGGTGAAAGTTGGTGATTATGGAGTCTACTATCTTGAACCTGTAACCGGGATAGATAAATATATCTGTTTTTCCCTTCAATCTCCCATTTTGAGCTGTTACATTACTCTTACCACTAATGAACCCCTCTATTGCCCTAGTCGTAGTGGTTCCTACAGCAACAATCCGCTTGCCTGATGCCTTTACCCTTTCAATTTCAGAGATGAGATCCCTCTCTATATCAAAGTATTCAGGCTCCATGGAATGTCCTTCAACAGTTTCAGACCTTATTGGTCGGAATGTACCGATACCGACATGCAGAGTCACTTCCCTCACAACGATACCTTTTGTAATAATCTCCTGAAGGAGTCTCTCAGTAAAATGAAGACCCGCTGTTGGTGCTGCTATAGAGCCTTCTTCCTTTGCATACACCGTCTGGTATCTTTCTTTATCCGATGCATCGGGTAAACGTCTGATATATGGTGGAAGGGGCATATCGCCGCATTCCCAGATAATATCCATAAAATCTCCAGAATACTGAAAAATCGCCGTCTTCCCATCTTGAAGCACAGCCTGGAGCTCCTCTGAAATTTTCAGCGTTCCTGTATACCTTCCTTTTGAGAGCACCTTCCATATGTTATTTTCCTTTTCTCTTACGAGAAGGATTTCGAGAGTGCCTCCGGTTTTTTTATATCCCGTAAGCCTTGCGGGAAAGACTTTTGTGTTGTTCATAAGGAGCATGTCTCCTGGATCAAGATATGCAGCGAGGTCAGAGAACCTTCTGTGCTCAATCATGCCATCCCGATAAAGCACAAGAAGCCGTGAACTGTCCCGTTCTCTCAAAGGTCTTTTTGCGATAAGGTTTTTCGGAAGAAAAAAGTCGAAGTCAGCGACTTTCATAAAGCTGTATCGTTGTCCCTGGATAAAAGAAAGATAGGATTTCTTTATAATTTTTCCCGTCTCGGGCCATCTGAAGAGCACTCCATTGGCAAAGGCCAACACCATGGCCATAGCCCTTGCCCTCAAAGATCATCGAATCTTCATCTTTTTTAACAGTGAAGTTTGTGCTGGGAATACGGCTCCAGCCGAGAGCCTTTCTGAAGTCCGTTGCCTTAATAGCAGTTGTTCCAGAGTCATGCACAATAGTGAGTTCTTTGACCCTCTGCGTTGATGTATAGGATTTCACAGCTATCTCTTTAATCCCAGACATATTCAGGGCCTTTTCTATTTCTGTCAGAGGGATTCTTCTCTCCCAGACCCAGTATGGAGATATCTCACAGTTTGATTCAACAGACCTGAGATAGGGATAACTCTTTCCGAAGACATCCTCGGGATTCTCAGTCCTTCCACCACATGTTGAATGATAAAAGGGTTCAATGGGACGACCGTTGAAGGTAAGTATTTCACCAGCCGTTTCTTCAACTGCATAAGCGATCCTTGTATCAAAACTATTGCCCTTATAAGCCTGATGGAGGACAGAAGAAGTTATATGGAATAGTGAGTCCCTGTTCATCTTTTTCTGATATATACCGTAAGTCCTCGATAAAACTGCCTGTGTCTTCAGAGCTTCCATCTCCCAGTTAGAACCAACTTCAGCCACAACAACTTCTTTGACATACTCTTCAAGCGGGAGTTCATTTATAAGGTAGAGACCGCCATCACCTTTCCATACTTCGATATTACCACTGTAGTGGGAACCAGCCACAAGGAGGTCTCCCTTCATGCTCCCCATCTTCTCTATCTTCTCATTTTTCGCGGGTACGTTGGGATATACTTCATTTACGATAAGCACTTTTATCGTATCTGCTGCGTCAGCGTCACATATACCTTTAAGACAATTAGAATCATCAAAAACCCAAACCCAGCGATAAGCAGGACTGAATTGAACGATATCAAAGATTTTTCGGTAACAGTTCTTTTCGCCTCGGCGAATCCGCAGTGCGGAAGCGAATTGGAGCGGCCACAGCCCCGACTGTTTAAACCCATCCTCATCTTCTTCCTAAAAGCCAGAAAAGAAGGGTCAGTATCAAACTCAAAAGAATACTCGTGGCCAAGGGAAAATAGAAAGTAAAATTTCTCCGCTGAATCATGATGTCTCCGGGAAGCCTACCGATCCAGGGGATCTTACCTGAGAGGAGAAGTAACCCACCTATTGCCGCAACAATGAGACCAAGGAATATAAGAAATTTACCTATATATTGAATACTATCAGCCATCACAATAGGCTTCTTGAGTTTCTTGGGTTTCTTGAGTTTATTGAGTTCATAACACAATAAACTGTGTAAACTTTAAACTTATCACTCGTCACTTGTCACTCTTCACTGTCTTTAAATATCTCTCCATCTCCGAATATATGCACCCACAATACTTCTGTCTGTAAAGACCGAGGTCTTTTGAGAGATTGATACCAGTCTTCCATCCCTGTCTGAAGTCTTCAGCATAGAAAGGTATAGAATATCTCTTTCCCATCTCCTGACCTATGGATATTATCTTATCAAATTTCTGGTAAGGACTTACAAGGAGAGAAGTTGTAAAGGCATCAAGCCCCATCCTTTTTGCGGTCTTCGCTGCTTCTTCAAGTCTCATGGAGTAGCAAATAATGCACCTGTCCTCTTCTCTGTTTACCACTGCCCTGAGAAACTCTTTTAACCCATAGTTGTCAATATATTCTATGTCTAAACTCCATACCTTTTGGAGCCTTTGTACTGACTCAAGGCGCATCTGATACTCAGTATAAGGATGGATGTTCGGATTAAGCCAGAGCCCTTTTACATCAATGCCTCTGGAGAAGAGTGTTTGTAGAGGATATAGGCTGCAATTTGCGCAGCAGATGTGCATAAGGAGTTTCATGTTTTCAGGTTACCTTGCCGCCTTCATTTCCAGTATATTTATACTTAACACTGTGTTTTATTTTCCCCTTGATCTTACTTTTCATATCTTTGATAGCTTAACAATTCAGTTAATAAGAAACTATTTTCTTTTAACCAATGCCGCTTTTTTTTGTAATCAGGGATGATTGATCCTAATTTGTTCCAGAATTTATCTGAATGGTCTCTAATGGTAAGATGACAAAGCTCGTGTACAATTATGTAATCCAACACTGATAAAGGTGCCATAATTATTTTCCAATTAAATCTTAAAATTCCTGAATGAGAACAACTCCCCCACCGCCTTTGCTGATCCCGTATCATGATTTTTTTAGGGTATTTTCCTAACAGCTCAGCATATTTACAGATACGCTCATATATCTTTTCTTCTGCCCTTGCTCTATACCATTCAGCAAGTTTTTCCCTGACATGGCCAGACAGATTTTTGTCTTCTGATTTACGGTCAATTCCGATAAGAAATCTGCCACCAATCAACTTGCAGGGAGCATTTTTAAGGGTGTCTGATCTTGCAATTCTAAGCCTGTATTGACGTCCCAAATAAGGAAATGATTCGCCACTCACAAATTCTTTCTTGGGAATATCAACCCTGATTTTTTGTATTTTATCTTGTTTCTGAATAATCCATTTTACTTTTTTAAATACAATTTGCTTTATCTTAGTTTCAGAAAGAAATCGAGGAGACAGAACTATCACAGAAGTATTTGGTTGAACGAGTAACGCAATGGTCTTCTTGCGCTTGCCTCTCCTGATCTCATACTTTATTTTCGTGTGTCCAAAGATTATTTGTCCCATGCTAAATGTCTTTCATCTGAATGCTTGCAAGATTCAAAATCCCATAAATCAAAGGTTCTATATCTTCCTTGGGGCATCCCTTTGTCTTCAATTTCCTCCTGATTAAACTTCTCATTTCACGCTTGATATCTTCTTTCTCTGTCCAGTCAATAACCTGTTTATCCTTAATTATCCGGATAATTTCTTTTGTGAAAGCAACCTGTTCTTTCTCTGAATCATTGAATAGAGATTTTCCAAATGGGATGAAGATTCCGTAAAAAGCTAACTCTTTACCGCTCTCTAATCCAAGGGATTTGGCATAGGTTTCTTTCCTTGTTTCTTGATCCCTGATTTTCAGAAGCCGCTTGAGATATTCTGCATCATTTTTTCTTTCTTTTCTGTCTTCTGAAATCAATGATTCAAGCTGTTCCTTGAGTGAACCGTAAAAAGCCGGGTCCTCAGCTATTTTTTCCGTAATCGTCTCTCTTATAGCATATTCAACATGGCTTGCTTTTGCCCTCGGGCTGCCTTTAATCTCCAGCTTTTCCTTAAAATCAGGGGCGGTGATATTAATCGGCTCAAGGATTTCCTCTATCCCGGTATCAACGATATGAGCGTGAATAAGGGCCTCGACCTTCTTGCTGCAATCGCCAAGACTGAGCCTTTCGTCACGGTACAGGTTTCTTGCTCCCTCACGTATAGTTCCGAGGAATTTAAAATCATCGATATAAGGATTCACAACTGGATCAGGTATCAGGAAATCCATGCTTTTTACAAATTCTCTGAAGGCCATGTCAAAGTGTACCCTTATGTCCTCAGGCTGAAGGACCTCCATGTATTTTTGCAATGTCTCTTCAGGCTTTACACCTGAACGATTTATCTTTTCGAAGAATTTCATTGACTCCTTATGCCAGTATGCAAGATTTGCCAACTCCTTTTTCATATCCTCGGTTCCAAAGATACCTTCAAGGTCTTCCTTATCGAACATAACAAGGGCTTCAGCAAGCTCTCTCCCCACACCGGCGTAATCGACAACAAGACCGAAATTTTTTCTTGGGAGAGTACGGTTAGTCCTCGCTATCGCCTGGAGAAGGGTATGCTCTCTCAGACGCTGATCGAGATACATCACCTGTTCAACAGGAGCATCGAATCCGGTAAGGAGCTTATCGCAGACGATGAGGAACTCCAGTGAATTTTTAGGATCAATGAATGCCTCCTTTATCTTTTTTTCCTTTTCCCGTGTGAGCTTGTACTTTTCTTTCCATTCAGTTTCACTACTGCTGACAGTCATCACGACAGCCGAACGTATTGGATCGATGAGTTTATCGAGTTCATTCTTATATTTCACCGCTGCTTCCCTGTCAGGGGTCACTATTTGGGCTTTGAAACCATTAGGCCGTATTTTCTCGGTGTAGTGTTCAACGATATCTCTCACAATCCTCTCTATGCGCCTGTCTGCCCTTGAGAGTGTTTCGCTCGTTCCGTATTTTTTCTTCAGCCGTGCCTTTTCTTCTGCAGTCTTGTCGTGGAATAGTTCATCAAAGAGCTGGTCAAGGGTCTTCCCAACCACCTGTAACTGCACCAACCTGCTTTCATATTTCACCGGAACAATCTCTCTATCATCTTCAGCATTCTTTATTGTGTAGGCGTCAAGATATTTCTCCCCTACAGGGCTAAAATGGCGATAGGTGTTTCTGTCTCTCTTATCCAATGGCGTACCTGTAAATGCAAAAAATGAGGCATTTGGCAGGGCATTCCTCATGTTCAGCGCATAAAATCCGTACTGGCTTCTATGGGCTTCATCTGTCATTACGATGATATTTTCAGCAGTGGAAATGGGCTCGTTCATTTCCTTTCTGAACAGAAAGACGGTTGTAAGAATCGTCTGACCGATGGTACCGCTCAAGATCTCATATAATTTTCTGTGTGTGCCTCCCTTCTCCCTTATCTGGATCGGGTTCGGGAAATTGCAGTTCCTGAAGGTCTTGCTTATCTGGTCATCGAGGTCAATGCGGTCTGTCACAATGATGATAAACGGATTCTTGAGTTTCTTTTCTTCACGCCTGAGCTTCACAGCGGTATAGAGCATGGTCAGGGATTTACCCGAACCCTGCCAGTGCCATACAATACCGCGTTTCTCATCCTCTTCGGTTACGCGCTTCAGTATCTTATTGACAGCCCTGAACTGCTGATACCGACAAATCTTCTTGATAATCTTTTCCCTCTCATGTTCAAAGACTATAAAATTCTGGATTACGTCGAGCAGGTTCTTTTTATTCAGAACGCCAGCAATCAAGATCTCCTGGGCTGTCGGATTATCCGATAATTCCTCTCTTTTGATCAGCCCGAGTTCCAGCATTTCCTTAACGCTCGGGTGTTCTGCCATGTTCGGGAACTTTTCATTCCCCGTATCTTTCCATTCGTGATACTGTTCAGGCTCAGCCCCCACAGCCCCATATTTTGCGCCGAACAGGTTCAGCCCGATGAGGATCTGATTTGTATGGAAAAGCAGTGGTATTTCCTTCTGATAGCGGATAAGCTGTGACAAAGCTTTGTTCAGTCCTCCTTGTTTTGCAACAGGACTCTTGCATTCAATAATCACGAGGGGAATACCGTTGATAAAGATGATAATGTCCGGTTTATCAATTTCAATAGGTCCTTTAACCCATAATTGATTCACCACAAGAAACTCATTCTTTTCAGGATGCTCAAAATCAATAAACCAGACCGTCTTTTTCTGCCTGTGGCCGTCGCTATCCTGGTCGATGGATATTCCAGTGATCAAATCTTTGTGAAACTTCTGATTTGCCTCGATCAGCCCTTCTGCGTGGATATGAGTAACACGCCTTATCGCTTTATTGATGGTGTTTTCTGCTAAGTCTTTGTTTATTTCTCTTAATTTTCGTTTTAGTCTTGATATCAGAACAACTTCCCTGCGGCTTGAACGTTCGCAGCCTTCCTTCAACTCAGGGTCAAGCTCGTCTCCATGGACGTAGTCATATCCCAACCTTTTCAACTGCTCGATGGCGGGACCTTCAGAAAGGTTGTCTTCGTTGAAAATCGGCTTTGCCATCAGATTCGTTTCATCCTTCTCTTTCAAGTCCCAGTCTGTCCCACATCCAGGAGAGGTCATAAAACGGTCTTCCTTCTCTTTTATTATGCTCTTCACTATTTTCAAAAGATTTCAAGAGCTCAATGACCCTTCTTTTTCCTTCTTCTGTTTTTGTCGCCTGCATGGGTGTCTTACCTTCAAGAGCTGGAATTTTACTTTTCAGCCATTTCTTGCAATGCTTCTGCATGAACTGCGTGTAGACCTGCTGCTGGATCTCCATCGGAAGTTTATTCACGTGCTCTTCAGAGGGCCTCTCCTTGAATAACTTTATAGCCTCTATTGGGTCTTGAAACGTGTCCGTTCTGTGAATAAGTTCACCGGGGATATTCTTAAGGATAAGCTTTTTCCCCCTTTCAAGCCTCTCTTTTGAATTACATTCAAGGATTAACTCTTTGTCTTTTATATCAATATTTCCGAGAACTGTCGCACTCCCCTCTTTATCTCGTTTACCAAACCATACAAAACTATCCTTATCTTGTTGAAATCCATCTATTTTTAGCAGGCCGTTTATGACAGCCTGTTTGTCCTTGATTTCAAACACAGACTTGGAGAACATGAAAGGCTCGCCACTTGTTGTTAAAAGCTTCAAAGGGGTTGGGTTCTGGATAATGTCATACCAGTAAAAATTAAAGATTTCGCTGTTTTTCTTCAGAAACTCATCGAGTGTTGCCTCAGGAAAATCAAGCCGATAATTTTTAAACTCTGCCTGGATGTCATCCAGTATTCTTTCTTTCTGTCTTAAATGATATGGATAGACAGAACCGCTCAAGATATACGTGCCATCGACATGCAGAAGCCTTGCGGCAAAAATATCCCATTTCCTCAGGGTTCTCGTAGCAGCCTTTTCTCTCACATCGTATTCCCCGCCGAGCACGAGGTCCTTCAGCAGCAGTCCCTTGTCGGGAAATACCTCCTGAACCTCATAAAGGCTGATGACGGAATTCTTCATCATAGTCAATACCTTGTGCTCATCCAGGGACAATTTCTGCTTATTTTCCATATAGAGGTCAATGATGGTTTTTCCATTATCTTCGCCAATCAGATAATCAAACACGAGCCATTCCCAGAAGTTTATATCTGCCAACTCAAGAGTAGCATTGTCCAGATGTTCCTCCGGATTAAACTCATCCCAGAACAAAAACAGGGCATCACCCAATCTGTCTTCATAGCGCTTTTTAAAGAATTCCAAAAGATCATTGACGAGTTTTTCCCTGATGGAATCTTCTTTACCTTTTTCAGTGTAGGTCAAACTCAGACAGCACTTTTTATACTTTTTACCGCTTCCACAGGGACAAGGATTATTTCTTCCGGTTTTCATAGTTCTGTGCCTCTTTCCATTCTTAATACAATTTTACCCTGACCTTACCTGTTAACAAGATCTGCATGAGGGATTTTTTTAGGGTTTCAAGGTTTTGTTTGTAAATTTCTTCATTATCAATTTCTGAATCTACATCAGATAAAATATTAGTAATTTCTTTTTGCTCTTTTAACTTAGGAATACAAATACTTATTAATGCTAAGTCTTCTCTTAATAATCCATTTATAGATGTCCCTTGAACAAAGGATTTTAGCTTTTTCTCATGATAATCAAAAAAACGATAAAGGAAATCAGGGAGTAATTTTTTATCATCAGTGATCACACCGGTAATGTCTTGACTAATAGCAATATCGAATGGGGCAATAGCAAGTTTTCCCACACCTGTTCTTGTAACTACAAGTAAATTGCCCTTTGGGATTACATTTGTTGAGCTATTTTTTACTCCTTCTATTGTTATGTATCTTCTTATCTGACCGATCCTTTTGTTTAGGAAATCAGCTCCTGTAGCCCAAGGAATATCTCCATCCCAATATTCTTTAACTTTAGTATCTGGTGTTCCACCATTATAAAATTCTTTTACTGCTTCTTTTAATCTCATTACCTCCCACTCTTCTGGTATCTCTCCAATTTCCGTCTTCTTAAACTTCTTATGACCTATACCGCGGGTGAGGAGTTGTTGCATCAGACCTTTTTTAAGTTCCTTTGTTTTCTCAATGATCCTGTCTGTCTCCTCAATGCCATCGTCAACAGTGGTCAAAATCTCAGCGATCTTTTTTTGTGTGGGGAGGGAAGGAAGAGGCAAACTTAATTTTTTAACTTGTTCCAGATTTAAATTTGTTTGAGCGAGACTCGTTGCTTCTGACGCCGCTTGGTTCCTAATGTATTTTGACAAAAGCATTTGAAGAAGAAATTTTAAATTGATTTGCCTTTTTTCTTTTATACGAATCAATGCAATAGCTTGATTAATATTTGCAGGAGGAATATCAGAAGTTACTAAGGCACATCTCCCGATGGCACCAGCAATTGAAAATAAAATATCTCCTTCTTCTAATTTTGAACGATTTAAAAACTCATGAGTTTCAGGTGAAATATATTTAATGTCATTCAAGTTTATTTTTCCATTTTCTGTTATATTTTCTACTCTTAGAAAAGAAATACCCTTCTCTTTATAGTCATGTCCGTAGGTAGTTGGAGTTGTTCCTTTAGTGATAGCTTCTGAAATGTCTCCCAATTGGACAGTTTCCCAATCCACGGGTATCTTCCCTATCGGCGTGTCTTTGAACTTTATTCCTGTTTTTAAACTCTTTACCTGATTCATAATTTTTGGCTATTAAACCGATAATTTAATATCTGTCATTCCGGACTTGATCCGGCATCCAGTATTTTTCTGGATTCCCTCCGCCTAAGGCGGATGCGCGGGAATGACGTCCTAATACTTCTGCTTTCACCTCCTCTTCCTCCTCAAACACCCTAATGATAAAATCCTCAAAAGCCTTTGCATAACTCTCCGGCCTAACATTCCTGCCGGGAATTGGTGGGATATCAATGCCGCTTCGGGCGAATTCATTCCCCACCGCTTCCATTGCATCACGGAGCTTTGAACTCTTCATATATTCAGATTTTGTCTCCTGAATTTCATTCAATGTTCCCCATACTTTTGACAAGGCCTTAAAGAGAGCTATCCAGTCTATCCAGACAGGTTTCCTGAGCTCCTCAAAGCTGCCTTTTGCCAAAAACTCCCACCAGCGCTCCTGTGAAAGCCAGTATTCTATCTTCCTTTTTCCTTTTATCCTTGTAAGTACAAGACCTGATTTCGAAAGCTCTATGAGCGCATCCTGTGTGCCACGGATCGAAATCCCGATCGCCTTTGCAACTTCGGCAGGGTGGCCTCCGTCATGGGTCAAGAGATAGAGCACGCATTCAGCCCTGCTGCCGACCCCGAAAAGGGCACGGAGCAAAAATCTGAGAGTCGATTTTGCTGTCGGTATTACTTCACGCGATTTCCTGCTTGGCTTTAAAAGCGCTCGGAAGAAGGCGTATTTTGAAAAGCGTTCGTCAACTTTGCCACCGAAAATGCCTGCTGTATGCTTTTTCAAGTGTCTCAGTTTAAATAAGGGATCCCTTTCATCGGGTATGTTTTTGAAACAAAATTTGGCAAGGTTATTCCACTTCCTCTCCTGTCCCTGGGAAGCAAGAAATTCCGATACAGCGCCGATGAGACGGCAGGTTTCATCTGTGCTTTTTCTGAGAATTCCCCTTAATCTCTGAATATCAATCCACTGTCCATTTGTGACAAGCCAGTCCATAACTTCATCAAAAAGTCTCGGTTCATATCGGGCCATTTCGAGAGTAAAAACGAGAAGCGCTTCAGGGTCAATGACCCATAGTTCTTCAGCTCTGGATTCGCCAAGAACACCGAGCACAGACCACTGCCTCCAGAGAAAGTCCAGGATATTTTCAAGGTATATATCTCTAAAGTCTTTCTGCGACATCTTCATGCCCCATATGCCTTAACAGGTCTTTCACATTTTGCCTATACCCCTCCGATACATCATGAGTCATGCTCCAGAGAGCAGCGTTTCCCAACTCCTCAGTGCCCGGCTCTAATAACAAGAGGTCATTGTAATGTTTCCCTATTCCCTGATCTACTGCTGCATAGAGCTTGAAACAAATCTGGTCATATCTGCTGAGAAAATGAACGGTCAGAGACTTCCCAAATTTTCTTGTCTCAACTCTTTCCATTAAGCCTTCTGGAAGACCAAAATCCACAGCAGAAGTCGGCCCTGGATTAAGTAAGCCAGTTTTCAGGAAGATTGAAATCTCTACCCACTTTTTCCATAGCTTCTACAAGTTTCGAAGGCAAAGGTTCGGCTTTTTCAAGATAGATGCTTCCGTTTGAAAGCCTTTCTGCAAAGGCAACAATATCAACATCTTTTGTAGTACGACTTACAAATCCTAAAATATTAAGTGCTGAACCACCGCATACAACCAATTCAGGCACTACTGCATTAAGTTCATCTAATTGTTCTCCCAAGGCGCTGAGTATTTTTTCTATTTCCTTCTTATCCTGGAACATGGCTAAATCTTGTATCCCAGCTCCTTGAGAAAGCTATTCATCTTATCTTCTGTCTTGGCACGTTCCTTCTTTAACTCTTTTAGCTCATGAATAACCTTCTGGACATCAATCAGTTCCTCCTCTTCAGTTATATCGATATACCGTGCAATATTAAGGTTGCAATCGTTGGAACGGATTTCATCAAGCGAAATAGGACGGCAGTATTTATCAATTGTTATGTATCCACGATATGCATCAGCAATCTTCTTTATATCCTGTTCCCGGAGTTTGTTCTGATTTTTCCCCTCAAGGTAGTCATATGCACCATAGAGAAAAAAGACTTTTCCTCTGCGCTCTTTGGGCTTATTTTTATTGATAATGAATAAGCAGGCTGGAATACCGGTACCGTAAAAGAGATTTGAAGGAAGTCCGATTACTGCTTCAAGCAGGTCTTCCTCAAGTATCCCCTGCCTGATTTTGCCCTCTGCTCCTCCGCGGAAAAGCGCCCCATGAGGAAGTACAACACCCATCCTTCCTTTTTGATTGAGAGTCGCTATCATATGCTGGACAAATGCGTAATCACCATAGCCCTTTGGTGGTATACCGAAGCGGAAGCGTCTATAAGGATCATGTTGTGCCTCTTCGTATCCCCAATTCTTAAGAGAAAACGGCGGGTTCGCAATAACAATATCAAATTCCATGAGCTTCCCATCTTCTCTGAGAAGTTTCGGCTTTCTCAGAGTATCGCCTTTTTCAAGGGTGGCTGTTATGCCGTGAAGGAGCATGTTCATTTTACAGATAGCCCATGTCCCGATGTTCCTCTCCTGTCCATAAAGTGAAATATTCTTCCAGTTCTGTTTGTTCTCTCTTAGATGATAAACCGACTGAATCAACATGCCGCCTGAGCCACAGGCAGGATCGCATATTCTCATCTTTTCTTGGGGATCAAGTATCTCCACAAGGAGCTTCACCACTTCTTTAGGAGTATAGAATTCTCCGCCTTTTTTACCAGCGTCGTCTGCAAATTGTGCAATCAGATATTCATAAGCACGACCTAAAATATCAGGGTCGGACAAATTATCATTTCGAAGGGAAATTGTAGAGAAATGGGCAATGAGTTTTGACAATATTTCATCAGGCAGTCTGTCTTTATCATTAAAATCAGTGGCAGACAGAACTCCTTCTAGTTTATCTGGCCTTGCTTCTTCAAGAACCTCATTGGCTTTATTGATCACTGCTCCAAGATCTTGTGTCCTACTCTTTATATGATTCCAGTGTGCCTTTTGGGGAACCAATATATCGTGTTCATCAGGCGTTTTCCATGCCAATACTTTGTCTCCTGTCTCTTTTTCTATCTTCTCACCTTCCTCATCGTACACATCAGAAAGACGCTTCAAAAACAGAAGCCCAAAGATATAGTTTTTGTAATCAGATGCATCTATACTCCCCCTGAGAATATTTGCTGACTCCCAGAGATGAGCCTCAAGTTTTTCTAAAGTAATTTTTCCCATATTATCAACCTCAACCATTGTTGTAATTTACTTAAGAATAACTAACTTTGAAATAAAAAGTCAATATTATAGTTTATCATTAATAATAGTGTTGATTATCTATAAAATAATATTTTTAATAGATTAAAAATTGTATATAAAGAAACCATGAGTTTTAATGTCTTTTCGCAGGGGATATTTTGTATTGAGAGAGGGAAGGCTAAAACAACCCCTTTGGAACATTTATACGGCCTCAATGGCTTCTTCGATTTATCTGATAACTTTCTTCTACGAATGCCTTTTGCTTTTACTACCCTCAAATAATCCTAACTCATTCTTATAGGCAATATTAAGATGGTTGTATGACTTTTCCGAAGCCTTTCTTCCATGCGATGTCCTGATGATAAAGCCTGATTTCAGAAGAAAAGGTTCAACAACATCCAATAAAACATCTGTTTCTATCTGGAGAGTCGCAGCAAGTGCTTCAATCCCGACAGGTCCGCCTTTATAATTGAGGATAATGGCTTTCAGTAATTTTCTGTCTGTTTCTCCCAAACCATATTCATCGATGCCTTCGAGGGCTAACGCTTCCATGGCTACATCTTTCGTTATTTTTCCCTGAGCCCTAACTTGTGCGTAGTCACGAACACGTTTTAATAACCTATTTGCAACTCTTGGAGTGCCTCTCGCCCTCCGCGCTATTTCATAAGCACCATCCTGTTCAATAATTACATTTAATATTGCCGAAGAACGTTTTACAATTTTGACCAGATCTTTTTCATTATAAAAATCCAGATCTCTTGTAATTCCGAATCTTTCTCTCAATGGAGAGGATAAGAGGCCGGACCTGGTTGTTGCACCAATCAACGTAAAAGGTTCAAGTCTATATCTGTGAGTTCTTGCATGTACACCTTTATCGAATATGAAATCAACTGCAAAATCTTCCATAGCTGGATAAAGAAATTCCTCCACGACTTTAGGTATCCTATGGATTTCATCAATAAAAAAAACGTCGCCCTTTTCCATGTGGGTCAGGATACCCATCAAATCGCCACCTTTTTCTAAAGCTGGGCCAGAGGAAGTAATAATCTTGGTACCCATCTCATTGGCGATAATATGAGCTAACGTTGTCTTTCCCAGTCCGGGCGGGCCATTAAACAAAACATGGTCTAAAGGTTCTTCCCTCTTCAACGCAGCTTCTATAGCAATCTTTAATGTTTCTACGATTTTATCTTGCCCTGTATACTCAGAAAGCCTTTTGGGTCTTAAGGTTAAGTTATTATCTTCATCTAACGAACTATTTTCTTTTAAAATATCAGGAATTTTATTTGATTCTTCGTAAATCATTTCTTTTGACCTCTATATACTTCCTCAAATAATTCTTCAGATGAAGTTATACGTGGATTTCGTTTCATAGCTTCTTCTATCATTTGCTCGTGCTTCTGTTAGTTTATGGCCTAACTGAGTTATAAGAACATCTTCGACTTCCTTCCTGAAATCTTCTACAACTTCAGCTGTTACTTCAATTTTCGGCATTAATGCATACATTGCTACCTTTCCCTTGAGAGTAGCAATAATCTTTTCTGCTTTTCTTTCTCCGATACCTTTTAACTGTCTTAAAGCTCTAGAATCTTTTTCCTCTATGGAACGCGCTATATCTCCAACAGGTCTTATGAGAGCCTTAATAGCAGCGGTAGGGCCTATATCTTCAACAGAAATGAAAAGCTCAAAAAATTTTTTATCTAATGGATGTTTAAATCCTACAAAAATTGGTTTTGGCTGTCTTTCTGTCTGGTTATACGAGATATACAATTTCAATTCTTTAATTCCCTTTTTTTCATCTTCTTTAATTTCGTTTATCAAATAAGCTGGGATTAATATGTCATAACCGATTCCACCTACTAACAATGTAATTCGGTCATCAAATGTTTCTATTAATTCTCCTTCCAGATAAGATATCATCTGCCCTTCCGTGGATTTTTTCTATAAAATGCAGTCAAGGCTATAGCCAATGCATCCGTAGCATGAAAGGATTTAACATCAGTCATTTTAAGCAATTTCTTTATAGCTTCTTTTACTTGATACTTATTTGCCCCTCCATATCCAGTTAAAGAATTTTTTACTTCTTTTGGCGTAATTTCTATCATCGAGACATTATTTTGAGAAACAGACAGATATATGATACCTAACACTCCTCCTAATAATATACCAGCCTTGGGATATCTAACCAAAGAAAATACATTCTCTATTGCAATTAAGTCGGGATGTAAAGTACATATCAAATGATTGATATCTGAATGAATTTGGAATAGCCTACTTGAAACATGATCCCTTGGAGATGTCTTAATGTAACCACATTTAATTATTGATGGGGTGGTTTTATTACATCTAATTGCACCAAAGCCCGTACTCGCTAAGCCTGGATCTATGCCGAGTATAATCATATGGTTACCGGTCTGTTCAAAGGAGGAGAACTATTTTTTTCTTGGTGCCTCAAAGAGTATCTCTTCCACCATCCGGCAGAGGACATGTCCGAGTGTTATATGTGTTTCCTGTATCCGGGGGGTTTTGTCGGATGGAACAACGAATGCATACTGAGCCTTTGATGCAAACTTATCTCCTCTTAATCCGGTGAAGGCAACGGTAATCAATTTCTTCTTTCTTGCAACATCAATAGCTTTGAGGACATTAGGTGAATTCCCGCTTGTACTGATTCCAATGGCGACATCTCCCTCATCTGAAAGTGATTTTAGCTGCTTTGAAAAGATTTCGGAGAAGTCATAATCGTTAGCAATTGCCGTAATTACCGCCATGTCTGTATTGAGAGCAATTGCGGGAAGACTGGGTCGCTCTTTTTGAAACCTGTTGATAAATTCTGCTGCAAGGTGAGAGGCATCGGTAGCGCTTCCGCCATTACCGAAAAGGATTAATTTTTTCCCCTTATTGAAGGCATTAGCAATAACATTCGCAACCTCTATGATCTTGTCAACATTTTCCGCTGCAAATCTCTTTTTGACCTCGATGCTTTCTTCGAAGACTTTTAATATTTTGTCCTTCATGTAGGTGTTGCGCTTTATTTGTTCCGTATTATATAGCGTCTCCCAAACAGTGCTGAAAAAGGTATACAGGAATCCTCAACTTTTTATTAGGGTAACCCAAGAAAATTATTCTGTCAATCTCTAAAAGAGTTGGTTAATCTGAGTTATCTATAGGGAATAAAAACCACATCCCTTATCTCTGATGCGGGTCCTTCCTTCGATGGACCAAGCAGCAGTCACCCTGTAGTTTCTCTTTGTTAACGGTTTTTCATTATCGAAGTAAGTAGGTACAGATGTCTCCCCGATGAATACAAATCCTTCTTTTTTATCAGTCTCTCTATAAACCTTATAACCTACTACCCATGTCTCAGGGGCTTCTTTCCAGATGAGATATACCCCTTCCTCTTTAACTACTACCTGAGGTCTCTCAGGAGGAGATGGCACGAATTCTGAAGGGTTTATCTCGAGTTCCTCTGACGCAGGTCCTTCATCCCATATATCTCCTCCCCTCAGACTCCTTATGGTGTAGTAAACAGGCTTTCCTATATTAAATCTATCTCTGAAAGAGGTCCCCTTAATTGGTTCCTTATGGAGAGGCATGAAAGGGTATAGGCCTCTCTTATCACTCCTATAGATGTTATAGAGGACTTCACCACCTATATCTTCCCATGTGAGTGTCAGTGAATCATATACGACTTTAAATAAAAGCTTGCTGGGAGGTGTTGGTGGATCTTTTGGTTCTACTTCGATGATATTCGAGTCATTGCTCGTTATACCTCGCAGGTTCTGGGAGATTATTTTGTATTTATATTTATGGTTAATTTCAAAGTCCTTATCTCTATAGGATCGCTTATAGGGCTCAAGGAAGATTCTTTCAAAATCCCCTCCTCCCCCCTTTGACCCCTCTGTATCCCCCCTTAGTAAGGGGGAAATAGGGGGGTGGGTGGGGATTAATTTCATAAGGTAAAATCCTTTTATTGCTTGTTCCTTATTTTTTGGAAAATCCCACAATAAGATAATCTCTGATTCTCTGTGGACTGCCCTCAGATTTGATGGCGGATCAGGCTTTTCGTATGATTTCAGAGTGGGCTCACCTTTCTTGCCGCATGAGACAAGAACGAAGCAAACTAAAAAGAAAAGGAGAAGGGGAGAAGAGGAGAAAGGGAGCAATACAATGTCACCGTGTCTCCGTGTCACTGAGTCTCCTCATATGTCTCTTTATTTGTCTCTTGACCTCTTCAGGCGAGGTGCTACCTGCAGATTTTTTACCCCTAACTGACTCCTCTGGCTTCAGGAAAGAATAGATGTCCTCTGAAATCAATGGAGAGAATTTATTCAATTCCTTCAGGGTGAGTTCCTCAAGTTTCTTCTTTTTTTCGATACAGTAGAGAACGATCTTACCCGTAACCTCATGTGCCCTTCTGAAAGGTAACCCCTTTTTGACTAAGTATTCAGCCATATCAGTTGCAGTAGAATATCCCTCCTTGGCAGTTTCATGCATCCTTTTTATATTGAATTTTATTACTGGTAACATTTCATTCAAGACATGAAGACAGGATTTAACGGTATCGACAGTATCAAAGAGCGGTTGCTTATCTTCCTGTAAATCCCTATTATATGACAGGGGTAACCCCTTCATTATGGTCAGAAGAGAAAAGAGGTTACCATAGATCCTACCAGCCTTTGCCCTGACAAGCTCTACCACATCCGGATTCTTTTTCTGGGGCATTGCGCTTGAACCTGTTGTGAAGGCCTCGGGCAGCTCAATGAATCCGAATTCCTCTGTTGACCATAACACAAGCTCCTCAGCAAGCCGCGAGAGATGCATGATGAGTATAGCCGCATTCGACAGAAACTCGATACTGAAGTCTCTGTCAGATACAGCATCGATACTGTTTTGAGAGATATCATCAAAACCGAGAAGTCTTGCTACATAGACTCTGTCAATGGGAAAGGTCGTACCCGCGATTGCAGAGGATCCCAAGGGAAGGATATTGATTCTTTTACGTGTATCTTTCAATCTTTCCTCATCCCTCTGCAGCATCTCAACATAGGCAAAGAGATGATGGGACAACAGTATAGGCTGGGCTCTTTGTAAATGTGTATAGCCGGGCATTAATGCGTCAAGATGTTTTACCGCAATATTAAGAAGTGTCTTCTGGAATTCCTTTATCAATGACCTTATCTCTTCTGTTTCTTCCCTCAGATACAATCTGAGATCAAGTGCCACTTGGTCATTTCTTGATCTTGCTGTATGGAGTTTTCCACCCACCTCGCCTATCTTTCTTATTAAGGCAGCCTCGATATTCATGTGGATATCTTCAAGGTCTTCTCTGAACCTGAATTTTCCATTCTCTATCTCTCCTGCAATCTCTTTGAGGCCTTTTATAATCTTTTCAGAATCTTCTTGAGAGATGATGCCTTGTTTCCTGAGCATCTTTGCATGTGCGATGCTTCCCTCAATATCGTACCGCCAGAGGCGGTTATCAAAAGATATGGATTCTGTGAAGTGCTCAGCAATCTCTGATGTCTTTCCTTTAAACCTTCCTACCCATGGTTTTTTCATAACTCTTTCTTGAACTCCATTATGGGTAACATGGTCTCACACCATATTGATTTCAGATGCTGAAATGAGTTCAGCATGACATACACTAAGCTTTGAGCGAACATTACTGTTTTTAATATGATTTTTAAATTGACAACCCATAATTTCAGAGTATAATATACCAAAATTCGAAGAAAGATTATTCATAAATCTACGAGGCAATTAAATATATCCTGTTCATCCTGTGTCTTTTCACAATCAACAGTTTTCTCGACTTAATAAAGAGGGTTTTGATTTTGCAAATAGAGTGCCATCGATTGGAAATGTCCCGTATGTAATGCACTGAAGGAGAGACTCGAAAAGATAAGATAAGGAGGTAAAAGATGTCAAAGACAGAAAAAAATCTTCAGGAGGCCTTCGCAGGAGAATCACAGGCAAACAGGAAATATCTTGCCTTTGCAAAAAAGGCAGAACAGGAAGGATATAAACAGATTGCAAAACTGTTCAGGGCTGCTGCCGAGGCTGAGACAGTCCACGCACATAATCATTTAAAGATACATGGTGGCATTAGGAGTACAAAAGAGAATCTCGAGGAAGCAATAACCGGCGAGTCCTATGAATTCCAGAAGATGTATCCCAGGATGATGGAGGATGCAAAGGCAGAGGACAAAAAGGGCGCACTGCAGAGTTTTCGTTATGCAAATGAAGTGGAAAAAATTCATGCAGAGCTTTACCAAAAGGCCCTTGAGAATCTTGGCAAAAACCCTGAAGTTGATTATTACGTATGCCAGGTCTGCGGTAACACCGTTGAAGGAGAACCACCAGATAAATGTCCTATCTGTGGATCTCCAAAAAAGATGTTCAATAAGATTGCATAATGTCCTTATCCTTCTTTTGAAGTTGATTACCGGCATAGAGGAAGGGAACAAAGGGCAAAAGGCGTTTAAGCCAAAAAGGACGGTGAATATGCAGAAGATATTGAAATATGGAATACCCCTTTTTTTGATCCTTTTTTTGTTCTCCTCAAGGGGTACGGCTTTGTCTGAAGAGAAGGAAGATGTAATTTCACAAGCCCCACTCAGTCCACAGACCCAAACCTGCATCGGCTGTCATAATACCTATACACCTGGGATTGTAAAAGACTGGCTTTCGAGCAGACATGCAAAGATAACCCCTTCAGAGGCTCTGAAAAAACCCACTCTGGAGAAAAGGATTTCTGCGGAGAGTCTGCCGGATGAATTAGGAAAATACGCAGTCGGCTGTTATGAATGCCATAGCCTGAACCCTGAAAGGCATAAAGATAGTTTCTCCCATATGGGTTTCACGATAAATGTCGTTGTCACCCCTGATGATTGCAAAACCTGTCATCCAACAGAGGCAAAACAATTTTATGGGAGTAAAAAATCCCATGCCGTAAAAAACATTCTGGGGAATCCCGTCTATAAGACTTTGGTAAGTACCATAACAGGGGTAAGAAAAATAGAGAATGGAAAAATACTATCAGGAAAGCCTTCTGAAAGTACCCTCCACGAAACATGCCTTGGATGTCATGGCACAAAGGTAGAAGCAAAAGGCACAAAGAACGTCACTACGAAAATGGGAGAAATAGTAGTTCCTGATCTTACAAACTGGCCGAATCAGGGAGTTGGAAGGGAAAATCCCGATGGCAGTCTCGGAGCCTGTACTGCCTGTCATGCAAGACACGGGTTCTCGATCGAAGTGGCGAGGAAACCCTATACCTGTTCTCAATGTCATCAGGAGCCTGATGTGCCTGCATGGAATGTTTATCATGAAAGTAAACACGGGGATATCTTTTTTTCAAAATACCATGAATGGAGCTTTAACACAGTACCATGGATTGTGGGAAAAGACTTCAAGACACCGTCATGTGCAACATGCCATAATAGTCTCCTTGTCTCGCCGGCAGGTGATGTGATTGTTGAGAGGACTCATGATTTTGGTTCGAGACTATGGGTCAGAATCTTTGGCCTTATTTACAGCCATCCCCAGCCCAAATCAGGAGATACGACGGTGATTAAGAATAAGAACGGTCTACCATTACCCACTGCATTCACAGGTGAGCTTGCATCGGAGTATCTTATTGATAAATCCGAGCAACAAGAAAGGCTGAATACCATGAAAAAGGTCTGTAACAGCTGCCATTCCACTGATTGGATAAACGGTCATTTTTCGAAGTTTGAAAGCACAACAAAAGAAACTGATGAGATGGTCCTCGCAGCCACAAAACTCATGGTAAGTGCATGGGAAAAAGGAATAGAGGATAAGAGCAACCCCTTTGATGAAACAATTGAACAGATGTGGGGAAGGCAGTGGTTATTCTACTCAAACTCTATTCGCTATGCTTCTGCCATGACCGGTGCTCCTGATTACACAGCCTTTAAAAATGGCTGGTGGTATCTTAATGAAAATATACAGCACATGAAGGATTGGATAGAACTCAAGAAAAAACCCCGGGGAGTCAAAGCTAAATGAAAATCATCGCATTTCTCGGAAGCCCAAGGGAAAATGGCAATACTGAGCTCCTTCTTAAAGAGGCAATAAGGGCAATAGAGGATTCAGGATTTAAAGCCCATGTCTTTAATTTGAATAGCATGAGCATCTCACCCTGTCAGAGCTGCGGTGGATGCGAAGACACAGGGATCTGTGTCTTTGAGGATGATATGGCCCAAATACATGCTGCAATCAGGGAGGCTGATAGGATAATCCTCGCCTCTCCCATCTATTTCTTTGGCGTAAGTGCCCAGGCAAAGATAATGATAGACAGATGCCAGTGCTTCTGGTGCGAGAAGTACCTCTTGAAAAGACCGATACCTGAAGGTCCTTATGGGAGGAAAGGACTTTTATTGTTAGTCGGTGGACAAAAGAGAGAAATCGGTATTCAATGTGCTGAGGCAACAGCAAAGGCCTTTTTCAGGACCATTAGCATTCCTGAACATGAAACCCTGGGATATTTAAGTGTTGATGCAAAGGGTGCAATTGTCAATCACCCAACAGCAATGAGCGACGCCTATAGGGCAGGAAAAAAACTTGTTACCTTAAACAAATAAGGAGGTCGAAATGGTTTCAAAATTACCAGGTCAGTATTTGAGCATAAAAAGCAGGTTCAAAAAATACTTCGATGCCTTTGATAACCTTGGCAAGGCTGCACGGGAATCAGGCCCCCTTGATGAGAAGACATCTCACCTTGTACAGTTAGCAGCTTCTGCTTCAATACGGTCAGAGGGTTCTGTTCATTCACATATAAGAAGAGCATTAGAGGCTGGTGCGAAACCTGAAGAAATATACCATGCGATAATCCTGCTCACAAGCACGATAGGCTTTCCTACTGTGTCTGCTGCATTGAGCTGGGCTGATGATATCATAAGGAAAAAGCGTTCAAAGAAATGATTTAACCTGTATTATTCAAAGCGAACTCTGTTCCAATGATTGTCGCTCCTTGATTTCACCCTCCCCTCCATCCCCTCCCATCAAGGGAGGGGAGACTAAGGAAGTCCCCTCTCTCCTTGTGGGAGAGGGTTAGGGTGAGGGGTAAATACTTAAATAACTTTTAAGATCTTTATGTATTTATAACATAAGAGCAGTGGCATACACAGTCTCTATTCTCTATCTCTATTCCCCGTCCCATCCGTATCTCCCGACGAGAGGGACAAAGACGCAGGGAGTGTAATACTCTTCAGAGAGTTTGCCCTCTGATTTTTTGACCTTTAAGAGTTGTTGTGCAAAACGCTCTCCAACAGGGGCAACAATGATACCCCCTTGAGATAACTGCTGGATAAAGGGTTCTGGAATCCTTGGAGTTCCAGCAGTAACGATAATCCTGTCAAAGGGAGCCTCCTCTGGCCATCCTAATGTCCCATCGCCAACCCTCACATATATGTTGACATATCCGAGAAAACGAAATTTTTCTTGAGCCCTTTGAGCGAGTGCTTCAAACCGTTCTACGGTATAGACCTCTTTTGAAAGCTCAGCAAGGATTGCTGCCTGATATCCTGAACCAGTACCTACTTCCAAAACCTTCTCATTTCCCTTAAGTTCAAGCAACTCTGTCATAATGGCAACCATATATGGTTGTGAAATTGTCTGCCCTTCACCAATCGGAAGGGCCATATCCTCATAGGCCTTATGTTGGATGGATTCATCAACAAAGAGATGTCTTGGAACTTTCCTCATTGCCCTGAGGAGGCGCTCGTCTTTAATCTCTCTCGGGATGAGCTGTGTTCTCACCATGAAATCTCTTAATTCTTCAAAACCCATTTTAAATTTGTCCCAAATTTAGTTTCTTGAGTTTTTGTGTTCATTGGGTTTATGGAGTTTTATAACTCAATAAACTGTGTAAACCCAAGAAACTCTATAAACTTGTTAGTCTTTTAGAAATCTCCCTCGCAGCTATCACCCCTGAAGTTGATGCCTGGATGAGCCCTCTGCTCACTCCTGCCCCATCTCCAATGGCAAAGAGGTTTTCTACCTCGGTCTCGAGGGATTCTGTTAGTTTAGGATACCGCGAGTAGAACTTCACTTCGACTCCATAGAGAAGGGTATGTTCAGAATTTATACCAGGAGTAATCTTATCAAGGGTTTCTATCATCTCAAGGATGTCAGACATATGGCGATAGGGCATGACAAAACTCAAATCACCTGGCGTCGCATCTTTGAGTGTTGGCCTTATGCTTCCTTTTGATATCCTCTCATGTGTTGAGCGCCTCCCCTGTTTTAAATCTCCGAGTCTCTGGACAAGAACACCCTTGCCGAGAAGATTTGCAAGCCCTGCTATATATCTTCCATATAATATGGGCTCGTCAAAAGGTTCTGTGAAGATTGTGCTGACTAAAAGTGAGAAGTTTGTATTGCCAGTCTTTCTTTTTGCATAGCTATGACCATTGACCGTCCAGATACCCTTAAGATACTCCTTCACAACCTCACCATAGGGATTCACACAAAATGTCCTCACTCTATCATGAAACTTTTTTGAATGGAATATGAGCTTTGGTTCATATGTTATCTTTGTGAGTGGTTCAAACACAGGAGCAGCTACTTCAACCCTCACGCCTATATCAACAGGATTTCTGAAAAGCGTAAGATGTAATCTTTTCGTCTCCTGTTCGAGCCACCTCGAACCTTCCCTGCCTGGTGCAAGAATCAGGAATTCTGAAAAAAGACTCTTGCCATCTTTAAGTCTAATGCCAACTGCCTTTCCCTTTCTTTTGATCACCCTATCGGCTTCTACACTAAATAGGGTTTCTACCCTTTGATTAAGGTCTTCCTTGATATTTTTCAAAAGCGCCTTACACCGATCAGTACCGATATGTCTTATCTTCGAAGGGATAAAAAGAAGATTATGTTTTGAGGCAAGCCTTTCTATGTCGCGTATCTCTTCTGAGTTGCCACCGTATGTTTCTTTTGGGGCACCGTATCTCACATAGATTTCATCTACGTACTCTATCAGAGATTTTAGTCTATCCATGCCTATATATCTCAAAAGAAAACCACCAATCTCAGGAGACAGGTTCAATTTCCCATCACTATAGGCCCCTGCCCCACCCCAACCACTGAGTAATGCGCATTCAGGACAGGCTGCACATGAAATGTCTCTTATCTTCATTGGGCATACCCTTTTGTCAAGGTCTTTCCCTTTTTCGATAATAAGAATTTGCGCATTTTTCTTCCGCTCGATAATTTCAAGGGCAGAAAATATACCGGCAGGACCAGCTCCGACGATGATTACATCATAATATTTTTTCAATAGTTTTCTCCGAAAACGACATTTCAAATCCCCCCTCACCCCCCTTTTCTAAAGGGGGGATGGGGGGACTACTTAATTTTCATAAGATCCTTTGTGAGCCAAAGACTCACAAGAGTTTGTCTATAAATGAAATTTCGTTCTCAAGAAATTCAAGGCTTCGTAATTTGTGAGATCGAGGTGGATCGGTGTGATAGAGATATAACCATTCTTTACAGCCTGAACATCCGTATCTTCATCATGCTCTACGTGGAGCTGACTTCCACCAAGCCAGTAGTGCCTTTTTCCCCTCGGGTCATGTATTTCCTGAATGGAATTGTTATAGACCATCTTCCCCTGGCGTGTAAACTTCACTCCGAGGATTTTACTTTTATCCGTATTCGGTACATTGATATTCAGAAGGGTGTCAGGTGGAAGTGATTTTTCGAGAATAGATCGTCCAATCTGTAAGGCAAAGGCAGAGACTGTCTCGAAATGAAGAGGCTGCAGCTCATCTCCTGTAACAAGAGAGATAGCAAAGGATGGAATACCCAGTATCGTACCTTCTATTGCACCAGAGACAGTGCCTGAATAAGAAATATCACCACCGAGGTTACCGCCTCTGTTTATCCCTGAAGCAATAAGCACAGGCCTTTCAGGTAGGAGCTTGCTTACCCCCAATATGACGCAGTCTGTTGGGGTACCATCAATACTAAAAACACCTTCACTCAGTTTTTCTACTTTGAGTGGTCTATGTAATGTTAAGGAATGGCTTACGGCACTTCTCTCTCTATCAGGAGCAACGATATATACATCCCCGAGATCTTTCATCACCCTTGAAAGGGCGATAAGACCAAGAGAATGAATACCGTCATCATTTGTGACAAGGATAATTGGCATCATAAGTATTTTATCAGAATAAAAGCTTCTTTGGGGCGAATTTCCTCTTGCCTTTTGTTGTTTGTTCATGCTATATAGAGGAGCACCCAGAACTCCCCTTTAATAATATGAGTAGCGAACTAACCTATAAGAAGTCTGGTGTTGATATTGATGAAGGTGATAGGTTCGTGAGCCTCATCTCGCCTATGGCAAGAAGGACATTCAGACCTGAGGTCATGACAGAAATTGGTCTTTTCAGCGCCCTCTTTAAAATCGACATGACAAGGTATAAAGAGCCAGTGCTTGTAAGCAGTACGGATGGAGTTGGCACGAAGCTGAAGATAGCCTTTATGATGGATAGGCACGATACGATCGGCATTGACCTTGTCGCCATGTGCGTAAATGATATCCTTACCACTGGTGCAGAACCCTTATTTTTCCTGGACTATCTCGCAACAGGTAAACTCCATGCTGAAACAGCCTCAAAGGTTATCGAGGGAATAGTCAAGGGCTGTGAAGAGGCAGGTTGTTCTCTTATAGGTGGCGAGACAGCTGAAATGCCCGGATTTTATCCTGAGGGTGAATGTGACGTAGCAGGTTTCTGTGTAGGAATAGTTGAAAAAGAAAAGATCATAAATGGCTCAAGCATACGAGAAGGAGATGTCATCATAGGCCTTGCATCAGATGGCCTCCACAGTAATGGATACTCCCTCGTGAGAAAACTCTTTTTTGATTTAAAGAAGATGAGCGCAGACACATGCATTCCTGAATTCGGGGTTAAACTCGGAGAGGAGCTCCTCAGACCGACGAGAATATATGTCAAGGCATTTATGGCTTTAAGAGATCATGTTGAAATTAAGGGTATGGCTCATATCACCGGTGGAGGAATTCCCGGAAACCTTCCGAGGATACTACCCTGAAGGTATTTGTGCGCATATCAGAGATCGATTCATGGTCTGTCCCACCAATTTTTGAAGTCATACGAAATATTGGAAATATACCTGATGAAGAAATGAAGAGAACCTTTAATATGGGGATAGGTTATATTATGGTTGTCTCCGAGGAAGTATCAGGGAACACCATTTCGTTGCTTCATAAGGCAGGATATAGGGCATTCATTATTGGTAATACTGAGAAAGGAGGTAGAGGTGTTCGATATTCATATAATAAAAAATCTATGCAAAAAGGCTTTTACCCCTGTGACAATAATGCTGATCCCTCATAGCAATAAAAGACCCCTGAACCTCAAGATTCCCTCAATAGGAATACTTGTCTCGATCATATTATGGTTTATCGGAACTTTTTATGTTTTTTCTGTTGCTGTGGATGCCTTTGAATATCAGGCGATGAAAAAAAAGCTGAATTATTATTCAAATCAATTTTTAGAATTCAAGGTTACAATGTCAGCACTCAAAAATGCCGAAAGAGAGTTCAAGAGATTGTTTTCCCTCGGCTCTAAAGAGAAGGTCCTTGAGAATATGGATACCTCATACAGCGGGTCAATCGATATGGAGAACCTCAAACAGGAGATTGAGAAGACAATAAAAACCGTAACAGAAATTCAGGATTATTTAAATCTCCAAAAAGATCTTTATCTTGCAACCCCAAAGGGGATACCTGTTGAAGGTGCCATCTCTTCCCAGTATGGTAAAAGGCAAGACCCAAGAAGCGGGGTTGAAGAATTTCATTCAGGTCTCGATATAGCAACAAGTCCAGGAAATCCCGTCAGGGCTACAGCAGATGGCATCGTAAGCTTTTCAGGCTGGAACAGGGGGAGTGGTAATCTCGTTGTGCTAGAACACGGATTTGGTTTTTCAACATTCTATGCCCATAACAAGATGAATGCTGTGAAAGTTGGTCAGCAAGTCAGGAGGAGCGATGTAATCGGCTATGTCGGTTCCACTGGTAACGCTACAGGTCCTCATGTGCATTACGAAATATGGAAGGATGGTAATCCTGTCAACCCTAACAACTATAGAGAAGGGAGGTCGTAATGTTTCACAGGAATAAGGAAAAGCTGGAATCCTTTGTAGGAGTCAATTCGAATTTCAAAGGTGATATGGATACAAAAGGAACTCTCAGGATTGACGGCACTATGGATGGAAATGTGACTGCTGATTGGGTTATCCTCGGTGAAAAGGCATTCCACAAAGGTGACATTACAGCGAGGGGAATTATTATCGGTGGAAAGGTTGAAGGTAATCTAAAGGCCAAAGAAATTATAGAGGTTAAATCCAAGGGACAGGTATCAGGAGACATCTCTACTACTAAGTTATCAATCGTTGAAGGCGCTGTTTTCAATGGCAAAGCTCTTATGGAAAAAGAGGAATCAAAGATAGTAGAGTTTCAGGCAAAAG
>CAWGWX010000007.1:0-26326 GCA_963826355.1 Nitrospirota bacterium | reverse complement strand
AAACTCTCTTCACGGACAGGAGAAACCGGTTATTGAGCGAAGGAAGCCTCTTTCATCAACTCCTTCATCTCTCGAATAGCCCTTTCCATACCTACAAGCACTGCCCGTGAGATGATACTGTGTCCTATGTAAAGTCCTCTGATTCCCTGTAGAGAGGCTATTTTCTGAACATTAAAATAATTAAGACCATGCCCTGTGTTGACGGTAAGACCAATATCGAGGGTATATCTGACAGCATTCATGATTCGTATCAATTCTTCATGTTGTCTTTTACCTTTTGTATTCGCATACATTCCGGTATGTATTTCTACCATATCTGCTTTTATCTGCTTTGACACGATGATATCTTCAAAATCAGGATTTATAAATAAACTTACCGGAATACCTTTATCCTGGATTTTTTTAATTGCCTCACCGATGCCTTTTTTCTGTGATTTTACATCCAGTCCACCTTCAGTTGTAAGTTCCTGTCTTTTTTCAGGGACAAATGTAACCAAATCAGGCTTTAACTGAGATGCAATACCTATCATTTCCTTTGTTGCTGCCATTTCAAGGTTTAATTCAACAGCTACAAACTCCTTCAACAGTTTCACATCCCTGTCCTGAATATGACGCCTATCTTCCCTCAGATGAACCGTGATTCCATCAGCACCACCGAGTATAGCCAATGTTGCAGCCATAACAGGATCAGGCTCGATTCCTTTTCTTGCTTGTCTTATCGTCGCAACATGGTCGACATTAACACCAAGTAACATCTGAAAACCTTTCGGGGTCAAGGGGTCAAGGATTCAAGTGAAATACGTGAGAAAACAAACACTCGAACCCCTGAATCCTCTAATTCTTGAATTCTCATCTTAGCATATTCTCGGCAGCTGGTCTCCTGAGAGCATTTCAACGATTCTGGTTCCGCCTATGGCTGTCTTCAGGAGAACCATTCCGGCAGGTGCCTCTTGCACGTCACCGATTAATCGAGTCTCTTTACCCAGGGGATGCTTTCTCATGATACTTATGAGCGAATCTACTACATCAGGGCTTGCTACTGCAACAAGTATCCCTTCATTGGCTACATACAGTGGGTCAAGGCCGAGGAGTTCACACGCACCTCTTACCCCTGGAGGCACAGGTATTAACTCTTCTTCAATGACGATACAGGCTCCCGAATCCATTGCAAACTCTTTAAGTGTCGTTGCAAGACCCCCTCTGGTCGGGTCTCTCATTGCATGTATCTCTTTCGTTGCATTCAACATATCCCCAACGAGACTGTTCAAGGGTGCTGTATCACTCAATACAGGCGGCTCAAAAGTCAGACCATTTCTCTCGCCCATAATTGAGATTCCATGATTTCCAATAGGGCCACTGATAATAACCTTATCTCCAGGCTTTACCATTAAAGGAGATATATCAAGCCCTTCTTCGATTATCCCAATCCCGGATGTGTTGATGAATATACCATCCCCTTTTCCCTTGTTGACCACCTTTGTATCTCCGGCAACGATTTTTACCCCTGCCTTTACGGCAGCTTCTGACATAGAAGAGAGAATCTTTTTTAAATCGTCGAGGGGAAAGCCTTCCTCAATAATAAGACCCGCCGTAATATAAAGTGGTCTGGCGCCCACCATCGAAAGGTCATTCACGGTGCCATAAACAGCAAGTTCTCCAATATTCCCTCCAGGGAAGAATATGGGAGAGACAACATAAGAGTCTGTTGTAAAGGCGATCTTTCCCTGGTTTATCCCTTCCAGCACAGCAGAATCATTCAGAGATTTAAGCTCGAATTCAGGAACAAAGTGCTCCCTGATTAATCGATGCATCATGGTTCCACCGCTGCCATGGCCAAGGAGAATCCTATCCATTTTTACCTATCCTCTCAGCATCATTCCTTTACTTCCCCCTTTGAAAAAGGTCGGTACGACTCGCAACCGAGGGGAGGAAGGGGGATTTTAAGGACCCCGAAAGCTTTCGGGGCTACCATTGATGATCATGAAATCTCCCCTAACCCCTTTAAAAAAGAGGGGTTTTTTCGGGAGAATGACAAAAAAACATTTAACTTTCCTACTATTCAGTCGTAACATCATTCATTACTTTTGGTTATTTCGGCGTTCTTGAAAACGGTTTTCCGTATTTATAATATGCAGCGCAGCTTCCTTCAGAACTAACCATACAGGCACCTACAGGCCTTTCAGGAGTGCAGGTCCTTCCAAAGAGGGGGCAATCTGTTGGTATCTTTATCCCTCTAAGGACTAATCCACACTGGCAGGCTTTTGGCTCCTGGGCCTCGGGAACATCAATATCGAATTGTTTAGTGGCATCCCAACGGCCATATTTATTTTTCAATTTCAGGCCACTCTGGGGGATCACTCCAATTCCTCTCCAGTTCGCATCGCATGGTTCAAAGTATTCATTGATGAGAGATACAGCCTTCTGATTGCCTTCCATTGTTACTGCACGCTTATATTGAATCTCCACGGCTGGCCGGTTGGATGCAATCTGTTCAAGGAGCATCATGATACCCTGAAGTATGTCCTCTGCATCAAAGCCTGTTATTACTGAAGGTACTCTATAGTCAGATGCTAAAAATTCATAAGGACTGCATCCTGTGATGGTACATACATGCCCAGGTAGTATAAGGCCATCGATCCTGACTTCGCCGGAATCAAGAAGGGCTTTAAGGGCTGGAGGAACTAACTTATGCGTAGAGTATATATAAAAATTTTGAGCCCCAGCCTTTTCTGCTTCATAGAGCGTCCCGGCGATCGAGGGTGATGTTGTTTCAAAACCTGTTGCAAAGAATATAACTTTCCTGTCTTTATTTTCCAGCGCAAGTTTTAAAGCATCCATCGGGGAATAGACGATTCTTATGCTTGCGCCTTCTGCCTGCGCCTGAAAGAAGGATTGTTTACTCCCCGGCACCCTCATCATATCACCAAACGTGGAGAGGATGTTCCCGTTCATCTTCGCAATTGCTATAGCGACATCCACGTCCTTAATTGCTGTGACGCACACAGGGCAGCCGGGTCCACTTAGGAGGCTGATTTCCTTCGGGATAACATCCCTGATGCCCTGTTTGAATATAGCCACCGTGTGTGTGCCACATACCTCCATAAGCCTAACTGGCCTGCCAATAGAATCCCTTAAGTCTTTTATTCTTGTCAGTACCTTTTTGTCTTTCATGTTGCTTTCTTTATCCTTTCTCTAATTATATACGCCTGGCCAAGGGATATGCCAGCATCATTCGTTGGAACTTTCGTATGTATATGTATCTCCATGCCTGCTGATGTGAGGCTGGCCATTACCCTTTCCAGAAGATACATGTTCTGAAATACCCCACCGCATAAAACAACATCCTTTATCGAATGCAATTGAAACAACCTTTTTACTACCCTCATAATGACAGTAACCAAGGTGTTATGGAATTTAGAAGAAATAATACCTTTATCTTCTCCTTTTGCCAAATCTTCTATAATTTTCAGAACAGTCTGGGAAAAATCAATCTCAATAGGGTCTCTTAATTTTATATCAACAGGATAATCATCAACTACACCAGGTCTTGTCAGTGCCTCCAGTGCAATTGCAGCCTCACCCTCAAAGGTGTTTTTATCACAAACCCCCATCAGGGCTGAAACTGCATCAAAGAGCCTTCCTGCACCTGATGAAAGAGGTGAGAATTGCTTATTATCAGTAATCTTCAAGATATCTTGAATCCTCTTTTCACCATATCTATCAATGAAGCCAATAGATCTAAGATAGGGTATCGTTTCATCTCCAGCGATATCTTTGATCAGACTTACTGATATCCTCCATGGTTCCTTTACTGCCACTTCACCGCCTGGAAGGGGAATATATTTAAAATGACCTACTCTTGTGAATTTCTCAACATCAGCAATTAAAAATTCTCCACCCCAGAGACTCCCATCGGTGCCATAACCGGTCCCATCAAAAGAGACACCTATGACTTTTTCTTTCATCCCTTTTTCAGCCATCACAGATGCGACATGAGCATAGTGGTGTTGAATTCCAATCTTTTCAATGCCTTCCTGTCTGAGTGCCCATTGTGTGGATAGGTACATAGGATGAAGGTCATAGGCAAGAGCTACAGGCTTTACGCGGTAAACATCTTTCAGATTTTTGAGACTTTCTTCAAAAAACTGTAATGTCTCATAGTTTTCCATATCGCCTATGTGCTGACTGGGAATTGCAAAACTTCCCTTTGTAAGGGTGAAGATATTTTTGATATCAGCGCCACATCCAAGGACATCCGGTCCGTCCTCGTGAAGTGGTATAGGGTCAGGAACATATCCCCTTGAACGGCGTATAAATGATAATGACCTCGGTGACCCGGTGACCCGGGGACTCGGTGATATTACTTTTCTCCGTGTCTCCGAATCTCCGTATCTCCGTCTCCTTCTTTTTCATAACTCTTATGACTGTATCGTCAACTCGCATAAAGATATCCCTGTTATGGACAAGAAATGCATCAGCAATACCAGATAACTTGGAGGATGCCTCATCATTATTGATGACGATAGGCTCCTCTGAAATATTACCACTTGTCATGACGAGGGCATCGAAATTAGCATTAATCTTCCCATACCACTCATTTTCAAATCCCCCCATCCCCTCTTTACTAAAGGGGGGCGAGGGGGGATTTGAATTCATAGTTGGATCTTCGGTCAAAGGATAATAGAAGAGCAAATAATGTAAAGGAGTATAAGGAAGCATGAAGCCGAGACAGGGGTTATTCGGAGCAACTGCGTCAGGAAGAGGTGCTTCCTTTTTTGTAAGGAGCACAATAGGCCTTCTGTTGGAGATTAAGAGATCTTCCTCATCTTGAGATACATCACAGAATTTTTTAATCGTTTCGACATCAGGGGCCATCAGGGCAAAGGGTTTATTACTTTTTCTCTTTCTTAACCTCAACATGCCTACTGCTTTTACATTCATTGCATCGCAAGCTAAATGAAACCCTCCAAGCCCCTTGATAGCAACAATATAACCTTCCTTGAGAAGTCTTATTGTCTCTTTTATCGGATTTTCTTTCTCATCAACTTTCAGCTTTTCACCTATTAATCCCCCCAGCCCCCCTTTACTAAAGGGGGGTGAGGAGGGATTAATTTCATTCTTAACTATTAACTCAACATGTGGACCGCACACTGCACATGCATTCGGCTGAGCATGGAATCTCCGGTCTTCTGGATTATGATATTCGCTTTCACAATCAGGGCACATTTGGAACACAGACATTGTGGTATTCGGCCTGTCGTAAGGAACGGATTTTGTTATCGTATATCGAGGTCCGCAGTTTGTACAGTTGGTGAACGGATAGAGGTAACGTCTGTCATTTCTATCAAAGAGTTCTTTAAAACAGTCTCGACATATTGAAACGTCTGCTGAAATGAGGGTAAAACTCCCTTCATCCTCGCTTTTGAGTATCTGAAAATCCTGATAACCATAATAGGGCATCGGAATTACCTCAACATCCATGATTTGTGAGAGGGGTGGGGCTTCTCGGGTAAGCCGCTCAACAAAGGTAGAGCTATCGTCACCCTCAATTTCTATCGTAACACCCTTGGAGGAATTCATCACGAAGCCCTTGAGATTCAAAGATCTGGCGAGATTATAAACGAAGGGTCTGAAGCCAACTCCCTGGACAATTCCTCTGACTAATATCTTTACCCTCGAATTCATTGATTACTTTATGAGTGACTCTAACCATTCCACCCATTTATTTATCCCCTCACCCGTCTTGCATGAGACCTCAAATATTTTTAACTTTGGATTCAGGGATAGGGAATTCTTCTTGATTTTTTCTATGCTCGCATTTGTATAAGGAAGAAGGTCAATCTTATTTAAAAGCAGTGCCGACGATTCCTGGAACATTAACGGATATTTCAGAGGCTTATCGTCTCCCTCTGCAATGCTGAGGAGCATAACCTTCATGTCCTCACCAACTCTAAACTCAGCAGGGCAGACGAGATTTCCGACATTCTCTATGATAAGGAGGTCAAGGGTCTTAAGGGGTAAATCAACAAGTACCTCGTTAATCATATTTGCATCAAGGTGGCATGCACCGCCTGTATTTATCTGAACGACTGGGATACCAAGTTTTGCAATCCTTTTGGCATCGTCTGTGCCAGCAATATCACCTTCTATTACGCCTATCTTCAGTTTACTTGAGAGTTCCTTAATCGTCCTTTCTATGCAAGATGTTTTGCCTGCTCCAGGGGCACTCATGAGGTTGATAACATAAACGCCTGATTCATGAAACAGTTTTCTATTTTCAGCGGCTATCCTGTCATTTGCCTCCAATATATGTGTTACGACCTTAACTTTCACCCCGTTAGACCTCCTTGGAAACGATTTTTAATATAGCGTTTACCTATCCCTGATTCTAAATATCTTTATTTCAGATAGTGGTTCCTATATATAATTTATCATCTTTTCTACTTTTTAACACGTACATCTAAAACCAAACAGGTCTTACGGGGTTCATTTAAAATACCTCCATCTCATAGATATGTAATTCATGTCCTGTGTCAACTCGGATTGAAATATCTCCACAGTTCGGACAGGTTAAAACAAATGCCTCTTCTACCGTAAAATTACTGCTGCAACTTTCGCAGAAACCGCTGACGGGTATTTCATCAATAGTCAGGAATGCCTTCTCTGCTATAGTGCCAATCTTCACCGCATCGAAGGCAAATGAAAGGGCGTCGGGCATTATGCCCGACGCCCTCCCGATCTTAACCTTTATTTCTTCTATACCTTTATAGCCTTCCTTTTTACAATTATCTACTGCAATCGTTAGCAGGCTCTGGGCAATTGACACCTCATGCATTCGGTTCCTTCGACAACCTCTCTTTCTCTTTCTCGTAAGCCTCCTTGCCTGCCTCAACAGCTTTTGCTATTGTGGATTTTTTCTCTTCATAAAGATCTTTACCCTTATCGATAGTAGAAGTAACCTTTCCCTTTACATCTCCGGCATAATCCTTTACCTTATCCTTTACATCATCTGCAAACTCTTTTATCTTATACCTTGTTTCACGGCCTGACTCTGGGGCTAAAAGCAATGCGACAGCTGCACCCACAATACCTCCAAGAAGGAAAGAAAGAAACATACTACCAGAACTATACCCGCATTCCTCTCTCACTGTTTATCTCCTTTCTTAAAGAAACTATTAAATAGATTATGCAATAAAACTCCGAAGGCTGCCTTTACACCGACCTTCAGACCTGAGGCCTTTATGAGAGTAGATGATGCAACATCTTCTACAAGGTGACTCATATGACTTATATCCTGCCCTACATCTTTTACAGCACCTGAGAAAGTCTTCACATCGTCTGTTACTGCTTTTATATTGTCAGATATATATCTAAGGCTCTTGAGTGTCTGCTGTAATTCTTCAAGCGTTGTTTTCGTGGATTCTTCCGTCGTTTTCAAAGAATCCCTCAGAGCTTGAACTGTCCTCCTCAATTCGACGAGTAGCAAAATAAGAAAAAAAGCTGTTGCAGCAACGGCAACTCCTATTAATCCTAACCATATATTATTCATTAGATTAATTATATCAAAAAAGAGCGGGTAGTGAGAAGTAAAAAATTGTGTTATCCTAATTAACTCTAAATTATAGCTGAAATAGTTGATTACTTTTAAAGGATTCAAGGTTAAGGGACCAAAGGAATTACTTGAACCCTGGAATCCTCAAACCCTTGAACCTTTTTTATAGACCTTTTAAGAGCAGAACTCTTTTATGGATGACAATCTTTATATGAAGCGTGCCCTTAGGCTTGCAGCAAAGGCACACCATATGACGAGCCCTAACCCCATGGTTGGCGCTGTAATGGTTAAAGGAGGCAAGACCATCTCTGAGGATTTCCATCGAAAGCCTGGAACCCCCCATGCTGAAGCCCTTGCAATAGAAAAAGCTGGAAAAAATGCTGAGGGTTCCACGCTTTATATAAATCTTGAACCATGCTGCCATACAGAGAAAAAAACACCTCCCTGCACAAGGGCTATCATCAGCGCTGGTATCAAGGAAGTAGTTATTGCAATGACAGACCCGAATCCATGGGTCTCAGGCAGGGGAATCGCAGAGCTTCAGAAGGCAGGTTTAAAAGTAAGATCGGGTATCCTTGAAAACGAAGCAAAGAGGCTTAATGAAACATACATGAAGTACATAACTACAGGAAAACCTTTTGTCATACTCAAGATTGCCATGACCCTCGATGGAAAAATTGCCACTCCAGAAGGGCAATCTAAATGGATAACATCTGAAAAGGCGAGAAAGGTGGTTCATCGTCTCCGAAGCAGTGTTGATGCAGTCATGACAGCCATAGGAACTGTTAAAGCAGATGATCCTGAGCTTACAGCAAGGATAGGAGGAGCCAAGAGTCCACAGAGGATTATCATTGATCCGAACCTCGAAATTCCTCTCCCTTCAAGAGCTCTCCAGGTGCCACCTCAAACAATTATAATAACAAGAAAATCAGTAGCCAGTAGTCAACAGTCAGCAGTTGAGGAGAAGAAGAAAATATTATTGGATAAAGGTGTTCAGATAATGGAATATGAGGGAGGAAAAGTTCATCTCCCGTGGCTTATGAAAAAGCTTGGGGAAAAGGAAATCACATCGATCCTGGTAGAAGCAGGCTCTTCAATGAATGCCCATGCTCTCGAAGAAGAAATTGTCGACAAGGTAATGGTCTTCATCGCACCCAAGATCATTGGGGGAAAAGAGTCGTTTCCTGCTGTGGGAGGGAAGTCATTCAGAAAACTTGAAGAGGCATACCGATTGAAGGATATAAAAATGAGACGAATCGGGGAAGATTTCTTGATAGAAGGATATATTGAGAAAAGTAATAAATAACCAAATCAGCTTGTTTATTGGTGGTTGAAATTTGTTTGGAACTTGGTGCTTGGTTATTGATTATTGGAATGTCTAAGGTTATGCCCTTGGTTTTGCGAGTATCTCAAGGACTCTGAGATCAAGGAATCTCTTCGAAACAGCGGACTTCAAAACCATAACAGTATCAGCGCCTTTTGCAGTCCCAGCAATGGCAAGGACTTCCTGCCCCTCTGGAATCAATCCTGCATCAGCAGCCATCATGACAATCTCGCAGCATACTTTTGTACCCTCACCAAACCTCCTCAGGGATTGAGCGATAATTACTGTCGGATAGGTGCCACCAAACTTTGATACCAGGGATGTCTCGATGGAGTGGGTTAACATGGAACCTGTAAATACTTTTGCGCCATTTGTCTCAATCTTCCTTCTCATTTCTACCGGCATCTCATGGGTATTCGGTTCTTTAAAGCCTGTTGAATGAGTGACTATAACAAGATTTACATCTGTACCCTTGAATTCCCCAGAGAAGAGTAAACCTGTTTCTCCTGTAGTTGAGGCCACTACGACATGCTTGTACCTGCCTTCACGAAGTGCTTTCTTGACAACCTCAAGACATGCAGGAGTATTTTCACTCCCTGTCTTTTCGAAATAAATTACTTTTTTCTCCACAGCCATGTTATATCTTACCACAACCTGAAGCAGACTTAAGATGAGAAACACATCTCGGGTCAGGTGCATTGAGTTTACCAAATATCAACATACTGACAGCGGGACATCCGCCATGACAGAGAGAAAACAATTTACAGCTCGTATTGATGCAGGAATTTTTCTTATAGTCCCTGAAAAAATCCAGAATAGGGTTTTTCCATATCCTGTCGAAGTCATCAACTAAGATATTACCAAGCCTGAAATCATCATGCCTGGCTAGAAGATAACATGGATAAACGGATCCATTAGGCAGTACCGAGAGTTTTGTCGTTCCAGCAGGGCACCTGACATATTGGAGAACTGGATAATGTTCAATGTCAGGAATAAATCCTGAACAGAATACCCCCACTACATTGTTAAAAACACCTTTAAGGCTCTTTACTCTTTTAAAGTACTCATAAAAGGGTAGGCTGTTCTTTAAGTCATCATGATATAAGGTGTCCATAAATAACAGATAATACTCTATCCCGGATAGTCTCAGATACTGTTGGGCTGTTTCAGGGATTGTCTGTTGTTTTGAACAGATACTTTTTAAAAGCGGTTTGTATTTGATTATGTATTCATGAAGCTCTCTGGTGATTTGGTCAGAATAAATGGAAATCCCTATTTTTATCAGCTCTCCATTGTACATCCTTGACAGTTCCTCCAAGATGTTAATATCTGAACCATTCGAGCTAATCGTGGCTTTCAGGTTATTTTTATAGATGAGAGCCACTATCTGAGCGAATTCGGAATGGAGTGTTGGCTCTCCTCCGAGTATGTCTATCTCTTTAACCCCTGTGTCCGTGATAATTGAAACAATTTTTTCAAACTCATTGATTGAGATATCCTTCTCTGGTTGTATCCCTCTATTGAAACAAAAGGTGCAAGAAAGGTTGCATTTCAGAGTGGGATAAAACTGTATATACTGAGGGAAATTGGTATACACTGAAACTCCCTTTTATAAATTAAGATACATTAGCACATGGTAAAACAAACCGCCAAATGGCCAGAAAAAATGAGGGGGAGAAATCAGAGAAGATATTCTGCGAGATTGATCTTGTATTTATTAGGGTCCAGAGTTTTCACGATAGTTCTGAAATATCTACCTGTCTCGTCCTTCTCGGAAAGGTTAACCACAGGACCACGAACACTTTTCCCATTGCCGTCAATAATAATTAATACCCTCGGTCTATCTGCAAAGGCTGCATTGCATTCATAAACGAGGCCGACCTCTTTTGTATTGAGCATGACCAATGTCCCGATGGGAAAGATACCTACCATATTAGTAAAAAATTTAAAGAGCAAGGGATCAAGTTGAGTCCCAGCGCTTTCCATAAGAATACTCAGTGACTTATCAGGAGCCATGGGAATCCTTTTATAGACCCTTGCAGATGTCATTGCGTCATACTGGTCTGCAAGAGTTACTATTTTCGAATAAAGATCAAGCTCCGGATATTTTCTCACCGTGGGATACCCTGAAAAGTCGCAATTCAAATGATGCTCAAATGCAACAATTAAAGCCCTTATAGCACTATTATTGAAGCGTCCTAACCCCAAGATTGCCTTTACACCCCAGACAGGGTGCTTTTTTATGATTTTCCACTCTTCATCGGTGAAGCTAGACGGTTTATTCAGCACTTCGTTGGGTATCTCGACCTTACCAATGTCATGGAAAAGCGCCGCAAGGCCAAGCTCTGTCAGTGCCTGCCTGCTCAGCCCTATTCTCTGACCAAGGGACATGGAGAGGATGCTGACGTTAACCATATGATGATAGGTATATTCATCGTAATCCTTGATTGCCGTCAAACTGAGAAGGAGTTGTTCATCCTCAAGTAACTGGTCCACCATCGTCTCAACAATCCTTTTAGCCTTCTTTATATCGACCTTTTGTCCTGTCTTGATCTTCGACATTACCCCTTTTGTATATGAAACGGCATTAAAGTAAGTTTTCTTTATTACCTTTCTTGCATCAACCTCTTCACCTTCACTGAGTTTCTTTAATCTGTCTTCTACAATCTTTTTTAACCGATCGATTTTAATAATCTGAGATATATCCATTATTTCTGACATCTCCTCAAATGGTGATTCTGAGAAGCCAGCTTTAATAAAGGCCTTCAAGAAGACATTGACATCCTCAGGTTTTATGGGAGAATTAAACATAATCTTCCCGAGTTCTTTTTTCCTGAATTCCTTGATAAGAAAGTCAAAGTTCAGGAGGTATTCGAGGGAATACCGTATCCTTGTATCATTCATATAAAAGAACTCGCCAAAGAGTACAAGGGTGATGCTATTCTCAGACTCTATCAGTGGATTAAGTAAGGATATGAGTTTTTCGATGGCAGTCCTCACAGCGATATTATTTGGGTCATGAATGAGAGCCGTCTTTAAGACAATGGAGAGCTGATTGACTATTTCGCTTGCACTTTTCTGAACTTTGTTCACTTCTTTAGTTGCCATGTTCAAGCTTCTTTATAGCAGATTGAGTAAATTCTCTCAGGAGTTTATTTTTGGAGAGGTTATATTTATGGAGATAAGGTATTGCATCTTTATTACCCAGAAGACCCAGACAGAATGCTGCACATGCCTTTTCGTCGTAGTTCTTGTCCCACCAGAGAAAAGACCTTCTCCTCAATATTTTTATGAGAAAATCAAACACCTCCGCATCATTCCACTTGGAGAGTATCTCATAGAATATTTTTTTCTCTTCAAGATCCCTTTCTTTGAACATCTTGTCGGAGATCTTGTCGAGGATTATTCTTTTCGGTGCAATTGAACCTGTGTTTCCAATAGCTCTGACAGATTCAATCCTGACCCCAACATCTGGATCGTCAAGGTGCTCTTTCAAGGGCTTCAATATCTCTTGTCCCCCAAGATCAGCAAGGGCCTTGATCACTTCTTTTCTGACACGCGGGTCTTCGCTTTTCAAAGCTTTCAGAAGGTATTCAATTGCTACTTTATCCTTGATCTTTCTCAGAATATAAATGATATTTCTTACAACGTACCATCTCGTATCACTCAGGACTGTAGCGAGAGTCTTGATGTCTTGCTTGCCAAGAAAAACAAGGGCTTCAATGACCTTTTTCCTTCCACGGAGTGTCTTTATCTCTCCGAGGATTTTCACAAAAGGTAGTATTGCCTTTTTGTCAAGTAATACTATAAATTCTTTAAATATCTCATCCCCTATCTCGATATCACTATCCAAAACTTCATTGAGAATGCTCATGACCTCATCGGTTCCTGGATACATGAGGAGCATTCTCATGTATTTCTTCATATCTTCTGTCGATAGAGGATCCTCGAGTATCGCCTTTGCCCTTTTCATTACCTGTATGAGCATATTGATATCTCCCTGTCTCAAGGAGAACTTTATGGTTTCCTTGAAGAACTTCAGGGTATCGTCAAGAATCCCGCTTATTTCCTCGGAATTGTAAAACATTTCGAAAAGAATTGCAGTTAGTTTGTCTATCTTATTACTTGAGTCATTTTCCAGTTCCTTCATAAGTATCTGCAAATCCCTATCAGAAAAAGAAATAACAGATACATCCTTTATATCCTCTTCTTTGAATTCCTCGACATAAGCCTTCATAAGACCCTCAATATCTGAAACCCTTTGCTTCGCTGAATTTACTGCCTGAATCTCATAATCATCTCCATCAGCATCCAGGAGAACAGTATCATCCACAATATACTGAATATTCTGAAAGTCCTCCTCCCATAAGAGTGTGACCACATCGTCATCAAATGCTTCCCTGTCAAAATCCATGGCAATAATTTTCATGAAATTCTCAAGTTCTTCCTGGAGCAACCCCCGTTTAAATGTTAACTCCCTTAACCCATCTTTGAAAAAGAAAAGCGCTAAGTTATCTTCTTTCTCGGGATTATGATATATCTCTTCAGAATTATAAGAGATGCTATTCTGTTTTATCTTAAAGGAGAGATCACCTATATCATTCAAAAAGTCCCCAAATCTGGCGTATAAATCCTCCAATGTCTTTACATACATCGGATTGTTCTTGGGATACATCCTGAGGGTCTTTTTAGCCTTTATGATATTCTGAAGGATATCTTTTACTACTTTTATATCTTCAAATTGCTCCATATTAAAAAACTACCACAGTATCCGACACATGTCAAACGTCAAACAAGGATTATTTTTCTTTCTCTGGCAAAATTCTTGACTACTATTAAGGCTTGATGGAGCCTCTGGAGTCGCATATTCCTCCACCGTATTAACTGAGTATCACTGTGAGGAAACTTCTCAGCTCTGACCTCCGACTGGGCCTTCATGATCTCACTATGGAGTCCCTTCAAGGATTCATCATCAAGGGGCTTCAAAAATATAGGGTTCACTGCAAGATACCCCTCTGAAATATCATAGGCAATCGCCTTGAGACTCTTTCCCCTTATCGTAGGCATTAAACAGCCTTTCTCCTTACAAATATCCTCGAAACGAGTATACCTACCTCGTAAAGCACTATCATAGGTACGGCCATCAAGGTCTGGTTAAATACATCGGGTGTTGGAGTAACAATAGCAGCTACAATAAAGGCTATTAAAATAGCATATTTTCTGTGCTTTGCCAGGGTTTTGGGAGTTACGAAACCCATGCGGGTAAAAAAGATAATTGCTATAGGGAGTTCAAAGATTGCCCCGAAGGCAAGTATAAACTTAAGACAAAAGTCAACATAGTTGCCAACAGAAATCATTGGGGTCATAAATTCTGTTTTATAGGTGAGAAGAAAGCCCATTGCGAAGGGAAGCACAAGAAAATAACAGTATGCAGCACCTATTAAAAAAAATGTTGTTGTGATTATTACAAAGGGAATTACATATTTCTTCTCCTTATGCTGCAGACCGGGAGATATAAATTTCCAGAGCTGTAAAAAAATCACAGGCAGGGACAGGACAACAGCTGCTATCATAGAAACTTTCATATGCATCCAGAAGGCCTCAGCAGGGGCCAGAAATACAAGTGTGATATTATTTTTTACATTTTTCTCTACGAGCTGCACAAAAGGCGAGGAGATACTGAGTAAAACTTGATACCTCAGAGGGAAGGTTAAAAATCTAAAAAGCTCCTCGGAATAGGAAAAGGTGGCAATAAATCCTATCAGAATAGCGATGAGGGAGATAAAAATCCTTTTTCTTAAGTCTGCAAGATGCGCTGTTAAAGGCATCTTAGTTTCTTTCATCTAGGCCTTCTTTCTTTTTATCTTCCTTTTTCTTTTCTTTATTTTCTTCTTTCTTCTTCTCCTCCTTCTCCCCTTCTTCAGCCTCTTCCTCTTCTTCCTCCACCCCCTCTTCTTCCTCCACCTCTTTTTTGTCCGTTACTGGTTGTCGGTCAGCAGAGGTATCCATAGCCTCCCTATACCCAGTCTCTACTTGTTTCCTTATATCCTGTAATGACTTTTTCAAATCAATAAGCCCTTCGCCAATTGTTCCTTTATCTACGCCTTTTACCGCCTCTTGAATGTCAGTGGTAGACTCCTTAAATTCAGTCTCTACCTGCCTCTTTACATCGTGTAATGACTTTTTTAATTCAGCAAGCCCTTTGCCAGCTGCCCTTGCTAATTCAGGAAGCCTTTTTGGCCCGAAGACAAGGAGAGCAACAATAAATATTACTATCAACTCTGGCATGCCGATATCAAACATTTCCTACCTACTCCTCTTCATATATCTTTTTAATAACCTTCTTTTCATGAGGTAAAAAGAAGCTCACAGAAAGCAATATCTTATACTTAGGATCTTTACTGTCAATATCAAACCCGATACCTAAGGTCGTATATATCATGTCAGTAGCCTTTATTCTGTAACCAATCCTTGCCTCTGTGGAGTCAAATTTCTTAGAATCATACCCTTTCTTGGAGTATATTTCACCAAGAATCTTAACATTATGGGCTGCAGCAAAGTCCAGACCTGCTGCTAAAATCATTTCTTCATTGAGACTTCCTTTACCAGGCTTTTCATAAAAAAAATTTACATGACCATTAACCGGGCCCATCCTCTTACTGACAATGAGACCACCACCAAAACTACCATCAGTACTGAACTCATCACGTCCTGATGGTATGGAAGCATTCAGAACATATGCTATGGATACACCATGCTTACCTTCATCTAAGAATCTATGTTTTAACCCGATGGCAATATCCTCAAATCCATCTATCGAGCCAGCCCAGTTATAAATATAAGGAATAGTTATATCAAGCTCAATGGTATCTGTAATGCCATATGATGTCTTGAATAAAAACCGGTAAAAATCAGGATCAAACAGGATTTCAGCATCTGTAGAGAGCGCGATCTTGCCTTTTGGAGGACTCTCAGCACTAAAAGTTGAAAAGACGCCATAAGGAGACGTAGGCTGTAAACCTATTATATCAAAGCCATAGGAATCTTTATGGAAGGGAAGAATCATTAAAATGACAGGAAGCAGAAGATACTTTCTCATTTTTAAAACATAACAGAAAAGCTCAGGACTGTCAATGAACCGACTCACAAAGATCAGGGTTATTCATTTTCTGCGTTGAAAATGCTGAGAAGGTTCTTCGTCTCATTACTCCTTAGAATTATCTCCATTCCTCTGGGTGAGATGTAAAAGTTGTTGTGTCTTCGATAGGTCACGTTTGGCTCCAATTTTATCAAAAATCGTTTCTGAACGTTTCAAAAAGAGGGGGTCTCCTGTACGTTTACCCATTTCTAAATATGTCGTGCCAAGCTCATGCCGTGCCCCTAACTTCTCCGCGGTGAATAAGCTTCGTTGCCACCACTTTCGGGCTATAGCAAATCTGCCATTGATCCACTCATAGGAGCCCTTTACACGATAGGCATGTGGCAACCCGCCGCGATAAATTTTGGCTTCTTTCAGAGCTTTCCGACAAACACGTTTCGCTTTTTTGATCGTCTCAATTTTTTCAAGTCCTTCCAACTTTTCTGCTACAATAAGATAAGCCTCTGCCAGGACATTGTGAAGTCGGGTAATAGGGGGACCCTTCAAGCCTTGCTCTAAAACAACTTGTTCACCCTTCTCCAATACCTCAAGGGCTTGCTTCAGTTTGCCCTGGCACAGATAGCATCTTGCAAGATCACGCTTTGCATCTACCATCCCCTGATAATCAGGTATAGTCATGTGCAGCTCGATAGATTTCTGTAAGCGTTCTTCAGATCCGCCGAAGTTACCGGAACACAAAAGGTTGAGCCCTTGTCCCCACAATCCCCATCCCCAGATCTGGTGATCAGCTCCTTCCTGTCCTACTTGGGCGATATTTTGGAATATTTCGAAGCTTTGGGTAAAGTTTCCTTGGTAATGAAACAGTTCGGCACGGAGAGAGTTTGCAGCTCCCCATCCACGCAGATTGCCCGCCGTCCAGAATGCTTCTGATGCCTTTTGACAATCCTCGATTGCTGCTTTCCATTTACCGGGGATGTCTTCATGTATTGCTCGACCGAGATAGGAGAGACCCACTGCTATAGGGTTCTTGATCTGCTCTGCAAGCGTAACAGCGCGCTGATGGTATCTCTCAGCAAGCCTGAACATATGTATGTGGTCGAAAATTAAACCTACTCCCATGCATCCCTGGACGATTCCGAGTGAAAAACCACCATGTTCTGAGAAGTTCAGTAATGTGATCGCATCAAGTAAAAGACGCTCCCTGTCGATAAAGTAGTTAATCCAGCCTGTCACTTCATAAATACGCGAACGCTCTTCTACTGCAGGGTCATCTCGATCAGGTCTATGACGGAATAACAAACCCGGCAGCCAGAGGTGGCCTAATTGTTCCATAAGTCCCTTTGCAACAGCTATTCGAATACCCCAGCGTGATATTGGATATGGACTTCCAATGTAGGTCAATGCCCGCTGCATATATTCGGCAGCTTTATGATGTTCTCCCCGTCTGAAAAAGGCTTCACCCATTTTCCGCTCCAGTACTGCCCGCTGAAATGGATTCCAACGGTCACCAAAAGCGCGCTCATAAGCAGCCATTGCTTGCTGGTAGTGAGACAGGGCTTCAGCATCAGCAGCCACCTTCACTGCACGGTCACCAACTTTAAACAGATAGTCCTGGGCTTTCTCCCAGTCTTCTGCCTGTGCAAAATGATAGGAAAGAAGGCCATAGAACTCTTCAAGACGACTTGCAAACAACTCTTCGAAACATTTTCCTACTCGATGGTGCAATTCACGCCGACGTTTCAAGAGTATGCTGTCATACGTAACTTCCTGGGTCAGTGTATGTTTAAAGGTAAACTCACGTTCTGGAAAAAGACTCTTTTCACGGATGAGTTCTAATTGCTGTAACTTCTCCAGGTGAACATCTAATCCCTCTTTCTCTTCGCAAACAGCTTTGAGCACTCGATAGAAAAAGCTACGCCCGATTACAGAAGCAATCTTCAGTACTTCTTTGGTGTCTTCAGCAAGACTGTCAATACGAGCCACAATTACCCCTCGCAATGTGTGAGGTATGGTGATATGTTCAATTGCTTTGGTGATCTGCCAGCGACCTGTTGACATATTCTGCTCAGCGGTTCCCATATCGATGAGTGAGCGGACTACCTCTTCCAGAAAAAAAGGATTTCCCTCAGCTTTTTGCAGGATTAAATCTATTAATCTTGAAGTTGGTTCTCTAATCTCTACGAGATTGTTAAGAAGTACAGCACTGGAGACAGCTGAAAGAGGAGTAATGGCTATCTCAGTATAACGGTCAGCATAATCTCTTGCGGATAACTCATGCAGATGTGTAGAGAGGGAGTGATGGTAAGGACGACTGACACAGCAGATCATGAGGGGTACTTCTCTGACAAGAGGAAAGAGATGCTCTAAAAGATCTACTGAAGATTGGTCGACCCAATGGAGGTCCTCAAAGACGAGAAGCAATGGATACCTCAGGGAGAGTTGCTCGAAAAATCTTCGTGTTGCCCGAAAGATCTGCCTGCCCATAGCTTCTCCGTCCAGGTATTTGACCCGCTCTTCTAAACCCTCTCTTACTTGTAGGGCTAATAAACTTGCGAGATAGGGGAGGATTTCTGCTACTTGACCCGGAAACAGAGACGTGACTTTCCTCTCAAGCTTTTCCCAGGCATCACTTTCGTCATCTTCCTCAGTGATTCCTGAGCAACTTTTCATGATCTGCAGGAACGGCCAATAGCTGATTGCTTTGCTAAAGGAAAGGGCTCTGCCTTCTAACCAGAGCAGGTTCCATCCTGTAACTTGTTTCTTCAACTCTGCCAAGAGGCGTGATTTACCAAGACCTGCATCACCAACGACGGACATAATACTTCCCTGACCTGCCAAGAGACGGCCTATGTTGCCAATGAAAGAGGAAAATTCAATATTACGTCCCACCATCGGAGAGCCTATCTTCCGTACTGTTTGTTTCTTTCCGTAATATGAACGCCTCGGTATACTCAGTAACCTGTATGCTAAAACAGGCTTTGACTTGCCTTTTAACCGGGTTGACCCGAGTTCCTGAAAATCGAAGATACTCTTCGTTAAACGATAGGTGGTAGGCCCTACAAAGATCTGCTCGGGTTTTGCAAGATCTTTCAGCCTGGAAGCAACATTAACGGTATCACCCATTACTTCCTGTCGCTCGCTAACGCCAATGCCCCCCACAATGACCATACCTGTATTGATACCTATATGAAGACTTAAATCTGTTGAATGAGCTGCATTAAAATCCGCCATTGATTCCATCATCTCAAGGCCTGCTCGCAAGGCCCTTTCTGGATCATTCTCATGAGAGAGGGGCACACCAAAGACCGTCATGATCGCATCCCCAACATATTTTTCCAGCTTGCCCCCGTACTTTCTCACGATTGATACCAGATGCTCGAAACAGGCATTGATTAAATCCCTTACCTGTTCAGGGTCCATCTGTTCGGATATTGAAGTAAATCTGGAAATATCGACAAACATCACGGTAACAATTTTCCGTTCTTCTGGAAGGATCTTCACAACTTCTTGATCAGGAGCAACATGAAAACCACACTCTATGCAGAACTTTGCAGAAGATGCATTCTCATGTTGACAATGAGGACATTTCATTATCTTTTCCCTTACGCCTTCAGTGTTGTCGTGGAGAACACCTTATCATAGGGATGAATAACATCTATAAAGACCGTAAATACCCTACGGTCCATCTCCTATAGCATACTCAGCGGATTACACATGTCAAGAATTTTTTCCCCTTTCTTCATAAAAATGTATCGAACCGGAATAGAGATCAATTTGGTAATGTTGACAAAGATTTATTACAAAAAATATAATTTTAAGACTACATAATTTACCTTGCCACAAAAGCGGGGTATAGAGGAGGTTCTTATGGCAGAAGGTGTACTTGATGTTACATCATCCACGTGGGATAGCGAGGTGATTAAGGCTCAAGGGCTTGTCATGGTTGATTTTTGGGCTGCATGGTGCGCCCCTTGTAGAATGGTATCACCTACCGTTGAGGAGTTAGCAAAGGAGTACCAGGAAAAAATGAAGTTCATGAAACTCAATACTGATGAAAATCCTGATATTGCCAGCAAGTATAACATCATGGGCATTCCCACCCTTATGTTTTTCAAAGATGGTCGCACTGTTGATTCCATAGTGGGTGCTGTCCCTAAACAACAGTTAAAGACAAAGTTAGATTCTCTTCTGAACATTCATGGAGTCTGACGCCGTCATTATTGAAGGCTTAACAAGACTAGTCGTGTTTTCTTACCATCAGGAAGATTGAGGTACTCCATACATGTTTGAAACACTCAGCAACAAATTAGAGTCCATCTTCAAACGATTAAAAGGGAAGGGGCTTTTAAAAGAGGAGGATGTTGAACTCGCACTGAAAGAGATCAGACTCGCGCTCCTCGAGGCTGACGTTAACTTCAAAGTTGTAAAAGATTTTGTCCAGAAGATTAAAGAGAAAGCTATTGGAAAGGAAGTTCTTGAGAGTCTTACACCCGGACAACAAGTCGTAAAGATCGTCAATGAGGAGCTCTGCGAACTTCTTGGAAAGACAAATAGCAGAATTCAACTATCTCCGAATCCCCCGACGGTATTAATGCTCGTAGGTTTGCATGGTTCAGGGAAGACTACAACGGCTGCAAAACTTGCAAAGAACTTCAAGAAAGAAGGCAGAAGACCTTTGCTGGTGGCAGCGGACCTTCAGAGACCCGCTGCAATAGACCAGCTTGTTACCCTCGGCTCGCAGATCAATGTGCCAGTATATTCTTCGAAAGAGATCAAAGATCCTGTCAGTCTGTGCGAGGAATCAATAAAGAAGGCAAGGCTTGATGCAAGAGATGTTGTTATCTTTGACACTGCTGGAAGACTGCACATTGATGAATCCCTGATGACTGAGTTAAGAAAGATAAAGGAAAAGGTTTTCCCGAGAGAGGTCATCCTTGTCGCAGATGCGATGACTGGACAGGATGCAGTCAATATTGCAAGGAACTTTGATGAGCAGGTAGGCATTGATGGGATAATACTCACCAAAATGGACGGTGATGCCAGGGGTGGGGCAGCGCTCTCAATGCGGGCGATAACGGGAAAACCGATAAAATTTATCGGTGTCGGAGAAAAGATCGATATGCTTGAGTCTTTTTATCCCGAAAGGATTTCCTCAAGGATACTCGGTATGGGCGATGTTTTGAGCTTGATAGAAAAGGCACAGAAATCCTTTGACGAGAAAGAGGCAGAAAAACTCCAGAAGGCGATCATAGACGAATCCTTCACCTTTGATGATCTGAGAGAGCATCTCAAAAAGCTGCGGGGTATGGGACCATTGGAAAACATACTCAGTATGATCCCTGGCTTTAACAAGATGAAAAATCTGGAAGTCGATGAAAAGGAACTGGTAAAGGTTGAAGCAATAATAAACTCTATGACGAAAAAGGAAAGGAAAAATCACAATATCATTGATGGGAGCAGACGCAAAAGAATTGCTACGGGAAGTGGAACAACCGTTGCAGATGTCAACAGAGTTATCAAGCAGTATATAGAAATAAAGAAAATGCTCAAGATGTTTAAAGGTAAAAAAGGTATCAAAATGCCCAAATTCCTTCCTTTCTGAAATTTTTGCACCCTTGACACACTAATTCGTTACTTGCTAAAGTATTAGCACTAAACCATTGAGAGTGCTAAAGCGTTAGATGTCACGATATGCTTGATGAAAGAACCAGAAAAGTCCTCTGTGCCGTTGTCAAAAACTATATAGATTTTCCTGACCCTGTAGGGTCGCGGACGGTGGCAAAAAAATATTCCTTTGATCTTTCTCCTGCTACCATAAGAAACATCATGGCTGATCTTGAAGATATGGGTTTTCTGAGACAACCCCATACATCAGCAGGAAGGGTACCAACAGACAGGGGTTACAGGTTCTATGTAGACTCTTTGGTAGCTGAAGAAGATTATGCAAATCAAAGACTCTTGCGAGAGCTCCATAAAGGGCTCGAGACCTTAAGGGATAACATTGATACGCTCTTCAGTGAGACAACAAGAACCATATCTCTGTTATCTCATTACCTTGGGGTTGCAATGTCTCCGAAACCGAATATAGCCACCCTGAAAAAGATTGACCTCTTGAGATTCAGAGCCGACAGGATTGCAGCAATCTTATTCACCGATGACGGAATGATCAGGAACAAAGTTATATCTTTTGATTTGCACATGACGCAAAAAGACCTTAACAGGATTGCAGGATACCTTAATTCAGAATTCTCTGGGTGTACTTTTGATGAGATTCGCCTGAAGATCCTCAAAGAAATGTCTCATGAGAAGACTATATGCGATAGTCTCATCTCAAGGGCTATCAGTATCTGCCAGGAAGCATTCTTCTTACCATATGGCGACCTCTTTGTGTCTGGACTCTCAGAGGTACTTGATCTACCTGATTTCGCAGATCTTCATAAAATAAAGGAACTTTCAAGGGCTATAGAGGATAAACACACGATCATAAAGTTACTGGACAAGCTTTCAGAGTCCGACGGCGTTCAGATCATCATAGGATCTGAAAATTCAATGGATGAGATGAAAAAACTGAGCTTAGTGGTTTCAACATGCAAGGAAGCCAACCGACCAATCGGTGTTATCGGTATCATCGGCCCTACAAGGATGAATTACTCAAAGGCAATCTCCATCATCGATACAACAGCAAAATTTATATCAAAGATGCTTGCAGAAAGATAGTGGTGAAGAATGAAAGAGTCTGAATTGAACAAAGACACGTTATCTTTTAAGGAAGAAGTAACTGAATCGGGAGGGACAGAGGCTATCGAAGAGATACCTGTTGATGAGAAAGAACGGCTCACCGCTGAACTCCAAGAGATGAATGATAAGTATCTGAGACTGTATGCAGAATTTGAAAATTATAAGAAAAGAGTTAATAAAGATAAAGAAGAATTAGTAAAATACGGTAACGAGAAGCTCATTTATGAACTGCTTCCCGTAATTGATTATCTCGAGATGGCCCTGAAACATTCAAAAAATGAGGCCTCTGAAGGGATTGTGCAGGGTGTGGAGATCACGTTAAAGGAGCTCATGAGGACGCTCGAAAAATTCGGGTTAACTTCCATTGAGGCAATTGGCAAACCTTTTGACCCGACAGTCCATCACGCTATGTCAGTTGTCGAGCGAGAAGATGTTGAGGAAAATATGGTAGCTGAGGAATTCAGGAAAGGATATATGGTTAGAGACAAGGTAATACGAGCACCTCTCGTTGGAGTCTCGAAGAAACCGGTAGAGCTTAAAGAGGGAGAAAAAGTGGAAAAAGAAATTAAAATTATTGAGGAGGAATCTTAAAATGGGAAAGGCAGTCGGAATAGACCTCGGAACTACGTTCTCTGTGGTTGCCGTGGTTCAAGCTGGCGAACCGGTGGTAATTCCTAACCAGGAGGGAAGTAGAATAACACCATCAGTCGTGGCTTTCACTGAGAAAGGTGAAAGGCTTGTTGGCCAGATAGCAAAAAGGCAGTCAATAACGAACCCTGAAAACACGGTATTCTCTATAAAAAGACTCATGGGAAGGAAATACAATACTCCCGAGGTTGAACATGCGAGAAAAAGACTTCCCTATATGATTGTAGAGGCACCCAATGGAGATGCCCATGTTGAGATAAGGGGCAAACGATATTCTCCTCCAGAGATCTCGGCAATGATTCTTCAAAAACTCAAACAGGCTGCTGAGGACTATCTCGGAGAATCTATAACAGATGCGGTTATCACCGTACCTGCCTATTTTGATGACAGCCAGAGACAGGCTACAAAAGATGCAGGAAGGATTGCAGGTCTGAACGTGCTGAGAATTATCAATGAACCAACAGCGGCCTCCCTTGCTTACGGCATGGATAAGAAGAAGGAGGAAAGGATTGCTGTATATGACCTCGGCGGTGGAACCTTCGACATATCAATACTTGAAATTGGTGAAGGAGTTATTGAGGTTAGGTCCACAAATGGTAATACCTATTTAGGTGGTGATGACTTTGACCTCAGGATTATAGACTGGATGGTTGAAGAGTTTCATAAGGATCAGGGCATCGACCTCAAAAAGGACAGGATGGCGTTGCAGAGGCTGAAGGAAGCTGCCGAGAGGGCGAAGATAGAGCTTTCGAACGCAATGGAAACAGAGATAAACCTGCCGTTTGTCACTGCTGATGCAACAGGACCCAAACATCTGCTTATGAAACTGTCGAGGGCAAAGCTCGAACAGCTTGTAGGAGACCTTATCGACGCAACCATAGAACCCTGCAAAAATGCCTTATCAGATGCCAATGTCTCTCCATCAAATATAGACGAGGTGCTCCTGGTAGGTGGTCAGACAAGGACTCCAAAGGTACAGCAGACAGTCCAGAACTTTTTTGGCAAAGAGCCAAACAAGACAGTAAATCCTGATGAGGTCGTTGGTGTAGGTGCTGCAATACAGGCCGCAGTGCTTAAAGGAGATGTGAAAGAGGTACTTCTACTTGATGTTACTCCCTTATCCCTTGGTATAGAGACTCTTGGTGGCATTTTCACAAAGATAATTGAGAGAAATACTACCATACCAACAAGGAAAAGCCAGATATTCTCTACGGCAACGGATAACCAGCCAGCTGTTTCAATTAAGATATGTCAGGGTGAAAGAGAGATGGCTGCAGACAACAAGCTCCTCGGTAACTTTGAGCTCATCGGTATTCCACCTGCACCGAGGGGAATACCGCAGATAGAAGTAACCTTCGATATTGATGCAAATGGCATACTCCATGTCTCAGCTAAAGACCTCGGCACAGGTAAGGAACAGTCAATAAGGATAACAGCTTCAAGTGGTCTCAATGAAGAAGAAATAAAGAGAATGACGCGTGACTCAGAGTCACATGCAGATGAAGACAAAAAGAAGAGACAGCTTGCAGAGGCACGGAATGAGGCTGATACACTCATCTACACAGTTGAAAAATCCATCAAGGATTATGGAGATAAGCTCACTGAATCAGAGAGAAGGGATATCCAGGATTCCATCGAAAGATGCAGAAAGACAAAAGACACAAGCAATGAGACATCTGAAATAAGATCTGCAATGGAAGATCTCTCAACAAAGTCCCACAAACTGGCAGAACATATCTATAAGTCTGCTGGTGCACAGGCTGGTGCCGGAGCTTCAGGTGCGCAAGCGGGTACCGGAGCCGCAGGAACAAAAGGTCCCGAAGAAGAGGTTGTCGAAGCTGAATTTGAGGATGTTGATAAGAAGGAGAAATGAAGGATTATTATGGAATACTGGGCGTACCGAGAGATGCATCTGAAGCTGACATAAAGAAGGCATTCAGACAGCTTGCACTGAGACACCATCCAGACAGAAACCCTGACGACAAAGAAGCAGAAGAGAAATTCAAAGAGATCAATGAAGCGTATTCCTGTCTGAGCGACCCTGAAAAGAGGGCAAATTTTGACAGGTTCGGAACAGTAGAGGGTGTTGGGGCAGGCTTTGGTGCTTTCACGACAGGGTTCAGTGATATCTTCGAAGATATCTTCGGGGACTTCTTTGGAACCTTTACAGGCCAACGGAGGGTAAGGCCTACAAAGGGCAATGACCTCAGATATGATCTCGAAATAACACTCATGGAGGCAGCCTTTGGCACAGAAAAAACTATTGAAGTGCCAAAGTGGGAAAGCTGCACTGAATGTCACGGCACAGGTTCAGCTCCTGGGAAGGGCCCTGTTACATGCTCAAATTGTAAGGGGACTGGGCATGTTAGATTTCAACAGGGTTTCTTCAGTATTTCCAAAACATGTGGAAAGTGCAACGGTACAGGGAAGATCATTACGGACCCCTGCAAGTCCTGCAAGGGACAGGGCAGAGTCAAAAGAGTCAGGACTATAAACGTAAAGATACCTGCAGGTGTTGATACAGGATCAAGACTGAGAATAACGGGTGAGGGGGATCCAGGTTTTTACGGAGGACCTCCAGGTGACCTCTTTGTAGTATTGAATATTGAAGAACACCCCTTCTTTAAAAGAGAGGGTAACGAAATATTCTGCGAAGTGCCTATTTCTTTTCCCCAGGCTGCACTCGGTGCAGAGATAGAGGTACCCACCCTCGATGGAACATCAAAGATAAAGATACCACCAGGAACACCATCAGGCAGAATTTTTCATATCAAAGGCACGGGTCTGACAAAAGTAGGGGGTCATATCAAGGGGGACCAGATTGTGAGGGTTTATGTGGACGTGCCGAAAAAACTTACACCGCGACAAAAGGAACTCCTCGAAGAATTTGTCCGATCAGATGGGGACGAAGTAGCAAAGTCTTTTAAGGAAAAACTTAAAGACCTCTTTTCAAGAGCCGAGATGT
>CAWGWX010000006.1:0-15902 GCA_963826355.1 Nitrospirota bacterium | reverse complement strand
TTTCTTTTAAGATAAACTTTTCAGGTTCTTTGTCAAATCTCTCTTTGCAGCCTTTTGCACAGAAATAATACGTCTTGCCTTTGTAAATACTTGTCGCTGCTGCCTTCTTCTCATCTACTGTCATTTGGCATACAGGATCCTTTGCCATCAAAATCACCTCCCTTTAAATTGTCAGAGCTTGCTTGCGGTAAAAAACAGCGACCAAGCTCCACATTAGCAGGTTAATATATTATTTTTTCTCGGCTTTATAGCTACTCCGCAGCTCTTTAGCCATCTCTTTAATATCTGTCAAGTCACGCTGCATTGAGCTCCAGCCATACCAGAATGCATAATCCGGATTTGCATGGAAAGTTCCCTGGAATGTTCTCATACGGTGTTCGAGGAACATTTTAAACAATTCCAGTTCAATTGGCGTTGGTGCATCGTTGAAGGTGAGCAAGTCCGGGAATGCATACGCATAGTTTTTTGGCTTTGTTAGTATACCTTCCTTGTACAAATCTGCAACGATACGAATTGCCTCAGCCATCAGGCGATCCGCTTCCCTGATCATCATGTCGCCCTTTCCCAACTCTGCTTTCGCAAAATTGACAGAGTGACATTGATTGCAGGTCTTCAGCATCTTATCCCTTTCTTTCTGCCAATCTTCCTGTGTCAGTCGTACAAGGTCTGCTGCCTTCACAACATCGAGCCGGGCAGTAGGTTTTCCAGAAGGATCGAGCACACCGAGCCCCTGAAGAATAGTAGCGCGGTTAGCAGCCCATTCCTTGTCTTCAGGCATCGGAAGCCTCAAAGCAAGGAATCCCCATGCTGTTCTATTCGCATGGTTACCTTCCTGCATATGACAGGTTTGACAGGTTGGAGCAGCGACTGTTTCAGGAAGAATCCCGTTCTGTTTCAGCAGATACCGAACGCCGTGCTTCGAAGCAGAATACATCTCCCACTGCGGATGATCAATTCCCATATGGCAGGTCCGGCAGGACTGTGGTTGACTGGCTTCTTTAACGGAAAAAATATGTCTGGTATGACACGCATCGCATGAAGCCAAACCGAAACCTGCACCACTCTTTTTCAGTCCCTTTATCTCCGCTTCTGTTTTGAGTCCAATCTCGTGACACCCGCCGCAGCCTTTCATCCCTTCCATCAATTCCATCGGTTGCCAATGCGCTGTTGGCATGGCTTTCATAGAAGCCCATGCCAAGGCATGCTTTCCTGACTTGAATTGTTGAACTTGTTTTGGGTGACACATGGCGCAGGTATCAGGTGTTGGAATTTGGACATTTGCAACATCTTTTACCGATTGATGTTGATCACCATGGCATGATGAACAATTTATTCTGGCCTGGCCATGCTTACTGAGTTGCCAGTCCGAAACAATGTTTGGTGTAACCTTTTGGTGGCATTCAACACATACCTGGGCCGATACACTGGAAACAAGCAAAAGGCTCATGAGGGAAATAAGGATTACTCTGTACTTCATAAAGCACCTCCTTGGTTTTAGTTTGTTTTTACCAATAGAGCCGTTAACAATTCATTTTACAATCGGTGATGCACTCTGATCAAAAGGATTCGTTCTCATAGCAAGAGAAAAGAGATAGGGATAATTATCCTTCAAATGTCTCATATAATCCAGCCATTCATGCACCAGTAAGACATATGCCCTAGTAATATCACCGGCAAGATGTGCATAATCAGTATGTGGTAACTTTTTTAAATCCTCCCGCGCAGCTAATTCCTCGGTCAGATGAAAAACAGCCCGGAGAAGCTCTGTGAATGATTCATGTTCGAGTAAAACTGGGTTTTCCAAGAGTCGCACTAAAAAATCTCTTTCCCCCGTCAGGAATATGCGCAAATCTTCTAAATTAATCTTTTGAATCTCAACCCCGTAATCATAATCTTTTAGCCGTTTGCTAACAGCCGCAAATTCTTGATCAGACCAATCTTTGGTTACTATGAGATTTTTCCTAATGTTATCTAATTTAGGATCGGAGTCGGAAAAATAGGCTATAAGTCTTGTTCCAATCTCACTGAAGAAGGTTCCTATGACCATATTCAACTTTTCCAATCTAAGACGTTTCTCCCTCATATTCAGCAATCCACTTATGATCAGAGTAACCAAGAGAACCTGCATAGGAACAAAGGCAAGATCTTGCAACATATAAAACAAGGTATCATTGGTTCTATGAAAAATCGCAATCTGGATGAAATAAAGAATCAAGGATAATGTGACTAAAGAACCTCCAAGAACAAAATACCAGTTTATTCGTTTCATTTATCATCGCTCCTATTGCAGGGATGAATCATCTTAATTTTACTCATATCTCTCAACTTCCATCACCTTGTCTACAAATAATGGCTCTGGTAAAGAACCTTCAAAACGGATGTCCTCATTAATTATCACCTCCGGCACTGAAGAGACATTGTACTTATTAACCAAATGGGGAAATTCTGATGATTCGATCATGTCTGAGCGGATGAGGAGTTTGACCTTCTGGGTGAGTCTGGCAAATTCTTCTCTCACAAAATTTTGAATATTTTCAGGAATCTGCATCATATTACACTATACTTATGAAATAGAAAAAGAGGTATCAGTATATATCTGATATTTTCGTCAGATTTTTACCAATTATGATGTCCGTGTTTTTCCTACATAAATTTTTGTACCAAATAGTAATTTGTGGATAAAATCCGAAGCCCTCTTTCTCAAAAGTCATGTTTTCTCGAGGGTTGTTGGATTAGAAGGCTCAAAAAGTTGATATCTACGTCACCATTAAGAACTATACTCCAACCAATGCCACCACTGTTTCAAAACTTTGCAACGCCCCTCTGTATTCAAAGAGACAACAAAGATGCCATCCAACTTGACCTTCGCTTTCGAAGAGGTGTGAACAAAAGACGCACACCATTGAGCAATACCACTATCTTGAGTGACTGCGAGAACTTCGTAGTTGAACTGAACCTGATCCTGAGAGCGTGTAACAGTTGACCAATATTCAAGGATCGCTGAACGACCACGCAAAGGTTCACTAAAAGGGTTTGCATGATAAGTGGCATCATCCGTAAAAAGGTCTGCAAATGCGCGGGAGTCTTGCTTTTCCCAGGCTCGGCCGTATGAATTGAGCCAGGATTGAAATATCTCAAGATTCATAATACATTCCTCCTTTAACTCAAATACGCAACTGTAATAATGCAGATGTTGTGAATCCCGATATGTATCGGGATTGATACCTTAGTCTACCTTAAGTGATGGTTCTTAGAATATTTTAGTGAATAAAACAAATAGAGATATTCCCAATAAATTCATCAAGTTAAATAAATTTTGGAACAATGTCTGCATTATTCTGGTTAAGAGACTGTTTTTCCTTCCTTGTCTGAAAGAAGCCGTGAAAGTGCCTCTCTGGCAGCGAGGGTCTGCGCCTCTTTTTTACTTTTTCCTGTGCCCCTTCCGAACCTCTTTCCAGCAATAAGGACCTCAATCGTGAAAATCTTTTTGTGTTCCTCCCCTTCCTGTCTTACAACTCTATATTCAGGAAGGCAACAGAATAAGAGTTGAGTCTTCTCCTGAAGTTCTGTCTTAAAATCGGAGAATTCCGTGGAATGCATGATAGCATCAAGCTTTTCACTAAACAACCTCAGAACAACTTCTTTCACTTTTTTATAACCACCATCCAGGTAAACAGCCCCAAGGAGAGCCTCAACTGTATCTGCCAGAAGTGATTTTTTAGCCCTTCCTCCAGTAGCTTCCTCACCCTTTCCAAGTCGGAGATATTCCCCAAGAGACAGAGAGTCAGCAATCTCAGAAAGGACAGACTCCTTTACAAGATAGGATTTAATCTTAGCCATAACAGATTCTGTCAATTTCCCGTCTGATAGAAAGAGATACTCGACTATGACAAATCCAAGTACGGAATCACCGAGGAATTCGAGCCTTTCATTATGGGTAGAAGATTTATCAAGACTCTCATAATAGAAAGACCTGTGTGTCAGGGCTTCTGTAAGAAGCTCCTTATCTTTGAATACATAGCCGAAACGTCTTTCTAATTCAGTAGTGTTTTCCACTGCCAATTACATTTGTACGGAATTGAAAAAACATAATAGAAAAAATAAGGACATTCATCGATTCAGGATTCCGTTTAAGCCTCGAATTTCTTAAACAGAAGGCAGGCATTGGTCCCACCAAATCCAAAGGAATTGGATAAGGCATAATTGATCTTCATCTTTCTCGCCTTATGGGGAACATAATCAAGATCACATTCAGGATCCGGGTTATCGAGGTTTATTGTTGGTAATGCTATTTCATTACAAATACTGAGAATACTGATAACAGCCTCGACACCTCCTGCAGCACCGAGTAAATGACCCATCATAGATTTTGTTGAACTTATTGCAACTTTATATGCATGTTCTTTAAATACAGTTTTTATTGCCTGGCTTTCGAGCTCATCTCCAGATTTTGTTGAAGTACCATGAGCATTTATGTAATTGACCCCAGAAGGTTCAATCCCACCATCATTTAATGCCATTGCTATACAGCGTGCAGCACCCTCACCACCCTGAGAAGGAGAAGTGATATGATATGCATCCGCAGTCATACCATATCCAACTATCTCTGCATATATTTTTGCTCCTCTATTCAAAGCACTTTGAAGACTCTCGAGTATCAAGATACCTGCGCCTTCACCTATCACAAATCCATCTCTGTCAACGTCAAATGGCCTGCTTGCCCTCTCAGGCTCATCATTTCTCGTAGAAAGAGCCTTCATTGCATTAAATCCCCCAACGCCCATAGGCGTTATGACTGCTTCTGTCCCTCCTGCAATCATAACATCTGCGTCACCTCTCTGAATAATTTTAAAGGCATCTCCAATAGAATGACTTCCTGTAGCGCATGCAGTGGATATTGCAGAATTTGGCCCTTTGGCACCGAACTTTATGGATATCTGACCTGAGGCAAGATTTATGGACAACATCGGGACAAAAAAGGGTGTTATCCTTTTCGGTCCTTTCTCGAGTAAAACAGAGTGGTAATGTTCGATCGTGTGCAGACCTCCCATACCTGAACCAACAATCACTCCTATCCTCTCTGCATTATGATCTTTTATCTTCAGACCAGAGTCATTGAAAGCCATTGTTGTTGCAGCAACAGCAAAATGGATAAAACGGTCCATCTTCTTCACTTCTTTCGGTTCTATGTAGTCTTCAGGGTTAAAATTTTCAACCTCACCAGCTATCTGTGTCGGAAAGGCGGAGGTATCGAAACTGGTTATTTTCCTGATACCGGATTTGCCATTGACAAGATTTTCCCATGTCGTCTTAACACCCATTCCAAGAGGTGTTAAAAGACCCAAACCCGTTACAACAACTCTTCTTTTATCCATTATGCCGAAGATTTTTTCTTATGAATATACTCAATAGCGTCCTTAACCTTTACGATCTTTTCTGCATCCTCATCAGGTATCTCGATCCCGAATGCCTCTTCAAATGCCATGACAAGCTCTACTGTATCTAATGAATCTGCACCGAGATCCTCAACAAACGATGTCTCGGCTTTAATCTCTGCAGGGCTTACTCCGAGCTGCTTCGATATAATCTCTTTAACCTTCTCTTCAACCATACAAGCACCTCCTCGTTTTAATGCTAAATTTCAATTCAAAATCCGAAAAGATATTATCTTCTTTTTGAAATTCTTTTTGCATTTTATTTTCACATATACATGCCACCATTCACATGTATCACCTGACCTGTTATATATCTTGAATCAGGCGACGCAAGAAAAACAACAGCGTTTGCAACATCCTCGACTGTGCCAAATACCCCTAAGGGAATTTGCTTCTTTACCTCCTCCTTCACTTTCTCCGGCAGAACATCTGTCATCGCAGTTTTTATAAAACCAGGCGCAACAGCATTTACCGTTATTCCCCTGCTTGCATATTCCCTTGCTATCGTCTTTGTGAGTCCGACTATCCCTGCTTTTGAGGCACTGTAATTTGCCTGCCCTGGATTACCCATAAATGCAGCTACAGATGTGATATTCACTATTCTTCCATATCGCCGCTGAGACATCTCCCTTATAGCCTCTCGAGAACAAAGAAAGACACTCTTAAGATTTATATCCATGACAGAGTCCCAGTCTTCCTCCTTCATCCTGAGCAGGAGACCGTCTTTTGTTATGCCTGCGTTGTTCACTAATATATCAATCCTGTTGAACTCCTTACGTATATCTTCGAATACCTTTTTAACCTCCTCTGACTTCGATACATCAAGTTTTATCCCCATGGCCTTAATCCCGAGCCCTGTCAAAGCCGCTGCAGCTTCATTGGCTTCATCAGGGTTTATGTCTGCAATAGCTACACCTACGCCTCTTTGAGCAAGTCTTTCCACAATTGCTCTGCCAATACCACGTGCTCCACCTGTAACTATTGCAACCTGACCTTTAAAATCCATATGAGCCTCCCTGAAACTGGCATTAATTGTAACAAAGACTTTTTTTCTTTTCCAGTCTTTCTTTGTTACAATTCACAAATCTTCTGTTGAATTCTCTTAAGGAAATCTGTTATTTTTAGAATATTCCTCATTGTTAGGGGTGTAGCCTGTCTTTCTCATAAGGTTAGTTTTATCCAACATTGAATATACGATTCTTGTTTGGTATTATGAAACAAGTTTATGGTAAATATCTTTTACGATATTTAAATACTTAAAGAGAGAGGTTCTATGAAAGGTAAAGTATACTTAATCGATGTAACAAATAGGGATGGTGTACAGACATCGCGGATACTCCTCCCAAAGCTCTCAAAGACAATGTTAAACGTCTACCTTGATGAGATGGGTATCTTTCAGAGTGAAATAGGATTCCCAACATTGAAACACGAGATAAATTATATCAATGCAAACCTCGAACTGGTAAAGCTCGGAGGGATTAAGAGGCTCCGCCTTGAAGGCTGGTGCAGGGCAATACCCGAAGATGTAAAGCTCACCTTCAAAAATTGTCCTGAAATCAAACATATCAATGTTTCAATATCTACATCGGAGATCATGATACAGGGCAAGTTCCAGGGTAAAAGGACTTTCAAGGATATTACGAAATCTCTTGCCGAGGCTGTAAGAACTGCAAAGGAACTCGGTGCAGAAACAGTAGGAGTTAATGCGGAAGATGCATCAAGGACAGAACTCGACAGGCTGATAGAATTCACCCTTACAGGCAGGGAAGCCGGGGCAGATCGCTTCAGATACTGTGACACCCTCGGTACAGACGACCCCATAACCATATATGAAAGGACAAAGGCACTTGCCCTTGCGACAAAGTTCCCCATAGAAATGCACTGCCACAATGACCTCGGAATGGCAGAGGCTGTTTCAGTAGCAGGTGCCCAGGGAGCTATAGAAGGAGGTGTTGATTCATATATCAACACAACAGTGAATGGTTTCGGAGAGCGGTGTGGTAATTGTGACCTCGTATCGACAATCCTTGCACTTAAATTTTCGCAGGGGCTTAAAGATAAAGTCCCCCTCGATGAGCATGTAGACCTCAAGAGGGCATGGAAGATCGGCAGATACGCATCATTTGCATTTAATATACCCATACCGATAAACCAGCCGGGAGTAGGCGCGAATGCCTTTGCCCATGAGTCAGGAATCCATGCAGATGGAGCCTTAAAAGACAGACGTAACTATGAACTCTACGATCCTGAGGATGTGGGAAGAGGTGAACCAGAACTCTCAGAAACCGGAAGGGTAATAACAACAGGAGAGTATGGAGGCATTAAAGGCTTCAGGCATGTCTACGACAAACTCGGCATCCATTTCCACGATGACAATGAAGCAAGAAAAGTACTCGAACTCGCACAGTATGCTAATCTTCACACCCAGAAGCCTCTCACGGATGATGAGTTGAGATTCATTGCCACTTACCCCGAGATTGCGAAAAAGATACTCACTGCAAATCTGTAATGTATACCGTCACATTCATACCAGGAGATGGCATAGGACCTGAAATCTCCAAAGCCACAAAGCGGGTCATTGAGGCCACAGGTGTTGATATCAGGTGGGATATCCAAGAAGCGGGGCAGGATGTATTTGAGAAGGAAGGAACCCCTTTGCCTCAGAGAGTCCTTGATTCTATAAAGAAGAACAAAGTAGCCCTCAAGGGACCCATCACAACACCAGTAGGAACTGGTTTTAGGAGCGTTAACGTTACACTGAGACAGACCCTGGATCTCTATTGTTGCCTGAGGCCATGCAAAACCTTTAAGGGTGCAAGGACACGATATAAAGATGTTGACCTTGTCATAATCAGAGAAAATACAGAAGATCTCTATGCCGGAATCGAATTTGAGAAAGGCACACCAGATACAGCAAACCTTATCGATTTTATTACAAAGGTAACAGGGAAAAAAATCAGAGCTGATTCAGGAATAAGCATAAAACCTATATCTGTTTACGCTACAGAAAGAATTGTAACGTTCGCCTTCGAGTATGCACGAAAAAATAAAAGAAAAAAAGTTACAGCAGTCCATAAGGCAAACATCATGAAATTTTCAGATGGGCTCTTTTTAGAAACTGCAAGAAATGTGGCAAAGAGATATCCCGATATCCCATTCGAAGACAGGATAGTCGACAACATGTGTATGCAGCTCGTGCAGAAACCTGAGCTTTATGATGTCATAGTCCTCCCCAATCTTTACGGTGATATTGTATCTGATTTGGCCGCAGGTCTTATTGGGGGTCTTGGCATTGCCCCTGGAGCAAACCTTGGAGAGGAGATGGCGGTTTTCGAGCCAGTCCATGGGAGTGCCCCTAAGTACAAGGGGTTGAATAAAGTAAACCCTCTTGCTATGATACTTTCAGGCGTCTTGATGCTCAAACATTTGGGAGAGACCGAAAAAGCCAAAAGATTAGAAATGGCTGTCGCAGCTGTGATAGAAGAAGGAAGACAGGTGACCTATGATATGAAGCCAACCCCTGACGACCAGACTGCCGCAACAACATCGATGGTTGCAGATGCCATTATCGAGAAGTTAGTCTAATCCCTAAATGGAAACGGATAGTTCACCGAGAAAAAAACCCAGAAACAAATTCAATATCAAAAAACCATCCACCCCAGGTGGATTTAAAATATCAGAAATCCTCAATTTTAAATTTTTAATTTCACAGTTTGCATTTTGTTTTTAAATTCTATGTGGCTTGACATACTTCTCATCATCATTTTCATTTTCTTGAATGCTCTCTTTGCTGCAGCTGAGATAGCAGTCATTACCCTCAGGAGAACACGTGTCAAACAACTCATCGATGAGGGTAACAAGCATGCTGTGATTCTGGATAAGTTTCGAAAAGAGCCGAATAGATTTCTTGCGACAATTCAGGTTGGTATCACTCTATCTGCAGTCCTCGCATCAGCCATTGGAGGGGCAACAGCAGTTGAAATAATCAAACCCATGCTTAAGAATGTACCGATACCCCTCATCTCGGTCTCAAGCCAGGCAATCGCCATAGGTATCGTGGCTGCAATAATAACGTATTTCTTTATTGTCTTCGGAGAACTCATCCCAAAATCAATAGCCCTTCGCCATCCGGAAACTACCGGTCTTTTGATTGCCCCCCTCATAGAGAAGTTCTCTAAACTGGTTATGCCTTTTGTTCAAATACTCAGGGGAACTACAAATCTTTTATTGAAGCCCTTTGGTAAAAGGGCTTTCAGTGAAAGGGGATACATTTCGGAAGAAGAGATCAAACTCCTCTTAGAGGAAGGCAAAGAAAGGGGCATTTTTGAAGCCGAGGAAAAAGAGCTCATACACAGCGTTTTTGAATTTACGGACATGTCCGTTAAAGAGGTAATGGTACCTTCCACTCAGATGGCAACAATAAGCCTTGGCATGTCTATGGAAGAAATCAAAACTATCATCGCTGAGGAGCAGTTTTCCCGGTATCCTGTTGTAGGTAAAGACCTGAACGATATTCGGGGAATTCTCTATGCAAAGGACTTCCTGAATACACTGGCAAGAGGAGGAGCAGACATAAGAAAGCTCATTAAACCACCCTTCTTTATTCCTGAGACAATGAAGATAAGCAACCTCCTGAGAGAAATGCAGAGGAAAAGGGTCCATATGGCTTTGGTTATAGACGAATATGGCGGGGTCTCCGGTCTTGTAACCATGGAAGACCTTTTAGAGGAAATTGTAGGAGAGATAAGGGATGAATATGATATCGAAAGTCCTGTAATACAGCTCGGTGATGGAACATTTCGCATAGATGCATCCATCAGCATACGGGATCTGAAAGAGGATCATGAGATAGAAATACCTGAATCTACAGAATATGAAACCCTGAGTGGTTTTTTATTGACCGCCCTTCAAAGGATTCCCAAAATTGGCGATGTTGTTGAAATAGAAGGAAAGAAAATAACCATATTAGAGATGGTAGGTCAGCGGATAGCCAAAGTAAAACTGGAGAAGCTGCCAGAAGGAGAGGGACTGCAATGAGGAAAAAGGTTTCCATAATAGGTGCAGGGAATGTTGGTGCCACGACTGCACAGTTTGTTGTTCAATCAGGCATTGCTAATGTTATCCTGTTTGATATCGTAGATGGAATGCCTGAGGGCAAGGCACTTGACCTCGCAGAAGCATGTCCACTCTGGAACTCATCATCAACAATCAAGGGAACAAAGAACTATTCTGATACAGCTGGTTCGGATATTGTCGTTATCACTGCTGGGCTTGCAAGAAAACCCGGCATGTCAAGAAGCGACCTCCTTCATGCAAATGCTAACATCATTAAGGGAGTATGCATAGAAATAGCAAAGACTTCTCCAAATGCTATTGTAATCGTTGTAACAAATCCGATGGATGTCATGGCACAACTTGCATGGAAGACTACGGAGTTTTCCTGCAAGCGTGTGATGGGTATGGGCGGGATACTTGATGCTTCGAGATTAAGAGCATTCCTCTCATGGGAGTTAAATGTTTCACCTGAAGACATAGAAGCACTTGTGCTCGGCGGACATGGCGATGATATGGTACCACTCTCAAGGTTTACAACGGTAAAAGGCATACAGATAACAGAACTCCTTCCCAAAAAGAAAATTGACGCATTGATAGAGAGAATGAGAAATGGTGGAGCAGAGATCGTCTCTTTACTGAAATCAGGGAGTGCATATTATGCTCCAGCAGCAGCAACATTTCAGATGATAAAGTCAATCCTTCTTGATGAAAAGAGGATGCTTCCCTGTGCTGTATATCTGAACGGTGAATATGGCATGAAGGATATTTATATGGGTGTGCCCGTCATCCTTGGAAAAGAAGGCGTTGAAAGGATTGTAGAGATAAAGCTCACCAAAGAAGAAAGGGCACATTTCAGGAAATCATGCACCTCGGTCAGAAAATTAGTAAAAAAACTATCAATATAAGTGAGCGACTTAAATACATTTTGAAATTATAGGTAATCCCCTTCCGTCCCCCTTTAGTAAAGGGGGATTACGGGGGATTTGGAGGAAAGATGGAGCGAACACTCTCAATAGTCAAACCAGATGGTGTGAGAAAAAATCTTATCGGTGAGGTTATAAAGAGATTTGAACAAAAAACCCTCCGGATTGCTGCACTGAAGATGCTCAAGCTTTGTAAGAGAGAGGCTATGAGTTTCTATGTCGTTCACAAGGATAGGCCTTTCTATAAAAGCCTTACTGAATTCATGTCAGAGGGACCTATTGTAGTCATGGTAGTAGAAGGTGATAATGCAATCTCAATGGTCAGAGAAATCATGGGAGCAACGAATCCCAAAGATGCCGCATCTGGCACAATAAGGGCTGATTTCGCTTCAGACATCGAACACAATATCGTCCATGGCTCAGATTCGAAAGAATCAGCTTCCTATGAAATACCCTTCTTTTTCTCTTCCCTTGAAATTCATTGAAGTATATTGACTTTCTCTGCTTAAAAGTATTACTCTAAAATTAATAGAGGTAGAAATAGAGCATGTTTGAGAAGTTTACTGAGAGAGGAAGAAAGGTAATCATATACGCCAAGGAAGAAGCCGAAAAACGGCAGAACGACTACCTTGGTACAGAACATCTCTTACTTGCTATCCTGAGAGAAGATGACGGCCTGCCTGCAGCAATCCTCAAAAGGATGGGGATAACCCGAGAGGAAATTCGCATAGAAGTACAGAGAAACCTGCCTCAAGGCACTGACCTCATGACCTTCGACGATATTCCCTTCACACCAAGGGCCAAAAAAGTCCTTGAGCTCGCTGTTGAAGAGGCACGCCTTTTAGGCCACAATTATATCGGGAGTGAGCATATTCTCCTTGGCTTGATAAGGGAAGAAGAAGGTATCGGTGGCAAAATACTGCGTAACCTTGGTGCCAACCTCCTTGGAGCAAGGCAGCTTACCATCAATTTCTCAATACGGTCTCATACGAATGTTAAAGAGAAGAGGAGCACCACCCCTGCACTTGACGAGTTTGGAAGAGACCTGACGCTTATGGCGAGGGAGGGAAAACTTGATCCCGTGATAAACAGGGAAGATGAGATAGAACGTCTCATTCAAATACTGGGCAGGCGGATTAAAAATAATCCTGTCATTATTGGTGAACCTGGAGTCGGAAAGACAGCCATTGTTGAAGGTCTTGCCCAGAATATTGTTTCGGGTGATGTCCCTGACAGCCTTTTAGGGAAACGTATCGTCTCTCTTGACCTCGGTGCACTGATTGCAGGGACAAAATACAGGGGCCAGTTTGAAGAGAGACTCAAGATTGTCATGAGGGAGATCACTCAGTCAGACAATGTCATACTCTTTATTGACGAACTTCATACCCTTATCGGTGCAGGTGCTGCAGAGGGATCAGTCGATGCATCGAGTATGCTGAAACCAGCCCTTTCAAGAGGGGAGATACAGTGTATAGGCGCAACGACACCTGATGAGTACAGAAAATATATAGAAAAAGACGGTGCCCTCGAACGGAGGTTCCAGCCAGTTAATATACAGCCTCCTGATGTAGTAAGCACAATAGACATTCTAAGAGGACTGAAATCCAGATACGAGGCACATCACAAAGTCAAGATCATTGATGCGGCAATAGAGTCTGCAGCAAGGTTATCCGACCGATACATCTCTGACAGATATCTGCCTGATAAGGCTATCGATGTTATCGATGAGACAGGGTCGAGGATTAAGTTAAAAAGGTATAGCCCTCCCCAGGAATTGAAGGAGCTCGAGACTGAGATACAGAGACTTTCGAAAGAAAAGAACCTGTATTTAAAACTCCATGACCTCGAAAAGGCTTCATCCATTCGGTTAGAAGAAGAAAGGCTTAAAAAGATTCATGAACAACTCCACAAACAATGGAGAGATGATCTAAACAAAGATATACCTTCTGTCGTGGAAGAGGATGTTGCATACACTGTTTCTAAGATGACAGGTATACCCCTTGTGAAACTTGAAGAAAAGGAATCAGAAAAACTCATACGCATGGAGGAAGAACTCCATAGAAGGATCATAGCCCAAGACGAGTCAATAAAGGCAGTCTCGAGGGCGATAAAAAGATCGAGAGCAGGACTGAAGTCAAACAAAAAGCCGATAGGCTCCTTCTTCTTTTTAGGACCTACAGGTGTAGGAAAGACAGAGCTCGCAAAGGCATTAGCATGGTTCATGTTCAATGACGAAACTTCACTCGTCAAAATAGACATGTCTGAATATATGGAGAGGTTCAACGTCTCAAAACTCACCGGTGCCCCACCCGGCTATGTCGGCTATGAAGAAGGAGGACAACTAACAGAGAGAATAAGAAAGAAGCCATATTCTGTGGTACTCTTTGACGAGATAGAAAAGGCACATCCTGATGTCTTCAATATTCTTCTCCAGGTGCTTGATGAAGGGGTACTTACTGACAGCTTTGGAAGAAAAGTTAATTTCAAGAATACCGTAATTATCATGACGTCAAATGTAGGCGCACGAATAATTGAAAAGGCAACCCCCCTCGGTTTCCAGAGGAATGAATCCGATCTCGTATATGAAAGAATAAAGGAGAATGTACTGGGTGAACTCAAGAAAATGTTCAACCCTGAATTTCTGAACCGTGTTGATGAAATAGTTGTTTTTCATCCTCTCGAAAAAGACCATTTACTATCCATTATTGACTTACTTGTAGAAGAAACAAACAGGAAGCTTCTTGAAAGGGAACTTGTTGTTGAGGTGTCACAGGAAGTAAAAGAGTGGATAATAAAGCGCTATTATCAGCCTGTCTATGGTGCAAGACCAATGCGGAGAGCTGTACAAAAGGAGATAGAAGATCCCTTATCCGAGGAGCTCCTTAAGGGAAGGTTTAAAGAATTACACAAGATAAATGTTGTCCTTGAAGGTGATATACCAACATTTGTAGCGGCTGAAGAGTCCCCGATTCTGTCTGGTGTCAACTAATGCCCCCTATCAAGACAGGCTGCCCAATAATTCAGTATGTGTCAAATTTGTCATTCTGAATTTATTTCAGAATATCGTCTTTTCAATATGTTATATCTACGAAAGATCCTGAAACGTCCGTCTGAGGCGGATCAGGATAACAATTATCGGACAATAAGCAAAAACGCAGGATATCAAGAATTTTGTCAACGTCATTCCTGCCCCTCTTGTCATTCCCGCGAATCCGCCTTAGGCGGAGGGAATTCAGGGTTAAACTCCAGCAGGAATCCAGAAAAAAGCGAGATTTGAAAAATAAAGCCTTTATCATTCCAATAATCTTTTTCTTTGTCGTTGTCATTTTCTATTTCACCAAGCATCAGTCTAGTCCAAGGATAGCTAAAGTCGGTTCTCTGGCACCCGATATTGAACTGACTGACACTCAGGATAACAAGCTAAAACTTTCCGAGTTGAAAGGTAATGTCGTCTTCATCAATTTCTGGGCCTCCTGGTGCCAGCCATGCATAGATGAAATTCCCTCCATAGAAGTGCTCTACAGATATTTGTCAGGGAATACAAACTTCAAGATGATAACAATCCTTTTTCAAGACGATGAGAACAGAGTATCCAGATATATGAAACAACAAGGATATACCTTCCCCATCTATCGCAATCCTGATGGTTCTGCTGCCAAACGATTCGGTATAACGGGTGTGCCAGAGACATTTATAATCGACAAGAAGGGAATCCTTAGAGATAAGGTAGTAGGCCCATTAGAATGGGACACTCAACCTGTCATTCAATCATTCCTTAATCTTATCAATGAATAATCATGGGGGAGATCAAGACTCCTGAACTTGTACTCCTTTTTGTAAGTACCCTTTATTGCAGTGCTGAGAAATTCAATGATTCGAAAGAAATACTTGAGAAACATTTTGGAGATATTTTATTCATAAGTCCTTCCCTCACCTGGAATTATTCTTCCTATTATAAGGATGAAATCGGCTGGCCCTTATTCAGGCAGATCATCTTCTTTAAAAACGTTATAGATTCTGGATTGCTTGCAGATATAAAGCTAAAGACCAATGAAATCGAATCTACCCTTTCTGTGAATGGCAAAAGATCTATTAATCTTGACCCGGGCTACCTTACCCTATCCAAGGTAGTCCTTGCATCTACAAAGAACTATGCCCACCGTCTCTATCTCGGTAAAGGTATCTATGGTGAGATAACTCTTATATATAGAGACGATACATATCATCCTCACCTTTATACCTACAGGGATTATCAGGACAAAACACACATCGATATATTTATGAATGCAAGGGCAATGCTGAAGAAAATGTTGGGTTAATATACAGTCTATTTATATGAAACCCCCTCAAAAGTTATTGACGATGCGGCTTAGAATGTGATTAACTTATTTTAAAAGTTGTATAAGTTTCTTGATTTATTCTTGTCATTCCGCACTTGATGCGGAATCCAGAGAAATAATATAAGTAATACCTCTGGATTCCTGCTTTT
>CAWGWX010000005.1:0-15239 GCA_963826355.1 Nitrospirota bacterium | reverse complement strand
TTAAAATCACGGGGTTACACTCAAGGCGAGAAGCCATCTTCTTAACCTCTTCCCTTTTTTGGCTTTTCTGTTTCTTTTTCTTTGAGGCTAAATGACTCATCAGTGATGAACTGCATCAATACAACAGGTTTCCCTTTCTTTGTTATTACTACCTCCTCTCCAGTCTCCTCAATCTCTCTTATTATCTCTGTAGCTCTAAGCCTTAATTCAGTTACCGTTAAGAATTTCATTTTTTATTGCCTATTCAGAATAAATTGATGTTTAGGAAGGAAAGGGCAAATTGCCTTCCTCTAAACGGAAGTTAGCTATTGATATCTTAAAAGAAAATTTAGTGCTTAAGTATCACACTGTTTCGTTCTTCTTCAAGCTGGTTAAAGTTTTTCCATATATACTCCATTTCCTTATCTGCAGTTGCTCCAGCAGAAAGGATTGCCGCTACTGCAATGCCAAGGATTCCACCAACTACCAACCCTAACAAGAAACAAAGCATTTACACCTCCCTTTTTTGTTATCGGGTAGCAGTGATTACAACAAATTCCTCTTTCTTTTAAAATTACCATAATAAAGTTATACTTTGTATCTTTATAAGTACCATAAAAATAGTATTATTTCAAGTCTTTTTTTTACTAGTTGTAAAATTTTTGAATTGGCAGGTCTTTTAAGGGAGCTGCGCTTTCCTGATAGAGAGCTCATTCCCTTAAGTATCCCGAGTTACCTGGAGAAATATCAGAGGAAAAGGTTTATAAATAAGAATGTATAAAAGAGGCAGGGAGAATCATGGTGGGCAGTCGCAGAATCGAACTGCGGACACGAGGCTTTTCAGGCCTCTGCTCTACCGACTGAGCTAACTGCCCATGATTTTAAAACTTTACAATTTTAACTTCTTTACTGTCAAGCTTGCGTTTCACCTCTGTTTCATTTCTTGAGTTTGCACAGATTAAAATATAAACTATTCAGCAAGGCAACCACGGTGAATCTGGAAAACATCAAAGGCTTCATGAAAATGTATCTGCCTGCATTCATATCAGGCCTTCTTCTTGTATTATGCTTTCCTACCATAGACCTTTTCCCCCTTGCCTGGATAGCCCTTGTCCCCTTTCTCCTCTCTCTCTATAACAAAAAACCAAAGGAGGCTTTTCAGGCAGGCCTTTTTCTTGGCATCCCTTATTTTTTCGGAACCCTGTACTGGATATATCATTCAATAAATCATTATGGTGGTGTTCCTTTTATTGTAAGCCTTGCCATCGTTTTCGTACTCTGTCTTTACCTCAGTTTGTACACAGGTCTTTTTGCCCTTCTCTTCTCAATGAACTTCAAGTCCTTCCGTCTTCCTGCTCCTCTTTTTGCCCCCTTTCTATGGGTAGCTCTTGAGTTTCTTCGTTCCTACGTATTTACCGGTTTTCCCTGGTCGAGTATAGGATATACGCAGTATAAGTTTCTGCGTATCATCCAGATAGCCGATATTACAGGCATCTATGGAGTATCTTTCCTTGTAGTGGCTGTAAATGATGCGATTGTAGAGATGCTCCTCATAAGAAGGCGCGTCAGGGAAATGCCTCTCTTCCCGTTGTCACGAACAGTGATTGGACTATCTCTCCTCCTTTTGTTTACCTCATCAGCTTTCATATATGGACAATGGAGGCTCTCACAGGAAAGACCCGGGGTATCTTTAAGGGCAAGCGTAATACAGGGAAACATTGAGCAGGACAGAAAGTGGGATCCTACATATCAAGACGCGGTGATGCAGACTTATAGCAAGCTTTCTCTGAAAGCAATCTCTTCCTCTCCCGCTATCATTATCTGGCCTGAGACATCTGTTCCTTTCTTCTTTGGTACTGATAGGGAAAATACAGAGAAATTAACTGATTTCCAGAATAGGCTTGATGCTTATCTCCTCTTCGGAAGTGTTCTTGTAAAGGAAAAAGGAGCAAAGCGAGACCTTCTTTCAAACAGTGCCCTCCTTCTCGATAAGACTGGAACGGTCTCTTATGTTTATGATAAAATACACCTAGTCCCTTTTGGTGAATATGTTCCTCTGCAAAATTTCCTTTTCTTCATAGACAAACTTGTTGTTGGTATCGGAGACTACATGAGCGGTGACCGTTATATAATAGCAGAGACCCCCATTGGCGGGTTTGCTACTTTAATATGCTATGAGGTAATATTCCCAGGACTGGTGAGAAAATTTTACTTAAAAGGTGGCGATTTTATCGTGAATATCACAAATGATGCATGGTTTGGAAAAACAACAGGTCCTTATCAACATTTCAGCATGGCAGTTTTCCGGGCAGTAGAAAACAGAAAACCCTTGATAAGGGCGGCTAACACAGGCATATCAGGCTTTATTGACAGCAATGGGAGAATACTCTCAAAGACCAATCTCTTTCAACAGGCAATACTCACAAACGATATAAAGACTGATAGTACTAAGAGCTTTTATACAAAGTATGGTGATCTTTTTTCTTATCTCTGTATTGTTTCTTCCATACTTTTGTTGGCTGATATATTGAGTAAGGCAAGAAGGAATCTAAGGAGGTAGTATGCTTATACAGGAAGCGCTCAAAGAAGAACTTTCGATCCTCAAGGGCAAGATAGAGTCCTTAAGAGGTTATCTTTGATTTACCCGGATTAAAAGAAGAAATCGAAAGAATTCAAAAAGACCTGACCTCTGAGGAAATGTGGTCATTTCCTCGAAAGGCCAAAGAACTACAGAAAAGAAAATCAAGGCTCGAGGATATCGTATCCCATTTCAATTCGCTTTCTGACAAACTCTTTTATTTAGAAGAATCAATACGGATTCTTGAAGAAGAGGGCGGAGATCTTTTTCTGGATGACCTGCGGAAGGAGATCAACGATTTAAAGGAAAATCTTGACTCCCTTGAAATCCAAAGCCTTCTCTCCGGAGAACTTGATAAGAATAATGCCATTCTTACTATCCACCCAGGTGCAGGTGGAACAGAGAGCCAAGACTGGGCTCAGATGCTTATGAGAATGTATCTGAGATGGGCAGAAAGGCACAAGTTCAACACCCAGATCGTTGAGTTGCAGATGGGTGAAGAGGCCGGTATTAAGAGTGCTACCATCACAATAACAGGTCCATATGCCTATGGACATCTCAAGGCTGAGGCAGGTGTTCACAGACTTGTTCGAATTTCACCCTTTGATGCAAATAAGAGAAGACATACTTCTTTTGTAGCAGTGCTGGTGTATCCTGAGGTTGAAGATGACATAGACATAGAATTAAAAGAGGATGATATAAAAATGGAGACCTTTAGAGCCTCTGGTGCAGGAGGACAGCATGTGAATAAGACATCCTCGGCTGTAAGGCTTACCCACATACCAACGGGTATTGTTGTCAGCTGTCAGAATGAACGCTCGCAGCATAAAAACAGGGCTATTGCGATGAAGGTACTGAAGGCACGTCTGTATGATATGAAACTGAGGGAGCAGGAGAAAAAGATGGAGACAATCGTAGGAGATAAGAAAGGCATTGCATGGGGAAATCAGATAAGGTCTTATATCCTGCAGCCTTATAGGGTTGTGAAAGATCACAGAACGGGTATCGAGATGGGCAATGTTGATGCTGTACTTGATGGTTACTTGGATAAATTCATAAAGGCCTTTCTTATGAAAAAAGGTAAAAAAGAGAGTCTTTGAACTACTACTATTATCTTTTAAGGAAGTAGATAGTAGTTATAGTAGTAAGTGTTTGTATGTTGAAAAATAAGTCCATCATAGTACCTGCATAGTACCAGAAAGGTTTTTTCGTGTTCATAAAGGCGTATAAAAGGCTGTTACCTTTTCGACATTTTTAAGGAGGCAATTACATAACATTGTGGCAAACAGAATAGTAACAGATTTTCTTGTCTTACCTGTTAACATGAGGTATAATTATCTACCAATCCCTTCGACTTACTAACATATGTTGGCAAAATGTTAGTAACTTTGTGATCATAGATGACTCTAGAAGATATATGGAATAATAGTCTCTTAAAGATAGAAGAAAAAGTAGGTAGTAGCATAACAGAGCTTTGGTTCAAACCTATCAAACTCTTTCAATTGAAGGAACATCATGCTACTATAGACATCCCGAATAGGTTCTTCAGAGATTGGATTGAGGAGAACTATCCTGATTTAATCGCTGAATCTCTAGGGGGCGTTCTCGGATTCCCCGTAAGCATTCTTTACAAAAAAGAAGAAAAAATAGATCCTGTTGTCAAAAAGATGGATATGAAGTTAGAGAGCCGCAGGCAGAGCCTGGCAAGAAGGGGGATATATCTCAACCCCAAATATACCTTTGAGAATTTTGTTGTAGGGACGAGTAACCAGTTTGCACAGGCAGCAGCAAGGTCTATTTCAGAGTCGCCTGGCAGAACATACAATCCCCTCTTTATTTATGGAGGTGTAGGCCTTGGCAAAACACATCTTATAAACGCGGTCGGCAATGCTGTTATTGACAGAGATCCTAACCTTATCGTCCTCTATGTATCTTCTGAACAGTTTACGAATGAAGTAGTGTCGGCATTAAGGCATGATAAGATGGGGGAATTCAAAGATAAATACAGAAACTTGGATGTCCTTCTCTTGGATGACATACAATTCATAGCGAACAAGACAGCAACACAGGAAGAGTTCTTTCATACCTTCAATACCCTGTATGAAAAGCAGAAACAGATCGTAGTCTCCAGTGACAGGCCACCGAAAGAGATCACAGCGGTTACTGACAGGCTCAGATCGAGATTCACGATGGGGCTCATTGCTGATATACAACCGCCTGAGATCGAGACCAAAATTGCCATCTTACTGAAAAAGGCAGAGATGGAAAGGATAAACATCCCTGAGGATACTGCCTATTATCTTGCATCGAAGGTAAAATCGAATATCAGGGAATTAGAGGGTTGTCTTATCCGCCTCGGTGCCCAGGCTTCATTGACAGGGAGGCCTATTGACAAAGAGATGGCTAAAAACATCCTGCGAGACCTTATTGAGGAAGACGAAAAACCTATAAACGTGGATCACATACAGAAGATAGTCTGCGAATACTTTGGGCTCAAATTGACTGATATAAAGGCGAAGAGAAGAACAAAAGAAGTCGCTTTGCCAAGGCAGATAGCGATGTATATAACCAAACAACTCACCGATATGTCTCTGAGCGATATCGGAAAAGGCTTCGGTGGGAAGGACCATGCAACTGTTATCTATGCATGTAAGCAGGTTGAAGAGAAGAGGGCAAAGGATGAGGCATTTAACAGGATGATAGAGAACCTTATACGCAAGATAAAACCGTGAGGAGGGATTATGAGACTCAATGTGTCAAAGGATGAGATGCAGGAGAAGCTCTCAAATATTCAGAATATTGTAGAGAAAAAGAACACAATGCCCATTTTAAGCCATTTTCTTCTCGATGCAGGCAAGAAGGGATCACATATCGTTGCTACAGATCTCGAGACAGCACTCAAAGAGCCAGTAGAGATGAAGGTTGAGGAGGAGGGGAAGCTTTGTATCCCTGCACGAAAACTTTTTGAGATAGTGCGGGAAATGGATGGAGATTTATTATTGGAATCAGTGGATGAGTCCCCCCCTGGCGGAGGATGGCTGAAAGTAAAAGCCGGCACAAGCGAATTTCGGCTTGCATGTCTCTCGGCAAATGATTTCCCGGCATGGCCTGCAATGGAAGATGTAGAGGAGATAACCGTTGATGCCACAGTATTGATGGAGATGATAGAAAGGACAATCTATTCTGCTGGAGAGAGCGATACCAGATATACCCTGAATGGTCTTCTTTTTCATACCCAACCGAAGGACAAAGTGCTCACCGTTGTGGGAACAGACGGGCACAGGCTCGCAGTCATCATGAAACAGATGGAAGGAGAAGGGAAAGATGAGAAAAAGATCATCGTTCCCCGGAAGGCGGTTTCTGAGCTGAGGAGATTCTTAAACAGAGAAACAGAGAAGACTAAAATCTTGATAGGGAAAAATCATCTGCTTTTCAGCTTGAGATCCTCTGCATCGGACGGTTCAGGCGGAGGTGAAGTGCAGTTTCTGACAAGACTCATAGAAGGTACATACCCGAATTATGAAAATGTCGTCCCTCCGGCAAATGAAAAAAAGGTATCTGTAAGTAGAGAGGCCTTCACAAAAGCACTCCGCAGAGTATCGGTAATGTCAAGGGAAAGGGCCAATGCTGTAAGGTTTGACTTTTGATCCGCCTCGGCGGACGCCTCAGGCGGAAACCTCGTTATCTCATCATCAAATCCAGACCTCGGCGAGGCAAGGGAGGAGGTCGCTGTTGATTATAAAGGTGATAACCTCTCTGTTGGGTTTAATGCGAGATATCTGATAGAGGCAATGGGAGCAATGATGGCAGAGAGAGTTGTCCTGGAGCTTCAGGATCCGTTAAGTCCCGTACTTGTTAAAGAGGAGGGAAGGGAAGATTATCGGTGTGTTGTTATGCCGATGAGGATATAACGAGAAGGAAGATGAAAGAAAAGGAAAACGACAACAACGAGTCATATACCGCTGAGGATATAAAGATACTGAAGGGCCTGAGTGCTGTCAGGAAAAGGCCTGCAATGTTCATAGGCTCTACAGGTCCAGAAGGACTGCATCATCTCGTGTATGAAGTAGTCGACAACAGCGTTGATGAGGCACTTGCTGGCTTTTGCAAGAACATAGACGTGATAATTCACCTCGACGGAAGTTGCACGGTGATAGATGACGGGAGGGGGATACCGACAGAACCCCATCCTGGAGACCCTGAAGGACGTTCTGCAACAGAGGTAGCCCTTACAGAATTGCATGCAGGCGGAAAGTTTGAATCAAAGGCATACAGGATATCGGGCGGGTTGCATGGAGTTGGTGTATCCGTTGTGAATGCCCTTTCAGAATGGCTTGACGTAGAGATAAGGCAGAACGGAGGTGTGTATCAACAGCATTATGAAAAGGGCGAACCAAAGGGTCCTCTGAGTACCGTTGGTAAAACAAAGGGAAGGGGCACAAAGGTGACCTTCAAACCAGACCCGGAGATATTTGAAGTTTTAGATTTCAGTTATGATCTCTTAGCTCCGAGGCTGAGGGAGCTCGCATTCCTGAACAAGGGGCTCAAGATAACCCTCTTAGATGAAAGGACAGAGAAAAAAAATGAATTCCATTATAGCGGTGGGATTGTATCTTTTGTTGAGCACCTGAACAAGAACAAGACCCCCCTTCACCACAAATCGGTTTATGTCTCAGGTGAAAAGGAAGATATTATCGTTGAGATAGCCCTTCAGTATAATGACGGATATGCTGAGACCATGTACACCTATGCCAACAATATCAATACAAAAGAAGGTGGAACCCATCTCATTGGCTTCAAATCAGCCCTTACTCGGACAGTAAACAGCTATGCGACCTCCTCGGGACTCCTTAAAAATGGGAAAGAGGCACTTTCAGGCGATGATGTCAGAGAGGGATTAACAGCTGTTATCAATGTCAAGCTTCTCCACCCCCAGTTTGAAGGCCAAACAAAGATGAAGCTCGGAAACAGCGAGGTAAAAGGAATAGTAGAATCAATCGTGAATGAAGGACTCGGTACCTATTTCGAAGAAAACCCATCGATAGCAAGAAAAATTGTTGAAAAGGCTCTCCAGGCAGCGAGGGCGAGGGAGGCGGCACGAAAGGCAAGAGAATTGACGAGGAGGAAGGGCGCCCTTGAAGATACAGGTCTGCCTGGAAAACTTGCAGACTGTTCAGAGAAAGACCCAGCCTTAAGTGAAATATTTATTGTAGAAGGAGACTCTGCAGGGGGTTCTGCAAAACAAGGCAGAGACAGGAGAATTCAAGCCATACTTCCCCTGAGGGGCAAGATACTCAATGTTGAGAAGGCACGGTTTGACAAGATGCTCAGCTCAGAGGAGATAAGGGTGCTCATAACAGCCTTAGGTACAAGCATAGGTCCTGAGGATTTTGATATATCAAAGATACGGTATCACAAGGTTATCCTCATGACAGACGCTGATGTTGACGGCGCACATATCAGGACGTTGCTGCTCACCTTTTTCTACAGACAGATGTCTCAGATAATAGAAAAAGGCTATCTTTTTATTGCCCAGCCTCCCCTTTTTAAGGTGAAGAAGGGCAAGACCGAAAGATACATACAGAACGAAACAGAAATGCAGAACATGCTCTTTGAATTCGCCTCAGATGACCTGGAGATTTCTATAAAAGGCCAGGCCGTGAAGGGGAAAGCCCTTATCCCCTATCTCAAGAGACTATCGAAATTCCAGCGTTTGAGAGAATGGTTTGAAAGGCGAAGAAGGGACCCTGAACTCCTGCAGTTTATACTTTCATTAGGCATCAATAAAGATATGCTGAAAGATAAGGCAAAGTTTGGAGAAATCCTGAGGAGAATAAAAGTAAAAGACCAGAACATCACTATAGGTGATATCCAGCTCGATGAAGAACATCAGACCTACGGTGTCGAGATAAGGAGACATAACTACAAGCTCAACCTGGATATTAATTTTCTCACATCTCCTGAATTCAGGGAACTGGAAAACCTTTACAGCATCATAAGGGATCTCGGAGAGCCTCCCTATAAGGTCCAGACACGGGAAGGACTGAAAGAGATATCCTCGAGCTCGGAGCTCCTTGAGATTGTGTTTGCGACAGCCAAAAAGGGACTTACGATTCAGCGTTACAAAGGTCTCGGAGAGATGAACCCTGGGCAGCTATGGGAAACCACAATGGACCCTGGGAGAAGAACACTCCTTCAGGTTAACGTCCAGGATTCTGTCCAGGCAGATGAGATATTCACCGTTCTCATGGGAGACCAGGTTGATCCAAGAAGAGAGTTCATCATTACACATGCCCTTGAGGCAAGGAATATCGATATATAAAATGTTACAAGTTACGAGTTACACATTACGAGTTTTAATTATATGTTTTGCTCCTGATATCATGTGGAAAGCAGGAGGTTAAGAAGACTTCTGAAGAGTCAAAGATCGCACAAGAGGCATTTAAACTTGCCGAGGTCATTAAGGATGCCTATATCAAAAATGATCGTTCGACTCTCGAGAAGAATTCCACAAAAGACGGCTATAAAGAGATTATTGAGGCCCGGAAGAGTTTTGACAACGCTGAACTTTCATTTACTCCAAAATGGGTTGAGATAGAAGACTCTACGGTTAATCTTCATGTCTCATGGAATGGAACATGGACAGTCAGGGGTAAAAGGTTTGAAGACAGGGGGCTGGCAGTCTTTGTAATGGAAGGAAAACCCCTGAAACTCGCCAAAGTATTACGAGCAAATCCCTTCAGACAGCCTGAGTAAAAGTAATCAGACAATTCCTTGAAGCTCTGTTTCGAAGTATCATGTTATTGTGTTATTTGTCATTCCTCCGCCTGAGGCGGATCGGGAATCCTTCATATGTAGCCGCAGGCTTCAGCCTGCGTATATAATATGTAACCAATCGGAGAGTTTTATCGGGTATTCCTGTATCTCCTTGTCGTTGCCAGCAGCAGCAATCTCTCTTTGAAATTCCCCTTTTCTAAAGGGGATGAAAGGGGGATTACTAAAGATATGCTTTTATATTTCCTTGATTATCTTATTACTAAAGCAAGTCTGAGGAAGAAAGATCTGCCAAAGTCAGTAGAGGCGTATCGAAAGGCATTGAACAAATATTTAGCAATCCACGATGGAAAGCTGATGCGGGAGTTTGATAAGCTTTATGATCTGCTGCACATAGCGGGCTATTACAGAGGACTCATTTATGATGTAAATGTAGTCAAGGATGCCCTTAAAGCTGCAAAGGTTTTTATTGAGAGGATTAACTAGAAGTAAGATCGAGACGCAGTCTTACCAAAAATCACAAACCGTATAATTTTAGTTCAATTTCTTTCTTAAGAACATCAAAATGCTTATCAAGAGATAAAAGTCTTACATCACTTGATTTTGTAAGAACGGCTATGTAGCAGTCTGAAAGCCCAACACCCTTCCCTTTCTGTTTCAAAGTATAAGACAACTCGCCAGCTTTTTCCCATGATTTGATTGACTCGGGAAGAAAATCAAAGACATGAAGGAATTCTTTAATGGTATTCAATTCCTTCTCTGACTTTGCGCCCTGTAAGAGTTCAGCAAGAACAATCCCTATACAGCAGACTAAGTCATTATCTACTAATTCTAAAATGGCGCTGTAATAAGGTTCCTTCTTTCGGAAAAACTCAATCCAGGCCGAGGTATCAACTAAAACTTTATCCAAGCCTTCTGTCCTTATGTCTGAGTTCACTGGCGGATGTTGTAAATTCCATTTTACCAGCCATGTTCTTTATCTTCTTTTTTTTCTTGGCCCGTATCTCATCCTTGATAGCTTTTATCACAGCCTCAGTCTTACTCTTTGCTTTGACCTCTGTCATAAGTTCCTCAACTAATGAGCCAGGCAATGTTATGGTTGTTCTTGGCATAATTAACCTCCATAAAAAACTTACATGAAAATAATAGCATTTTTTGTGCTATCCTTTCAATACTATCTCCTTGCCGACCCGATACTTATAGTTTAGAGATTCCCCAAAGCCTCAGCGTACAAATCGCTCCAAAGCCCCACAGCCAGCAATTTAATAATTTAAATTAATTGTACGAAGAAACCTGTAGCAAATACAAAACTTCTCTTCCAAGGTCAACAATTCCGAATAATGAGAGCATTTTTTTTAAAACTCTGATAGACAAATACGGAAGTCATCTTCTGTGATAATGCCTTCTTTGAGTTTCCTTGTAAAGACAGATGTGAACTCGGTTATGGTGATGCTTGCGATGGCGAAGATACCTTCGGGAGCATTGAATATTTTATCTACTTTTTCTGAGCCTTCCTCTACGTGGTATCTCTTAACCAGAACACTGGTATCAAAGAAATAGACGGGTATTATCTATTTCTTTCTTTGATAATCTCTTCTGAAAGGGAAGTTTTTATGGAAGAAAGACGTTTTCTCAGATCAGCAAGGGTTGTTTTGGGTGAAGCATAGTCTCTCAAAGTATAATGTGAACCATCCGAAAGCTTTATGCCGAGTTTTGAAAGTTCCTTCAGTGCCTCACGTTTTTTTGATGACGTCTGGATGGTTACATTATCAGATTTCTTTGGTGCGAGCATCCGTTTTCTCCTTAGAAAAAGGATACCATGGATAAGGCTTGATCGGCAATACTAAAACAGAATTTCTAATGGCACGAACTACATGTGCTCTTTGTGCAGGATGTACAGCCTGATGATGTACCGGCGAGGGGTTTTTCTGTGCCTGCCGCACTAAAAACAGAAAACTTCTTTTTTATGTCCTCGGAGTCGCATTTTGGACATCTGACTTTCTGATTTCCGAAGACAAGCTTCTCAAAGTCTTCGCCACAACCATTACATTTATATTCAAAAATCGGCATTTTCTCTCTACCAAATCCCCCTTAATCCCCCTTTGCTAAAGGGTGACTGAGGGGGATTACTTATATTCATTATTTCTTTAGGGACTTTTTCCCAGTCCTTCAAAAATCTCTCAATGCCTATGTCTGTAAGGGGATGCTTTATTAATTGTATTATAACAGAATAAGGGATCGTTGCGATGTGAGCACCCATCTTTGCAGCCTCTACTACAGATATAAGAGAAGGGTTTGTTGTTACACCATCTATAACACCGAGTGCCCATGCCTTCTTAATCTCCTCGATATTTGCTGTATCAATGAAAAATTTCATACATCCTCCTCTTAGTTAAAAATTCCCACCAATTATACTAAAAATTTTTGGCTTCCTCGAGTGCCTCCTCAATAACCTCGATGAGATGCAAGACGGGTTTATTTTTAACTTCTCTGCTTAACTGCATCATACATCCTGGGCAGGAGGTAATGATTGTTTCCGCCCCTGTCTTTTCTAGATCTTTGATGCGCTTCTCGAGGAGTGCCTCAGAGATTTCTCGGTAGGAAAAGCTGAAAGTTCCTCCAAAACCACAACATCTATCTTCTTCAACCTCGATCAATTCTATTCCGATGTTTTTCATAATCTCTCTTGGCTCTTTTGTAACACCTAATCCATATCTAAGGTGACATGGATCATGGTATGTTGGTTTCGCGAGATGAGAATGTAGCAAGGAGAAACGGGAAGGATCTAATCTACTGATAAAAAATTTTGATATATCCATTGCCTTTTCCAAACCTTCACCTATGAGCTTTGGGTATTCAACTTTCAGGGCGTATATACATGTCGGACAGAGACTCAGTATTGCCTCAACATTGAGCCTGCTGAATACATCCATGTTCTTTCTTGCAAGTTTTATGGCCGTTTCTTCAAGGCCAAGCGTCCTCAAAGGTACTCCACAGCAGACCTCACCTGCTGGAAGGATTACTTCATAGTCGAGACTCTGAAGAACATTGATGAGGGATTCTCCTAAGTGGGGATAGAGGAAGTTAACCATACATCCTGTGAAGATAGCAACTCTGCCTCTCTTTTTTGAAACCGTATATACCTGACTTTCATTTTTCAGGGGACTTTCAGGCAGTTCAGGAAGAAAGGGGAATACCCTTCTTTTTATGAGGGAGGGGAATAGGTGTTGAGACAACCTGAGAAGTCTGAAACTCAGCTTTGGCATTTTAGCATAAAATTTTGTAATAAAACGGAGGGAGCGTCTCTTTGTGTCTGACCTTCTGAGAAGGCTTCTGCCTTGGTATATAACCTCCTGTATATCAACTCCAGGTGGGCATAATTCTGAGCAGGCACCACATAATATGCAGCTGAAGATACGATCCCTCAGAACTGCGGATGGCTTGAGCAGACCTTCTGAAAGACCCCACAGGAGCACGAGCCTTCCCCTCGCACCCATAGCCTCTGTTTTATCTTCATCGTACGTGGGACAGAAGGCCTTGCAACTTCCGCAGCGCACACATTTTGAGAGCTCTCTCAGGTACTTTTCTTTCTCCATGAGTGAATGAGAATGCCTTTCTTTTTTTGTCCTTCGCTTATATAATTAGTATAATAAAAGAATTTCGAAAACGGGGTAGGTTAAAGGTCAAAAAGAGTGCTTTTTGGTTTTAACACCAATATTATTTATAACGAAGATACCTATCATATCCAGACAGAAGATAATGGTTTAAAGAACCCTGTAATCATAAGCCTCCTGTATTTAAAGGGTGAGATCATTGCAACCAAAAAAAACAGCTATGCAGATATTGTTGGAAAACCAGGTTATAAAGAGAAGATAAAGAAAATGATGGCAGAGCAGCATAACAGTATGATAGAAGAGCTTCTCGCTGGGAGATGTACTGAAGAGGACAAATCTGAGGAAACAGAAAAGGGGAAAGCGATTCAATAAATGCATTCAAAAAGCAGCAAGGGAAGAGACATAGCCTTTCTGAAGAAACAGGCAAAATTAGTAAGGATAGAGATACTGAAAATGCTTACCTTAGCTGGTTCAGGCCATACAGGAGGTTCTCTGTCAGCTGCTGATATTGTCACAGTCCTTTATTTCTCAAAAATGCGACATAGACCAGATGATCCAAGCTGGAGAGAGAGAGACAGATTTATCCTTTCAAAAGGTCACGCAGCGCCTCTGCTCTATGCAGTGTTAGCTCTATCAGGTTATTTCGACATCTCCGTTCTCAAGACACTCCGCAAGTTAGGCAGTCCTCTTCAGGGCCATCCCTGTTCAAGGGTTCTTTCAGGTGTTGAGATTTCAACAGGTTCTCTCGGCCAGGGTCTCTCTGTTTCTAATGGTATAGCGATAGGCCTGAAGATGGACAATCTCAGTTCAAGGGTGTACTGCCTTTTAGGCGATGGCGAAATACAGGAAGGGCAGGTCTGGGAGGCTGCAATGACAGCCGCCCATTACAGGCTTGACAACATATGCGCAATAGTAGACCTCAATGGCCTTCAGATAGATGGCCCTGTGTCAAAAGTGAAGGCCATTGAGCCTGTTGCCTCTAAATGGTTAGCCTTTGGATGGAATGTCATAGATATTGATGGGCATGGTATAGAGGAAATTCTTGATGCTTTTGATGAAGCAGAAACCGTGAAAGGTAAACCAAGTGTCGTCCTCGCTCATACCATCAAAGGGAAAGGAGTCTCTTTCTTCGAGGGAAAAGTTGAATATCACGGGATGGCACCAACACCTGAAGAACTCGAAGGGGCACTAAAGGAGCTTGAAGTTCATGGGTAAAAGTATTCAGAGCACAGCAGTAAAAAAAGTGGCAATGGCAACGAGGGATGCTTATGGAGAGACATTATTGGAACTCGGGAAGAGCCGGAAGGATATAGTTGTCCTTGATGCAGACCTCTCTGGCTCAACAAAGACAGGGAAGTTTGCAAAGGCCTTTCCAGACCGTTTTTTTAATATAGGGATAGCTGAACAGGACATGATAGGAACTGCAGCTGGACTTGCACTATCGGGAAAGCTTCCCTTTGCATCAACCTTTGCAGTCTTTGAGACAGGAAGGGCGTGGGAGCAGGTAAGACAGGCCATCTGTTATTCGAACCTGAATGTGAAGCTTGTAGCAACTCACGCTGGCATTACAGTCGGTGAAGACGGTGCCTCTCACCAGGCAACAGAGGATATTGCACTCATGCGTGTTCTCCCAAATATGACGGTTATCGTTCCCGCTGATGCTCACGAAACAAGGCAGGTCATCTATGCTATAGCAGATTATTGTGGTCCTGTTTATGTGAGGCTTGGAAGGTCTAAGGTTCCAACTGTCATGCCAGATGATTACGGGTTTAAGATAGGAAGGGCTTATACCTTCTCCACGGGGAGGGAAGTAAATATCATAGCAATGGGCATTATGGTATCACTATCACTGGAGGCTGCAAAAATACTCAGACAGGAAGGCATAGATACGGGTGTAATCAATATGTCTACGGTGAAACCTCTCGACACAGAGACCTTGCTGAATGTCGCAAAAAGATGCAAGCTTATCGTTACCGCAGAAGAACATTCAATTGTGGGTGGTCTGGGAGGTGCTGTGAGTGAGTTTCTCTCAGAAAACCATCCAACGCATCTTCGCAGAATTGGATTAAAGGATGCCTTCGGATGTTCAGGAACACCGGAAGAATTATTAAAACATTATGGCCTTACTGTAGAGGATATCGTAAAGACAATTAAAGAGGCACTTGCATCGATTTAAAATGCGAAATCATAAATATCCGCTAAAAGTTTATTATATGTCATGCTGAACTCGTTTCAGTCCCGAATCAAGTTCGGGAAGACTCTGAAACAAGTTCAGAGTGACAAGAACTTTTTAC
>CAWGWX010000004.1:0-51174 GCA_963826355.1 Nitrospirota bacterium | reverse complement strand
TCACCCAGCTCCTTTTCAAGGGCACGCCTGTTGACGTCCTGATCCGGATCTAACTGCTGGCAAAAAAAGATTGTGAGATTGAGTCCGGCACTTTTCTGGTCCATAACAGTCCTTCGTATCCTCGCATTTTTTCAATATAGCAGCAGCATGTCTGCACACATGCAGAACTGTTAAATTCTTTTCCAGACAAAACAGCGCCTATACTCTTCAGACGGCATAGACGCTTCTATCGGCAACCGTTTGCCGTTCACCACTTCTCATACAACTATAAAAACATAGGTACGTATTTGTCAACTCATTGACATTCTTTGATATAAAAACAAAAGATGATCCTGGTTTTGCGGAGCTCAGAATTTCTGGATTCTTTGCAGGAGCAACATTAAGATTTTAAAGTTGACATTTATAGTCAGTGGCTAACAAAAAGGGCTTGGAAATACCAAGCCCTTTTTGTTTAAGTATTTCCTCTCAAAATAGATTTTCACGCTTCTTTGTGAACCAAAAGCTCATGAATGTTTCTACCAGTAATTGTTTGTCATCATGCTTCCTTAAGCTTGAACATTCGCAGATGCAAGTACAATCTATGAGGTTTTCAGACTATGAGGTTTTCAGAAATGCGAACTTGCTAAAGAACTCAACAGTGCGTCTTACAAGGTCGGATAAGTCCTTTTATATTTTTAATGACGCCGCTCAATGAGGGTTCTCAGCCATTTACTTCGGGAGGGATGTCTTAGTTTCCTTATTGCCTTTGCTTCGATCTGTCTTATCCGCTCACGTGTTACATCAAATTCAAGACCAACCTCTTCAAGGGTATGCGGTCTGTCTTCACCGATGCCATATCTCTTTCTGATAATCTTTTCCTCTTTAGGAGTTAGGGAGCCAAGAATTTTGTCTATCTGTTTTTTCATATCCTCTTGCATTGCAACATCAAGAGGAGACAACACTCCCTTATCCTCTATGAAGTCCCTGAGATAACTGCCATCTTCTTCTCCCACTGGTGTTTCAAGGGAGATGGTATCTCTTGCCATTTTGAGTATTCCTCTTACCTTTTCGACAGGGATATTCATCCGTTCAGCAATTTCATCAGGTGTGGGCTCCTCGCCTTTCTCCTGAACAAATTCACTCATAATCTTTGTTATCTTATTGAAAATCTCGACCGTATGTAACGGTATCCTTATTGCTCTCGATTGTTCCACCATTGCCCTCGTTATTGCCTGTCTGATCCACCACGTTGCATAGGTGCTGAACTTGAAGCCACGCTTGTACTCGAATTTATCGACAGCCCTCATAAGTCCGATGTTTCCCTCCTGTATGAGATCTGAAAAACTTAAGCCCTTTCCTTTATATCTCTTAGCAATGCTTATCACAAACCGCAGATTGGCTTCTATAAGAGCTTTTTTTGCTTCGTGCATTTCTCTCTTCCCTTCCATCAGAACCTTTAATACTTTCCTCAGTTCAACAGAACTCATTCCAACTCTCGTTTCTCTCTTCTTTATCTCTTTCCTTATATGAGAGGTAAAGCCTCCCTTTTTCATTGCCTTTACTATTTTTTCATGGAGATCTTCTATCTCTTCAACTGACCGTTTTAATTCCTCAGAGAATTCTATTATGACATCCTCTTTTAATCTAAGATCATGTACTTTTCCAAGGATTTGTTCTCTATTTTCCCTGAGTTTTTTGATTAACCTTTCATATGTTGCAGGCATGGTATTTCTTAACTTCTTAAGATAGGTCTCTCTTTTCTGATAGAGATTGCCTATCTCCTCTGTGACCTTAAAGAGTCTTTCCCTTTCTGCTATAAGGTCTTCCTCTGTCTCTCCTTCGCAGTCCTGAACAATCTCGGTGAGGGGGGCCTTTCCGTTTTTTACCATGCTCCCTAAATCTATAAGCCTTTTCAGGAAAAAGGGTATTGAAAATATTACCCTGCAGACTTTCTCTTTTCCTGCCTCTATCTTTTTTGCAATCTCAACCTCTTCCTCTTTTGTGAGCAATGGCACATTGCCCATTTCCTTCAGATAGATGCGGACAGGGTCTCCTTCGCCTTCTGTAAAAACAGGGGCCTTTTTCTCTACCTCTGGGGGCTCATCGTTGAACCCAGCCCTGAAGTGATCAGTCTTGTTCTCCTCTTCTTGCTCTTCAAAATAATCAAAGTATTTTTCCACAGGTGTTCCCCTTCAGGAGTTTACGTTTTTCCTTCAACAGGTTATTCAGGAGAGCAATATCGCCTGATTCCTCTGCGAGTTTCCTTTTCTCATTGAATCGTTTCCGTAATAGTGTTTGTAGACAATCTTCGATGTTTCTGTCAACATGCTCTAAATCAAATCCAGGTTTCAGAGTGAGTCCTGTAATGAGTGCCCTCACTTCATCATCAGCCTCATTGAGGAGAGACCCCGAAGTAAACATATCGCCAATGGCCTTTATTTTCTTGAATAAAGACCTTATTGTTTCATCCCTCATGTCTTCAATATTAAGTTTTGAGAGCACGTATTCAGCCTTTTCAGGGAATGCAATGATTGCACTGAGCAGAAGATATTCTTCCCTGTGCCTTACAGCCTTCATGAGACCCAGCCCCTCTAAGCTGTGAGATCTCTGTTTTTTCTTTATCTGTTTCAGTTCACTCCTGAGGACAGATTCATCAATCCTTGTGCTATCAGCGAGTTCACGTAATAATTCGTCAGCCACAATCATATCCCTTATGCCTGATATCATCCCGAGGACATCTTTTGCAGTATCTATCACGTCCTTCTTTGAGGTATTCAGGAGAAACTCTGTCATTGACAGGGCTTCTGAAAGCATCTTCTTAAAAGGCTGACTGCCTTTCTTTCTCAAAAAACTATCAGGGTCTTCACCTTCAGGAAGTAACAAGACCTTTGCCCTGAAATTGCATTCAGAAAGGATTTCCAGAGATCTCTTTGCAGCAGCAACACCGGCCTCGTCATTGTCGAAGACCAGTACAACCTTCCCCGTTAATGGCTTAAGCCTCTGTAACTGCCTTGAAGTCAAGGCTGTTCCCAATGGCGCAACCGTGTTTTTAAACCCATACTGATGACATACTATGGTGTCGAGGTATCCCTCAACAATGATGGCATAACCTTTTTTCCTTATCTCTTCTTTTGCGAGGTTCAAGGCAAAGAGAGTCTCACCTTTTTTAAATATTCCTGTCTCGGGAGAATTAAGATATTTTGGAAGAGAATCGTCTAAAACTCTACCACCGAAGGCAATAATATCATTCTGATAGTTATATATAGGAAAGATGATACGCCCTCGGAAGACATCCCTGAGGCCCCTTTCGTCAGATACAGCAAGCCCTGCATCCTTTATGAGGGAATCGCTATAGCCTATCTTCTTCAGATATTTTATAAGACCATCTCTTTCATTCGGTGCATAGCCTGTGGAGAAAATGTGAAGAGATGACTCTTCAACCCCTCGATTCTTTAAATAAGTCTTGGCCACCCCTGAGTCATTAAGGTTCTTGATAAAAAATTTCTCAGCCTCTTTGTTAATATTAAGTAGCTTTTCACGTTTTTCAGAAAGATCTTTGTCAAAGGTAAATTCCTTAATCTTAATACCGGCTTTTTTCGAAATATACTGCACTGCTTCATTGAAAGAGAGGTTTTCATGTTTCATAAAAAAGCTGACTACATCACCGCCAATCCCGCATCCAAAACAGTGAAATATCTGTTTTGATTGGCTTACCATAAAAGAAGGGGTTTTTTCAGCATGGAAGGGACAGAGAGCTTTATAATTCTGACCGGATTTCTTTAACTGGACATAATCGGATATGAAATCAACGATGTCTATTTTAGACTTTATTTCTTCAAGCAGCCCTTCAAGCTTCATTCAGCCTGCTGAATCTCTTAAATCCAGAACATTCTAAAATCTCCAATGAAGCACCTCTTGAAATCCCATCTAAAAGTAAGTTAAGACCAAGATTATCGCTTGAAATATGTCCAGCAATGATGACATTCAGGTGGTTCTTTTCAGCCTCTTTCCGATGTTCCTCGCCTAGGTGCATCGCAACAATTGTGCTTACTCCACTTGTTGTGAGGCTTTCAAATATCTCCTTCGCGCCTTCCGTGCCACCTGTCATATCAACAAAGATTTTTCCTGCCTTCCTGTTCTTTGAACCAAGAAATATCTTTGGGCCCACACTGTTTAATCCGGCCTCTTTATATTCGGGAATGCCTTTGAGTATCTTGATCACATCATCTACATAATAGGGCTTCTTTTCATCGAAAAGTCTCTGGAGATAACTCGCAACCATGTTATCAGCAGGTGTATGAAGACAGAGGAAGGGAATGCCGAGAAGCCTTGCTGCATCCACCGCTCTTGAATGGTTAACCGGCAGGAGCCTTCTTTCCACTTCTTTTATCCTTCCATCCATGAGCCCCTCTGCAATGTTAATGGGAACTCCAAACCTGTTCAGTATATCTGATTGCATATGCATCACGGCATAAAGGTTTGCATATGCTCTTCCTTCGGGATGATGTGAAAGGAGGAGGTCAACCTGCCTTCCCTTTGATCGAAGGCTGTCAGCGAGCAGTATCTCACCGACTTCAATATCAATACCGACAAGGGCAGTTCGGATCTCCTCATCACCTGTCCCGAAGAGAATCCTTGAATCAGAGTAAGGGTTCTGGAGAGATTCCATGTCGAAGAAGTCTTTCTCATCAGGTTTAAGCTCGTCAAAAATATTTTTCCTCTGTTCAATATCCTTCAAAACAATATCCCCGCCGCGAGGGTCATTGTTCATACCAGTTTCTATTGCTTTTCTATAAATATCTCTTAGCTTCATGTCTTTTGTAATAGTTCGATTACCCGTTGATTCACAACCTTTCCATCAGCAGCACCTTTCAATCGGGGCATGAGGATGCGCATAACCTTACCCATGTCCCTTACACCTTCAGCAGAAGCTTCTTTTATCGCCTCGATGATTAAACGGTCAAGCTCTTCTGGAGAGAGCTGACTCGGCAAGTATGATTGGAGGATTAAGAGCTCCTTTTTTTCTTTTTCTGCAAGGTCTTCTCTTCCTCCCTTTGAAAAAAGCTCGATCGATTCACGCCTCTGTTTGGAGAGCGTAGAGATAACAGAGATTATTTCTTCATCAGACAATTCACTTCTCTTCTCTATCTGCTTGTTCTTGATGGCTGCCTTGACCATCCTTATAGCAGAAGTTTTGAGATTATCAGAGCTCTTTATCGCTACCTTTAAATCGTCGTCTAGTCTCTGCTGAAGAGACATTACCTTGCCGCCAATTTCGTTCTTCTGAAGGCTTTCTTCCGAGCAGCGATAGCCTTTTTCTTCCTCTTCACACTCGGCTTTTCGTAGTGCTCTCTTTTCTTTATATCGGAGAGGATTCCTTCTCTTTCACACTGTTTTTTGAACTTTCTGAGTGCATTTTCAAAGGACTCACCCTCATGAACCCTCACAACGGGCATCCATATACCCCTCCTCTCTTTTTAGAAATTTTTGTTTAAGAATCGAAGTAATTTTAACAGTTTGTAAATTTCTCTGTCAATGTAAGATATGCTCGTAACACATAAAAATTACCTGCAAAGAATCAAAATGAAGTAAGTGTGCCGGTATCAGAGGTATTGAAGAACTGAACCCACGGTTCAGCAGGAAGAGATACCTCAACTTCTTCCGCTGAAAGGTGGGGCGGAAGGGGATGGCTCGGCACTGCTTCTTGACGTAGAGCTGCTAAAGAGAGAGAACTTCTTCTTAACCTCTTTCGACCCACATTTTGGACAGGTTGTATCTTTTTCCGAAGACCCCATCCTTTGAAGGAGAGAAAAAGTTATCTTACATTTATTACATATATACTCATATATTGGCATTACGAACCTCCAAAATTCCTTTAAATTATACCATATACTATATTTTGTAATCCTCAAACCTCCAATTAACCCTATAGGATAAATACTTACAAAACGAAAAGCCAAATTCCTACAAGAAAATCAGACATATACTGATATCTTTTATTATTTTTTTAGAGTAATTTCAAGATGCTGAAATGGTTTTTTATATGGCATAGAGTGTTTATTGATAATATGAGAACTTCAACTAGTATAATTTTTAAAAATATTTTTGAGGTAAAAGAATGCAAAACTCAGGAATAAGAAAAAACAACACAAAAATAATAGAAATACCCGTGAGCAAGTCTGCAGGTATTTCTCTTGCTCATGATATCACAGAGATAAGACCAGGGGAGTTTAAGGGAAGGGCGTTCAAGAAGGGACATGTCGTGACTGAAGAAGATATAGAACATCTTCAGAGACTAGGGAAAGAGAAGCTTTTCATATTAAGTCTCTCTGAAGACGAAATACACGAGGATGATGCTGCTAAAATTCTTGCCAATGCACTTTCAGGGCCTGGTATTAGTCCAGAGGGAACACCGAAAGAAGGAAAGGTCAACCTTATTGCAGAAAGAGATGGACTCTTCAAGGTTGATAAGGATGCCCTCCTGATGTTTAATATGCTCGGCGATGTTATGTGTGCAACAATCCATGCAAACACGATTGTAAAAAAAGGCCAGAGGGTTGCAGGTACCCGGGCAATTCCCCTTATTGTGAAAAGAAACATTATCGAGAAAGCATCAAGTATTGCCGGCAATGGAATCTTAGAGGTGAAGGAGCTAAGAAGGCCTAAGGTAGGGGTAGTAATCACAGGCAATGAAATTTATTGTGGAAAGATAAATGACGCGTTTGCACCCATTCTGAGAAGAAAAATAGAGGCCTACTGTGGTGAAATTGTGGGTATTCATTATGAACCTGACAATGCCTCCTGTATTGAAGAGAGACTCAGGGGATTGAAGTCGAAAGGAGCAGATCTCCTTATCGTTACAGGCGGGATGTCTGTTGATCCTGATGATGTGACGCGCTTTGCTATAAAGAGACTTGGAGCAAAGGAGATCTATTACGGTTCTGCCGTATTACCCGGTTCCATGTTTCTTATTGCATATATTGATAACCCTGGTGGTGTGATACCCTTGCTCGGAATACCTGCCTGTGGGATATTCCATGAAGTAACAATCTTTGATATCCTTCTACCAAGAATACTTTCCGGTGAACATATAAGAAGAAGGGAGCTTGCTGAGATGGGCCACGGTGGGTTATGCCTTAACTGCAGGGAATGCCATTACCCTCTATGCCCTTTCGGGAAGTAATAAGAATTAAGATGAGATTTACATACTGAAAGGAGAAGACCATGATTACTCTCGAAGTGAATCAGAAAAAATATGACTTTGATGTAAGCCCTGATGTACCCTTATTGTGGGTCATACGGGAGCATCTAAAACTTACAGGCACAAAGTATGGATGTGGCATGAGTTTGTGCGGAGCATGTACTGTCCATATTGACGGCAAAGCCCAGAGATCTTGTCAGATTCCCGTTGGAGAGGCACAGGGCAAAAAGATTACCACCATAGAAGGCATACCTGAAAATCATCCTGTAAAGAAAGCATGGGTAAAGGCACAGGTTCCGCAGTGCGGTTACTGCCAGTCAGGTCAGATCATGCAGGCAATAGCCCTGCTTTCAGAAAAGCCAAATCCAAAGGAAGAAGAAATAATGAATGTCATGAACGGAAACCTCTGCCGTTGCGGGACTTATCGAAAGATAAAAAAGGCCATTACCATGGCAGCAAAGGGGGGTAAGAAATGAGAACGAATATGACGCGCCGGGAATTCTTACGATTAGCAGGACTTACTTTAGCAATTTCATTAACCCCTTCTGGATATCGCATGTTGTCTGCCGAGGAGGTTGCTAAAGATAAATCATTCAATCCGAATGTGTGGTTACAGATAACACCTGATAATATGGTAACTATTGTTGTGAACAAGTCAGAGATGGGGCAGGGTGTCTATACATCTCTGCCAATGATTGTGGCGGATGAGCTCGAGGCTGACTGGAAACGGGTAAAGATTAAGGTGGCTCCTGCAGGAGATAAATACATCGATCCTGTCTGGGGAATGCAGGCAACAGGTGGAAGCACAAGTGTCAGGCATATGTTCGAGCCCTTGAGAAAGGCAGGTGCAGCAGCCCGTGAGATGCTTGTAAGTGCAGCTTCAAAAAAGTGGGGTGTTCCAGTAAGTGAGTGTGAAGCCTCACAAGGAAACGTAATGCATAAAAAGAGCAATCGTAAACAAACCTATGGCCAGCTCTGTGAAGATGCTTCTCAACTTATAGTACCGCAGAATCCGACTTTAAAGAAAGAAGGCCATTTCAGGATTATTGGCAAACCCTTCGATCGCCTTGATGTTATCGAAAAAGTAAACGGGTCTGCCGTATTTGGTATTGATGTCTTTGTTCCGAATATGCTTTATGCCTCCATAGAACGTCCGCCAGCTTACGGTGCACAGGCTCTGTCTTATGATATGGAGGCAGCTTTGAAAATAGCCGGGGTGTATTACGTAATAGATGTTCAATCACCCTCTTATGGTTACAGAGGTAAGGCTGTATGTGCTGAGAGCATTGAAAAGGCATGGAAAGGGAGAACTGCCCTCAAGGTAAAATGGGACAAGGGATCTCATCCTGAACTCAACAACGAAAGCCTTCAGAAGATGCTTATTGAACATTTGAAAAAAGACGGGGTAGTCGCACGAAGTGACGGAGATACAAAGCTTGCTTTGAACAAGGCTTTTAGAAAGGTTGAGGCAACGTATGTTTTACCATTTCTCTACCATGCAACAATGGAACCAATGAATTGCACAGCCCATGTCACAGCAGACAAGTGTGAAATATGGGTTCCGACACAAAATCAAACAGGTGTGCTCAAGGCAGCAGAAAAAATAACAGGATTAAAACCTGATCAGATCTATGTCCATACCACCTACCTTGGCGGCGGCTTTGGAAGACGCTTTGAAACAGACGTTGTTGAAGAGGCGATACAACTGTCCAAGGCAACGGGTAGACCTATAAAGCTCATATGGTCAAGAGAAGAGGATGTGAAGAATGATCTTTATAGACCTGCAAACTGCTGTAAGATAGAAGGGGGTATTGATGATAAAGGTCGTCTGGTTGCCTGGTCTCACAAAGTAGTTGTTCCATCCATCTTTTCCCGTGTTTTTCCTCAAATGATGAAAAATGGCATAGATCCTGCAGCCGTGGAAGGTATCGAAAACATGGAATATGAAATCCCAAATGTTTACGTTGAATATGTGAGGCTCGATACGCCTGTTCCTGTTGGCTTCTGGCGTTCCGTTGGAAGTACGCATAATGCCTTTACCGTAGAGTGTTTCATCGATGAGCTTTCCCATGCAGCAAAAAAGGACTCCCTGGAGTTCCGGTTAAATCATTTGAAAAACCATAAACGTGCATACAAGGTTCTCGAGGTTGCTGCTGAAAAGGCAGGATGGAGAAGGCCTTTGAAAAAAGGACAAGGTCGTGGTATTGCCCAACACCTCTCTTTTGGAAGCTATGTTGCCCAGGTTGCAGAAGTCTCTGTTGATGAAAAGACAGGGACAATTAAGGTTCATAGGGTTGTATGCGCTGTTGACTGCGGCGATGTGATAAATCCTGCAATCATAACTGCCCAGATGGAAGGCGGAATCACTATGGGTCTGAGTGCAGCGCTAAAAGAAGGTATTGAACTTGAAAGCGGGGGTGTTGCCTCAAGCAATTTCCATAACTATGAATTACTGAGGATGCATGAAGCACCTGATATAGAGGTTCATATTATAAGGAGCAAGGAAAAACTAGGAGGCATTGGTGAGCCTGGTGTCCCGCCCATTGCGCCTGCAGTGGCAAATGCAGTATTTAATGCCACGGGAATTCGGTTACATAAACTTCCTATGACTCCTGAAACGGTAAAAGGGGCTGCTGTCAAAGTCTAACGAATTTTTTCAGAAAAGGATTGGTACTATGCAGGATATAGTATTTTCGCTCATTCTCGCCCCCGATCCCGAAAGTTTTCGGGATCGGGACCTCCGAGGCTTTTGCCTTTTGATTTTTTTAAGAAAATTTCTATGGACTATCGACAAAAGAATCCGCTCAAATACCATATCCAACATAGATGCAGAAAAATTTCTGATAGAGTAGATTAGATGAAAATATAATGTTGAATAATTTTTCAGGTAATAAGGAGGTTGTTATGAAATATTTATTTTTCATAATTTTTATCTTCTTTTTAAGTACCAATGTCCAGGCTAAACTCCATACAGAAACCATTGAATATAAAGACGGGGATACAGTCCTGGAAGGCTATTTAGCCTATGACGATGCAATCAAAGGGAAACGTCCGGGTGTAATGGTTGTCCATGAATGGACAGGGCTCGGCCCTTATGTTAAAAGGCGCGCTAATGAACTCGCAGCACTTGGGTACATCGCCTTTGCAGCAGACATCTATGGCAAAGGTGTGAGACCGAAAGATCACGAAGAGGCAGCCAAGGTTTCCGGTATGTATTTTAAAGACCGTAGTCTTATGAGAGCCCGTGCTCAAGCAGGCCTGCAAGTACTCAAGGATCATGAACTTACGGATAAAAGCCGTATTGCAGCCATGGGCTATTGTTTTGGCGGCGCAACAGTGCTTGAGCTGGCACGTAGCGGTGCTGATATCGCAGGGGTAGTAAGCTTCCATGGTGCCCTCGCTACGCCTAATCCTGAAGATGCAAGAAATATAAAAGCAAAGGTACTGGTCTTCCATGGCTCAGAGGATCCCTTTGTGCCTCAAGAAGCTGTGCTCGCCTTTCAAAACGAGATGCGTAAGGCAGGTGTTGACTGGCAGATGGTAATCTTCGGAGGGGCAGTGCACAGCTTTACTGTTCCAGAAGCTGGCAATGACCCTTCAAAAGGTATGGCCTATAATGAGAAGGCGGACAAGCGCTCATGGGAGATGATGAAACTCTTTTTTAAAGAGATATTCAGGTAAACCGGAATAATACAGACATTGTTTTCGCCTCTGCGAATCCGCCGAGGCGGACAAAAATTTATTTAACTTAAATTATTTATAATTCATGACACACAGGCAGGACATAGTATCTTCGCTCATTCTCGTCCCGATAAAATCGGGACTCCGAGGCTTTTGCCTCTTCATATTAGAAATATTCTCAATGGACTATCGGCAAAATAATCCGCTCAAATACTATGCCCTGCCCTTTTATTTTTTTGGGTAAATTGCTGTGGACATCTACGAAGAAATATTGAGATTAAAAAAGGAGGGCAGGTCTTCTGCGATTGCAACAATAGTTCAATGCAGCGGTTCTTCTCCGCAGAAGGAGGGGGCGAAGATGCTCATCAGGGATGACGGCTCAATTCTCGGCAGCCTTGGCGGCGGATGTATCGAAGCAGAAATAATCCGGGCATCTCGTCAGGCAATGAAGGATGGTTTTCCTCTTACCATACCTTTTGAACTCACAGAAAAGCATGGCGGTCTCGTGTGCGGAGGGAAAGTCCTTGTCTACATCGAACCTGTTATTCCTGATCCGCACGTTATTATTCTCGGTGCCGGTCATGTTGGTAAGGCTTTGTCAAAGGTAGCACGATTTTCAGGATTCAGAGTTACCGTGGTCGATGACAGACAAGAATATGCAAACAGAGATAACATACCTGACGCCATTGATATTGTTGTGACTGATTTCGATGATGTTTTTTCGAAACTTGCTGCTGACAGAGGCACCTATCTCGTTATTGCAACTCGCGGGCATAATCATGATCTCGACGCGCTGAAAGCAGCCTTGAAGACGGAGGCACGGTACATAGGTCTGCTGGGAAGCAAGCGGAAAAAAGCTCTTCTCTTCAAGACCCTCAGGGACGAAGGGTTCTCACAAACAGACATTGACAGAGTTATAACTCCTGTAGGCCTCCCCATAGGCTCTGTGACACCCGAAGAGATAGCCGTCAGCATCATGGCACAGATCATCAAATACAGGAGGGAACATGCCTCTCCAGGTCTCAGCAGTCCTTCTTGCAGCAGGTTTATCGAGGAGGATGGGTCAGCTAAAACAACTCCTTCCCTCTCGGTGATAAGCCAATCATCAGGTACTGTCTTGATAGTCTCATAGCTGCGGGGATTGAGGATTTAGTCGTAGTACTTGGTCCCCGAGGAAATGAAATACTTGATTCCATTAAAGACATTCCTGCCAAAATTGTCTTCAATAAAAATCACAAAAGCGATATGGCAGAATCCGTCAGAATTGGTCTTCGCACTATCGCAGAATCTTCATCAGGAGTCCTCGTGTCTCTATCAGATCATCCCTTTGTGAAAGCGGATACATTAAAAAAACTTGTTCATTGTCACCTCGAAACTCCTGATAGAATCGTCATTCCCTTATATAAAGGTCAAAGAGGGCATCCAAGCCTTTTTCCGAAAATTATCATCGAGGAAGTCTTTGCCGGTCTTAATTTAAGAGACATAATACATAAAGACCCTAACAGAATAAGATTTCTGGATGTTGAAGATGAAGGGGTTATACTCGATATGGATACAAGAGAGGATTATGAAAGGATACGTAAGAAAATAGGGATGAGATAAAGCAGATCAAATGCTCATGTCGATTTATCTGTGATTGCCATTACTTGTTCTTCAGACACTGTCAGAAGTATTATCTACTTCTTCATCAAGTCCACACCGAAGACAAACTTCATTTTGTGCGTCTTTCACTTGCAAAGAGATGAATATTGGGAGCTGGAACTCTGTTCCCTTCTCCCTAAAGTCGCACACCAAACTCCGGATGCAGCCGTGTGAGTTACATTTGGAAATGATTAGACTTCCCGAAAAGCGCTTCTTCATAGCTGCACTTAGTCCGTTGCTCAGAGATGGAAAGTTGGAAGCGTAAATCTACACCAAAGATCGGATCTCTTAAATTCCACAAGCCACGAAATGAATGGATGGCCGTTGCCAGGATGACCCTGTTTTTTTTGTAACCTTTTGCTTATTCTCAACGTCTAAAGGTACTATATATATAGTGCTTTGCTAATTTGATTTCAATATCTTACAAAATGGGACCGAAAGGAATCAGGAGTAAATCCTGCAAAATTTTAATTCTCGGGAATTGCCGCCAGACAATTACTGTAATTCGCTCTCTTGCCAGATCCGGATATGATATTATTGTTGGTCGTAGTGGTGGAAAGGAGTTTACAGAATTCTCTCGCTACGTCTCGGAAACCTGGATGCATCCTGAAATAACCGGGAATGAAGAAGAATTTATAAATTGCTTAATACGTTTTATCACTGAAAGAAATGATATTCATGCAATATTTCCTGTCGGAGAGATAGAACTTGCATGTCTGGAGCGATATATTGAGCAATTATCTCCCCTGGCGAAAGTAGTTGCTCCTAAAAAAAACATTTTCTTCACCTGTCTTAATAAGTCAGCAATGTGCGAGATCGTTGCTTCAATTGGAATTCCACTTCCCGAAACGAGAATCGCCAGAAGTATAAACGAATTAATTGATAACGCAACGATTCTTGGGTATCCTTGTGTTGTTAAGCCGAACGACGCTCTCAAACCCTTTTGGCAGAAGAAGGCGATCATATGCAACACGCCGCAGGAGCTGGAAACATCCTTTCATGCCTGGCCTTCCAGAAATGAAATTCTCATTGTACAAAAGTATGTAGCCGGTCTTCGTCATAACTGTAACTTTTTTGCAGTTGATGGAAAGATTCGCTTATACTTTGAGCACAGGGTTCTTCGCACAGACAGAAAAAACGGTACAGGCTATGGAGTCGATAATGTTACGGTACAGCCAAGCGTTTTACTCCAAGAGTATTGCTCCACCATCATAAGGAAATTGGGATATAGTGGCGTAGGTTGCATGCAATTTCTCATTAGTGATAACGGCGATGTGCATTTTCTTGAGATCAATCCAAGGTTAGACGCGAATTGTGCCTTACCATATTGGTATGGGTACGATTTCCCAAAGCTCGCTGTTGAATATGCTATGGGGCTTAATCCGGCTCAGAACGTAGCGGCAGGCCATCCCGTTGGTAAAAGGGCCCATTGGTTGATGGGAGATATCAGAGGGTTACTTTATGAAGTTGAAGTTGGAAATGTAAATACTGTCTCGTTTTTAGTATGGCTCATTAATATGTTCAAGACACTTATGAGTACCAATCTTCATATAACGTGGTCATGGCGCGATCCGCTGCCAAGTCTATTTTTGTATTATAGATTATTTCCTGCAATCGTCAGGAGAATCAAGAAAATGTTTCATCACGTAAATCGAGAAATAAAAGTATATCAATTAGCCATTCAAGATGTCAGAACGCCCCGTTTTGCAAAGTTTTTGCTGGCGCTCGGCCTAGCCTACACAATCTCACCTCTTGATATCATCCCAGATTTCATTCCTGTAGTCGGTCACCTTGATGATGTTATCATTGCTTCTTCTCTTGTCATTATCGCTCTGAAAATGATTCCAAGCGAAGTTATTGAGGACAATAGGCTGAAAGCAGCTGCTTATATCATATTCTAAGGCATAATGGTCAACCACACTTTGATCTCTCATGGTTTCAGCCCTCCCACGATGTCGTACAGAACATTTGATAATATGGGATTCAAAATTAAGTCCTTAAACTCTTCTGCTCAAGAAATGTGAGAACTTCAACAGATAATTGACAACTGCCAAGGCATCGTGAAATAACACGGCGTCCCCACAATAAACCAGCAATACCAATCAGAATATTAATCAAGAAAACATAACGCCAGCCCAATAAGAAGGTGATAAAACCACCAAGGGAGTGAACTATTGCCAAGCCGGCTGAGATACTTGTGGCGTAAATACCCAAAGCTTTACTTCGCTTTTCGGACAGGAAGTAGGCAGTTATAATTGCAAAAGATACTGCCATCACAATACCAGTAGCAATTCCCTGGATAGCACGCAATACAATGAGAGTCAAATCATTACTGTCCGAAATCTGGAGTAGTTTCATCTCCTCATGCTAGCTTCGTAGTCGGTGAAGTGGACAGTCTAAGGAATACATCTTTCACTCAGAAATCGTGAATCATTCCACACGTATAGAAGTCTTACTTTGTGGCTGAACTGCTCAACTTTATCGAAGCTCTAAGAACATTACCTTCACTTCATAATCAATAGGACTCAAGATCTTTCGATATGTTGGCTCCTATGTGAAAGCGTTAAACAAAACTTAATCTGGCGTGGTCGCCAGGTTTATGAATAGTACGAGTTAAATTTTCAGATTCGACCATACGTGCAGCCTTACCATATAGCAAAACCTCAGGAGATGGGATTTGAGGGAATAATATGACCCTTCAAGGTAACTTTTGCTTCTGATACCCTTGATGTTCTTCTGGTAACAGCCAATGAAATGGTATAATTCGCAAAAAACAAAAGGTCTTATCGATGGTAGATTTTTTTAAAGACCTAATAATACAGGCTCTTGACAATTTTATCTCATGGTAGTAGGGTTAAATCAAATAGCAGCCGAGATCCGTTCAAAGAATGGATGCGGGGGATCCAATATTTGGGGCGTATTTCCCGGGGAGTCCGCGGGAATAGGGCACTTCCAGGCCCAAGCCCGACAGCTAACCTCGCAGGCGTTTGGAAGGGCAAGAGGCTGAAATTTAAACCGCCGTCTGCCGGCGGTTTTTTATTTTCTACCTTTCCTGCCACTCTTGAAAGGAGGGTATATGACACTTCAAGGAAATCCAATTTAAAAAAATCGAATTATGCGCTATTATTTTGGCAGGGGAATATTTTTGCTCCAAATTCTTTAAGTTAAAGGAAGGATAAAATGAAAAAAGCATCAATGTTTATACTAATTATTTTTTTGTTCGGGCTTGTGGGAAATTCGTCTGCCACTTCACCAATGCCCGAAGAGTTGAAGCCCGGCCAAACGGAGAATGTTTGTACTATCCATGTCGTTTACAGTTTAGACGGCGAACAAGGAATTCTCATGGAGGAAAGCTCTTCGACTCTTACCTTTGAGGCCTCCATGTCGAAAAAGGATGTTCTGGAAAAAATAACTAAGCATCTAAGTAACAAGTTGAATGATGTGAATGTATCCGAGTTTAAGGTTGAATGCAAATTTCCAAGACTAATGAAGGCTTCTCCTTTCTGAGACGATTATGCAATATATAGATATAATTTTTGACATATCGCAAATCCTTGCGTTTCTGGTAATACTTACGCTCTTCGTTAAACCTCTTGGTGGTTACATGGCAAAAGTCTATCAGGGGGAGCGCAGCGTATTAAGTCCTCTCTTTGCCCCTTTTGAAAACACGATTTATCGTTTCATCGGTATTGAGAAAGATGCTGAAATGGACTGGAAACAGTATGCTGTTACGATGCTCATTTTCAACTTTATAGGGATGGCAGCGGTCTTTGCCATTCTCATGCTGCAAGGATCTCTGCCTTTCAATCCTCAGAAATTTCCGGGTTTCTCTTGGCATCTGGCCATCAATACCGCAGTGAGTTTCGTAACCAATACAAACTGGCAGAATTACGGCGGAGAATCCACGGCCAGCTATTTTTCGCAGGTAACAGCCTTGGCAGTACAGAATTTTCTTTCTGCTGCAACAGGGATGGCTATTCTCATTGCTTTCATCCGGGGGTTTGTACGTAGAACGGCAGAGACAATAGGCAACTTCTGGGTAGACCTAACCCGGACGGTACTTTATATCTTGCTGCCGATATCTTTGGTTGCTGCACTGGTATTGGTTTCACAAGGCGTTATCCAGAACTTCAGCCCCTATAAAAGCTTTCAGTTGCTTCAACCGACCAGCTATGAAAAGACGAAAACCGGCTTGGACGGCAACCCACTCAAAGACGCAGCCGGGAAGCCGATAACCGAAACAGTAGTTGTAAAGGAGCAGTTTTTGCCGATGGGACCTGTAGCCTCGCAGGAGGCGATTAAGGAATTCGGAACAAACGGCGGCGGATTTTTCAATGCCAATTCTGCCCATCCCTATGAGAATCCGACCCCCTTCACCAACTTTCTCGAAATCCTTTTGATCTTAATGATTCCCGCTGCCCTGACATACACCTTCGGCAGAATGGTCGGTGATACGAGGCAAGGGTGGGCAATATATATAGCGATGCTCCTCATCTTTATTTTTGCCCTCGGCGGCCTATACTGGGCGGAATACAGCGGCAATCCTCTGGTGCAGAAACTCGGGGTCAGCGGATACAATATGGAAGGCAAGGAGGTGCGCTTCAGTCTCGGCGGCTCTGTTTTATTTTCCACTTCAACTACTGCGACCTCCTGCGGCGCGGTAAATAATATACACGATTCATTAACGCCGATCGGCGGAATGGTGCCACTGATGCTTATACTCTCAAGCGAAGTTGTTTTCGGAGGAGTCGGATCAGGCCTCTATAGCATGCTCGCCTTTGTTGTGATCGCCGTGTTTGCAGCCGGGCTTATGATCGGCCGGATTCCTGAATATCTTGGGAAAAAGATCGAGGTTACCGAAATGTGGATGTCTGTTATTACTGTCCTTACTGCCGGAGTTGTTATACTCTTGTTTGTTGCAATTGCATTGCTTACCCCTGCAGGAGTGAGTTCCATAGCAAACCCCGGTCCTCACGGTCTAAGTGAGGTGCTTTACGCCTTTGCCTCTCAGGCCAACAACAACGGCAGCGCCTTCGCAGGTCTCAATGGAAATACCGTGTTCTATAACCTCATGGGGTCTCTTGCCATGCTCTTAGGAAGATTTGCTCCTGCTGTAGCGGTTCTGGCCATGGCAGGTTCGCTGGTGAAGAAGAAATACGTCCCACCCAGTAAGGGAACGCTGCCGACCGATCAACTTCCCTTCATAATCTGGCTCATTGCGGTTATCGTAATTGTAGGGGCATTGACCTTCTTCCCTGCGCTTGCCTTGGGGCCGATTGTTGAGCACATGATAATGCAGGGAGGTATTTAGGCATGGCGGAACCTGTTAAGAAAAGCAAAGGAATATTTGATCCAAAGCTGCTAAAAGCAGCTCTTATAGATTCTTTTAAAAAGCTTGACCCCCGCGCCCTCTGGCGGAATCCGGTCATGCTGTCGGTTGAAGTGGGCAGTATTATTACTACAGCCAATTTTGTTTTCAATCTGGTTACCGGAAAAGGAGAACCGGCCTGGTTTACGGGAATTGTTTCAGTCTGGCTCTGGCTGACTGTGATATTTGCTACTTTTGCCGAATCACTGGCAGAAGGGCGCGGTAAGGCGCGTGCTGAGTCAATGAGAAAAACTCGGACGGAAATTATGGCAAAGAAACTGAAAAAGCCTGAACTGGGAGAAAAGTATGAACTTATCCCCTCTGCTCAACTCCGTAAAGGGGATTTTATATTAGTGGAAACGAATGATTTAATAGCCAGTGATGGTGAAGTAGTTGCAGGCGCAGCACTCGTAAACGAAGCCGCTGTTACCGGTGAATCTGCGCCGGTCGTGAGGGAGTCGGGTGGAGACCGCAGCGCGGTGACAGGAGGAACCCAGGTAATAGCAAGCAGCATCGTCGTACGCATAACTGCCAATCCCGGTGAAACTTTTCTGGATCGAATGATTTCGATGGTGGAGGGGGCGAAACGCCGGAAAACTCCCAATGAGATAGCCTTGGAGGTGCTTTTAATCGCTTTAACACTTGTCTTCTTTCTCGTAGTTTTGAATCTAAGTCCACTTTCTATTTACAGTGCAAAAGTGGCAGGACAAGGACAGCCAGTAACGCTCGTGGTACTGGTCGCCTTATTTGTCTGTTTGATACCGACGACAATTGCAGCGCTCCTTCCCGCCATCGGTATCGCTGGGATGGACCGCCTATTCCAGAAGAATGTTATAGCCCTGTCCGGAAGGGCAATAGAAGCTGCTGGCGATGTCAATGTGCTTTTATTAGACAAGACGGGAACCATCACCCTCGGCGACCGCCAGGCAGTTGCTTTTATTCCGGTATCAGGCCACTCTGAAAAGGAAGTGGCCGAAGCGGCGTTGATGGCCTCTCTTACTGATGAAACTCCTGAAGGACGGAGCATTGTCGTACTTGCCAAACAGAAATACGATCTCCGCCTGCGGGAACTTCCGCAGAATGCTGAGACAATCTCTTTTAGCGCCATGACGAGGATAAGCGGGGTAAATGTAGATGGTCGTGCCTATCGGAAGGGCGCTGCAGATGCGATCATACACTTTGTCGAAGGCATGGGAGGAAAAATCCCGCAGGAACTTGAGAGTCGTGTAGAGGAAATCTCCAAGTCGGGTGCAACACCGCTTGTGGTGAGCTTCAACAATGATATTCTCGGTGTCATAAATCTTAAAGACATATTAAAGGGAGGAATCCGTGAACGCTTTCTGCAGTTACGTAGTATGGGGATCAAGACCGTGATGATTACCGGCGACAATCCATTGACTGCAGCGGCTATTGCGGCAGAAGCTCAGGTAGATGATTTTTTAGCACAGGCAAAGCCCGAAGATAAACTCAGGCTCATCCGGGAGAATCAGCAGCAGGGTTACATGGTCGCCATGACTGGTGACGGCACCAATGATGCCCCTGCCCTTGCCCAGGCTGACGTCGCGGTGGCAATGAACACAGGGACACAACCTGCACGGGAGGCAGCCAACATCATCGACTTGGACAGTAACCCGACAAAGCTGTTGGATATAGTAGAAATCGGTAAACAGATCCTTATGACACGGGGGACACTCACAACCTTCAGCATTGCAAACGATGTGGCAAAATACTTCGCCATTATTCCTGCTGCCTTTGCTTCTATTTACCCGCAGTTGGGAATCCTCAATATCATGCATCTTACCAACCCTTATAGCGCTATCCTGTCTGCAGTTATTTTTAACGCAATTATTATCCCTCTGTTAGTCCCACTCGCACTTAAAGGGACACGTTATCGGCCAATGCCTGCTGAAAGACTGCTGATTTATAACCTGTTTATTTATGGGGTGGGAGGGCTTTTGGCTCCTTTTGCAGGAATCAAGTTGATTGACTTATTGATAAATGTCGTAATCTGAGCAAGGAGGTCATCATGAAAGAGATAAAAAAGGCTGTTTTACTCTTTGTTGCATTGTCAATATTGACCGGAGTTTTCTATCCAATGGCAGTAACTGTCCTTGCGCAAGCCATTTTCCCCCAGAAGGCAAATGGAAGTCTAATTTACACCGCCAATGGTACACCAATCGGATCTGCTATAATCGGCCAGCCTTTTTCTGACCCGAAATATTTTTGGCCGCGGCCTTCTGCAACGGCTGATTTCCCATACAATGCCTTGGCCTCAGCCGGGTCCAACTTAGGGCCTACGAATAAGGATCTTATCAGTCAAGTTGCACAGCGGGTCAAATCTTTTCGGGAATCGGGTATCAAGGGACCGCTTCCGTCTGACTTAGTAATGGCATCCGGTAGCGGGCTTGACCCGCACATCAGTGCTGACGGTGCTGTCTTACAAATACCCCGTATTGCACAAGAGCGCCATGTGCCCGAAGAAAAGATTAAGGCTTTATTGCAGAAACATCTTGAAGATAGACAATTCAGTTTTTTTGGGGCACAGAGAGTTAATGTATTAAAGTTAAATCTTGCATTAGATAGCCTATAGGGAAATTATGGCTGAAGAAGAATACAAAAGACCGTCCCCTGAAGCGCTGCTTGAAGTTGCTCAGAAAGTGGAAGCTTCTGAGAAGCGAGGAAAGCTGACTATCTACTTCGGGGCGGCACCTGGTGTTGGAAAGACCTATGCAATGCTCAGTGATGCCCGATTGCAAAAGCAGGAAGGAGTTGACGTTGTAGTGGGGTATGTTGAGACTCATGGACGTCCTGAAACCGAAGTTTTGCTGGAAGGATTGGAGATCATCCCGCCTCTCATTGTTGAATATATGGGAATGCAATTGAAAGAAGTCGATTTGGAGAAGGTTTTTGCACGAAAGCCTAAACTTGTTTTAGTTGATGAGCTTGCCCATACCGATGCCCCGGGTCTTCGCAATGCAAAACGATATCAGGATGTTGATGAAATACTGAATGCAGGTATAGATGTCTACGCAACCATGAATGTCCAGCACGTCGAAAGCCTCAATGATATTGTTTTTCAGATCACCAATATCCGAATGCGGGAGACAGTACCCGACACAGTTGTCGAAGCAGCCGATGAAATCAAGTTGATAGATCTGCCACTGGAAGAACTGATTAAAAGACTTCATGAAGGAAAAGTTTACGTAAAGGATATGGCAATGAGCGCAGTTGATAAGTATTTCCGTCCGGGCAACCTGATGGCACTCCGGCAATTAGCACTTCGGACAGTAGCAGGGAGTGTGGATGAGAAGATGCGCAGTTACATGCAGGCCCATGCTATAGCAGGACCCTGGCCGACAAAAGAGCGTGTGCTCGCTGGAATATTTGCCAGTCCTTACGCTGAAAAAATAGTCCGCTCGGTATTTAGACTCGCAAGCGAGCTCGGTGCGGAATGGATCGCTTTTTACGTAGAGACGGAAAGGCACAAGACACTTTCCGAGAAGGAAAAGGAGTGGTTGAATAAGGCAATGGACCTCGCAAAACAATTAGGAGCACGTCTGATCTGGGTGAAGGGAAGCGATGTGACGCAAGAAATGGCCGACTACGCGCGGAACAACAATGTAACTAAGATCGTTATAGGGAAACCCAGACGCTTTTGGCTACTGCAATCAATCCCTCGAAAGCTTCTGACCAGAACACCCAACATCGATATCTACCTGTTGGATGCCAGGGTCGATCCTAAGCTCATGCCCAAGAAGCGTATAACTTTTGCCAAGCCAATGAATTATGCTATCGGCATACTCGCTGTTGGTGTTATGTCACTCATTGCCTTTCTTTTGCATAACAGTCTCAATAAGGTCAATTTACTTTTGTTGCTTTTGTTGCCGGTCATTTTGAGTGCGCTATATATAGGGAGAGGTCCGTCTGTCTTAGCTGCAATAATCAGTATCCTGATTTTTGATTATCTGTTTGTCCCTCCTTACTTCACTTTTACAGTGGGTGACGTTCAATATTTCGTTTCGTTTATCGTATACATCATTGTGGTGGTAGTTATAAGCAACCTCGCGTCCCAGTTGCGCAGCAAAGTAGAGCTGCTCAAGCAAAGCGAAGTAAAGAACATAGGGCTTTACGGGTTGAGCCGAGATCTGGTAACGGCTCGTAATGTTGAACAAGTCTTGGCCATAATGGTTCGTCATACTTTACAGATATTCCCTTGCGAAATGGCGATCTTTCTACTCACTGATGAAAAACTGACTGTTAAAGCAAAGACCACGGAATTTGAGGTAAACCCTCAGGTGCTCGGGGTGGCATCATGGGTTTTGATTAACAAACAGTCAGCAGGTCGCGGCACGAGTACATTGCCACAGACAAAAGCATTTTACTTACCCATGATGTCAGGGGAGAAAATCATAGGGGTAGTGGGATTCGATTTCAAGGGGAGTGAAGAAATTATGACTACTGAAAAACGGGTGGTTCTTAAAACCATTGCCCGCCTTGGGGCAATGGCCATAGAACGAATCAGGTTCAAGTAGTCGTCTCCTTATGTATGATTCATACTCAGACTCCTCAAAACAAGTGACCTAAATCTTTTTAGAGTGGGTGGCTGAATTGCTTCGGAACGAAAGGCCAGAAATCAATCGAAAGCAGTGACGGGAATAGACCGGAAAATGCACAGGGGACATGATAATAGCCAATATACAATTAGTTAGTATAATAAAACCTCCATTTAGAGTTTAGCCATGTATACAAAAATACTTGCAGCCATTAATGAACACCTGAATTCAGAGATCTCTGCACGGTATGCTCTAAACCTTGCAAGGGCATGCGGGGCAAAGTTATACATTTGTTTCATTGCAGAGAAGGGCATGCCCCGGTCTACATTTAACAGGGCTGAAGAGGCCATGGAAAGGCTTTTGAATGAGGCGGTGGGAAAGAACATTCAAGTAGAACGTATCACAGAGACCGGGGAACCGGTAAGAGAGATTGACAAGATTGTCCGGCATGAGGAAATAGACTTAGTTTTTGCATCCACGAGAAGAGAGGATATCGAGAAGAGATTCTACGCAGGCACTGTTGCACGAAGCCTGTCTTTGAATCTTCCATGCTCTGTAGCACTTGTGAGAGTGGTGCATATGGGGAGGATACATCCTAAAAAGATCCTTGTTCCACTAAAGGCAAGGATTAATCATGTAGAAGAAAGGGCATATTTTGCTGCAAAGATGGCAGAGGGGTTTGTCTCAAAGATATTTGTCTTTCATTCTACGAAGCCCTTAACCAAATTTTTCCATGGTGAGATACATCTTTCCCCTGTTGAATGGGGAAAGAAATTACCAAAAGATATATCAATTTTTATGGAACATCTCAGGAAATACAAGATTACTTATGAAGGCAGGCTTGCCCCAGGTGCCATAGCACGAAACATAACCATTGAGGCTGCTTCAAGAAGACATGACCTTGTAATCATGGGCGCAAGTGAAAGAAGCCTTCTGAGTTCCTTTTTGAAAGGTAATCCTGTGGAAGATGTGCTCAGAGAGACGCCTTGTGACCTCATAATACTCAAGCCAAGACATGAAGATCAATAATCTCACGAAAGAGGAAGTCCTCCGAAGTCTTGTCACATCAGAAAATGGCCTTACCGAAGAAGAAGCAAAAAAGCGATCCCTTGAGTTTGGCTTAAATGAGATCCAGGAAGTAAAGAAAAAACCTCTCATCTTCAAGTTCTTAGGTCAGTTAACACACTTCCTTGCTATCCTTCTCTGGATTGCTGCCTTTCTGTCATTCCTTTCAGAATACTTTCATCCTGGCGAGGGTATGCTTATCCTCGGCATCGCGATCATAGGAGTTATATTCATTAATGCCATATTTGCCTTTATTCAGGAATACCGCGCAGAAAAAGCACTGGAGGAAATGAAAAAACTCCTGCCCTTTTATGTGAAGGTTATAAGGGGGGGAAACGAAAGGGAGATTCAAGCTAAGGAAGTTGTGCCTGGTGATGTGATTAACCTTTCAGAGGGCGATAAGATTCCGGCTGATTTACGATTAATAGATGCAAATGACATAAGAGTAGACAATGCACCTCTTACAGGTGAATCAGAGCCTATAACAAGGGTTATAGAACCTTTTCCAGGAGAGATTATAAACAGTCCTAACATAGCTTTTGCTGGGACGACAGTTGTGAGTGGTTCAGGAAAAGGAGTAGTCTTTGCAACGGGAATGAGGACAGAGTTCGGAAGAATTGCTCAGCTAACAGGTACCGTTACGCCGGGTCTTAGTCCCCTCCAAAAAGAGATAACCAAGATAACAAAGGTTGTTACAGCTATTGCAGCGACTACAGGATTGGTTTTTTTTGCAATAGGTTTTGCTATAGGCAGAACATTTTGGGAAAACTTCCTTTTTGCAATCGGGATCATCCTTGCTAATGTACCCGAAGGATTACTCCCAACAGTAACCCTTTCACTTGCGATGGGAAGTCAGAGAATGGCAAAGAGAAAGGCATTGATAAAGACACTAACATCTGTAGAAACTCTCGGCTCTGTCTCTGTCATCTGTACGGATAAAACTGGGACACTGACCCAGAACAAGATGACTGTTAAGAGAATGGCCAGCCTTGGTGAAGGTATTAACACAGAAGGACAGGGACCTTCTCTGTTGACTGTTGCCATGCTTTGTAACAATACAAAGGAAGTTGAGAGAAATTTGAAAGGGGAGCCAACAGAAGTCGCACTTTACAGAGCAGCAATTGAATCTATAGGTACTGTGGAAAGTAAAAGGATAAGAGAGTTCCCTTTTGACTCTGATAGAAAGAGGATGAGCACAATCAATTCCCTGAAAGAGAATAACTATGTCATGACAAAAGGTGCACCCGAAAGTATATTCACAATATGTGACCAGTGCCTTATAGATGGAAGAATTTTGAACTTTGAAGAAACTTTTAGGAATAGGGCGACGAACATTTACCATTCAATGATGGATGAAGGCTTAAGAGTCCTCGCCTTTGCATATAGGGAAGCGAAGAATGACGAAAAGATTGCAAGTGTAAAAGATGCAGAGAGGGATATGGTTTTTTTGGGTCTGATAGGACTTGAAGATTCTCCGAGACCAGAGGTGCCAGAGGCAATAAAGAAATGCAGAGAGGCAGGGATAAGGATAATAATGATCACAGGTGATGGATCGAGAACTGCCCTCGCTATTGCAAGAGAGGTTGGACTTATAAAGGGAGAACCCATAATAGTAGAGGGAAGTGATTTTTTAAAGATGTCTGATGATGAACTTCGTGGCGTTCTGTCGAGGGAGGAAATAATATTCTCAAGGATGACACCAAAATATAAGTTGAGGGTTGTGAATATCCTCAAGGAAGAAGGTGAAAGGGTTGCTGTTACAGGTGATGGAGTCAACGACGCCCCTGCTTTAAAAAGGGCAGACATCGGTATTGCTATGGGTATCGCAGGAACGGATGTTGCGAAAGAGGCAGCGGATATGATACTGCTTGATGATAACTTTGCCACGATTGTGAATGCTGTAGAGGAAGGCAGGACAATCTTTGAGAATATCAAAAAATTTATTATATATATCTTTGCCCATCTTACACCTGAAGCAGTGCCATACATTCTCTTTGTATTATTAAGGACGCCACTTCCTTTAACAGTGATGCAGATTCTTGCAATAGACCTCGGTACAGAGACTATACCTGCACTTGGTCTCGGCGCTGAACCACCTGAGGCAGATATCATGAAACGCCCACCAAGGCCCAGAGAAAAAGGACTTATAGATTCGCAGGTCCTTTTCAGGGGATATATTTTCCTTGGGCTTATAAGTACCATTGGAGTCCTTTTTGTCCATTTCCTTATCCTTTATAAAGGCGGTTGGCATTGGGGCATTGATTTACCAATCGATAATACCCTAGTGCATCAGGCAACGACAGCTACATTTCTGGGAATAGTGATCATGCAGGTAGCGAATGTCTTTGCCTGTAGAACACAGAGCGATTCCGTGTTCAAAGGAGGCATCTTCAGTAACAAGATAATACTCTGGGGCATTCTGGTTGAAATAATCCTGAGTGCCTTTATCATATATCATCCATGGGGTAACAAGATATTCTCCTCAGCACCGATTCCCTTCACGACATGGCTCATCTTAATTCCTTTTGCTTTTTTACTCTTTTTTGCTGAAGAACTAAGGAAGCTCATAACAATGAAATTGAAGAAAAGGTATTCACAATAGGAGAGAAAAAATGTGTATTTACATCTCAACCCGTGTAACGACCCCATGAAGTTTATGAGATGGGAGCTTATAGAATTGAACAAATGCAGGAGTCAGCCTCTTAATTATTGAAAATATTTTCCATACAGGATTCCTTGTGATTATGTCTTCAAGTCCGTAGAATATAACCATTTCATCTATTCCCGCCTCTCTCAATATCTCCTCAACATCCATAACTTCCATATATCCCTGATATATCTCAAATGTTCTCAGCCCAGTTGCAAGATCGTCCATAAACTGCCCCTTAATCCCAAACGGCTCATCACTCCTGAGAATGGAGACAATAATATTGTCCTCATAGAGGATATGGTTTACGAACATCGTACGGACAATATAGGGGGGAATCTTTTCTTTTTCCTTTAAAAAGAAAAGGGCAGTTCCCTTAATCTTGCTCATGCTCTTGTATGCAAGATTATACCTTTCAAGAAAGACATCGAGAGCTATAGGCTTAAGCGACCTGTAGAGTTCCTTTTGTCCAGAAGTATATATCATGATTATGCATAAAGGCATGGAAGCTATTACGATTGACCAGTAGCCACCATGTGGAATCTTGTATGTATTTGACAAAAGGAATACGATATCAACAACGGTTACAAGCAAAGAGGTGACAGTCAAAAATACTTTGCCTCTTAAGTAAAATATCCATGTCATCATTATGCCTGTTAAGGTCATAGTCCCCGTAACCGCCAGGCCGTAGGCAGCAGCGAGGCGACTGGATTCCTTGAATTCAAACATGATAAATAAAACAGAAATAAGCAGAAACCAGTTGACAAAGCCAATGTATATTTGAGACCTCAGCTCAGCAGAGGTATAGTCAACCCTGAATAATGGCATAATATGTGTTGTTATTCCCTGATAGACTATGGAGAACATCCCGCTAATCATTGCCTGAGAGGCTATGGCCGTTGCAATAATACTGAGGAGGAGAAACGGAATATAAAGAATCTGTGCCTGATGAAATATCATCCCAAAAAGCACATTCTTTGCCTCTGGATGCTGAATAATAAAGGCACCCTGACCGAGGTAGTTGAGGAGAAGGGCTGTAAATACAAAATACCATGCATTGACAATAGGTTTTCGTCCTAAGTGTCCCATATCAGCGTATAATGCCTCTCCACCCGTTGCACAGAGAAAGACCGCTGAAAGCACAAAAAATCCCGCAATACCATTTTTGTATAGAAATTTGAGGGCATAGTATGGGTTTATAGCCTTAAACACAGATGGGACATATAGTATCGACACAATCCCTGAAACGGCCAATGCTAAAAACCACAAAAGCATCAAAGGCCCAAATGCCCCTGCAACCTTTTCAGTACCCTTTCTCTGAAAGACAAAGAGAAGTATTGCAATGATGCCTGCAATAAGAATGAGGGTCATCTGACCTGTATTATGGAATCCAGGGATCAGAAGTGAACCTTCAACAGCACTGAGTATGCTTATTGCAGGGGTAATCACACCATCACCAATAAGAAGGGATACTCCAATGAAGGAAAGGAACGTGACATATACTACCTTCTTGCGTGACCTTAACAAAGAGGAAAGTAACTCCTTGAGAACAATGGTGCCTCCTTCACCTTTCTCTCCAAGACTCATGGCAAGCCATGCATATTCAACGGTTACGAGTATTATGAGGGTCCAGACAATAAGGGAGAGGACTCCTATTACATTATCTTCAGTAGGTTTTGTGAGGAGAAAAACGACTGTAAGGGTATATATGGGGCTTGTTCCTATGTCACCGAAAACAATACCAAAAGACTTTAATATTTCCCTTACGGGTTTCCCTAACCCTTTTATAAAGGGTTGTTTATTAGACATAGTCTTTATACTGTTCTCGTGGCACCCATATAGATGCTTCTAACTGTGAGTCTGAAGTGTAAGAGTTTTGTTCTTTTTTTTCAAGAGAAGATTTTATTTAAGCTGAGGAAGAGGGAAGCCCAAAGGTTGGAGCTTTACTTCTAACGGGGTAAACGTTCAAGGGCTTTTGTGATATCTTCTATACCTGTGAAGCTTTTCTTCTCTCCATTTGATATAACACAGGTAGGTGTTGCATTGATTTTATCTTCTTGAAAATAATTATTGAATAAACTGAATATAGGGCTAACATCAAAAGGCTTGAATCCTATGCCTCTTTTCTTCAAAAACTCCTCTAACATGTCTTTTTCGGTTATCTTATTCTTTGCAGCTTCAAAGAGGAGTGCCCTTGCGCGAAAAGCGTAGTTGAATTCTTTCTTTTCATTGAGAATATAAAGGAAATACATGGCATAGAGATTGGAGTGTTTGTGAATTGGTGTATCAATAAAGGTAATGGTTATGACTCCTTTTTTAACTAAATCAGGGATTACCTTTTCTAATTTCGGTTCAAGAGAACTACAGGGTCCACAAAAATAATCGGTATAGAGTCTCACCTTTGTCTTACCAGTTCCAAAAGAAGGAAGAAGGTCCACTTTAGGCGGATCCTCTGCATAGAGGGGGGTGACCATGCCCTGGAAGAAAATCGAAAAGAGGATAAAACCGAGAATCAGAGAAGCAGTCATCAGGATCTTTTTAGACATGTCAAAGTTTAATAAAAAGAGGATTAAAATGACAGCTCCAAAAGATAGGCAATAGTAACAAGCAGTGAAATGACTTATTTGAAAAACAATAAGATATACTTCTGCTCCCAAACCGAAGGAGAGGAGAAATAGGACGATGGAACTTCTCCTCAGGAGATTGAAAAGTACTAACAGTCCCATATAAAAGATCCCCATGTATTTCAGGTCAATGGAGAAAATGCTGCCCCTCAGGTATGCGCATGATTCACCGCATAGTCCGTAAAGAATGGGGATTCCCATGCCGATAAAAGAGATGATGATATTGATCCAGTATTTTTTGGCATTACTCTTTTTTAGCAACTCTCTAATAGACATAATATATTGTATCAAGATCCATGCCGGAAAGTATAATCCAGCAGTGTAAAAACAAAGACGGTTATGCTTATATATCCGTTCATGTTGAAAAATGCTATGTCGAGCTTGCTCAGGTCATCTTTCCTGAGGAGGGAATGTTCATAGATAAACATACCAGCGACAACCATCATCCCGAGCCAGTAAAAAATGCCGAGCCTGAAGACAATACCTGTAAAAAGGAGCAGGGAAAATGTTATGAGATGGAATACGCGCGCTAAGAGTAATGCCTTTCTTACCCCAAACCTCTTGGGAATGGAATAAAGGTCATAGGATTTATCAAACTCGATATCCTGTAAGGCATAGAGTGTATCAAAACCCGCAAGCCAGAATATTATAGCAACCGCTATCGTAAGTATCTTTAAATCGAAAGTACCTCTTACGGCAATCCATGCTCCGAGGGGGGCAGCAGACAATGCTAATCCCAGGACGAAATGAGTAGCCCAGGTAAATCTTTTTGTATAGGAATAAATGAAAAGTACAACTATGGCAATCGGTGAAAGTTTAAGACACAGAGGATTCAGCATATAAGCAGCGAAGACAAACACTGCAAAGGATAGCATCGTAAATAAGACTGCTTCGGATACCATTATGACCCCTCTTGGGAGTTCTCTGTTGCTGGTCCTCGGGTTTGCCTGATCGATTTTCCTGTCAATGATCCTGTTAAGTCCCATTGCACCTGACCTCGCTCCTACCATTGCAAGAGTTATCCAGAAGATTTTACCGAGGGGAGGGATTCCCTCTGCAGCCATGATGGCACCGGTAAATGCAAAGGGAAGGGCAAAGACGGAATGGGGAAATTTGATCATCCTCAGATAGAGAACTATTTTTTCGGCGATGGAGTTCATCGGGTCATATATACATTCTTAATCATGATACTACACATTATTATAAACCAGATTCTACATTCTGTAGATAGCAGTCGGAATTTTGCTTCAACGAGTTAACTGCAATAAGGGAGTTCAAGAACCTGCTTTTCTGGCAAGCTCCTTTTCTTTATTCATCAACTCACTAAAATCAAGGATAGTTCTAAACTCTGATGACAACAATGGCTTAAGCTTTGAATTTGCTATTGCCTTATAGACCAGATACTTTATACCGAATTTTTGTGCTGTTTTTAATACCTCAAGGGTATCATCTATGAGTACCGTTTTTTCTTTACTGAATCCAAGCCTCTGCTCAGCCCTTTGCCAGAATTCCATTTTCTCTTTCGGGAATCCGATTTCAAAAGAGGTTATCGCACCTGTAAGATACTTACCAAGGTCGGTCTTTTTCAGCTTCATATCAAGCACCTTGTAATGTGCGTTTGTAACGATGAAGGTCTTAATTTTCCGGGCCTTCAGCATCTTAAGAAAATCCTCGACATGGGGATGAACTTCTATGAGATGCCTTATCTGTTCCTTTAACGCCATGATGTCGAGCTCAAGCTCTTTTGACCAGAAATCAATATCTGTCCAGTTGAGAGTCCCTTCATGGGCCTTGTATCTTTTGAATAACTCTTCTTTTGCCTTACCGAAGGTAATTTTGTGCTTTTCAGCATACCTTTCAGGTACTAAATGTTCCCAGAAGTAGTCATCAAAATATCTATCCAGGAGCGTACCATCCATGTCGAGGAGAACACATGTTATTTCTTTGAAAGAGGAGAAAGGCATAGAAATCTCACAATTGACCTTTTGTTGTCGGAATACCTTTAATCCTCGGATCAATAGACACGGCATTTCTCAGTGCCCTCCCCAAAGCCTTGAATACCGCCTCGATTATGTGATGTGTGTTTCTCCCATAGGGGGACTCAACATGGAGGGTAATCCCACTATTGCTCACAAAGGCCTGAAGGAAGTCTTCGATGAGGTCTGGGTCGAAATTCTTGATCTTACTTTTCTTAGGAAATGTAACCTTGTAGACAAGATAAGGCCTTCCGCTAATATCAAGACTTACTGAAGCAAGGGCCTCATCCATCGGCACCGTTGCCTGGCCAAAGCGTGATATCCCTTCCATATTGCCAAGTGCCTGTTTAACCGCCTTTCCAAGAACGATACCAATATCCTCTACTGTGTGGTGATAGTCTATGTCAATATCTCCTTTAGCCTTAAGCTTCATATCAAAAAGACCGTGCTTGCACATTAAAGACAACATGTGGTCGAGAAACGGGGTTGGTGTATTTATTGAGTATTGCCCCTTTCCATCAAGATTGATGCTCAGCTTTATATCTGTCTCCTTTGTCTTCCTCTCTATCTGGGTTTTTCTCATCTATGCCTCCAGTCATTTATGTTTGTTGTTCTCTTCAAAACTAAAGTCAATGCCTGTACCGACCACTTTTTCGCAATGTGGACAAAGCACAGGTTGTTCAGGATCAGTGCCAAGACTGTGCCTTGCGGTACACTCGTTATATCCTTCTCCATTCCAGGACCATTCCTCTGTCATCAAAGCAGTAAACCAAATTGCATCTAATACCTTTCCACAATTCTTACAACGCTTTTTTCTGGTTATTTTCTTACTAACCATGTTTTATACTCTTCTGTATCCTCTATGATAAACTCTTTTGTCTCTTATAACATTTCTCCTTTAAACTTTATAGAAACTCAATATGATTAGTCATTTCTTCGGCAGTTAAGACTTCTGCATACACTGCCAACCGCCTAATACAGTCACCGATACTTAACCGGTTCATTTCGACAAAAATAACTCCCCAGTGTTCCTTTCCGTCTTGAACCAATGAATTTGCAATCTCCAAGAAGTGATGGTCATGTGTAAAGATAACTGCTTCCAGATCGGATGCGTATTTGAAATGTTCTATATCAGAGGCACCGACCATTCTTTTTTCTATAGCAGAAAAAGCTTTAACGCCTCGTCTTCTAAGTCCTTCTGAAACTCTTATGTCAACATTTTCATCGGTATATATTTTTAGCCTTGCCAAGCTTTTTCTCCAGAACCGATGGATAAACTTTTTTCATCGAGCCTGTTTTTTTAATAGCATCCTTCCATTCTCTATCAATAGCAGTTTTATGCTCATAATAATATGATAGAGCATCATGAACTTGCGGCAGGCTCAGGTGTGGAAGAGCAATTATTATGTCTTCCGGCGACATACCCATTACTTCGTACCTAATGGCTATATCAAGGACTCGAATCCCTGTGCCGGAAATAATAGGCATCCCGCCTCTTATCCTTCTATCCGTTTTGATATATGGATGTTTGATCTGTTTGACTTCTGTGCTCATATACACCACCTCACCATTTTTATTCTAAATCAAAATGCCCGTTTTTTTCTATAATCTAAAATCCGCTAAGCATTCTTAATTACCTCTTTCAGGGCACTGATAAAAATCCTATTTTCCTCAGGTGTCCCAACAGTTACCCTCAGACAACCATCTACAATACCCTTCATATTTCTCACAAGGACACCTTCTTTGAGAAGTCCTTTATATATCCTGTCCGGGTCTTTTATTTTAAATAATATAAAGTTCGCCTCTGACGGATAAAGTCTTATGCCATTTATCTTTGACAGTTTATTAAAAAGATTTTCTCTTTCAGAGACAATTGACTTTATCTGAGACTGCATTGTCTTCCTGTCCTTTAATACCTCTATCGCGATTGCCTGAGAAAGGGAGTTGAGATTAAAGGGGAGCCTGACTTTATTCACTTCATTGATTATCTCTTTATCAGCTATGATAAACCCAACCCTCAAACCTGCAAGCCCAATCTTGCTCAGTGTTCTCATTATGACAAGGTTTTTGCAGTCCTTCAGCAAAGGCAGAAATCCCATTTTACTCGAAAAGGGTTGGTATGCCTCATCGACCACAACAAGAGACAGTAACGAGTGACTCTCCTCGGCGAGTCCGCCAGAGTGCGGACGAGTGACGAGTGACGAAGTTAAATCAATTATTTTTAAAATCCTCTCAGAAGAAAAACAGTTTCCTGTAGGATTATTTGGAGAACTCAGAAATATTAACTTAGGCCTCTGCCTTTTAATTGCCGTAAGAATCTTTTGGAGATCAAGGTCGAACTCTTCATCGAGGGGTATCTCGATTCTCTTTTCACCAATGGCCTGTGCAATAATCCCATACATCGAGAAGGTAGGTGTTGGATAAAGTACTGGACCACCAAAAGTTGTAATGAGATAATAAATCAGCTCATCCGACCCATTTCCCTGGAGTATATTTTCCGGCTTTACTCCAAAGTACCTTGAAATGAGCTTTTTGAGAGCTTTTGCTTCTGGATCCGGGTATCTATTTGTCTCTATTGTTTTTAATGTTTTAAAAACTTTCTTAAATCCATAAGGACTCTCATTTGCATCGAGCTTAACCTTACACGGAATTTCCTTTGCCTCATAGGCGGATAAGGAACAAATATTGGGCCTTATGAATTTCTTAAAATACATTTGGAATGAATTATAACATACAACATGCCGAACCCTATTCTGAATACGTTTCAATGGAAGCATTCCAGTTTTGTGACAGAAGAAAAAGGAGAAATTTAACATAATACGCCCCGCTCCCTTGATGGGAGGGGACTGAGGGGAGGGTGAGCTAAAAGATATGATCACCCCCTCCCTTGCCCTCCCCATCAACAGGGAGGGAAGTAGTGTTAGATGTTTACCATTTCAATGACTTTTTCAGACTTCTCTGATAAACTTCTCATGGAACCGAGAATGAGTGAAGACAAATGAGCGAGAAATGGGAGGTTGTTTTCATTACAGACGACCCTCTCGAGGCCGAGATAATAAAAGACCTGCTGGAAAGCGGAGGGATATCAGTTGTAATAAGATCGTCAAAGGTGAGCCCCTATCCTGTAAATGTCGGTAAAATGGGTGAAATAAAAATATTAGTCAGGAAAGAGGATAAGGAAGAAGCAGAAAAGGTCATAAAAGGAGAAGAGGATCAAGGCTGACCAATTGTTGCTGTGATTACGGTATAACCTTATTGAGCTGATACTCCACTATTCCTGATGCACCTGCCATCTTGAGTTTAGGAATAATGTCCCGAACAATCTTCTCATCAATCATAACCTCAAGGGCATACCATCCCTTATCAGAAAGAGGTGATAAAGTAGGCGAGTGCATGGCAGCAAGAAGGCTCATCACCCTTTTAAGGGAACCCTCAGGGACATTCATCTTGAGTCCGACTTTCTCCTCTGCGGAGAGGGCACCCTTGAGGAGCATCAAGATATTCTCCATCTTCCGTTTCTTCCAGCTATCCCGCCATGACTTTTTGTTCGCAATAAATCTCGTGCTTGACTCGAGGATAGTCTCAACAATCCTCAGATTATTCGCCTTTAAGGATGAACCCGTCTCGGTAAGCTCAACGATCGCATCAGCGAGATGAGGGGGTTTCACCTCTGTTGCTCCCCATGAAAAATCCACTACTGCCTTAATACCTTTTGATTTAAGATACTTCTTTGTAAATCCTACCAGTTCAGTTGCGATTCGCTTTCCATTCAGATCCTTCAAAGTTTTTATCTTTGAATCATTGGGAACAGCTATTACCCACTTTACAGGCCTGAGGCCTTCTTTTGCATAAATAAGCTCAGCGACCTCATAGACATCAGCGTTCTGCTCCAATATCCAGTCTTTCCCAGTGAGACCGCAGTCGAGTACCCCGTTTTCTACATATCCTGCCATCTCCTGTGCCCTGATGAGCATAGCCTCAATTTCAGGGTCGTCAAGGGATGGATAGTAAGATCGTGCTGATAAAGCAATGTGATATCCTGCCTTTCTAAAGAGTTTTAATGTTGATTCCTGAAGACTTCCCTTCGGAAGCCCGAGCTTTAATATTTTATTCATAGCCTCACCTTTTAAGTATTAAAATGAGAAATGATCCGAATATAATCTATCATATTGCCGTCATTGTTACAACCCAATTGCTGAGTGGGGTAATGTCTACTGCATTACCTTTCCCTTTCTACGCTTATGTCATTCCAGCTTGTCTGGAATCTTTCTGCAAGGAGGGATTCTGGACAAGCCAGAATGACGACAAAAAGCATGAGGCAACTTGTAAAGCTAAAGTTGATTTGGGTTAGAAATTCACAAAGTTTTCTCCAGTCTCAGAAAGTGAGATGTTCGCGAATCTATGCAGTAGCAATAGAATTCTTTGTAAAATAAAAATGTCTCAAGTTTTTTGAACAGATATGAGGGTCAATAAATATCAATGTCGATGGATTTTGTACCTTTATTAAATATAACTGAGGAAGGCTTCAAGGAGTCTCGCCTTTGTAATCTTACTGGCTCATCTTCTGCCCTTCTTCTTGCCCTTTATGACAAACCCTATCTCGCTGTTGAAGGAACAGAGGAAAGTGCAGGGGAGTTAAGCAAAGACATTAATTTTTTCAGAGAGGTGTTAAAGAAGAACACCGTTACTTTCCTTCCAGAACCTGATGGTATTGCTGGAGAAAGGGCAAAGAAAATCTACTCATTGCAAAAAGGGGACTCCCTCGTTTGTTCGTTCAAAACCCTTAATTTGCCGCTATGGTCTCAGGGAGAAATAGAGGAGATCGTGCTGCATCTCAAGAAAGGGATGGAAATCGAGAGAACAGAAGTAGACAAAAGATTGAACGAGATGGGATACAGAACGGCTTCTCTTGTCTCAGAAAAAGGGGAATACAGCCAGCGCGGGTGGCTTTTTGACATTTTCCCTTCGACATCAGAGAACCCTTTGAGGGTCGAGTTTTTCGGTGATGAGATAGAGTCCATAAAGACCTTTGATGTCGAAACACAGTTATCAAAGGAAGATGTCTCTGAGTCTTCAATTTTTCCGGCAGAGGAACCTTCTTCAGGCAAAACAGTAATGGAGATAATGGGTGATGTGAAATACTTCTTTTCTGATTCTATTCAGGAAAGAGAAGGACTTCCTGAGGATATCACTTTCCTTTCGAGGTATTCTCTCAAAGGGTCCGGTTATGAGGCCGGAATGCTCTCTCTGAAAGGCCTTGGGATATTGCCTGAAGAGAGGAAGCATATTGAGGAGCTACCACAAACAATTAAGCTGCTTCTGAAAGAAAACAGGATTGCCTTTGTCTCTTCGTCAAGAAGCCAGGCAGAAAGGCTGAAAGAGATATTGAGGGATGGGGATGTCGTTGCGCCTCTTATTGATAAAACAGATCTTTTTGATTATGAAGGAAGGGTCTTGATTACCATCGGTGACCTTTCATCAGGTCTCTTCTTTCCAGGGCTTTTAATTTTGACTGAAAAAGAGGTTTTCGGTGGGAGGCCTGGCTATAGATCTATAAAGAAGTCAAAGGTATCAAAGCTCCTTACATCTCTTGATGACCTCATGCCAGGTGACTTTGTTGTCCACAGAGACCATGGCATAGGAAAATTTTACGGACTCGTACGCCAGAGTGTTGAAGGCATCGAAGAAGATCTTATGATACTCGCTTACGAAGGTGGAAGGCTCTACTTACCCCTTCAAGGTATTAACAGCATCCAAAAATATCATTCTGAAGAAGGAGTCATACCAAGCATTGACAGACTTGGTGGGAAAACGTGGCAGAGAACAAAGGAGAGGGTAAGAAGAAAAATACACGAAATGGCAGAGAAGCTCGTTGCCCTTTATGCAGAAAGAGAAGTCTATAAAGGTTTTTCCTTCGGCCCTGATACAGATCTCCATAGAGAATTCGACAGCTTCTTTCCGTACGAAGAGACGCCTGACCAGACAGTGACTATAAGAGACATCAAACGAGATATGGAATCGGAAAGGCCGATGGACAGGCTCATCTGCGGGGATGTCGGATATGGAAAAACAGAAGTCGCAATGAGAGCAGTCTTCAAGGCTGTATATGACGGAATGCAGGTAGCTATACTCGTACCTACTACAATACTCTGTGAACAGCACTACAGAACTTTCAAGATGAGATTCTCCGCCTTTCCTGTAAGGATAGACTATCTGAGCAGGTTCAAGTCAAAGAAAGATCAACAGGAGACAATCAGGACTTTGTCAAATGGAGATATAGACATAATCATAGGGACACACAGCCTTCTGAGGGAAGATATCCATTTTTATAAGCTTGGTCTCCTCATCATTGATGAAGAACACAGGTTTGGGGTGAGGCAGAAAGAGAGGTTAAAAGAACTGAAAAGAGGTGTTGATGTTCTTACTCTTACTGCGACGCCTATACCGAGGACACTGTACATGGCACTATCCGATATCAGAGATATGAGTACAATCGAAACACCACCTGAAGAAAGACTTGCTGTTAAAAGTACTGTCTCCGTATTTGATGAAGAACTCATTAAAGATGCTATCAAGAGGGAAATCGAAAGGAAGGGCCAAGTCTTTTTCGTCCATAACAGGATAAAGGATATCTATAAGTTTGCCGAATATCTCATGAGACTTTTTCCTTCAGCAAGGATATCTGTTGCACATGGACAGATGCCTGAAAGAGAACTCGAAAAAATCATGCTCGAATTCTATGGAGGTAAAGTAGATGTCCTTGTTGCTACTGCTATCATTGGCTCAGGGCTTGACATTCCAACGGCTAATACCATCATTATCAACAGGGCAGACATGATGGGGCTTGCTGATCTCTATCAGTTAAGGGGGCGTGTTGGAAGGAGCAATGTAAAGGCTTATTCATATTTCCTTATCCCGGGAGAAGATATCATCACTGAAGAAGCTAAGAAAAGGCTTCAAGCAATACAGGAGATGAGCTATCTCGGAGCTGGTCTCAGGCTGGCCATGAAGGATCTCGAGATCAGGGGTGCAGGAAACCTTCTAGGTCCTGAACAATCAGGACATATCCATGCTGTCGGCTTCGACCTTTATATTGAAATGTTGGAGAAGGCCGTAGCTGAGATAAAGGGGCTTAAGATTGAAGAGGAATTTGAACCTTCAATCAATTTAAGGGTTAATGCTTTTATTCCAGAAGAATATGTAGATGATATAACACTCAGGTTGAGCCTGTACAGGAGGGTTGCGTCATCAAAGACAGATGAAGCATTAAAAGCCCTTGAATTCGAGATACAGGACAGGTTTGGGAAGCCACCAGAGGAGGTAAAAAACCTTCTCGATATCATGAGGCTAAAGATGATGGCAAAGGAACTCCTCATCACAAAAATTCTGGATACACAGGGGAGGGTCCGAATATTTTTCTCTCCTGATACAAAAGTGGAACCACAGGATATCTTTGAACTTCGTAAAAAAAGAGATGGGAAAATTAAATTCTTACCAGACGGTTTTGAACTCGATCTCAGAGGACTTCCCTGGGAGCAAGTCTATAAAGAAGTCTCTTCAGTCTTTACTTATCTTATTGTTTCTGATAGTTTTAATAGATGTAAATAACTCATATGAAGGAGTGACAGGTGAGAAAAGGAAGCATTATTGTTTTTCTCATATTCTTACTCATTTCCTGTGTAACTACAGGGAAAGATATTGAAAAGTCAAACGCTCACTACGAGTTAGGACGATCTTATTTTAATGAAAACAAGATACAGATGGCATATGTTGAATTTCAGAAAGCCCTTGAATTGAACCCGGATGATAAAGAAGCACTCAACGCATTGGGTGTGGTCAATCTCCAATTCGATAATCTCCAGAAGGCAGAGGAATCATTTTTAAAGGCTATCAAGATAGACTCGAATTATTCAGAGGCGCATACCAACCTCGGTGCAACATATGGAAGAATGGGAAGGTGGTCTGATGCGATAAATTCATTCAAGACAGCGATTAAGAACCCTTTATATAAGACGCCTGAGATAGCATATAATGGCCTTGGCGATGCTTATTACAGATTGGGTCGTATTGATGAGGCAATTGATTCTTACAGGGAGGCAGTTAAGCGTATGCAGGATTTTTACCGTCCTTATTACGGCCTTGCCCTTTGTTTCAATGCCAAGGGCCGGTATGGTGATGCTGCATCTGCCATTACGCATGCAATAGATCTTGATCCCCTCTTCAGAGGCGATAAGGATAAGGCAATCGAATACTTTAACAACCAAAGACTAGAAGCAAAGGACGAAGAACTGAAAAACATTCTTGACTACCTTGAGATTCTGAATTACTGAAAATTAAAGAGTAGTTCGGTTCTTTGATATTTCTTTGTAGTAGTCGCAGGCTTCAGCCTGCGTTTATAAACCAAACAAACATTCGGGGCGTAGCGCAGCCTGGTTTAGCGCACCTGCCTTGGGAGCAGGGGGTCGGAGGTTCAAATCCTCTCGCCCCGACCAGTAAAATCAAGCACTTAGCTCCTCGCAAATAGGTCACCTGATAGAAGAGCAGGGGGTCGGGTTCTGAACATCTTATCTTGATTAAGAAGAACAACGGCTTTGTGGATTTTCATTAATCCATCTTTTTCATTTTGGGTTGCTTTTATCCTGAACCGCATACCTTTTCATAAGCTCGTAATAATTTTTAAGTAAGGGTCTTCTTGCAAGAACTTGCTCACTCGAAAGCGGTCCAAGCGCATCGGCAACGATCCTTTTAATCTTGGCCCGTAACTCCTTCACATCGCTTCCTCCATCCTGGTGGACACGATTGGTTAAAAGAATAATATAAGTTTGCGTTACTGGATCGATCCAGATCGCGGTTCCTGTATAGCCCAGGTGGCCGTAAGAGCCTACTTGAAACAACTCTTCTCTATTTGAGGAAAAGGGTGCATCAAGGTCCCAGCCAAGCCCCCGCAGCTTAGCCTTACCCGGTGGCGACTGTGGAGTGGTCATCTCCTCGACGGTAGGAGGACTTAGTACCCGCACACCATGAAAACTACCGTCGTTCAGGAGCATCTGCGAAAAGACTGATAGGTCGTCCGCGGTAGAGAAAAGGCCGGCGTGGCCAGCGATCCCCTCCATGTTATAACATGTGGGGTCGTGAACCTCTCCGCAGAGCAACTTGCCTTTGCGAGACTGGGTGGGTGCAATGCGATCTTTCAATGCCGGTGATGGTTTGAAACCAGTATCGATCATCCCCAGAGGTTTGAATATGCGATCGGTACAGTAGACATTAAGCGGTTTGCCTGATACTCTGCGAACGAGCTCCCCGAGGACTTCGAAGTTTATATCGCTGTAGATATAACTTGTACCTGGAGGAGAAACAGGTTTTTCAGCGACAATCATCTTCATGGCTTTCCTGTACCCCGACCATTTATGTTTGAGTTCCAGCTCCGGCTGGAGCCCTGAATAATGAGTGAGAAGTTGCCGAACCGTGATTCCACCCTTGCCGTTTGCCTTAAATGCAGGCCAATACTTGGCGACGAGGGCGTCGAGTCGCATTTTACCCTCTTCTGCGAGCTGCATTATGGCGGTGGTAGTTGCGACCACTTTAGTGAGGGATGCGATATCAAAAATAGTGTCCTCGGTCATGTGGAGCTTTTTTGGCCCAAACGAGCGGAATCCGAACCCTCTTCGGTAAACAACCTTTCCCTGATTACCGATAAGAAGTACAGCCCCAGGGATTTTACCTTCACTGATAGCGTCATTTAAGATTGCAGTAATTGGCTCCAGTTGTTCCGTATTGATTACAGGTTGGGGATCCCGGGATTGAGCTGTAGACAAAAAGATCAGACTAATCAGAATGAAGAGTACCAAAGTAAAGAGAGTCCTTCCGAACTGGTCAAGTAACTTTTTCTTTCCTTTGATACTCATCCTGGAAATCGATTCAAAATATTAGCTACGCGACTTATGAAGGTGGGTTGCATAATCAAGTCTTTCTCCAAAAATCACATCAATTCTAAAGTGCCGATTCAATTCCTCTTGTAAGCGACTCTAACGAATGTCAAATCCTTTTTCAGACCATCCGAAGAATAGACATTCCTGGGATTCCAAAGCATCCAGCCACCTGCACCGAATTCCTCAGCAGAGCTTACCTGGTCGTTTATTTCCTTCCCTGTAAAGACCCTCCTATCGAAGGAATAATCCCTGAAGGCCTGTAGCCACGGCCTGAAGCGGACAGGTGAAATGTTCGTGCGTGCCTGTGCCCTCTTCAGGGAAAGGGACACTATTTTATAAGAATTTGCTACAGGATTTCTATAACCGGGTATCCCGAATTGAAACCCTGAAGGATAAAGCATAGGAGAAAGATAGTCGACATGGGATGCAATATCCTCGAGTTTCTGCCCAATCTGTGTATCATCGAGATTCCAGCAGACATAACCGAATATGTCCGCGGCGAGAAAGACATTGTAAGGTGCAAGTCTTCTCCTTGCCTCTTTAAGAAATCCGGAGATGGACTTTGTCCTGTTTTCCTCCGTGCTTTGTACAGCAAATTTAAGGCCGTTTTTGTCAGGGAAGCGGATATAGTCGAACTGTATTTCATCAAATCCGCTTTGGGCGGCTTCGACAGCAATGTCTATATTGTAATCCCATACCTCTTTTCTTGATGGGTCAACCCATGCAAGATCTTCCCTGTCACGCCAGATCCTTCCATCCTGTGTCTTAACTGCAAGTTCAGGGCGTGCTGCTGCGAGGATATTGTCCTTAAATACAACAATGCGCGCGATGGTATATATGTTTCTCTGTCTTAAAGACTGCAACAGGCTCCTGATGTCCTTAACAATAACCAACTTCTGGGCTCCAATCTCAGAGGCAAGAGGGATCGAACTTTTATACGTTATAACGCCTCTATCTCCTTTCACATCGATGACAAGTGAATTGATATTGGTCTCCTCCATGAGTCTGAGTGCAGATCCCCGAAGGGACCTGTCGCCAATCCCATAAAAGGAAAGATAGAGGGCTCGTGGTGTAAAGGGTTTTAATCCTATCTCAATAGGTGCCTGGGTTTGATGCGAGGCGATGACTTGCTCGGCCCTGGCGTATCCATAAGCCCGTATCCCTATCTTACTCGTCGAAGTTTTTATCACAAACATGCCATTATTGTCGGTCTGGATGATTTCATTGTTACTGGTAATGATAGCTCCTGGTATGGGTCTCTTCGTTAAATAATCGATAACCTTTCCGCTCATATATTCTGATGTATATTCTGATTTCGGAAGAAAGCACAGCATGACAAAAAATAATATGGATCTTTTGAAATTTCTTCTCATCTTTTCGTCATCATTTCAGCTGGGGAGTTTCCCTCCAGTATCTTTTCAAATACTTTTCCTTTATCGGCATTATTTAAAAGGTAACGCGGGATCTTCATAACGTTATCAAGGTTGTTTGCATGATGTCGGTCTATGGTAAATGCTGCCGTATAACCTGCCTCTGCAGCTTTTGCAATGAGAAAGTCATCATATATGCCGAACGGCCATGCGAGCATATCCACATTGACATTGAGTTCTTTTTCCAGTCTATCTTTTGATTTCTTTAACTGCATCTCCACGAACTTCTCATAATCAGTCGGATTTAATTTTTTCTGTTCTTGTTTGAAATTCGGGTGCCAGTAAGTATGCCCTTGCAGATCAAAAAGACCGGTTTTCTTTATCTCCCTGAGCTGGTCCCAGGTCATAGCATAAGAAGCATTTGATATAGCCGAAGGGTATAAGAAAAGCGTCACCGGTATGCCGTACTTTTTTACCAGAGGCAGCATATCTGTATAGACCGTTTTATGGCCGTCATCAACAACAATCACCACTGATTTTTTTGGAGGGGGAGGTCCTTTCTTCAGATAATAATTCACGAGTTGTCTGAGAGGTATTACGGTATAACCATTTTTCCTGAGATATTCGAGGTGTGACTCGAAAACTACGGTAGTAGTGGTCATGCCGTCGACAACTGAAGGTCCAAAGCGGTGATAGAGAAGAATGGGGACATGTACCAGCGTGGAGTTGTCCTGTTTATTTTTTACTTCTGAACCGACCGAGATGGACAAAAAAAAGAGGAAGATGAAAAATGTAAAAACCCTGAGCATCGAGGTGCCAATTTTCTTAACGGTGTCTGGATTCGGCATACATCAACCTTATTCCCATCTTCACTTAAACTATAGCTTCCTCACAATTGATTCCGTGACATGTATCACTAAAGTGGGCAATTGATTTAACCAGCAGGGCATCAAATCGATACTGCGAACCTTCGATTTCTTTCCCAGCAGCTTTGCTTTTTTCAAGATGGACTGTCTGAGCAAGAACTGTATTGACGGAGGGTTTGATCTAACCCAGGTTACAAATGCGATGATCAGAAACTGCAGGGCAGTGGTAAAGGGAGAACTCAGCTGTGAAGGGCTTTGATCCTTCTGCTAGCCATTCAGACATATGTACCAGTATATAAGGTCTGGAAAACAAGGATTATTGATTGAAATGTTGAATGGTCGACTTCAGTGTACTCTCATTCTTTAAATAGGTAATATATAAAAAAGGCAGAGCCTTAATGATTTGCTTTGTTATTTTCTGACTCAATCCTCTGTCTCCTTTAGTTTCTCTGTCTCCCCTGGCTTCTCTGGCTCCTCTAGTTTCTGAGCTGGTGCCATTGGTGTCTCATCCAGCTTATTCTCAGCAGGTTTTGGCATCTTAGCCCTCTGCTGAGGTGTGACCGTGTCTTTTCTTAAAATTATGGGAGATGGAAGTGTTAGACTTATGACCTGGCCTTTTTCTCCAAGAGGCCCGATTTCTTTTCCATCGAATATTAATTTGATACCACCAGCATTACCAATTTTTAACGAGAAACCATTTTTTGCAGACCACTTTACGTTATCCCCTTGATTTAGGAACATCTCCTTTGATTCCCTATCATCTATATTTACAAAAATCCAGGTTGTATCCTCGGCGATAAGTTCAAGAGTATGTAAGGTATCATGCTTAACTTCTACAGGGGTTTCTTTTCTAACCTCGGTAGGAGGTGGTATTTTTTTGAGTTCAATAGTATGTAAGGTATCATGCTTAGCCTCTACAAGGTTTTCTTTTTTAGACTCGGTGGGTCGAGGTGGTATCTTTTGTTTTTCTGGAAGGAAGAGAATAAGTAGAATAGATGCTATAGTTACCACCGCAAGTAATGGTATTAATGTATATCGAATTCTTAGCCTTTTCTTCTTTCTCAGTATGATCCCGAGATACTTATTTATTGGGTTACTCCTTTTTAAGAATGCGATAATTGGCGGTTTTCTCGGTCCAAGCCTATTCAATTCATCAATAATTTGCTGATTTGCTTCATAATTTAAGCCTTCCCTGAATGTCTTTATTGCATCCTCTTTATTATTGGTAACAAGGTAGATCCTGCCGAGATTGAGATAGTGTAAGGAGTTTTTGGGTTCTTTTTTTATAGCCTCCTTGCATAATGAAATTGCATTACTAACCTGTCCTCGTGCTTTTGCTATACAAAAGGCATAGTGAGAACTAATAATAGGACTGTTATCTATATTTATGGCTTTCTCAAGATAGGAAAGAGCAGAAAGTGTTTTACCTTCGGCAAGAGCTTCTAACCCTTTCGTGAAGAGTTCCTCTACCTCTGTATCAGGCACATGATAATTTTAGAATATTCCTATAAGATTGTCTAAAAAAAACTGAAAATTATCTCCATTTGAAATGTTTGTATTCCGGGGCAAAATTTAAGGACCACCATTATAAGAGGAGGAAGAAACATTCATTTTTAATCAAAAAAAAACCTTCAAATGACAGATCTCTTTACAGTGCACATTGCATAACCCAAATATTATAGATTTCCTCCAAAAATCAATAATGTGGAATTTAATATTTCCTTTTAAGGATATCCATCTACAGCAGCTTCATAGTTACGTAATCCCCTGTAATAACTCACTTAAATATTGAAGATTTCTTCGTATAATCGTCAGAATTTTCTCTGCCTCTTTTATAGTCCATGAAAGATCTTAAAAATTGTTGATATCGGGACATAATAATTAATAACATGTATTAAGATGCAGGAATAAGCTCAGACATTCTTTTTCCAAGCTATTTAACTCTTGCAATATCTTATAAAAGGAGTAATCTTATAAATAAGAAAAAGGGATTGCGATTCCCAGGGCGAGATTAAACCTGAGAACCAAGTCACTGAAATAGGGAGCGGGAGTTAGATGCGGTGAGCAAGCCTCCAGCAGTGAGGAGGAAGCCTAAAGCATTTACCGAAGCACCCACCTTAGACAAAAAAGGTTCAGGTTGCTCGAACCTGGGATCGCAAGTTGTTCTGGGGCCATAATAAGGGTAAGTGGGTATCCTGATAACGGAGAGGCAGAAATTGTATTTGTCGACGTATAAGGATGTCCAAGAAAGCAGGCCCTTATGGTGGCTCTTTTTATTTGATCGAATCTCCTTAATTCCTCTCTTTAAAGTAAACTACCTTAGCTACCGGTTGAGAGCATCACAGCTATTTGATGAGAAAGAAATCTATACTGAAGATTCCCTACAACTGAACATTTTAATAATACCTAAAATGTGACGATTAGAGTGAAACATTCATTCTGGCAGGTCGGCGAGAGTTAAAAATATATCTTTGGGGAAAAGATTAAGCGTTCCCCTTGTCAAGGAATGGAAAAACTCCTACTCCCTGTTGTTGTCTATAAATTCACTTAGCCTCTTGAAATACCTACCTTTTAAAGCTGACGGTAGCAGTATCTCAAGGATGTCATTTTTTATGAAAATCTTTGCAGAATATCCCGTGGCTTGCCACGGGGATGAATGCATGCCTTACCCAGATGGTTATTAGAGTATTTACTAGTATTTAGTATTTAAGTATTTTATTTTTTTTACTAGGGACACAGAGCCTGTCTAAAAACTATCTACATCACTACATATCTATGATAAAGTAGAGCATCAAATTCTTAGAAAGGAATAATTAATGCCATTAAGACCTTATGATCAAGAGCAGATATTTCTCCTTCCGCCCAGTCTCAATGAATGGGTGAGGCACGATCATCCAGCGAGAGTATTCTCTGAGATCATAGACAGGGTGTACACACGCCCGTTCAGGGAGCCGAAGGAAGAAGGGCGTCCTGCCTATCATCCGAAGATGATGTTGAAAGTGCTTCTGTGGGGCTACGCAACCGGGATCCGTTCAAGCAGAAAGGTTGAGGAAAAGCTTCAGCAGGATGTAGTTTTTATGTGGCTTGCGGGCTTAGAGAAGCCCGATTTCAGAACACTGTGTCTTTTTCGATCCGCCAATAGAGAGGCAGTAGAGCGTGTATTTGCCGATGACATAACGATCGCAAGGTCAATGGGGATGGCGAACATTGGCCTTGTCGCAATGGATGGAAGCAAAGTACGGGCAAACAGCGGGATCGACAGCTTCAAGACCGTAGGAGATTGGAAGAAGACTCTCGAAAAGGCAAAGTGTGAAGCGCGACGGATTATAGCCGAAGCGGAGCGGATAGACAAAGAAGAAAACGATCGTTATGGTGAAGAAGCAAGGGGTAATGAGCTACCTAAAGAGATCGAGAAGACAGAGGACCGGATCAAGAAGATAGAGGAGCTATTGGAGCGGGCGAAGAAATTGGGCAGGGAAGAGAAAGCCCGGATGAGCCTTACTGATCAAGAAGCGGGCTTTATGCATAAGAGGACAACATCTATTCCAGCCTATAATGCACAGCTTGCGGTGACGGAGGATCAAATCATCATCCATGCTGATGTAACTACTGAACCGGTTGATGTCAATCAGACGAAGATAGCAGTAAAGTGTATCGAGAAGCAGATCGGAGAGACGCCAGGCATTTTGGTGGCTGACACAGGATATGGTGGAGGAGATAACATTAAGTATCTGGAAGACAATGACATCGATGCGTACGTTCCGGAGGAAGGAGAGCGAAATATCGGGAAAACAAAGCGCCCAAGAGCGCATCTATATGGGAAAGAGGCTTTTATATACCATGAACAAGAAGATTATTATAGCTGTCCTCAGGGTGAAAAGCTTAGTCCTGTAGCAATGTCTCGGGTCAAGGGGAAGTACAGCAGCCGGGAGATTACGACGTATCGAACAGAGCGCGGTATCTGCGCCAAGTGTCCTTGTAGCGAGCATTGTACTACCAGTAAGAAGTTAGGCAGAGCGATAACGAGAGACGGATATGAAGCATCTCGAGAGAGAATGAGGGCTAAAATAGCATCAGAGGAGGGGAAAGCAATCTACGGGAAACGAAAATGCATGGTCGAGCCGGTTATTGGCCAGATAAAGACAAGGAGCGGATTCTGGCAATTTCTGCTTCGAGGGTTACAGAAAGTGCGGATCGAATGGGAAGATAGCAGCAACGGCACACAATCTCTTGAAGATCGTAGGAGCAATCATGAGAAAGGAGCGGCTACTCCCAGCATTTGGGTAATACCTGAGGTAGTTTTACTTTGATAACCTTTAATAAAAAAAAACCCGTCTTAACTCAAGTTGTCAAATGAGTTTTTAGACAGGCTCTGTGTCCCTAATTTACTATTAATTTTGAAGATATTGCACATTATGAGCAGATGATTGGAAGTTGCTTTATCTATTGATTTACAGTTGGAATCTTCGTCTCATAGTGCTTGCCTATAGATGTGATTTTCAGCCGTAAGTGTTAAGTTGTCCCATCATGTTCTGAAAGATATTTCTTATTTTATATTTTAATCTAGCCAGCCCCAGATCGGTTTTTGGGACTAATTTAGGGACTAAGTTTCTGCATTTAAGTGGTTCTCACTGGCAGCCCCTATCATTTATCCCCTTGATATCGTTAAATGTTCAAATTCTACCAACACGGAGCTTTACTTTACGATAAGGCTTTTATTCTCTGCTGAAAATATTTTGAACATATATATATTTTAGATAATCTCATAAAATTAGTATAAAATTATCATATGCATGATACGGAGACAGAAAAACTTTTCACGAAAGGTTTAGAAACTCTTGCCGAGGGTAATACACTTTCTGCTCTTTCCTTTTTTGAGAAAGCTCTACATACAAAATACTCTCCTGTTATTAGTTCTTACCATGCTTTTTGTATAGCAAAAGAGCGAGGACAGGTCAGTAAGGCAATTTCGTTATGCAAGGAGGCTATAAAAAAAGAACCAAACAACTCTCTCCCTTATCTCAATCTTGGCAGAATCTACCTTATTGACAATAACAAAGCAGATGCAATAAAGACCTTCAGAGAAGGTTTGAATTATGAATCAAATCAGCAAATTGTTGATGAATTGAATAAGCTTGAAATAAGAAGACCGCCTATCTTACCTTTTTTAAAAAGAAGTAATCCAATCAATAAGTATCTCGGAATTATCCTTAAAATATTGAGACTCCGATAACTTTTACAACTCTAAATTATTAACTCCTGCATAAAAATGTCTTCCGTAGACCTTCTCTTCTCTGTCACTCCTACTTGTTGGGTAACCCCTTTTCATCCCCCTTAACGTAAGGGGGAAAGAGGGGGTTATTGAAAGATTCCGGACGAGCCGGAATGACAACGTTGCAAACGAGATTGGACATAGACTTGCATGAATCATTAGTTATAAAAGATAACAAAGAACAGAAATAGACTGCTTATCTTACTTTGAGGAGTACATAGGTAGCTCCTAAACCCCCATCACAGTCTTTAGCAGTAGCATAAGCCAAGACCAATTTTCTGAAGGGGCCTTGAAGCCACTGTGTTAGTGCCTCTTTAAGGACAGGTCCTTTTGGGGACTTTAGACCTCTTCCGTGTATAACCTTCACGCAGGAGTATTGCTTTGCGATAGCCTCTCTAAGGAACTTTCTCAGAGCTTCTTCCGCTTCTATGAGAGTTAAACCATGCAAATCAATATAATCCTGTATGGAAAAGTCTCCTTGATGGAGTCTTTTTGCGAGATCTTTTCTTGTACCTGTTCTCGTCCACTCTCTGTATTCTCCTGTATCTGACAAACGTATTTTTCTCTTTCCAAGGACTATATCTTTTAAGACCTCGAAGTGATCCTCTGAGCGTGAGGGGTTGACCTTAATTATTCCTGGGCTCTTATAAGGAATTTCTCTGAATTCCCGTTTCTCTTTTACATCTGCCATGGCTTCGAGGAATACCTCTTCGTCAGTCTTTTCTGTATACTTTTCTTTTTTAATGCAGAGAACATTTTTGAGCTCTTTGAATGAACTGAATGAGCGTGTTAGTGTTAGTTTCTTCACTGTTACACCTCCACTACTCTATAGGGGATACTAACTTTCTCTCTACTTTTATTATGTGCTATTTAGCGTATATAATGGAAGCCCTATGAAAACTGTTCATTGCCGATCAATTGTATATGCTGAAACTTTTTTAATAATCCTTGATATCTGTTGTCCTTTTAACCACCGCTCATAGAATATCTCCCCCAAAAATATGGTTAATATCGCAAGACCAAAGCCAGCGATAACATCCACAACGTAATGATACCTACAGTACACAGTAGAAAAAATAAGTGCTGACACGACGGGCAAGAAGATCCAGAAGAGTACCCTCTTGAATCTATAGGCAAGGTAAAGAACGACTAAAGGTATGGCAGTGTGGCCGCTTGGGAAGGCGTCTCTTTTTATCCCCTCGAGCTGGTTCAGGAGTCTCTGTATTGGTTCAGCAAGAAAAAGGCCCTGAAGTTCAGTAGTCTGCAGATGGCTTATCGTAAATCTTGGTCCAAGTGCGGGCATGAGTATATAACAGAGATAAGAAAGGTAGAAGCAGAAGAGAATGAGAAATACGATCCTGTCGAATTCTCCCTTTTGATTATTGAGCAAAAAGGTGGCTCCGAAAATTATCGGGATAAAATAGTATGTTGAGTAGGCAACTTGGAGTATATCAGTAAGAAGAGGGCTCATAATCTCTTCGAGCATGACCGTAGGATGACCATGGAAGATCAGATAATCAAGCCTGATAAGAATCGGGTCTATGTCATCTGGATTCACATAATGTACAAGCCCTCCGAGGCTGTCAAAGATCACCAGCACACAGATAACAGGAAAGACCAGGTCATGTAAAAGACCCAGGAACCAACCCCGATTCTTAAACCGGATGGTGAGAATCTGAGAAACAAAAAGAATGGAATAAGTACTTATAAGAGTGGGAGCCTTTGGCACCCTTTCATAAAATATTATTGTCAGAACAGTGAGAAACAGAAGGAAAAGGATTGTTACTGTATCTGCAGGTCTAAGCCCAAAGATTACTTTTCTCATCAGAGCTTGCTTAATATCTTCCTTATTGCCTTTTCTTTTTTTGACATCTGCTTTGGATTGCCTTTCCTGTCGGACTTACCATATTCTTCATAGTCATCTTCATATAAAACTTCCTTTTCTGTCTGCCTCTTCTCAATAGCATTCATAAAATCTTCTGAAGATATCGGGACAGCACCTGATGTCCATGCATTCGATGCTATATCTCTGTCCGATGTAACCACAATCCATCCAGGCTTTTCAGAAGAGATTATGCGCCTGATGACAGAATCAGCCTTCTCGCCAAGTCTCGAGTAAATGACCCTTATCCCGCCAATTACGGAATGATTTTCCTGGGCACTTCCCGTTTTCCATCCATCAAAGACAACAGTTATATCATGACCTTTTTTCTTGTGGTATTCGATGAGTGACTCAATCAGAGTATTCCTCTGTTTTTCAAGGTCCTTGTGATAAATACCAATCAGGTTATAACCATCGATGATGATGAAAGAAATAGTGACCTCCCTATTTGTCCAAAAAATACCTTTTCATGCCCCTTTGTGAGCCAAGGATCATGATGTCATGATGGTTTGAGGGGTGCTTTTATGAGGCGGATATTGTCGATCCATGCTGTACCCTTGCCACTGATAACCAGATTGAGTTTCACATTGTCAGGATTCTCTCCCTTTTTTAAGAAGAACGGGGTCTCTTCTGTTGTCCATCCTGTAGTGCCAGTGAGCGGAGTCTGAAGTCCCCGAGAAAAGAACTCGCCTTTGCCCGGGAAATGACACCACATCTCCAGGTACACTTGACCTTCAACACCTTCTGTGCGGACCTTAGCCTGGTAGATCAAGCGTGCATTCTCAACATCTATATCACCCACCTCAAACAACCGCACTACAGTAGGTTCTGTTGCAGTAATTCGCAGAGATCCCTTGCCATCACTTGAAACTGTCTTATCAATCTCGACACCAGACTGCGTAATAATACCTTCCATGGTATCAACAGGGAACCTCTTTAGTTCGACAACCTCTTTGGACGGTTTTGAACAACCAACTACAACAAAAATCATCACAATGCATATACAAAAAACCAAAGTCCTCATACCCATAAATCTTATCTCCTTCTTTGGTCAGCCAAATTTCGAGTTTTCAAACAAATTATATCAGATTTATGCCTCTGTAGAGCGAAGTCTTGGGTA
>CAWGWX010000003.1:0-28227 GCA_963826355.1 Nitrospirota bacterium | reverse complement strand
TCAATATCAGATACTCCACAATCGCAATGCAAAAGACGATAAGGCCGGCGGGTATCATCATTTTGTACATTCCCCATAAATCCGCTTTGAAGTATTCTCGTGTAAGTACCAGGCATATATGGACGGGGGAAAGGAGGACTCCCAGAAATCCAGAAGCGAAAGCAAAAGATATTGCACTTATTGGTGTGTTGCCTGCTATGCTCAGGATGAGAGGGAATGTACTTCCCACAAATCCAATGGTAATGCCCGTGAGCAGGCCGGTGACAAAAGGAAGGAGAAAAAGAATAGGGAGAGTTGGAATTCCTTCTTTCATGAAAAACTGGCTTACGTTCTTGACAGCACCGGAGGCCTCCATCGCTTCCTTGAAGAGCATCACACTAAGTATAAGGATGATTATCTCGAGAGAAAAACCATGCTTGAGGCAAGAGAAGATTGCCTTAGGATTGTATCGGTAAAAGAAAAAAAGGGCAGTTACTGCGGCAATCAGTGCGTAATGGAGTTCCATATGAAATATGACCACAAGGAGAAGGACAGCAGTTATGGGAATGAAACTCCATATGCCCTCTTTTGATAACTTATCTTCCGTTTTTATTATCCCTTTTACTCCTTGCATGCCAAAGATAAATCCCGTTATCGTTGTAAAGACTGCATAACTGAGGTTTACCGTGATGAGGTCATGGAGTTCAATTTTTGAAATAGCTGATGCAAGAAGTATCCCGGGATAGAGGGGAAGGATATATTCCCAGGGATGTCTCAGCCAATAGTTTATAAACCCTTTCTCTTCAAGGCTCATCTTTGTATCGCGAGTTGCCTCATCAACCATGGGCGCAGAAAAATAAGCACCACCGACAGAAGGGAGGAGTCCTATAAGTAGGGGCATACTTGCAGCAACGATCTTTCTATTTTTGAATATCGTCTTTACAGCTTTCATCATATTGGTAAGGACAGCATGTTCTCTTAGTATCATCTCAAAAATGCGGATAAACGTGAGAGCAAGGATTAGTTTGAGAGTCGCACTGTTTAAGGCAGCATCCTTGCACGTCTTCATTATGGATTCAGGGGGCATGCGATAAAGCAAAAACAATACAGATGCAGCAATCAGCATGACATACCCGATGTTCAGCTTTTTCCTCAGGAGGAATAATATGATCAGGAAGATTAGAGAGATTTTCAGTAGGTCAATCACAATGAAACATTATATTTCTTCATACAACCATGAATCAACTTCTCTGAATACTATACCTTCGAAAAAAAGGCGAGGTGCGGGGGAAATGTCTGCACCTCAATGAAAGGAGGGTGAGGTGAGCCTCTATCCCATGATTATCTTTCCATTCTTGAAAACTTCTCTCATGACGAGAAGGTGGTCTTCAGTCGCCACATCAAGTCTCTCATCTGATAGTGCATTTTCAATAGCGTTGAACATCTCCTCACTGTATTCTTCGGTTACCGCCAGCCAGTCAAAAAAGTTTCCATCATAACAGTCAACCACCTTCAGATTCTGGTTATATTTCCCAAGAAATTCTTCAAGTTCCATATACGTATTGATAGAACCAATCCAGCATTGTCCATTGGCCAGACTATGAATCATCCATCCCATATTCAACTCCTTACTCGTGGGTGTGCTTATGCACATGCCTGTGGGAATGTACATGTTTGTGTTCGTGTTTTCCTTTCATGATAAATCCTCCTCTTTTTAATGCCGGTGAAAGAGGTAATGAGAATGTATATGGGTATGAGCTGTTTGCCCATGATAATGTATATGTTCGTGTATAAGATTTACTCTGAGTAATAAGTCTTCGTCTTTCAGAATTTCTTCAGCGTTTCCTATCTTCTCTATGCGATGCTCTTCTGAAAGTACGGCTACCTTAGATTGAAGCTCGTCAACCAGAGAAAGATCATGCGTAGCAACAACAATAGTCTTTCCTGCTTCATTTAATGCCAATATTAATTCTAAGAGAAAAACTTGAGTCTTTGGATCAAGTCCGCTGGTAGGTTCATCGAGCAAAAGCACCTCAGGGTTCATAGTCAGAATAGAGCCGAGTGCTACCCTTTTCTTTTCACCACCTGATAACATATAAGAAGGACGGTTTCGAGGTTCTCAATCTTGAGCATCTGCATAATCTCACCCACCCTTTCCAGTGCCTCACTTTTCTCCAGCCCCAGCTGTAAAGGGCCAAAAAGTAGTTCATCCAGGACTGTTGGACAGAATAACTGGATATCAGAGTCCTGAAAAACAAATCCAACCCGCTCCCTGAAAGATCTCAAAAAATCTCTCTCTTTAAGTGATTTCTCAGATAATTCATAATCGTAAAAAAAGACTTTGCCTTGTGAAGGGAACAATAAACCGGCCAATATCTGGAGAATCGTAGATTTCCCGCTGCCATTAGAACCTATAACAGCGAACTTCTCACCCTTACGTATCCCTAAACTTACATCTACGACTGCAGGAAACCTCTTGTAATATGTGTAATATGCTCCTTCAACTGTAAAAATTTCCATGTGTATCCTTTAAACCCACAAAAATAGTAAACCCAAAGTAAAGAAAAAAAAGCCGACGATCCAATCCCTTCCTATTATTTTCTGATACTGGTAAAGTTTAATCTCACCCGAGAAACCCCTTCCCACCATTGCTTTAAAAACATCGTCACACTTTAACTGGGTCTTCCGAAAAATAAAAGCCATCCTCCCTGCTATCCAGTTCCTTGCCTCTGCACTCTTCACCGCACTCACAAGCCTGCTTTTTTTCGCAAGGTGCATATCAGCAACAATACGGGCAAAAATAAAAATGTATTTGTATGCTAAAGAGATGATAATCAGAAAAGTATCCGGAACTTTGAGTACCTTTAACGCCTTGATAATTTCAGGAAAAGGCGTAGTATACAGTATGAGAAAAGAAATGGATAAGGAATTTAAAACCCTTAACGTTAACATTGCAACTACTGAAAAGCCTTTTTCGGTAAAGCCTATCACCTCAGGAATGTGATAACCCCAGAAATCATATGGTTTTGATAATGTGATAATCGGGAAAAGCACTTTCCCATGAATTATTACGTTCAAAGCGGAGGGCAAGGCAATAAGGAAACCGAAAATGAATCCCAATAAAAATATTTTTTTATAAAATTTTACAAGATTTATACGAGACAGTAGTACAAGAGTAAATACAGTAATAAAAATGCCCAATTCAGGCAGTAACTCTTTTTTTAAACTGATTATAACAATAAAAAAAAGCCAGAAAACCACTTTAATACGAGTATCAAGCTCATGCAAAAAACCCTCTTTTGATGCCAGTTCCCACTGAGTGTAACCTTCCTTAAGAACGTCTGCAAAACCTTCAATGCCCCTGTCAATATATGACAGGTTTGTCTTACCCCCTCCTTTTTTTAAAGGAGATGAGGAGAGGGTATTTAGTAGAAACGGAGGGATGTCATTTTTCATGCTTAACCAGAAACTTAGTTATCAAATATATCACCATTACCGCCGCAGCTATGCCAATCACACCGGATATAATATATGAAATTACATGAGTACTAAAAGCTGCGTTTTCCCCGCCGAAGTTATAATCAGGGACAGGCGCTTTCCAAAAATCAGCCAGCTTCTCGAGACCCTTCGGCACATAGCCCAGAAACTCTTTTAACTTATCTGTTCCCCATTCACCCCAGGCATCACCGGATTTGAATTTTTCAGGAAGAAAAATACCAAGTGGAGTTAAAAGAGCCATTATAAGAAGTCCGATCCAGAGTTTTTTCTGGAATTTTGTCATATCAAACCTCCTTCGTTGCATAAACTAATTCACTTTCATTTTTGACAAAATACTTCAGTATCGAAGCCGTTATTATACCTTCGACGATACCGAACACGAGCATGTGCTCTATTGCCATTGCAGGAACAGCGATTGACAGTGGATATGGAGCATATAAAGGTTTCCCATCAGGAGCAGAAGCGATCATGGGTTGAATCCCAAATTCAAAGCCGGTTAATATAGCAGAGAATGAAAGGCCGATATAGCCAGCAAGAAAAGCGGCTGCGTAGAATCGTACTCCAGTGTTTGCATCACCTTTTACTAACTTAAAAACCCAGTAAGACACAAAAGGCATTACCACTGCCATGTTAAAACAGTTAGCACCGATCGCGGTAATTCCACCGTCTCCGAAAACCACAGCCTGGATTATTAAAACAACTGATATTGCTAAAACCGCTGCCCATGGTCCCAACAGAATGGCGATTATGCCGGCGCCAACTGCATGGCCTGTAGTCCCTCCTGGGATAGGGACGTTAAACATCATAATGAGAAAAGAAAAAGCTGCTGCCATTGCAAGATATGGAATATACTTAGCAGAAAGTTCCTTTTTCAATTTTTTCAGGGCAACTGCCCAAAAAACAAACGATGCTACATATAGAGGTACAAATGTTTGCGGACTTAAATAACCATCAGGTATATGCATAGCTATCTCCTTAGTATGTTAAAAATTTTTATTAAAAACAACACCATATTACTCAGAATGCATTAGAAATAAGCATTGACCCTGACTCCGTAGATAAAGCCTTTCCGGTCCTCGTCATGCTTCAGATTATCATCGATGTATTGAATATCAAGGCTTATATCATTGAACTGCGAGATTTTAAACTTGGCGTAGGCTTCAAATGCATTCGTGCTGTCAATATTGCTGTTATCTGCTCCATTCAGGTATGCATACCCAATGCCGATTTCGTCATTTTCCCTTCCCCACAATTTACCGTTTATATTGATGCCTCCGGAATAGGCCGTCTCATGATCTATAACTGCAGCATCATTCTGCCAATCTAACCTCGCAAAGACACCTATAATTGAGCTTAACTGCTGATCTGCGGAAATTCCGAATCCTTGCAGATTCTCTTTGCCTGTTCTATCCCAGTTCTCAAAACTCTTGCTTGTCGTAAAACCATAGAGCCTGTAATTACCTTTTCCCATAGGGGTTTCAATTGCATATCCAAGTTGCAGGGCATAGTAATTATAATTTCTGTCTTCATTTTCTGTATTCATCATTAGACCCCTTATGGAGAGATTCGAAACATTGAGTTCTGCTACACCGCCGATATCATAGGAAGGCAAGTTTACATTTTTATTGTTCACAAATATTTGGTTCATAAACTGACTGGTCTCGCAATTAGCAAAGTTATTATCATCTATGTATCTTGTAGCATCTATGATACCGCCTGTTATCCCTAGTGATACCTTTTCAGAGAACTTAAATGTATGCTTGTACCAGGCCTCAAGGAGATAGTCTCTGTTCCTGCCATTGATGTCTTTCAGATCATCTTCGAGATCGTCTGCATAGGGGACTAAAGAAAAGGGATTGTTCTTGTTCAATCCATTCCCAGCTGCAAAACTCAACAAAACCTGAAATTCATCAGTATTTGAGGGATGATAATTCGCACCGAGATCCAGAACAACCGCACCTCCATCTTTATTATCCACCCCCTTGACATCATAATCGCCATACTGGTAAACACCCGTTAAAGTGCCGTTTATGGATATTTTTTCATTGACATCATAAGCTGAAGCAATAACTGATGTTGTAACTAATAACAAAAGAGCACCAAGGATTTCGATTCCTTTTACCACCAAACACTTTGAGAATTTAACTGACATATTTGATCCTCCTTTTGATTATAAAACAAGGATAATGTATCTCTCGAAACGAAGTGAACAAAAGACAGCATTTCATTAGACGATGTATACCATGGATTATCCTTTCCCGCGGCAAATAAAAAAGCCGCGAAAGCCTTTTGGGTCTGCTGACCCTCTTTCAAGCCTTCGTGGCTTTAGAATTCTGATTATTATTACCATAAAATCCGACAATTGTCAATCTTATTCTTGAGACAAGATAAAAATATCGGAATCCGGGATTTCACTGTTAATTCAGCTTTCTTTTTTACTGAGAATAGGCATATAATTTGCAAAAAATGGTTGAAATGAGCACAAACCCATTAAACATTTGTAAGGATGCTAATTCATATAGGCTAAAGCTGTTTTTCTTTATTCTGTCTATCATGCTCGATATCAGCCTTCTCTTTAGTATATCGGGTCTTAATAGTTTTGCTTCTGTAAGTACCTCGAAAGGGCCTGTAGAGGTTCGTCGCCAAGATAAAGGGATAGAGGCGAAAGAAGTTGCTACTACTGAAGAACCTTGTCAGATAATGAGGTCTACTAAGGAAAAACTATTTTATGACATATACTGGCTCGGTATCTACGCGGGGAATGCAGTCTTTGAAGCTGTCAATGATAAGGACACGTTAAGGATAACCTCGCGAGCCAACTCTGCTCCTTTTATCTCAACCTTTTATAAAGTGGAAGACTATGCAGAAAGTTTGATCATAAAGGGAAGGACTACCCATTTCAGGATTAAGCAGCGTGAGGGCAGGTACAGAAGTGATAAAGAGACAATATTTGACATGAGTAAAAAGAGGATTACCTACTTCGATTACCTAAAAGGTAAAAAGAAGGAACATATCCTTGATGGTGTTGTATGGGATGTTATTTCTGGGTTTTATTATCTGAGGACGCAGCCTCTCACGATTGGGAAGGTTATTTATATTGATGTCTTTGACAGTGACAAGTTGCTTAAGGCTGAAGTGAGTGTCCTTAGAAAAGAAAAGATAAAAATCTCTGGCAGAGGCGAAGTAGATACAGTAGTCGTGAAGCCGGATCTTAAATCTGAAGGACTTTTCCATAAGAAAGGTGATGTGTTGATCTGGCTTACGGATGATGAAAAACGGATACCTGTAAGAGTCGAAACAAAGGTTCCCATTGGAAAAGTTGTTGCAGAGTTTAAAAATTCAGAAATTGAGAAGTGAATGTTTGACGCGTCCCAATTAATTTCTAGCATTTCTTCATGAGCGAAATGATATAATTTATAACTTAACCCAGATTATTCACCACTCGTGAAGAATTAGAGCAGATGCAGTATCATCGCTCATTCTCGGTCCGCTTATGCGGGCCTCCGAGGTACAGAGTGTCAGCCGCCTTGGGGCGGTGGACACTCTGTAAAGCCACTCCGATACCGCATCTGCTCTGATTGATCAAGAAATTTATGAATATAATGGGTTAAATGAAAACGTACCTTATTTATGGAGGTGGAAATGTTAGTCATTGCAGATAATCTGAATATAAGGAATAAAGCTTACAAAGAAGCGGTGAAAGGGAGAAGGAAGGAAGTCCTCTCTGAATTTGCTAAAGGGGTTTCCCATGCAGATATGATTAATGTGCAGTGTTCTTTAGATGGTTCAGGAGATGAGGAAATTCTTCCCTGGGTGGTTGGAATTGTTCAAGAAATAACAGAGAAGGATGTCTGTCTCGACTCAAGAAACATCAAAGCCATTGAGAATTCCATTCCTTTATGTAAAAGACCTCCGCTTATTAACTATATCTCAGCAACAGAACCTGATGAACAGGAGGAATTGCTTCAGCTTGTGGCTGACTCAGGTGCCTCTCTTGTTATAAGGGCAACAAGAGCAACACCGCCTACATCGTTAGAGGCAAAGCTACAGATAATAGAAGATCTCATGGAGATGGCAAACTCTGCAGATATCCCAAATGAAAGGCTCTTTGCAGACCCTTCTCTTGTGCACATTGGAAGAGGAGTGGGCCAGAGGCATCTTGCAAATTCTACAGAATGTATAAAACTTCTTAAGGATTTGGTAGAGCCTCCGATAAATACTATTGCATGGATTTCGAACGTGTCTGTCGGAATGCCCATAGCCCTGAGAAAACAAGTGGAGGCCGCATTTTTTTTGTATTTTTCTGGTGCGGGGCTTGATGCTGCCATGGTTGATGTTCTCGATGGAAACCTGAGGAAGGCTATGTACCTTGTGAAATCTTTTAAGGATGAGATAGTATTTTCACCGGCTGATATCTCTTAAAGGCGTTGTTTTTTTACTGTTTCTATTCTTGGAAAGAGGGCTTTTCCTTTTTTAATCTTGTTTCCTGGCTTAAGTATGCCCCATCTGCCTTCATTATCGAGGTTAATTTTTGATAAATCTCCATCAAGGCCGAGCTGCTCCCATATTTTTTCTGCCGCGGATGGCATAAAAGGGAAGAGATAGATTGCTGTAATTCTCAATGCCTCAGCAAGTGTATACAGCACACCAGAGAGTTTATCAATATTCTTCGTCTTCCACAAATTCCATGGAGCTTCATCTTCGATTAATTTATTTGCATCATTAATTACAACCCAGATTTTATCGAGAGCGTGACCGAAAGATAGTTTTCCCATGAGACCATTAAAATCTGGGTTGATAGTTTCTACAAAATTTTGAAGTTGAATTTCTTTTACCATATCAACAGGTCCGTTCATATCATGTAATCCCCCCTCACCCCCTTTTAATTCCCCCCTTGGTAAGGGGGGAGGAAGAGGGGTCATGGGGGGGCAGGTGGGGATTTCTCCTTCAAAATACTTTTCTATCATTACCAGTGTCCTGCTGAGAAGATTTCCAAGGTCATTTGCAAGGTCAGTATTTATGCGTCTTATCATTGCCTGCTCAGAGAAATCTCCATCAAGGCCAAATGGTACCTCCCTGAAAAGAAAATACCTTAAGGCATCAGCCCCGTATTTATCTACTATCTCATTCGGGTCAACAACGTTGCCGAAGGATTTCGACATCTTTCTGCCTTCAACAGTCCACCATCCATGGGCAAAGATATTTCCGGGGAGAGGCCCTTCGAGTGCCATTAACATCGTTGACCAGTAAATGGCATGAGTTGTTAGGATGTCCTTTCCTATCAGGTGGTGGTCAGGAGGCCACCATCCGCCACCGGCGAACTCTCGTGATGAGTGATGAGTGATGAGTGGAGGGTCATTAATGAAGGCAGGAGCAAGATACTGTGTAGCTGAATAATAGTTCACGAGGGCATCAAACCATACATAGGTGACAAAGTTTTCATCGAAAGGAAGTGTTATCCCCCAGGAGAGTCTCTCTTTTGGTCTTGATATACAGAGATCACCGAGGGCGTGATTTCTTAAAAACCCGAGAACTTCATTTCTCCTCGTCTCAGGAAGTATGTAATCTGGATTTTCTTCAATGTATTTTATGAGTCTTTCCTGATATTTCGACATGAGGAAGAAATAATTCTCCTCTGAAATATACTCTACAGGCCTTTTGCATTCAGGACAATTACCGTCAATTAACTCTTTTTCTGTCCAGAAGCGCTCATCGGGAATGCAGTACCAGCCTGAGTAAAGCCTCTTTTCTATCTCCCCCTTTTCATATAAGTGCTGAAGCAATGACTGAACAGTCGCTACATGTTCTCTATCTGTGGTCCGTATAAAGGCATCATGTTTGATGTTTAATTTTGACCAGAGATTTTTGAAATTCATGACCATCAGGTCAGCATGCTCTTTTGGTGTCCTACCCTTTTCTTGTGCTGCCTTTTCTACCTTCTGACCATGCTCGTCAGTACCTGTTAGAAAAAATACCTCTCTGCCTCTTAACCTGTTATATCGTGCGAGGATGTCAGCTGCCAGAGTTGTATAGGCATGGCCAATGTGGGGGATGTCATTCACATAATAGATCGGCGTGGTAACGTAGAACTTGCCGCTCACTTTTTATGGGACCTTTTTCTGCGTTTTCTCCTGCGGCCTGAAGGCTTCCTGAAGCTTTCCCTATGTTCTTGTTCTTTGGGTTGCAGAGGTTGTTGAGTCTCGGTTCCATGAGGTTGTGCTTCTGTCTTATTTGCTTCTTCTGAAGGTTCACCTGAAGCTACAACCATTTCAAACACCTCAATATCTTCCGGAAGGGAAGAATCTTCTTCTGTTTCTGGCAAGGCAACATCTTCTGGGGATGCCTCATTATATTCATAACCCAGGCAACACATGAGCCTTCCGCAGAGGCCAGATAGCTTACCTGTGTTCAGGATGAGCTCCTGCCTCTTTGCCATCTTGATAGAGATAGGCTCAAAAAAGGTAAGGAATCTTGCGCAGCAGAGTTCTCTACCACATATTCCGATACCACCTAATACCTTTGCTTCGTCCCTCACGCCTATCTGCCTCATCTCTATCCGTGTCTTGAATTTTGCTGCAAGGTCTTTAACAAGCTCCCTGAAGTCAATCCTCTTTTCAGCTGTGAAATAAATGATAATACGTTTTCTGTCGAGGGTCACTTCTGTCGATACAGGCTTCATTGAAAGTCCTCTTGCCATTATTCTCTCGATGCAGTAGTCCTTTGCCTCTGCTTCAAGTTTGAGGTTTTCTTGTTGTTGCAGCAGATCCTCCTCAGTAACTTTACGGATTACCTTTTTCAACTCTCTCTCAGGCGCTTCTACGGTATGGCGTTCCATGATGACACTGCCTATGGTAAGACCGAATTCAGACTCTGCAATCACAAGGTCACCTTTGTTTACATCGACACCATTTACCTCAAAATCGTATATCTTTCCACAAGATTTAAAACGAATACCTACTACTTCAGGCATGGTATTTACCTCATAAAATTCTTTGATTTTTTTCTTGGATTCGATACTCCCTGTAGCTTGCAGCGTTACCAGTCTTGTCATTCCGCACTTGATGCGGAATCCAGTTGTTTTTCTCTGTATTCCTGCTGGAGTTTCCCCCTGGATTCCCGCTTTGCGGGGCGAGGAATGACAATAAACAACATTGTTCAACTTTAAGAAACCTTGCAGCTTGCTGCAGGCTGATTCATTGTTCAGTTTTTCATCTCCTTAACAGAGAGCCTGTATAATTCCATGTAAGGGATCTGTTCAGATTAAAATTCAGATATCCCTTCAGGGTATTGAGTTTCTGATAATTATTTATTATAACCTTTAAATCCATAGAGCTGCTGAACTTCTTTATATGGTCTTTGAGGTCGAGATTGATAAGGGTTTTTTCATCCTGAGTAATCTGCATTACAGCTGCATCTCTGAGAACTAATAATATCAGGTCAAACCACCGTTCCATTTCCTCTCTCGAGGTCCAGCCATCCTTCTCTGCTTTCAGCATCTCCTGAAGAAGCTCCAAGAACCATGCTCTTTCTTCAAAGAGGTCTGTCGAGGTTGCAAGACCTGGCCTGCCCATGGAGAGCCTGACAAGAGTTGAGAGTAGGGAATCGTTAGTTTCAGGTTTTTTTGTAGTTGTTTTTTGACTAATCCCCCCATGCCTACCCTTACCCCTCTCTTGTCCCCCCTTAGTAAGGGGGGACAAGGGGGGTGTAGAGGGATTTGACTGCTGACTTCTGACTTTTTGAATGACTTTTCTACATGCTTCATTTGAAAGGGGAGTAAAGTTCAGCCTTGAACATCGTGACCTTATTGTGTCAGGCAGGCGGTCAGGATTTGACGAGATGAGGATGATAAGGCTATCCCCTGGGGGTTCCTCGAGGGTTTTAAGAAAGGCATTTGCTGCAAAGGAATTCATGGTATTAGCCTCGTCTACAATCACGACCTTCCATTTGCCTTCAAAGGGTTTCAGAGAGAGCATGCCATCGATTGCCCGTATCTCCTCTATCCTGATCTGTCCACTTTCAGGTTCAATAAATAAAAAGTCAGGGTGAACTCCAGCATCAATCTTCTTGCAGGAAGAACATTCATCACAACAGTCAAATCCCCTATGGCTGTCTTTTTCAAATCCCCCCATCCCCCCTTTACTAAAGGGGGGCGAGGGGGGATTATCGGGATTATTGTATATCTCTTTGCTCTTTGCTCTATGCTCTTCGCTCAGGCAATTGAGTGCCTTTGCAAAGTTGATAGCAGTAAATTTTTTCCCAATCCCTGATTCGCCAGTAAAGAGATATGAAGATGGTATCCTCCCTCTCTGAATGGTTCTGAGGAGTATATTTACCGCCTTTTCCTGTCCTATAACGTCTCGTAATGCCATATTCAAATACCAAGTATTAGTCTTCGTCATCCTGAACTTGGTTCAGGATCTCATAGTATATCGATATTAGATGCTGAAACAAGTTCAGCATGACAGATGCTAAAGCTTTTAACAGATATCAGCGGCTACTTATCAAATTAGTCACTATATTAATGACTTTGCTATGTATTTCCTCTATACTCCCTGAGGCGTCTATTAATTTTATTCTTTCCGGCTCTTTTGCTGCAATCTCGAGATAACCATCTCTTACCCTTTTATGAAACTCTACGTCCTCAAGCTCTAATCTGTCTGTCTTATTGATTCCCTTGTTTCTCATTAATCCTGTCTCTACATCAAGATCAAGGAGGAGGGTGATGTCGGGTTTTAACCCCTCTGTTACTATTCTCTGTATGAAATCTATATACCCTAAGTCTATTCTCCTTCCAAAACCCTGATAAGCTACCGTTGAGTCGCTGAACCTGTCGGTTATGACTACGGAACTATCATTAATTGCAGGCAGTATTACTTCCTTTATATGCTGTGAACGTGAGGCATTATAAAGCAGCAGTTCTGCAACTGGAGTTATTTCTCTATTTTCTGTAGAAAGTAATAGATCTCTGATCTTAAGCCCTATGCGGGTGCCTCCAGGCTCTTCTGTAAGGATTACTTTGTAGCCTTTTTTCATGAGATGTTCGCAGAGGAGCCTCGATTGAATCGTCTTACCTGTACCTTCAATTCCCTCAAAGGATATGAATATACCTTTCTTAGAGGCTGTGATGCGTGATGTCGTGATGCGTGATGCGATCTTCCATTATGAAACTGCCTCCTTAAGACTTTTAAGCAGTTGAAATATTTTTAAAGTCTCTTCTATACTCCTTGAACCTGTGCCACAAGACGGTGTTAGAAGTATTCGTGACAGGAGAAGATCTGTGGGTATTGATTTTGATAATATTTCTGACCCTTTATAAAACCGCTTCTTTATCGAATCAGTATTTTCTTCTCTTATACTCTCTGTTGTCGGTACTATACCCCAAGCAAGGTATCCACCTCCCTGAAGAAATTCTGTAAATTCTGCCGGATAGAGAGAAATTGTCTCGATATATCCATAAGCATCAAAACTAATGATATCTGTCCCGCTCTTTATCACCATAGGCCAATCAGCATTACCGCAGCAATGGACCCCTGGAATGCCCCCAGCATTCTTAATGGCATCAGCTGTTTCTTTTAACAATCTCAGGGCTTCTTGAGGTTCCACGCCGAGGTAACTTGTGCTGCCTAATGCAGAGAGGATGGGCTCATCTATAAAGAGCACTATATGTTCAGCGAAGGGCTTTAACATGTCCATCTGCCATCTGATCTTTGCTTTCAGGAGCATGAGTGATATTTCACGGAGCTCTTCATTAAAATAAACCGGTCTTCCTTCTGAGTCTTTTAGTCCTAGTGTAAAAGTAAGGGGGCCTGTAATCTGTCCTTTGAGGGCGTTGAGCGCCTTATCTCTTAGGAGTCTTATCATTGTATAAAGACCTTTTGCATATCCTTCAGAGATTGCAGACCTCCAGCCCTCTGAATACGTTTCATAAAACCCAGTAAGGGTATCACCAATATCCTTTTCTATCCACATGCTCCCTCTTTGTGCATCGATCTTTATTGCAGGCATGTCCTCTGAGAACTGGGGTATCATTGATTCATGAAAGGATAATTTTGGAAGTTGAGGCCAGAAGGGTATATCAAATGTATCGAGCACGAGTCTGCATGCCGCTTCTGGATCTATACTGGGAAGACTGCCGATCCCTGTAGTCGAAAATGGCTTAAACATCTAAAATGATACTCTATTCATGAGTTCATTAGTCAATAGTCAAGGTTCAACAGGTTATAATAAGCTATGCTCAGGATATTTTTACTCATTGTCTTTTTATCTGTTTCTGTACCTGCCTATCCTTTTATCTCAGACCATGAGATTGCATTCTTGCAGAAGAAGCTTGAAGGAAAGCCTGTTGGTGAACGCATTGCCTTCTGGGCAGAGAAGTTTGTTGGCACTCCCTACGATCCTGACCCGCTCGGAGAGTATGTAACCAAGCATGTAATTGTTGCTGATGAACGTGTTGACTGCATGTATCTGAGTTTCAGAACCCTTGAACTCAGTCTTGGGGGAACCCCTTCAGAAGCTATAATGATTGCACTGGATAAAAGATTTAAGAATAGAGGCAGGATCGTAGATGGTAAGGTTGTAAATTACGAAAACAGGTTTCAGCGCGGCGAAGACATGCTCGACAGCGGCAAGTGGGGCAGGGAAGTTACTGAAGCGATAGGTCCAATCACAGAGATAAAAGGTTCAAGAGGAAGCAATAAGATAAAAATTATCTCTAAAGATGCTATTCGTTCTCTCCTTAATACATCAGCTCCTCATGCGTCTCATACCTCATCTTTTAAAAGTGGAGATGTGCTTTTTTTCATCAAATACCCTCATCAAAGGGTTTCAGATGAAATTGTCGGGCATATAGGTATTGTAAAAGATGAGGGCGGTATCTTATACCTTATACATGCAAAGGGTACCAAAAAGAAGGGAGGAGTGATAGGAAAAGTTTTACTCACTGAGTATATCGGTTCAATGCCTTTTATCGGTATAAGGGTAAGCAGATTCGATTAAGGTTTACCCCATAGGAATGCCCCATGGCTTGATAGGGAATGATAGATTAAGAAATCTTCCGCTTTTGTGCAAGGGGTTCAGTGCCCCGTGTACAATTCCAACGGGGTTTACTTCCTCCTCTGGAATTTTGTCTTCTTTCTCAGCTTACTGTGCTTGTGCTTACTCATCTTCTTTTTCCGCCATTTCACAACACTACCCACGCAATTACCTCCTCTGTTTAGAATAACATTTAGCAATCAGCGGTTAGCTGTTAGTCTCGCTTTTTTATTGTATTCAACCGTCTGGTCCATAAATGCCTCAAGTTGTATCTCTGTTGTAGGCGATTCTGTCCCATCGTAAGGTATATTAATACACGGGATCCTATAGTCTCTATCCACACCTCTGAGAAGGGCGGTAACGATGGTTCCTGGCATGCATCCAAAGGGCATAGCATTGATAATTCCCGAGGCCCCTTTCTCTAAGAGATCAATGCATTTCCCGATGCTCAAAATGGCCTCACCTTCGAAGGAGCTATGGACATAAGGTGATGCCTTCTTGAGAATCTCTTTTGTATCAGGTTCTTTTAATGTTTTGAGAAAACCCTCAAAATGTCGTGCATATCTATGCTCTACCCGCTTTTGATAAAATCTCTTCAGAAGGAAACTGATGACCGCAGATTTCTCCTTTTTAACCCATGCCTTTTTGAGACCCATAAAGTTCACATAGTAAATCCATTCTTCTACAGGTGCAAGCCATACCTCACCACCCAGGCTTTCAACCTTTCTTATGAGGTCTTCATTGGAAAATCGATGGCATCTGACGAATATCTCACCAATGATTCCTATGAGGGGTTTTTTATCTTTATAGACAGGAAGGTTTTCAAAATCTCTCCTTATATCCTTCAAGATATCCTCTAATTCAACATTGTTTCTTTTCAACGAGAAGTATAACCTTCTAAGGTATTCATCATATAACTCATCTGCTGACCCTTTGTCTTTCTCATAAGGTCTTGTTTCATGAAGGCATTTATTAAGGAGTTCGTATGCAACGATACCCTTCCATGCATTCTTTGTGAAATCCTTGCCAACAATTCCGAGGTCGCTGTAAAAAGTGGTATCCTGGGTTGGTGCAAATATAGGGACATCATCATAACCCAGTTTATCAAGGACGAGCCTTTGAAAAACATTATATTGACCGAATCTGCAAGGTCCTGTAGCAGAGGGCATGAAGAAGGCACTTTTGGAGGGCATGAAACCAGGCTCCATAACTTTTTTTACCATATCGCCTATAGTAACTGTGCATGGATAACATTCTCTGCCAGAGACGTATTTTCTTCCGAGGTCCGCAGATTTTTTATCTGACTCCGGAAGTACCTCGGATTCTATGCCACAGCGTTCAAATGCAGCTGCAAGCGCAAAGGCATGGTCAGACATGCGAGGGATGTAAAGAGTGCGCTTTGAGTGACGAGTGACAAGTGAGGCGTGAGGAGTTTTTTCTTCTGACTTCTTCCGCCTTTTGCGGATGACTCCTGACTCCTGGTTTCCTATGCTGTCGATGAAGGCTTCACACCTCGTAATGGCTCCGGCAGCAGCACTATGTTCGTCTATCTCGAGGAAGAGATAAGGTTTACCCTTCATCTCCTTATCAAAGTATTTCAAGATAAAAGAATCTGGTCCACATGAGAAATTACCGATATAGATTGCGTAAAGGTTGGGGTGATTCCTTATCAATTTTGCAGCCTGAAGTATCCTCTGGCCTGATCTCCAGTACATATTCGGCCAGTCTTGATATATATTCATTTCCTCAATGGGAAGAAAATCCATAGGGATGGAATGAACGCCGAGGTCAGTGAGTTTTTTGGGAATCTCGAGATTAACACCGCTGTCAAATGCATTGTAGGCCCTGCCTACTATTACAATGGTTCTTTCTTTTAAAGAAGAAAGGGCCTCTTCACTTTTTGATTTTATATCCTCGAGAAATTCTTCCTGTTTTCTCTCTGATGTCTCTAATGCCCTTGATATATGTTTTGATTTTACTCCGAGGGGTCTGAGTACCCGGCAAATTTCTTTTTCGAGAAAATCTCTCCCCCTCCTCAGACTGACTATGGGGGTAAGAAGTTTTATGCCTTCAAAGGCAATCTTTGATATATAGGGAATCGTCTGTGTATATGGACAGGCATATCCCCTGTCAAAGGGATTTTCAGGGGTGTTGAGGTTAATAAAGCTTGGCAGGAGTAAGGCATCTACCTTTTTATCGAGGAGATATCTCACATGACCGTGCGCAACCTTGATAGGAAAGCACGTCTCTGACAGGACGCTCTCAATGCCTAAGTTTACTATCTGCCTGTTCGTCTTTGGCGATACCTCAACATCAAAACCGAGTTCCCATAAGAGTGTGGTCCAGAAGGGGAGATAATCATGGAAGAAGAAGATGTAGGGAAGGCCTATTTTAACTTGACTTGGGGACTTGGGGACTTGGGGACTCGGAGAGATACTCTTGCCTTCAGTTATTCCCCCATTCACCATTTCACCGTGTCTCTCTTTCATTCTGAGCATGTGTTCCTTCCATAACATTTCATCCCTAAATGAAAAAAGATCCTGGATTGCGGATTCCGAATCAAGTGTTTTCTTTCCCTTCTTAACATCATATTTATCACACCTTCCTCCGTAGAAGAGAAAGCCCTCTTCACCAGTAATCTTTACTCTATTTATCTCACATGAATTTGGACAGCCTTTGCATTCAAAGGAAAATATTTCATACGGTCTCTTCGAAAGTTCGAAACCCTTAAAAGCAGTGACACGGTGAAAGGGTGACTCGGTGACACAGTGACCTACTTTTGTTTCCGTTTCCCCGAATCTCCGTGTCTCCGGTTCCCCATTTTTCATATGTCTCATAGCAATAAGTGCCATGCCTATCGCACCTGCGACTTCATGGTGAAGAGGAACAATAATCCTTTTGCCGAGATATCTTTCGAATGCAGCCATAACAGCCTTATTAAAGGCCACTCCTCCGAGGAAAACTATATTCTCACCGATATACTTCCCGGCAACCACCCTGTTTATGTAATTCTGGACAATAGAATATGCAAGGCCTGCAAGAAGATCATTTTTGTCAATACCTTTTTGGAGATTCGCCATCAGGGAATTCTCCATAAAGACAGTGCACCGTTCACCGAGCCTGCTTGGGTTCTTAGAAGAGAGTGCAGACTGTGCAAACTCTCCTTTGATCGAGATATTCAGTTTTTCAGCTTGTTCCTCGAGGAAAGAGCCAGTTCCGGCTGCGCAGGCCTTATTCATCTCGAAGTCAACGACTACTCCATCTTTCAGGGATATATATTTTGAGTCCTGTCCACCTATCTCAAAGACGGTATCAACGGTTTTATCAATAAATACCGCTGCCGTAGCATGTGCTGTAATTTCATTCTTTACGATGTCTGCTCCAACATAGTCAGCAATCATATATCTTCCTGAACCGGTTGTGCCAACTCCAACGATCTCGACCTTGTCTCCTATTTCCTCACCTATCTCTGCAAACCCCTGTTTAACTGCCTCTATAGGCCTGCCTGCTGTCATGAGGTATCGTTTTGAGAGAAGCCTGCCATGCTCATCTATTACAGCAAGATTAGTACTTATGGAGCCAATATCAATGCCGAGATATGTTTTTATCTTCTGTGACGAGTGACAAGTGATGAGTGACGAGTCGCTTTCAGTGTCTGTTTTCAGTGTCTTCTCACTGACACTCTCCACTGGCACTGTTACGTTGGTTATCATAGTTGACCGTTTCGTTGGCTGATTAAAGTCATTCAAAGGTGGGTGTCCTGCCTCGATGGGTCTTTCAGATCTTAAAAAATCTTCGAGCCTCGAGAGATCAAAATGTTGTATAGTGTCTTCGTGCATATTTTTAAATACAGCACCAATTGCTCCCATAAATGCGTACTCTTCAGGGACAAAGAGTTCATCAAGCTCGAAGATTTCCTTAAAAGCCCTTACCATCCCTTTATTTGCTGCAACTCCCCCCTGGAATGATACGGGAGGTCTTAATTTTCTGCCTCTCGATATAGAGCCCTTGAAGTTCCTCGCAACAGCAAAACAGAGACCAGCTACAATATCTTCAACGGGTGTTGCAATTTGCTGGAGGTGTATCATGTCAGATTTTGCAAATACACTGCATCTTCCCGCAATCCTCGAAGGCTTTTTTGATCTCAGTGCAAGCTCGCTGAACTCTTCTATGGTAAGCCTTAACCTTTCTGCCTGCTGATCGAGAAAGGAGCCTGTGCCAGCAGCACAAACAGAATTCATAGAAAAGTCTCCAATAGAGCGGCAATCCTTATCCAAGATTATGAGTTTTGAATCTTCCCCTCCCATCTCGATGATCGTTTTTATGTGGGGAAAGAGTTTGTGTGTGGAATATGCCTGGGCAACAATCTCGTTAACAGGTTCTATTCCGAGGACAGAAGCTATTAATCTTCCTGCTGAGCCTGTGATAAACAGAGAAAAGTGATGGAGTGAAGAAGTGATGGAGTGATTGAGATGACTCTTTGACTCCGTGGCTTTCTGACTCCGTGACTCTTCTGAGCAGTTCAAAGGCAACACTAATGGGGTGGCCTTTATGCCTCTCATAAAAACTGTAAAGCCTGTTTGCCTTTTCATCAAAGACTACAAGCTTTACACTTACAGAACCTACATCAAGACCAATGACCCTCATCCCTCCCCCAATACTTAAAAATTATACCATAGACCAAACATCTCCTGAACAAGAAACATTTAAAGCACTTACTCAGTTTAGGCAGAATCAGAAGGTAGCTTAATATTGTATTCTTTATCCAAAGAATGTGCCATCACCACTGCTTTGTCTATCTCCTCGTAGGGGAAGGTCGGAGTGTCCAAGACAAGGTGGGGAGCTTTGTCGTCAAATTTAAGACCAAATGTCTGGCTCTGTTCGTAAAGAGCAGTGCCAGGAAGGACATGGAGGATACTAAAAACAATAGTTGTAGGCTTCATCTCTATTAATGTCTTAACTGATTTTACAAATTTAAAAAAGTTATCGCCGGGTAGCCCAATGATTAAATCAGTAAGCACCTCTATCCCGTTGTCCTCCAGAAGCCTCACCGCCCGCTTGAATTTCTCTTCATCATAGTACCGATTGACATTTTTCAAGGTATCCTTGTTTACAGTCTGAGGTCCTGTCTCTACACTTTTGACATTTGCCTTCTTAAAAAGGACAACCGTTTCTTCATCAACAAATTCTGCAATGATCTCTATGGTGCGTAATTCCGTATTAAAACGGTTAGCTGCCGAGAGTATCCCTACTAACTTTTCTAATCTCTCTTTTTTTAGATTAAAAATGGAGTCTATAAAGTGAAAACTTTTAATCTCTGGATTGCTCATAATAAATTCTATTTCTCTTTTAATTCGATCTTCAGGGAAAAAACGGGGCCTGGGAAAATTTTTTCCTTCAAAACAATATCCACATTTAAAAATACAGCCCCGGAAGGTCTCTATATACGTCACCTTATCTCTTGGTATTAAGATACCTTCAAGATAGGGTGAGGGAATCTCACCGAGATCCTCAATCAGTGGTCTGTCTGGGTTTTCGAAAACTTGCCCATCAATTCTGTAACTAATGCCTTGTATTCCTTCTAACCTGCCTTTCCCCAAATAATGTTTGAGCATTTCTGCAAAGGTAACCTCACCTTCTCCCTTTACAACGACGTCGATAAAAGGATTTTCTTCCAAATATTTTGTAGAGATTGGCCCTACCTCTGGTCCGCCAAGGATGATCTTTATGTGAGGGAAAATTGTCTTAACTACCCTTGCAGTTTCGAGAACTTTACTGATATTCCAGCAAAAGCAAGAAAAACCAAGAATATCAGGCTTATTTTGTGACAGGTAATAAACCACTTGTCGCGCATCATGTATTTCGGTATCAAAGTCAGTAATCTCTATTTGGGTATTTTTAAGAATATATTTGTCCTTTTGGGCATAAGTCTTAAGATAACCTAAAGCAATGGAGAAATGGTTAGCCCAATTAAAGGAGATGAGAATGACCCTCTTTTTATCCATACAGAACCTTGATATCCTGGAGATATTTGTTTGCTTTTATGGGAGAAAATTCTCTATCCCCAAATTGATTTAGATATTCTCCTTCTACTCCAGAACAAATCTCTTGGTAAATACAGTTCTGACAATATTTGTGATATCTGTAAGTCCTGGGATTCATAGTATTTTCATGCCTGGAATAAATTTCACCGATATGGTGTTCCAGACCTTGCATAACACAAAAGGGGAGACCCTCGGTCAAAATCCAGACACGATTTAAAATGCTTATCTGAACCGCAATTTTAATATAAGGGAGGAGATCTTTCAATGCGAGATTGCTGTCTTGAGAGGATAAAACGATGCGATGAACGCCAAGATTTATACCCATGGTGATCACATTTATCATATCTGTATAATTTTGCTTACAGAGAGGAATACGTAAACAGATGAATTTATCACTGGAAAGTCTTTGTAGGTTTTCTATGCCCTGGATAGTTTGCCAGAAACTGTCTGGTGTCTGTGTAAGATGATCATGGAGATCAGGATGTGATCCCCATAATTTTATTTCAAAGAGGCAACAACCTGCATTTACTATTTGAAGCAGGACTTGGTTATCAGAAAAGGCCCGTCCGTTTGTTATTAACTTTATTCTTCTATAACCATTTTGTTTAGCGGCAAGGATGATCCCTACCAAATCATTGCGTAGTGTCGGCTCTCCTCCGTAAAAGGCGACACCATCTTCTTCCCCTCGTTTCAAAGCAGTAGTTACAGAATTGAAATCAGGCTGAGAGAAGTCTTTTTGCCTGTAAGGGCAATAGAGGCATTTATTGTTGCATCGATTACCTATAAATATCTCTTTATAGCTTAGCAAAGGTCCTCTTTATTAAAGCATAATTCTTCAAAAAACTCATGAAGTCACATATTTAGGAATTGTAGGAGATTGTTGTAATTTAATAGATCTTTGACTACATAGTCGGCCCCTGCCCCTATGAGTTCATCGATAGAGTAGGGCCCGGTGGCTACGCCTATACATGTTGCGCCATATATTTTTGCACAGTGCACATCACGTGGTGTATCCCCTATTACTATACATTCATCGGTACTGATCTTTCTCCGGCAAATTTCCTCAAATCTGTTTATTGCAATGGGTAAAAGCTTATTCCTGTCTTCATCATCACTGCCAAAGGCACCTGTTGGGAAATATTTATTAAGCTCGAAGGGTTCGAGTTTTATCCTTGCACCAGACTCAATGTTCCCTGTAAGAAGTCCTATTTGTATATCCCTTGTAAGGCTCAATCTTTCTAATAGTTCATAGATACCTGGTTTCATATGTCTCCTGTCATTATGTATCTCCTTACGCAGATACTTGAGATACGTATTTATAACGACATCAAAATTACCGTCCACCGATATACCATGTTTTAGCAAGCCTTCCTTCATTATCTGTGTGTCTGTTTTACCGGCCATGCTTATACCATGAAAGCCATTCGCAATGGAAAACAATTCCTTGAATGAGAGATTTAGGGAGCGGCTTCCTGCCTCCCCTGAATCTATAAGTGTGCCATCAATATCGAACAGTATCAAATGCATAGGTTAATTTTAACTCACTTTATTCGGAGAAATGTTCTATGAATTCATAGCCCTTTGTGTCAGATCTATGTATTTTCTTGTTCTTCAATCTCTCTTCATACAACTTTATTGCCTCTTCAATATCCTTTGCTCCTTCTACAAGGAGGAATCTCAGGCATCCTTCAGCCCTTTGTGGACTGATTCGACTGAATCGTTCTTTGAGCGTTAGAAAATAACAATAGTGAAACAGGTCTTCGCAGGCCAGATATCCCTTCAGCATAATAGACTCCTGAGCCTTTTTCAGAAAAAAGATTTTTTCTGAAGGTGTCAAATCTTGTATGAATTTTTCCTTTAGTTCTTTTCTTAAAGGGATAGCTGGCAAATGAACTCCTTTCAATCTGGTCGCTATAATATAGATATATTTTATTATAATTTTTTAAAATTTTCCGATCTTATTACAGTTTCCTAACAAAACAAGAATGAATGAAAAGGGGTATTTTTGCCAAGGGAGTGTTTCCTGTGAGGCTTGAGATGGCCTTTACGGTGCTTCATGAGACCAACTCGATATTTAACGGATTAAGGAATGTAATTGTTAATTCGGGTTAAGTGGAATCTGTCTTTACATTAATGCTTGAGAGCTGCCTTTTTCTGGTTTGCCACAATCACAAGCACATAATTTTCAGGGTCGAGGTACTTTCTTGCAACCCTGAGTATGTCTTCTTTTATTACTGAATTTATATAACCAGAGTATTTTTCTATATAATCAAGGCCGAAGTTATAGAATTCAACAAGGGCAAGAAAATCGGCAATTTTTCTGTTCGTATCCAGCCTCCTCGGGAAACTACCGGTTAGATATGATTTTGCATCAGTGAGCTCCTCGTCAGAAACATACTCTTTTCTAATCCTTTCCATTTGCTTGAGTATCTCAGAAATCACTAAATCTGCTGACTCGTTCTTAGTTTGAACCTCTACCTGAAACAACCCTTTTTCTTTATTTAAAGAGAAAGAACTATCCACATCATAGGCGAGTCCCATCTCATCCCTTATGGATTGCATAAGTCTTGATGAGAAGCCGCCGCCTCCGAAGATGTAGTTCATAATGGAGACAGCATAATAATCAGGATTGTCCCTGCTGATACCAATGTGCCCGAGTAAAATATTTGCCTGTGTCAGGTCCTTATCGATTTTTACAACCCTCTTAGTCTTTTTTTCATCGAGTCCGTTGGCAGTTATCGGTGGTAGATCAGCCTTCTTCCAATCATCAAGATATTTTTTGATTAAAGCATTCAACTCCTCTTCAGTGAGGTCTCCTACTATTGATAATATAGAGTTGTTAGGTAGAAAATAATCAGAATAGAACTTTATCAAGTCCTCTCTTCTTATATTGTCAATGGTCTCAGCAGAGCCCTCTGTGAGCCTTCCATAAGGATGCTCACCAAATACCTCCTTTCTAAACGTGCGCTCTGCAATGAAAGAAGGGTCCTCCTCACTCTGTCTCAGAGAACCTTTGATAAGTTCTTTTTTCCTCTCAATTTCCTGTTGAGGGAAAGTGGGATTCAGCAGGATATCACAAAAGAGCTCGAAACCTTTGTTAATATCTTTTTTCAGAATTGACAGAGAAATGGTAGTGTAATCTCTGCTCGTCGAGGTATCAAGGGATGCACCTAAAAACTCTATCTCCTCACTGATGTCAGTGGATTTGCGGTGTTTCGTGCCTTCTAAGAGAAGTTCTGCAGTAAGATTGGCAAGCCCTGCTTTATCTTTTGGTTCGTTGAGTTGACTTGCTTTTACAAGGAGCGTAACCATTACAATGGGAAGACTATGTTCTTCGGAATGGAGAACTATAAGGCTATTTTGGAGGGTGGTTCTTTTTACATTTAAGGCATAAACATCAGTAGACAGTAGGCAGTAGACAGTGAACAGTAATAGAAATAAAAATGCCTGACGTTTTTTATACAGTTCACTATTCACTTTTCACTCCTGTGACCTTTGTTGGTATCAAAATTCCCACTGTCCTGTTGTCTTCCTTTAAATATCTGTTTGCAACTCTAACTACGTCTTCACGTGTTACCTTTCTGATACCCTCGAGGTATCTATCAATGAGCTTCCAGTCTCCGAGCATCTCGAATATACCGTATTTCATAGCCTCCAGATAAATTGAGTCCTGCTCCATGATAAATGAAGACTCTATCTGGTTTTTTGCCTTCTGAACCTCCCGTTCCGATGGTGGTTCTTTCTTTATTTTTTCAATCTCTGCATAGAGGGCATTTTCAACCTCCTTTATATCCTTTCCAGGAGAGGCTGTTGCATCAAGAAAAAATAAATAGGAGTCTCTGTTCAAACCATCATAATCAGCCTCTACATTAAGGGCAATCTTTTTTTCATAAACGAGAGACGTATAAAGTCTTGAGCTTTTTCCGCCTGATAAAATCAGATTTAAGACATTGAGGGCATAGCTATCTTCATGGGGAAAACTGGGAGTATGATAGGCTACAAGGAGATATGGTAGTTCTGCTTCTCTCTTCAGGAGGACCCTTCTTTCACCCTGCTGTTCAGGCTCTAAAAAATTAATATTTTTCTTCAGAGTTCCTGGAGGAATGTTATCAAAGGAACTTTTGATACGTTCAATTATCTGATCTGGTTTGACATCTCCTACAATAACGATAACAGCATTACTCGGTGAATAGTGAGCTTTATAGTAATTATATAAATCATCCCTTTCAATGGATTTCAGGTCAGACATCCATCCGATTACGGGTCGTTGATAGGGATGTACTTTGTATGCTGCTGCTACAACCTCCTCAAAGAGAGAATTTTGGGGATCGTCCTCATATCTCAGCCTGTGCTCTTCCATGACAACGCTTCTCTCAGAAAGCACTTCTTTAGGATCGAGTGTCAGATTCTGCATCCTGTCAGCCTCGAGGTTAATAGAAAGCATTATCCTGTCTGAGGAGAAAAGCTCAAAATATACTGTAAAGTCCTTTGTTGTATATGCGTTATCTGTTCCACCATCTTTTTGAATGGTCTTTGAAAATACTGATGGGCCGTATCGAGGCGTGCCCTTAAACATCATATGTTCAAGCAGATGGCTCAGCCCAGATTTGCCAGCAGGTTCATCTCTGGAGCCTGTATGATACCATACCTGAAATGTTGCCACGGGGGCCTTGTGGTTTTCGACAATCATGACCTTCAGGCTGTTGTCCAGTCTGTATTCTTTAATATCTGATGCATAGATAGTAACGGGTATTAGGAAAAGTAGAGATATAAGGAGAATCCTGATCTGTTTCATGAATAAATATATCAGAATTTATAAAAATAGTTAAAGGGGTAAAATATTCATTAAAGGAAATATCTCAAAACCCTGATTGAATATTCCTTCTTTTCTCAAAAATGAGGGGGATTAGTAAGCATCATTGTGAGGTGAAGCCGAGATAATCTTTATTCTGAATGCTGGTAATAAATGTGAGTTTCATCACGGAAAAGGATATACTATTTACATTAAATTAATGCTTGACAGTTTTTAGTATCTTCGTTATGTTTATTTACAATAAAACTTTCTAAAAGGAGATATTTATGGTGAGACAAAAAGCGACGGTAAGTATGATCTTAATTTTACTAGGTTTTTTACTCTTGCCTTCCTTTTTATTTGCACAGATGCAGGAATATAAAGATTATACTATTGTAAAAGGTGATACCCTTTGGGACATTTCCCAGAAAGAGCTTCAAGACCCCTTCCTCTGGCCGAAGATATGGAAAGAGAATCCTGATATAATGAATCCTGATAGAATTTATCCCCAGCAAAAAATCAAGATCCCCCTCTACATATTGCAGAAAGAAATATCTATACCGGAGGTTACAGAAACTAAGATAAAAAGAGAAGAGCCTAAAAAAGAAATGGTGGAAAAAGTTGAACCTCCTAAAAAGGAGTATCTCGTTGACAAAAAACTCTTAATAGCAAGCGGTTATATTACTGATTCTGTGCATAGTGTTGGATCCATAGTTGACTCTCCGTCTGACAGAACTATCCTCGGCAAAGATGACTATGCCTATATTAAGACAGACAATCCCTCTAAGATTGGAGATAAGTTTTATATTATCCACATAGTAGAAAAAGTGGTACATCCAAAATCTGGCTTAGCGCTTGGTTATCTTATTGAGGTACTTGGGATTGCAGAGGTCGTTGGCCAGGATGGCAGTGAAACAAAAATAAAAATTACAGACTCATACAGTGATGTCTTAACAGGAAGCCTTCTTGACTCGTACTATGAGATAGAACCCCCCTCTCGCGCGGAAACTCCCAGAAAGCCTGATTTAAATGGCTATGTTGTCGCTACAAAAGAACTGCGCTTGATCAACGGAATGTTGGATATTGTTTATCTTGATAAAGGAAGAAGGGAAGGTCTTGAAGTCGGAGACTTACTTGCGACTCTCATACAAGGAAAACATAGAGTAGTAAACGGCACCATACAGGTTATAAACACCAGAGAGTCAACCGCAACTGCAATAGTGAGAAAAAGCAGTAATGCCGTCACAAAAGGAGATGAAGTAATAGGGATTAAGTAGAAGTAATCAGTGTCTTAAGAACTTTAAGTCTGCTTGGATGTTTAAGTTTTCTTAATGCCTTTGCCTCTATCTGTCTGACTCTTTCTCTTGTTATAGAAAGATGCCTTCCAACTTCTTCGAGAGTATGGTCTCTCTCCATGCCTATTCCGAACCTCATTCTGATAACCTTCTCCTCTTTGGGAGTTAAGGATTTCAACACCCTCTGTATATGCTCTGAAATTTCAATCCTCTCGGCATCAGAATAAGGTGAAGGGCTATTCTTATCTCCTATAAAATCTTCAAGTTCTGTGTCCTCATCACCTACAGGCGTCTGTAGTGCTATAGGATCTTGTATTGCCCTGAAAACCTCTTCAACCTTTTTTGTTGGAACTCCGAGTTTCTGAGCAATCTCTTCTTTCGTCGGCTCTCTGCCGAGTTGTTGTGTTAATTCTCTCGATGCCTTAGTAACCCTGTTATAAAACTCCATCATATGAACAGGAACTCTGATGGTCTTCGTCTGATCTATTAAAGCCCTTGTAATAGCCTGTCTGATCCACCATGTTGCATAAGTGCTGAACTTAAAGCCCTTTTCGTACTTAAATTTATCAACAGCCTTCATAAGGCCTATATTTCCTTCCTGTATGAGATCAAGGAGAGGAAGTCCTCTACCAACATAGTTTTTTGCAATATTAACAACGAGCCTAAGATTTCGGGTTATCAACTCATTTTTTGAAGTAGAAATAAGTGTTTTTGCCTTTACAATACGATCCCACATCCTCTTAAGGACATCGACCTTGACTCCGACTTCTGATTCAACCTTTTTATAAGCCTTTTCTGTTTCCTTTGATAAAGCCTGCAGTTTTTTAGCATTAATATTCTTCTTTTTTCTCGTTGATAACTTTTTTAAGCTCTTTCAAATAACCATACTTTGCAATCTTCTTGTCCGCACTTTCAATTTCTACCATAAGAGTTTCAACTATCTCTACAGTCTTTGTGAGAGCTATCTCGGCTCTTTCCTCCTCAGTACTTAGCTCCTCTTCTTCTCCGTTCAGACTACCTCAGTCTTTTTGTAAAGGGGCAGAGTGATGATAATATCTTTTATGATTTTCTTGCCTTCCTCGAGTCTTTTTGCAAGTTCTGTTTCTTCATCTTTTTTCAGTATAGAGATATCCCCCATAGAGTAGAAATACGCCTGTACGAGGTCCTCTGCTTTGTCATACTCTTCTAATTCCTCTTCTACTTCTTCTTCGGGCAAAAGGGCTTCCTATGATCTATAACCTTGACTCCCATATCTTGAAGGATATCCATGAGGTCTTCTAATTCATCAGGAGAGAAAAACTCTGAAGGCAGTGCTTCATTTATTTCATCGTAGGTTAAGACTCCACGCCTTTTTCCTATATCGATTATTTCTTCAAATATATCTCTTTCTCTCGTTTTATTCTCAATTACAAATACAAAGGGGCTTTCGCCCCTTTTTGAAGATTTTACTTCTTTTCTTGACAACAGAAAAAAAAGGGTCAGTCGCACGTCTATTCGTACTGGTAAGCTGAATGCATTACTGCACTTACACTGCCAGCCTATCAACGTGGTGGTCTACCACAGACCTTAAGGTGGATTGCTCCACGGG
>CAWGWX010000002.1:0-20560 GCA_963826355.1 Nitrospirota bacterium | reverse complement strand
CATTGTCGGATAGTCTGTTCCGTTGACTTTGAATACAGACGATGTTTAAACTTAAGCTCTGTGAAAAAAGAAATCGTAAGAACAATTGAAGATTCACTCAAAACCCTTGGCATTGAGACAATCCCTTCTATCGAGGTAGAAGTCCCTCCTCGGGAATCCTTAGGTGATCTGGCAACTCCGATAGCAATGTCTCTTTCAGGGATACTGAAAAAACCTCCGAGAGAAATCGCAAATGAACTTATCCGCTCCATCAAGGAAAAACCTTCCTTTGAGAAGATAGATATTGCTGGTCCTGGATTCATCAACTTTACCTTCTCAAAAGATTATCTGTATTCTGAGATTAAAAATTTATTAAGGGATAAGGAAAAGTTTTTAAGAGAAGATATCGGGAAAGGCAGAAGGGTACAGATCGAATTTGTCAGTGCAAACCCGACTGGCCCCCTCCATCTCGGACATGGCAGGGGTGCTGCTACAGGTGAAGCCCTTTCAAATCTTCTTAAGGCTGCTGGTCACAAAGTCGAATGCGAATACTATATAAACGATGCTGGGAAACAGGTAAAACTCCTCGGCCTATCTGTGTTCGCCCGCTATAAGCAAATGCTCGGAATAGAATATCCATTTCCAGAGGAAGGTTACAGAGGAGGATATGTCGAGGAGATAGCAAAAGAAATAATGAATAAAGAGCGTGATAAATACATCAAGGTAGATTTTGATGAGGTATCGGATTTTTTTATTGACTACTCTTACCATGTAATGCATTCCCTTATTAAAGAGGATTTAAAGGACTTCGGTATCACCTTTGATACATGGCAGAGCGAAAGAGAACTTTTTAGAGAAGGGGATGTGGAGAAGGCTATCAACGACCTTAGGGCAAAGGGTCTCGTGTATGACAAAGACGGCGCTACCTGGTTTAAGTCAACTGCCTTTGGAGATGACAAAGACAGAGTAATTATTAAACAAGATGGTGAATATACTTATTTCACTTCTGACATTGCATATCACAGGAAAAAGGTGGAGAGAAAATATGATGAGCTCATTAACATATGGGGAGCTGACCACCATGGTTATATTCAGAGGCTCAAGGCAGTTATCGAGGCACTCGGTTATCCTCAGGAGAAGCTCAAGATCTTGCTCGTGCAGATGGTCTCCCTCCTGAGAGGTGGGAAGCCTGTCCAGATGTCAAAAAGGGCAGGTGAATTCGTCACCCTGAAAGAGGTAATGGAAGAGGTAGGGGTAGATACAACAAAGTTCATATTTCTTACAAGGAGGCCTGATAGCCACCTCGAGTTTGACATTGAAGTTGCAAAGTCTCAGTCATCAGAAAACCCTGTGTATTATGTGCAGTACGCTCATGCAAGAATAAACAGCATATTCGCCCATGCCAAAGAAAAGGGCATCAACTCAGAAAATCTTTATGACACAAATGCTGGACTCCTATCCACCCCTGAGGAAATGAGAATTATCAGGAAACTCCTTATGTATCCCATGGTGTTCGAAGGTGCTGCCAATACCCATGAACCGCACAGGATTACCTTTTTCCTTCAGGAACTCTCAGGTCTCTTCCATCATTACTACAATAAATACAGGGTTGTCGATAACGAAATTGAACTGAGCAGGGCAAGGCTTGCATTATGTGAGGCCGTCAGGATTGTACTGCGTGATGGTCTTTCGATACTCGGGATCAGTACTCCTGAAAAGATGTAATTGTCAATGTATATTAAGGCTGGTATAATAGTACCCTATGATAGCTAAAACGAAAAAGATATGGATGGATGGTAAATTCGTAGATTGGGACAAGGCCTCTGTGCATGTTCTTACCCATACCCTGCACTACGGCCTCGGAGTTTTTGAAGGAATACGATGCTATGAAACCAAAAGCGGTCCTGCAATATTCAGGCTCGATGAGCATATCGAGAGGCTCTTTAACTCTGCCCATATATTCCTGATTGACATACCTTATTCAAAAGAGGAAATCAAACGTTCAGTAATCGAAACAATAAGGATAAATAAGATTAAGGAATGTTATATCAGACCCATCGTCTATATAGGCTACGGTGCTATGGGTCTCTATTCACAAAAAAACCCTATTAATGTTTCTATTGCCGTATGGCCATGGGGGGCTTACCTCGGAGACAAAGGACTGAAAAACGGCATCAGAGTCAAGACTTCATCCTTTATCAAAAATCATGTAAATGCCAACATGTCGAGGGGTAAGGTATGCGGTTATTATGTAAATTCACAGCTTGCAAAAAAAGAGGCGATATCATGTGGCTACGATGAGGCGCTTTTACTCGATACAGAGGGCTATGTGTCTGAGGGGAGTGGTGAAAACATCTTTATTGTAAGAAAGGGAATGTTAAAGACGACACCTCTTACCTCAATACTTGAAGGAATAACACGGGATAGCATTATTAAGTTAGCACATGACGAAGGCATTGAGGTTTTAGAAGAAAGGTTCACAAGAGACGAACTCTATATCTCTGATGAAGCCTTCTTTACAGGTACGGCAGCAGAGGTTACCCCTATAAGAGATGTTGACGGACGGAACATAGGTACCGGCAGGCCTGGCAGGATAACAAAAAGGCTTCAGTCATTATTTTTTGATGTTGTCAGGGGCAAGAATGAGAAGTATAAAACCTGGCTGACGTATATCTAAAAAAACCAAACCGATTGAAAACAGAAAGAGCCTGAAAAATTTTCAGGCTCTCCTTGTTTAGAAATAAGAGCTTTTTATTACTTTGCTGGCTGCTCTGGAGCTGGTGCAGCTGGCTGCTCTGGAGTTGGTGCAGGTGCTGCTTCTGGAGCTGGTGCCTCAGCCTTTTTATGACACTTTGTGCAGTCTGCCTCGTTTGATTCTGAGAATACAACCTTTCCATTGTGCTCCTTACCGTCGTGGCACTTCCCACAGTACTTTCCTGCTACGTGATCTTCTTTCTAATCTTCAACCTTTCATCCTGTTTCTTCATTTTAGCGAAAGGATATTACCTGTGTGGCATTCCATACATTTACCGACCCTGTTTCGCACTGTGTAGCGTTCCATCAAATATAACTTTTCCCTATCTCCATCTGTGTACTCGTACTTTCATTCCTGCAAACGCCTGCTGCAACAAGAGCAATTACCACAATTAATCCTAACACCATCAACAACGATCTCATTATTCTTCACCTCCTTTCATAAGATAATATCACGTGCTGAAAACAGAGAAACAAATAATATGCCAATACAACCTGCACATTTAACAGACATATTATTATGAAGATATTCCTTAAATAAGGAAGCCTGCCTTTTTAAGGGAAAGAAAATTCAGAGGATTCATACTAATGAAAAACCATCAAGTGAGTCAAGGGAAATCGTTCATTGTAAGCATCTTTATTTCCGTGATAAGAGAGAGGTCTTTGTGAATTTTTTAACAAATCAACTTTTTGCTTTATAAGTAGCATTACACTTCTCATTGTCATCATTCTGGCTTTTGTTTATGCTTGTCAGAGATCGGTCCAGAATACTTTCAATAACCCCCTCTTTCCCCCTTAATTTAAGGGGGATGAAAGGGGGTTATCCGGAAAGCGGGAATGAAAAAATGGGAAATGGATTCCAGACAAGCTGGAATGACATCTATTCGGATATTAAGCTTAAAAAGGTGGGAAGTAATAGGGTAGATATTGTTTCTCAATCACGGAATTGGGAAATGCTTTCATCGTTTAATGCCAGCAATCATTTGGCTGCGACTTTAGAATATGTCTCTCAATTGCTTTATACAATAGTAACATGGTAAGATTTATGAAAATTTTTTAAAAGGATAAAAATGCTGCAAGATAGTGTACAGATTGGCTTAACCTTTGATGATGTCCTCCTCATACCTGCTAAATCAGAGGTCCTACCCAAGGAAGTCGACATTTCAACGATGCTTACACGGAGTATAAAAATCAATATCCCGGTCGTAAGTGCTGCAATGGATACTGTTACCGAAGCAAACCTTGCAATAGCCATAGCCCGCGAGGGAGGGATCGGATTCATCCACAGAGCCATGAGCCCTGAGAGACAGGCATCAGAGGTAGATAAGGTAAAAAAATCTGAAAGTGGAATGATCCTTGATCCCATAACGATCCCACCTGCTGCACCAATCTCAGAGGCTTTGTCCCTGATGGAACGATACAGGATATCAGGTATTCCTGTAACAGAAAAGGGGAAACTCATAGGCATACTGACAAACAGAGACCTGCGTTTCGAAACACAATTCTCCAAAAAAGTTTCTCAGGTCATGACAAAAGAAAGACTCATAACAGCATCTGTTGGCACAACCCTTGAAAAGGCACAGAAGATCCTCCATACGTACAAAATAGAAAAGCTACCCATAGTGGATAAAAAGAACAATCTTAAAGGGTTGATCACGATAAAGGATATCGAGAAAAGGAAAAAGTATCCTAACGCCTGCAAAGATAGCGTCGGGAGACTCCGTGTTGGAGCTGCAATAGGCACTGGAGAAAATGCAATCAGTAGGGCAGAACTCCTTGCCAGGGCAGGAGTGGATGTAATTGTGATTGATACTGCCCACGGACATACCAAAGCTGTCATAGCAATGGTCAAGGCATTAAAAAAGAAAATTGATGTGGATATCATAGCAGGCAACGTTGCTACTACCGAGGCCACGGAAGACCTCATAAAGGCAGGGGTTGATGGGATAAAGGTTGGCATAGGTCCAGGCTCGATATGTACAACAAGGATAATAGCAGGTGCTGGAGTCCCACAGCTAACAGCTATTAAAGACTGCGCTTCTCTTGCAGAGAAACATAGAGTTCCCATTATTGCTGATGGAGGGATAAAATACTCTGGAGATGTTACAAAAGCCCTTGCAGCAGGTGCACATTCTGTAATGATTGGGAGCCTCTTTGCAGGAACAGATGAATCCCCGGGAGAGATAGTGCTACTCCAGGGACGTAGTTATAAGGTATACAGGGGAATGGGTTCCCTTGGTGCAATGGAGCAGGGCTCAAAGGACAGATACATGCAGGCAGGTGTGGAATTGGCAAAGCTTGTACCCGAGGGCGTAGAAGGAAGAGTACCCCATAAAGGACCTCTGTCTCAGAGCGTTAATCAGTTAACAGGGGGCCTACGTTCTGGTATGGGCTATTGTGGTTGCAAAAACCTCGCGGAGCTCAGAAGAAAGGCAAAATTCATACGGATTACCAATGCAGGTCTGAGGGAAAGTCATGTCCATGATGTCATAATAACAAAAGAAGCTCCGAATTATAGACCTGAATGGTAAATGTACGAAGAAAAGATATTAGTCCTTGATTTCGGCTCTCAGTATACTCAGCTTATTGCAAGGCGCATTAGAGAAAGTAAGGTCTATTCAGAGATATTTCCCTTTAATGCCTCCCTTGAACAGATAAAGAACTTCAATCCAAAAGGTATAATTCTTTCAGGAGGCCCTTCAAGTGTTTATGACGAGGATGCACCAATCCCGGAAAAAAAGATATTTGATCTCGGAATACCGGTTCTCGGTATCTGTTACGGCATGCAACTCATGGCACATCTTTTTGGTGGAAAGGTTGCAAAGGCCCTGAAAAGAGAATACGGTAAGGCAGAACTCATTGTTGACGATAAGACGAGCATTTTTGAGGGGATACCGGAAAAAACCACTGTCTGGATGAGCCATGGAGACAGAATTGTGCATCATCCTTCCAACTTTAAACCAATAGCCCATACAGCTAATTCACCTGTTGCAGCAATGGCAGACAGAAGGGAGGGTATGTATGCCTTACAGTTTCACCCTGAAGTCATACATACCCAATGGGGATTTGATATTTTAAAAAACTTTCTCTTCAAGATATGTAAATGCAGGCCCACATGGACTATGAAGTCTTTCATAGAAACAGCCACAAAAGACATACGGGAGAAAGTTGGGGAAAGAAGGGTTGTGTGCGGTATAAGCGGAGGAGTAGATTCTTCTGTTACTGCCGCACTGGTACACAGGTCTGTGGGGGAACAGCTTACCTGTATCTTTGTCGATAATGGAGTCCTGAGGGCAGGAGAAGCTCAAAAGGTAGAAGAGACTTTGCGGAGGCATTTCCATATGAACATTCACTGCATTGATGCCTCTGAAAGGTTTTTGAAGAAGCTAAAAGGCGTAATTGATCCTGAAGTAAAGAGGAAGAGTATTGGAAATGAATTCATAAAAGTCTTTGAAGAAGAAGCCAAAAAAATCAGAGGTGTGAAGTTCCTTGCACAGGGAACACTGTATCCTGATGTAATTGAAAGTGTGCCTTTTAAAGGCCCATCAGCTACCATTAAAAGCCACCATAATGTCGGAGGACTTCTGAAAAAAATGAAGCTAAAACTCATTGAACCCCTCAGGGAACTCTTTAAAGACGAGGTTCGCCTTCTCGGTAAAGAACTTGGCCTACCCGATGAGATCATAAACCGTCATCCTTTCCCAGGGCCTGGTCTTGCCATAAGGGTTATTGGGGAAGTGACAGGGGAAAGATGTGATATATTGAGAGAGGCAGATACGATAGTCTTAGAAGAGATAAAAAGGGCAGGGTTGTACACAGAACTCTGGCAGGCCTTTGCTGTGCTTCTCCCTGTGAAAAGCGTAGGGGTTATGGGTGATGAAAGGACATATGAGAATGTGATAGCTATCAGGGCAGTAAAAAGCCTGGATGGCATGACTGCTGACTGGGCAAGGATTCCCTATGATGTCCTGGGGAGAATATCGAATAGAATAATAAATGAGGTAAAAGGGGTTAACAGAGTGGTTTTTGATATAAGCTCAAAGCCACCGAGCACAATAGAATGGGAATAAAAAAGTAATGCGTTATGAGTAACGCGTAACAAGTTGGAGAATTTTTCAACTCATCACGCATTACAGATCACGCGTAACGATAATGTAGTTATGGATATTAAGGCATATTTAAAAGAAAAACGTGAATTGATTGACTCATACCTGGAATCATATTTCAGCATACCTTCTGGACCTTCTATCCTCCATGAGGCGATGAAATATTCTCTCTTTGCAGGAGGCAAGAGAATTCGCCCCATTCTTGCCCTTTCATCATATGAGGCCTGTGGAAGAGATCCAAAAAATATCATCCCCTATGCTTCAGCACTAGAACTCATACATACCTATTCACTCATCCACGACGATCTACCCTCAATGGACAATGATGACCTGAGACGCGGCAAACCAACGAGCCATAAAGTATTCGGCGAAGCCATAGCTATTCTTGCAGGCGATGCCCTGCTTACTGAAGCATTCCTCATGCTCACACATAATTCCCCCTCCCTCCCTTTAGTAAAGGTCGGGATCGACTCGCAACGAGGGGGTAAGGGTAGATTATATAAAGAGATAAAACCATCCTCCCTGATAAAAGTCATAAGGGAGGTATCACTTTCTACAGGTGTACACGGCATGGTGGGGGGCCAGGCCCTAGACATATCCTCAGAGAACTCACGACCTGATAGAGATACCCTTACTTTCATCCACCTTCACAAAACAGCAGCCCTTATCACAGCATCTGTTCGAATGGGAGGGATACTCGCTGACACTGATGAATATAAATTAAAGGCCCTGACGAAGTATGGAGAAAATATAGGACTCGCCTTCCAGATCATTGATGATATCCTTGATATAGAAGGCAACGCAGAAGAACTTGGAAAAACAGCAGGTTCAGACATGAAGATGAGGAAGATGACCTATCCAGCTTTATATGGAATAAAGAAGTCACGACAAGAAGCAGAAGATTTAATCTCTGAGGCGATAGATACCCTTGCGTTATTCTCTTCTGAGTCAGACCAATTGAGGGCGATCGCCCGTTATCTCATACAAAGGAGAGTTTGATGCATCTGGAATTGCTCAAAGGACCATCAGATCTCAAGAGTCTCTCGATTGCAGAACTCAAGGAACTCGCAAAAGAAATAAGGGAAACAATAATCGAAAAGGTATCTTTAAATGGAGGCCATTTAGCCTCGAATCTTGGAGTTGTAGAATTGACAATTGCGCTCCATTATGTATTCAATTCGCCGGTGGATAAAATCATATGGGATGTTGGTCATCAGTGTTATTGCCATAAACTCCTTACGGGAAGATATGAAAGGTTTTTAACTCTCAGACAATACGGAGGAATCTCTGGATTTCCCAAAAGACAAGAGAGTGTACACGATGCCTTCGGTACCGGACATAGTTCAACTTCAATATCAGCAGCTCTCGGGATAATTGAAGGAAGAGATAAGAATAAAGAGAACTTTAAAGTTATCGCTGTTATCGGCGATGGAGCAATGTCCGCAGGGCTCGCTTTTGAGGGATTAAACAATGCTGGCCACCTTAAAAAAGACCTCATCGTCATTTTGAACGACAATGAAATGTCCATATCCCAGAATGTTGGTGCCCTTTCTGCATACCTCAACAGGATATTAACCGGTGAGTTTTACCAGAAATTCAAAAAAGAGACGAAATCTTTCCTTGAGGGAATTCCGAAACTAGGAAAGAGGGCAGCAAAGATAGTCCAGAGGACAGAGGAGATGCTCAAAGGACTTTTCCTCCCGGGAATTATCTTTGAAGAACTCGGATTTAATTATGTTGGTCCGATAGATGGCCATAACATAGAGCTCTTAATCGAGACATGTAAAAGAATAAAAGCGGCTTCATCCCCTACCCTGATACATGTTGTAACAAAGAAGGGAAAGGGTTATAAATTTTCAGAGAAAAGCCCATCTTTTTTCCATGGGATTGGACCTTTCAAGGTCGAAACAGGATCTGTCATAACAGGAGACGTGGCTACATACAGTAAAGCCTTTGGCGACTTCCTGACAGACCTTGCTGCAAAAGATGAGAGGGTCATTGCTATTTCGGCAGCGATGAAAGAAGGTACAGGACTCGAACATTTTGCAGAGAAATATCCTGAGAGATTTTATGATGTCGGTATTGCAGAACCCCATGCAGTAACATTCGCTGCAGGACTTGCAACGCAAGGGTTAAAACCCGTCATAGCAATCTACTCAACCTTTCTTCAGAGGGCCTATGATGAGATCGTTCATGATGTCTGTCTCCAGAACCTCCCCGTTGTTTTTGCTATTGACAGGGCTGGCATCGTCGGTGAAGATGGTCCTACCCATAATGGGCTCTTCGACCTATCATATCTCAGACACATTCCGAATCTTGTAATCATGGCACCTAAGGATGCTTTTGAACTCAGGGCAATGCTTGAGCTTGCTTTACAACATAATGGCCCTTCAGCCATTCGGTATCCAAGGGGGAAAGTATCCTCATCCACCCGTTATTCTTCATGCACACCTTTTAATATTGGAGAGGCTGAAATTCTTAAATACGGAGAAGAGATAGCAGTAATAGCTTTAGGTAATACTGTTTACCCTGCCCTTTCTGCTTCAGAACGACTCGAGAGGGAGGGCATCAGTGTGATGGTTGTAAACGCAAGGTTTTTAAAGCCCTTAGATCGGAATCTCTTGATCTCAATAGCATCAAGGATTAAGAGAATAATTACCGTGGAAGAGAATACCCTCACCGGTGGTTTTGGAAGCGTTGTGCTTGAATTCCTGAATGATAGGGAAATACCCAATGTTAAGATTCGGCGGCTCGGCATACCAGATAAATTTATTCCCCAGGGGCAACAGGACGAATTGAGAAAAAAATATGGGCTCGATGAGGAAGGGATATACCAGGCTGCGCTTTCCATTCTCAAAGAACCAATACCCTATCACCATTGAAGGAAAGATTGGATAAATTCCTTGCCTCAAGAGGGCTTGTGAAAAGTAGAGAACTAGCAATGGCTCTCATTATAGAGGGAAAGGTCTTTGTAAATGGGAAAATAATAACAAAGGCAGGAACCCTTGTCAACGAGACTTCAGAAATATCTCTCAGAGAAGAAAGCCAGCCTTACGTCAGCAGAGGAGGCCTTAAGCTTAAGGCAGCAATTGATTTTTTCGGTATTGATGTCACTGGTAAGATTATCATGGATGCTGGTTCTGGGACAGGTGGCTTTACAGACTGTTTATTAAAAGGAGGGGCGAAGAAGGTTTACTGCATAGATGTCGGATATGGACAGCTTGCATGGCCTTTGCGAAAGGACTCAAGGGTTGTACTTATGGAAAGGATGAATATAAGATATCTCGATAAGATAATCAGAGAGCAGGAGGAAAGATTCAAAGGTCAGGAGTTTGAAGACCTCATCAAGGGCAATATAGACATGGCTACGATGGACGTCTCTTTTATTTCTCTGACCAAAGTAGTGCCTGCGATCCTTGGATTTATTAAGAAAGATGGCAGAATCCTTGCTCTCGTCAAACCACAGTTTGAAGTAGGTAAGGGAGAAGTAGGGAAAGGTGGAATTGTAAGGGATGAAGAGAAAAGATTAAAGGCAGTCGAAAGTGTCCAGAAAGAGTTGGAGGATCTCGTTCTCAAAACGATCGGAATTTTTCAGTCCCCTCTCCCTGGACGGGAAGGTAATATAGAATACTTTTTATATATGAAAAAAGTAATAAAAAATAGCTAAGAGCCATAAGCAAAGGGCATAGGGTTTTTTTTACTCTTAACTCAGTGCTCTTAGCTCTTAGCTCTACTCTTTTTACTAAAATGGAGTAAGAGATGGAAGAACAAAGGCTTTTGAAATTAGATCTTTCGACAGCATCCAAGGAACTCATTGAAGTCCTTATTGAAGACGCTACAGACCCATCAGTATTTGGGGACATTGCTAAGGCAAACATGGACAGGCCTGAAATACTCAGGCTTCTCTTTGAGAACCCTGATACGCCTGAAGAGGTCAGACAGCAGATATGTAATACATTACACGTTCCTGTGACAGTCCCAAAAGAAACGGCAAAGGCCAAGAAGACACCTGAGATACGTTTCCTGACCCTCCTTCAGAAGATGCAGAAATTAAGCTTTGGGGAGAAGAGGCTCCTTGCATTGAGAGGCGGAAAGGAAGTACGGTCTCTTCTTTTGAAAGATCCAAATAAAGAGATAGCGTTTGCTGTATTAGAGAACCCTAAGATCACAGAGACAGAAGTTGAGGTTGTAGCAAAGTCACGTTCTACACCCGAAGAAGTTATAAGAAAAATAACAAAAAAGAGAGAATGGATGAAAAGCTATGCGATTGTCCTTGCCATCGTTTCAAACCCTAAGACGCCTCCTGGTAATGCTGTCTCCCTTATCAGTGAACTGAAAACAAAGGACCTTTCGGTTCTCGAAAAAAGTAAAAATGTCTCTGAAGCTGTTCGCGTTACAGCAAAAAGACTCCTCCAGGCAAGAAGAGGTATGTGAGTATTTAAAACCTGTTGCAAATTTATCTTGAATACCTTTAAATAAAACTTCCAAAAAAATAATGAACCTGCGGTAAGCAGGCTGTTCGATAACTGTCATCCGGAACTTGTTTCAGGATCTCTGGATCTGTAACATATTCCTAATACGAGATGCTGAAATAAATTCAACATGACGAAGTCTACGCATTTTGATGTCGGACAGTCTGTAAGAGTGCGGGTTAATTATTTTTAGTTTGAATATCGAAATAACTTATAGGTTAATATGCTGAGAACTTTTAAGGTAGAGAAAATCCATGCAAGCCTCATCCCTGAATCTACTCTGTTTAAGGTATTGAGATATCTTGATAGAGAAAATATAGAAACACCCTTCCTTCTTATAGACAGTGACACGGTTAAAGAAAAAGCGTCCCTCATTGGTCGATATATTAAAAACTCGAAGGTATTCTATGCTGTAAAGGCAAACCCTGACATCGAGATACTGAAATTCCTCAACAAACTCAAACTGGGTTTCGAAATATCCTCTGAAGGAGAACTGGAAATACTTTCATCCCTGGGTGTAGAACCCGGAAGGATCATATCGAGCAACCCCATAAAATCTATGAAGTTTTTGAAGTTGGCTGTCTCCTATGGAATAAATTACTTCTCTTATGATTCTGCAGACGAGATAGACAAACTCTCAAAATATGCTCCTCACTGCAATGTCTACGTCAGGCTTTCAGTCCCGAATGAAGGCAGTGAGTGGCCACTCAGCAAGAAGTTTGGCGTAGAACTCGATGATGCTGCAGCACTTCTATCTCATGCAAAAGAAAAGGGACTCAATCCAGTGGGCGTTACTTTCCATGTTGGCTCACAGTGCACAAATGTTTATAACTGGCATATTGCCCTTGAGAAGGCAAGGGCTTTATGGAATAAAGCCGAGAAGAACGGGATAAGGTTGACCCTTCTCAATATCGGCGGTGGTTATCCGATAAATTATACCAAACATGTAATCAGCATCGACACGATAGAGAAAGATGTAAACAGCCTCATTTATGAAAAATTTCCTAAAGACATTGAAATTCATATCGAACCAGGCAGAGCAGTTGTAGGAGATGCTGGTGTATTGGTAACAACGGTAATTGGTAAGGCCTGCAGGGCAGATGAGGACTGGCTTTATATTGATGTAGGCGTTTTTAATGGTCTCATGGAGAGTGTTGGCGGAATAAAATACAGTTACATCGTCGAGAGCTATAAACACACATGGACTAAAAAAAGATGGACAATAGCAGGTCCGAGCTGTGACAGCTTTGATGTGATAGACAAAATTGTTCCTCTACCGGAACCGAATATTGGCAATCTGATTCTCATACTATCCAGTGGTGCCTACACCGTATCCTATGCTTCAGAATTCAATGGTTTTTCTATACCAAAGACAATACTTATATAGAGAAAGGATGGAAAAATGATCAAATTTTTTGAAAAAGCACCATATGCGCCAGTAGAGTATTCCTATGACGTTGAAGAGATCCTTTATAAAGGTAAAAGTAAGTTTCAGGAAATTAGGGTTATCAGAAATCCATATTTTGGTAAGATGCTCATCCTTGATGACGTTGTCCAGCTTACCGAAAGGGATGAGTTTTTTTACCATGAAATGCTAACCCATGTGGTAATGCATGCCCATCCATGTCCGAAGAAGGTTATTGTCATTGGTGGTGGTGACGGGGGGGTAGTGAGAGAAGTTCTCAAACATAAAACGGTTGAAAAGGTCTATTTTGTGGAGATAGACGAAGAAGTAATCAATGTTTCAAGGAGATTTTTCCCGAATGTTGCTTCAGGCGTTGATGATTCGCGTGTTGAGATAAAGATTATGGACGGCGCAGAGTTTGTCCTAAAGAGGAAATTATCTGACATAGATGCTGTAATCATTGATTCTACAGATATTATTGGTTTCGCAAGAAGTCTTTTCACTCCAGATTTTTTTACATCTGTTAAAAATTGTCTAACCGATGAGGGTATGTTTGTCACACACACAGAATCACTGCATTTCCATAAAGATATGGTTATTGAAATCCAGGAAATGCTGAAAACGATCTTCCCCGTGGTTGACCTATATACTGCTTCCATCGCAACATATCCAGGAAATTGGTGGGCCTTTGCTGTTGCATCAAAAAGTCTTTCACCACGTAAGACAAGACGTAAACTCGAGATAAAAACAAAGTACTACGATGAGGAAATTCATCGACAGGCATTTATGCCTGAAGGCTTGTATGAAAAACTGATGCAAAGAAAGCTGGAATGGTAAGCAAGTGCAAGATCCAGACATCATAGATAACTGGTTTATTGATAAAGACAGCAAGCACAGGTGGATATATCACAGGATCAAGAGGCATGTAGTGTCCAAAAAGACGAAGTTTCAACAGGTAGATTTCATTGATACTCATGATCTTGGCCTTGTTGTCATTCTCGACAATAAAATCCAGTCTACAGAGGTAGACGAATTCGTCTACCATGAAGCCCTCGTGCATCCTGCCATGATTACGCATCCAGACCCCAAAAACATATTGATTATCGGTGGAGGTGAAGGAGCAACACTCAGAGAGGTCCTTAAACATCCGACGGTAAAAAGGGCTGTTATGGTAGATATTGATAAAGAATTTGTTCATCTCTGTAAAAAATACCTCAAGAAATGGCACCAGGGTTCCTTTAACGACGAAAGGGTTGAATTAATCTTTACCGATGCGAGGGAATATATCAAAAAAACAAATTTTCTGTTTGATATTATTATTTCTGATATCAGTGATCCTGTTGAAGAAGGCCCTGCTCAGAAGCTCTTTACAAAGGAGTTTTATTCCTTTATAAAAAGTATTTTGAAGCCGGACGGGATTTTTGTAACTCACGCCACAGCGGCCTTCTATACCTCAAATAAAAGCATTAGTACTGAAATTTTTAAAATGTTCTCTGATATTTTCCAACTTTCAGATTTTTATTATGAATATATCCCGAGTTTTAGCTCTCTATGGGCATTTACTATTGGCTCATTGAAATACAGTCCTAAGAAATTGTCTTCTGCTACTTTAGACAAGAGATTGAGAAAAAGGGGACTCAGGAACCTTTCCTATTATGATCAGGAAACACATAAAAGACTGTTTTATCTCCCCAAATGTCTCAGGAAAGTTCTGGGAACAGCAAATCTCTAGCAACCCCTCCGTATCCTCCCCTTGCTAAGGGGAGGCCAGGTGGGGTCATAAACGTTTTGTTATATCGCTTTTCACGACAACTTGTTGTAATGATTTTATTATTTTTTGTATAATTTCTTAATGAAGATAATAATTTCAGAGATTCCCGAAGAGGGGTTAGATTTAGATCTTCAGGAGACAGTCCAACTTAATGGCGGTCTTTCACCCGTCCAGTCGCACCTGAGGATAACAAAGATAGGCACTGAAGTTGTGGTAAGTGGTAACATCCTGGCTGATGTAGAATTACAGTGTAGCCGATGTCTGAAGGATTTTAGGAGTACGCTCACTATTCCGTTTGAGGCTATATATCATCCCCTCGAGCATCTCAGAGAGGAAGAGAAACACGAGCTCAAGGTCGATGAACTTGACATGGGTTTTTATTCTAAAGATGAGCTGGATTTGCTTGACCTCATAAAGGAGCAGATAATGCTTAATATTCCCATGAAGCCTCTGTGCAGTAAGCTCTGTAAAGGAATATGTCTGCAGTGTGGGACAGACCTGAATGCCGGTACTTGCAGTTGCAGCACAAAAGAAATAGATCCCAGACTTGAAGTTTTAAAGAAACTGTTAAAATAATCAACGGAAGATCTGCGGGACAGGAATGTCCCTCCGCCTAAGGCGGATATCAATAGGCAGGGTTTCCTAACCCTGCTACAAAAATTTTCTGATGAAAGGAGTTAAAATTGGCAAATCCGAAACACAGGCATACAAGAGCGAGGAGAGATAAACGGAGGGCTAACTGGAAAGGCCAGGTTCCTAATCTGAGCCTCTGCCCTGATTGCAACGAACTGAAGCAACCACATAGGGTATGCCTTCATTGCGGTTCATACAATGGTAGCAAGATTCTCGAAGTAGTTGAAAAAGAAGCATGAGAGTTGCCCTTGATGCGATGGGAGGCGACTACGCCCCTGCTGTCAATATTGAGGGCGCTATCGAGACCGTAAATGATATTGAAGGCATAGATATTATCCTCGTAGGTGATGAGTCTTCTATAAAAAGAGAGCTTGATAGCAAAAGATACCTCCCGAACAGAATATCCATAAAGCACACGTCCCAGGTCGTGGGAATGGATGAATCTCCTGCGGTTGCAATCAGAAAAAAGAGGGATTCATCTATAAGCAGAGCCATCGAGTTGGTGAAGAATGGTGAGGCAGACGCCTTTGTGAGTGCGGGGCACTCAGGCGTTGTCATGGCAACGGCGCTTTTACTCCTCCGTACCTCTCCGGGTGTTGATAGACCTGCCATAGCAACCATTATGCCCACTCTGAAAGCTCCCTTTGTTCTCATCGATGCAGGTGCAAATCTCCATTGCAAGCCTGAAAATCTCTTCCAGTTTGGACTAATGGGAAGTGCTTACTGCAGAGCGATCTTCGAAAGGCCAGAACCAAAAGTAGCCCTCCTTGGCATCGGAGAAGAGGACACGAAAGGAAACGAACTCACCAAAGAGACATTCAAACTCCTTAAAAAAGCTGACATAAACTTTACAGGCAATATTGATGGCAAGGATATCTTTACGGGAATTGCTGACGTTGTCGTGTGTGACGGGTTTACAGGAAACGTTGTGCTGAAGACGAGCGAAGGTCTTGCAGATGCGATCGTAAAAATACTCAAGAGAGAGATTGCTGAACAATCCGTGGGGAGGATTGGATACCTCTTGATGAAGTCTGCATTAATTAGTTTTAAGAAAAAGACAGATTATGATGAATACGGAGGAGCGCCTCTCCTCGGAATAAATGGCACTTGTATCATAAGCCATGGAAGATCGACAGCAAAGGCAATAAAAAATGCCCTGAGGGTTGCAGGAGATTTCGCTGAGAAAAAGGTGCATGAGGTCATTGCATCCGAAATAGAGAAAGGCATGGTGACTAAGTAAGTTGAGAAGCAGGATTATCTCTACAGGTTCATATCTGCCGGAAAGTGTCCTCACAAATGCTGACCTTGAGAAGACGGTCGATACTTCGGATGAATGGATTACAGAGCGGACAGGGATAAAAGAACGCAGAATAGCGAATGGAAACCAGGCAGCATCAGACCTTGCATACGAGGCATCGAAAGTAGCCCTTGAGAGGGCTACCCTGGAAGCAAATGACATTGATCTCATCATTGCGGCAACAGTAACGGGTGACATGCCTTTCCCATCCACAGCCTGCATTCTTCAGGATAAACTCAGTGCTAAAGAAGCAGCTGCCTTCGATATCAATGCAGCCTGCTCAGGATTTCTGTATGGACTCTATATTGCAGACGGTTTCATACGATCAGGAATGCATAAAAGGATCCTTGTCGTTGGCACAGAAGTACTTTCAAAGATTACCGACTGGAATGATAGAACCACATGTGTCCTCTTTGGTGACGGCGCTGGTGCAGTCATTGTTGAGCCTACCGAAGAAAACAGGGGGATTATATCAATGTCTATCAACTCTGATGGAAGTATGTGGGAGCTTCTCCATTTACCCGGTGGTGGTTCGAGATTTCCTGCATCAAAGGATTCAGTCGATGGAAGGCTTCATTATATCAAGATGAAGGGTAATGAAACATTCAAGTTTGCCGTCAGGACATTGGAAGATCTTGTCGTTAAAATCCTCAAAGAGAATAAGTTAGAGCCTTCACAGCTTTCACTTCTGATACCTCATCAGGCAAACCTGAGAATAATACAGGCAACTGCTGATAGACTTGGCATCCCGATGGATAAAGTCTTAGTAAATCTCGACAGATACGGAAATACCTCGGCTGCATCTATCCCGATTGCCCTCGATGAGGCTTTAAGCAATGGAAGGATAAAAGACGGAGATTATATCCTCCTCGAGGCCTTTGGTGGAGGCATTACCTGGGCCTCAGCTTTAATAAAGTGGTAGTCTTCTGATACGCAAGCTTAGGATATTCTTTAACAAACAGTGTCCAAGAATTTCAATACTTCCTTACTCTCCTAAGGAAGTTGTGATTTTTAGATATTGTCTTGCAATACAATATTTCAAACGGAAATCAAGAGGATAAGTTTCCTCTTTGTCTTAATTGAAAATATTAATAAGATAAAGTATGGTAATTGTATGCATATATCTATACTTATATAAATTTTAGAGAAAGAGATAGATATGGGATCATTCGATACATCATCAGACATCGAAAAACAATTAGAAGATACATATGTACGCGTACTACAAAAGATAATGGTCCTGTCATTATCCGAAGCAAAAAGTACTGTTAGTGATATGCTCAACCGAGCAAAAGAAGAGTCTCTAAAAGAAGGAACTTCAAACTTATCTAATAATTATGGGGATATGCTTTTAGAAAGAGAAAATACTGATGAAAATATTAAATCTATGTTGATTAAGAAGAGAAATGAAGGTATCAGAGATAATGATATAAAATGGTGGTGGAATATGCATGATCTTGAAAGAAGAATGATGATAAAATTTGATGCGGTGAAAATTTTTGCTGCATTTCAAAAACTTACAAAAGAATTTAATGTGGATGAAAAGGAAGCGTTAAAAATTATAAGAAAGAGTAACCCTATTTTTGGTGATCCTGATGATACAAGCGGCGATTTTGGTGAAGATAGGCCTCTGCCATACGAACTTATGGATAGAATAAATATTTATATTGAAAGAATGTGGCACTCAGATCTAGAAAAATGCAAAAAGGAAGTCGAGAAATCATCAACTTTGAATGCTTTGATAAGGAAAGAGATTAAAAAAGGAAACATATAGGGCAACACAGTTCCTAACACAACATTAAAGTTTGTGGCCAATGGCATTTACCCGAAAAGTTGTTTCGTAATATCCTTTTTTATGCAGGAACAGTCATACTCACTTTCACTTGTAAACAACAATTTTTCAATCTTATCAGTATATCTACTCGTAGGTGTTATCCGCAAAAATGGATTTTGACGAAGACCGGATACCTATAGAGGGGAAGGGATCGAATGAGGTTGAAGGTACATAATGTTTCGAATGGGAACAAAAAAATAAAAGCTTTCAATTCATTGATCCATATGTAGCACTGCAGGCATAACAATTTCAAGGAGGAACAAGCATTACGATAGAGGTAACTGTTAAAGTATCTAAAACAGGGGCTGGGGTAGTCTCCAGCCCATTTTCTTATCTGTATTCCTAATAAAGATTTGTTTTAAGACAAAAAAGGGAACAGGTACATTTATCAACGGGCTTCAGCATTAATAAAGTGGCAGTGTCCTGATTTCTCCATACTGAAAAGCTTATGTTATTTACCCTCTTTCCCCCACTTCTCCAAAAAAGGCTTAATCAAATCTATTGGTACAGGAAATATTATTGTCGAGTTTTTCTCGGTAGCAATCTCTGTCAGGGTCTGGAGGAACCTGAGCTGTAAAGCAGACGGCGCTGTTGCGATGATATTTGCTGCGTCTGCAAGCTTCTGTGAAGCCTGGAACTCTCCTTCAGCATGGATAATCTTTGCCCTTCTTTCACGCTCAGCCTCTGCCTGTTTTGCTATCGCCCTTTGCATTTCCATTGGCAGGTCAACATTCTTTACTTCCACTGCTGTTACCTTTATCCCCCAGGGTTCTGTCTGGAAGTCAATTACCTTCTGAAGTTCGGCATTTACCTCTTCCCTCTTAGTAAGGAGGTCGTCGAGCTGGCTCTGGCCAAGGATACTCCTTAGTGTTGTCTGCGCTATCATCGAGGTTGCATATAAAAAATCCTCTACCTCTGTGATCGCCCTTACAGGGTTTATCACCCTGAAATAGACAACAGCATTCACTTTAACCGAAATATTGTCTTTTGTTATCACATCCTGAGATGGAACATCCATTGCAACGATACGGAGACTAACCTTGACAAGCCTGTCGATGATAGGAAAGATTATGACAAGCCCTGGACCTTTTACAGGTATAACCCTTCCAAGTCTGAAGACAACTCCCCTCTCATACTCCCTCAATATCTTGATTGCACTTGAGAGGAAATAAACAATGAGAAAAATAACTACAAGAAAACCCAAAAATGACGGTGCTAATGGCATGCTTACCTCCCTTTTAGTATTAGTGTCATTTAACAGTGTCAGTCACAGACACTAATTACTGACACTTCTTTTTACCTTTACTTTTAACTCTGAAACGGCCTCAACTATTATTTTTTCACCTTTTGATATTGGCTCACCAGAATATGCTGCCCAGCGTTCACCATGCAATGATACCATACCTCCGTCTTTTGTTATATCTGTATTTGCAACGCCTTTCGCTCCTATGAGGCCCTCTGATCCAGTAACAGGTTTTCTCCTATGCGCTTTAACAGCAAGACCGATTATAAGAGTGAAAAATAAGGTGGTTATAACAACAGCAGGGAGAATGACATAAAGAGAGAGCTTCATAAAAGGTCCCGGTGATTCAAAGAGCATCAACGAGCCTATAATCATGGCGATTATTCCTCCAATAGTGAGTATCCCATGTGATATGATCTTTACTTCGAGGACGAAGAGGATAATGGCGAGGATAATCAGCAAGAGCCCTGCATAATTTACTGGAAGTGTTTGGAATGCATAGAAGGCAAGGATAAGAGAGATTCCTCCTAATACTCCAGGAAAGATTGAACCAGGATTGGTAAGTTCAAAAAAGAGACCGTAAAAACCGAGGAGCATGAGCATATATGCAATATTTGGGTCTGAGATGAGATTGAGTATCTTATGCCTGAACCCCATCACTTCTCTGATTACTGCCACATTTTTTGTCTTCAGAGCCCTTTCACCCATAATCGTCTTTACCTTTCTACCATCTATATCAGAAAGAAGGGTGTTCAGGTCTTTACTCACAATGTCTATGACTCCTTCTTTTAATGCCTCTCCTTCTGTTGCAGAAATGCTCTTTCTTACCGCATCTTCAGCCCACTTTGCATTCCTTCCGGTCCTCTCTGCAAGAGACTTTATATAAGCTGCTGCATCATTCGTCGCCTTTTCAGCCATTTCCTTATCCATCTTTCCTCCGATACCTACTGGATGGGCTGCTCCTATATTGGTACCTGGTGCCATAGCCGCAACATGCGCAGCTAATGTTATAAACACACCTGCAGAAGCTGCCCTGCTCCCACTCGGTGCAACATAAACAACAACA
>CAWGWX010000001.1:0-10609 GCA_963826355.1 Nitrospirota bacterium | reverse complement strand
TAGGAGCAAAGGTATAGACCTTACCGAGGGACAGAGCCAGAAACTCCGCCTCAAGCTGTCCGCTCACCGTTAAAAAGGCACGCCTGCTGAAAAAGTCTCGACAAAAGTCTATACCTCCATTATCGTTCCTCGGAAGGTTCTCAAAGTCAAGACACGTCACAGTGAACAGTTCACCTGCTCCTTCACAATCGCTCGATGTGATGATTGGAGTATGCACCCAGATAAATCCACGATCCTGGAAGAATTCATGGATGGAGGTAGCGAGGATATTGCGCAGCCTGAATACTGCTCCAATAGTATTTGTCCTCGGCCTGAGATGGCCGATCTCCCTGAGAAACTCCAGGGTGTGTCCTTTCTTTTGCAGGGGATATTTTTCAGGATCGGCTTCTCCAAAGACCTCGATATCGGAAACCTCGACTTCAAATTTCTGTCCCTTTCCAGGAGATTCTTTCAGGATGCCTTTTGCTTTCATGGCTGTACCATTATTACAACGGTGAATTTGTTGGAACGCAGGCGCTTCACAAGGTACAACAAGCTGCAGCGTTTCCTGTGTAGAGCCATCACTTAAAACAAGGAAGGCAAAGCCCTTCGATTCTCGCTTTGTCCTTACCCAGCCACACACAGTAACGGGTTGTCCGATATATTTTTCAGAAAGAATGTCTTTCACAAGCAATCGTTCCATGGTAATCATTCAGTGTGATTTATCTACACTTTTAACTTTTAATTCATATTATATAACAACTCTTCCTGTCACTGACATAATGAAGGTATCGAGGTATAGCTATTTTTAACAAAGCATTTATGATTAATGAAATAGGTTAAAATGTCCTATGAATTTATTGTACAATACTGCTAAAGAATCACTTTAAAATCTACTTGTACAGGAGAAGTTTTATGAGATTTTTAAAGATGAGTTTTACAATGATATTCACATTGCTACTTACTATTTCTGCCTTTGCAGAAATGAAACAAAAAACATTCACAAAAGAGGAGATTAAGAAGATGGCTGAGACGAGGGCTGTTATTGAGACGAAGCTTGGAAACATTGAGCTGAGGTTTTTCCCTGATGTTGCCCCGAATCATGTGAACAACTTTATCGAACTTGCGAAAAAAGGATTTTATGACGGAACAACCTTCCATAGGGTAATCCCCGGCTTTATGGTTCAAGGGGGAGATCCTAACTCAAAAGATCCTGACAGGTCAAAACACGGTATGGGGGGACCTGGCTACACCATTAAGGCTGAGTTCAATGAAAAACTTCATAAAAGGGGAACACTCTCCATGGCAAGGGCTGCAAACCCAGACAGCGCAGGTTCGCAATTTTTCATTTGTGTTGCTGATGCCTCTTTCCTTAACAGGCAATATACGGTTTTTGGAGAAGTTGTCTCAGGTATGGATGTTGCAGATAAAATAGTAAATCAGCCAAGAGACAGCAGAGACAATCCTCTCGAGAGGATTGAGATAAAGGTTAAGGTTGTAGAGAAATAAGGGGTTTATCACTGACCCCTCCTTAAATCCTCCCCTTACTAAGGGGAGGTGTGGAAGGGTTAATGTTTTACTATTTCTCTAACCTCTGAAGGGTTTGAATATTAGAGTAGAGAGAGGTGGAAGGGTAATGTTTATCGAATAGGGCTTACCCTGCCACGGGGTTTGCTCTGCCTGTACTCCTCCGGCGTTGCCAAGGTTACTACCCCAGTATATTTGGGAATCGCTATTAAGTATCTCCTTATAGAAGCAATGTTCAGGAACACCAATTCGGTATCCCATTCTCGGAATGGGAGTAAAATTACATATAATCACAAGAAGATCTTTTGGGTCTTTGGCTTTTCGTATAAAGGATATGATACTCTGGTCCGTGTCATGAAAGTCTATCCATTCAAACCCCTCGTAACTGAAATCTACCTCATAGAGAGCAGGCTCAGATCTGTAAAGGTAGTTGAGATCCATAACATATTTTTGTAAATACCTGTGTGGCGTAAATTTCAATAAATGCCAGTCGAGGCTCTTCTCGTGATTCCATTCATCCCACTGACCGAATTCTCCCCCCATGAAGAAAACTTTTTTTCCGGGATGGCTGTACATATAACCATAAAGCGATCGGAGGTTAGCAAACTTCCGCCACATGTCCCCTGGCATTTTGCTTAACATAGCACATTTTCCATGTACGACCTCATCATGTGAAAAGGGCAAGATAAAATTTTCAGTAAATGCATAAAGGAGACTAAAGGTTATATTGTTGTGATGGTACTTCCTGTGTATAGGCTCTTTTGAGATGTATTGGAGCATGTCATGCATCCAACCCATGTTCCATTTCAGACTGAAACCGAGACCACCCAGGAATGTCGGCCTTGAAACACCCGGCCATGCTGTTGATTCCTCAGCAATGGTGAGCACACCGGGATGATAATGGTGAGCGATCTCGTTGAAACTCTTGAGGAAGTATATGGCTTCGAGGTTTTCCCTTCCACCAAATTCATTTGGTACCCATTCACCCTCTTTCCTTGAATAATCAAGATAGAGCATTGATGCAACAGCATCTACGCGCAAACCGTCAACATGATATTTCTCAAGCCAGAAGAGGGCATTTGATATGAGAAAGTTTCTGACCTCATTCCTTCCGTAATTGAATATCTTAGTGCCCCAGTCAGGATGGAATCCTTTTCTCGGGTCTTTGTGTTCGAAAAGGTGTGTGCCGTCAAAAAAGCCGAGTCCATGGCCGTCAGTAGGGAAATGAGCAGGAGCCCAATCAAGGATAACACCAATGTTGTTCTGATGGCATTTATCTACGAAGTACATGAAGTCTTCTGGTGTACCGTACCTGCTTGTTGGAGCAAAATACCCAATCGTCTGGTAACCCCATGATGCATCAAGAGGATGTTCTGTTACGGGAAGGAGCTCTATATGGGTATAACCCATACCCTTTACATAATCTATCAATTTATCTGCCGTCTCCCTGTATGTCAAACACCTGTTTCCTTCTTCAGGCACTCTCATCCATGAGCCGAGATGAACTTCATAGATAGAGACGGGGGATTCAAGCCAGTTCTTTTTTGATCGCATCTCCAACCATTTTATGTCATTCCATTTATAGTTGTTTATGTTGTAGACAACAGACGCGCTCTTTGGCCGTAATTCAAAATAAAAGGCATAGGGGTCTGCCTTTACGGCAATATGTTTTTTGAACTTTGATTTAATCTCGAATTTATACAGGTCACCTTCTTTGAGCCCGGGTATAAATATCTCCCATATTCCCGATGAACCAAGTACCCGCATCTGATGTCTCCGTCCATCCCAGTTGTTGAAATCCCCAATAACACTCACGCGCTTTGCATTGGGTGCCCATACAGCAAAATGAACACCTTTTATCCCATTGATCTCCATGACATGTGCACCGAGCTTCTCATATTGCTTGTAATGTCTTCCTTCACCGATAAGGTGAAGGTCAAAGTCTGTAAGCACAGGCAGAAAGGAATAGGGATCATAAAGCTCAGATAGTTTTCCTTCATGAGATTTTATTCTGATGAGATAGGGAAAGACCTTTTTCTTTTCGATATTTGCCTCGAAGAAACCGGCCTCATGGATCTTTTCCATCGTATAAGATTTCTTTGCTTCTAAATCTACTACCCATGCCTCTTGGGCTTCGGGAAGAAAGGCGCGCACTGCTGCCCTTTTGTTCTCACTATCAATAATATGAATGCCGAGAACCCTAAATGGGTCCCAGTGGTCAGCATTAATAATGAGTTTTATCTGTTCTTTCAGTTCTTTCTTTGTCATGTCATCTTTTAACAAGAGTATATAAAAGTGTAGCCGCAACCTTTAGTCCGTTGGCGGAGCGTGAATTTAATGCTTCATATGATGCTTATGAACGCAGGCTTCAGCCTGCGGCTACGCAAAATTTACTCAAACACTTTTTAAAACAATCTATGCCCCTCTTTTTTAAAGGGGGGTCTGGGGAGATTACTTATTTCATATATTATTTTGATTCACTGTATTAAATAATGATATAGGATAGCATATTTCATAATCTCTCCTCACCCCCCTTTATAAAAGTGGGGGATGTAGATGTAATTTCCTGAAGTATCTACCTTTTAGAATCCAGCATTATCGTTACCGGTCCATCATTAATGAGATATACCTGCATATAGGAACCAAAATCTCCTGTGGCTACCTTAATACCACATTCTCTCAGCTTTTCTATGAATTTCGTATACATCTCTTTTGCCCTTGCTGGTTCCTCAGCTTCGTCAAAAGATGGACGGTTGCCTTTTTTGCAATCAGCAGAAAGAGTGAACTGAGACACTACAAGAACCTCACCCTTAATATCAAGGATCGAAAGATTCATTTTTTGATGTGTGTCTTCGAATATTCTCAGATTGGATATTTTTTTCACAAGGTATTCAAGGTCTCTTTCTGTATCCCCTTTTTCAACTCCAAGAAATACGAGAAGCCCCTTACCGATTGCTCCATAGGGTCTTTCGTCTATTTGAACTTCTGCTCTTTTGACTCTCTGTATAAGCGCCTTCATTTTAATAGGGTTCAAGGATTCAAGGGTTCAATTGAGTGGTCCCTGTAGGGCAAGCCTTTAGGCCTGCTTAAATCAGCAAGCCTAAAGGCTTGCCCTACAGGTTCCCTTGAATCCTTCTTTTATATCATTTCACTTGACCACTTGACCCCTTAAACCCTGTTTGCATTATTAGTACCACATCATAGCCTCAAAATCTGGTGTAGGAACAATAAGGGTGATGAATCCTCTCCAGGGGCATCTTTCTACCTCTTCACTGTTTTTGTTGGTACAAATAAACAGGTGTATCTCATCTTTTTCTTTTGCCTTTAATTCATTAAAAGGGATTCCTATCTCAAAGATATCCTGAAAAGCAAAATCAGAAATATCTTTTATCTTTTTCCAAACCTCGCCAATTTTCTCAAATATTTCTGCTTTTGAAGACGGTGGCTTGATGGGGATGACAATCTTGAACTGAGAAGGTTTGAGAATGTAAATACAAAATGATGTATTATCAGGGAACTCCTTAAAGGGAATCACGGGATCAATTCTCAAGAAGAGGTTATCTTTATTAAAACCATAGTAGAGCCGTGACAGCATGCTCTCTGCCTTGTGCATGCTCCCGCCTGATTTCTTAATATCCATATACGCACCCTGGTACCACTCATAATAGCTCGTAACAATACCATCAATCTTTGGTTCTATAAATCCCCGTATAGTCATTGCCGGAGTGATACCCCTGTCCTCTCTTGGTACCGGTACAAAGAGATGCTGCGGAACCTCTCTTCCCATCTCCTTGTAAACTTTTATGAGATTTAATCTGAAGAGTTCATCAAAATCCTGTTGGGATTCTGTTGTATGTTCATCGCCATACCACCAGTTCCAGTCGCTTCCCTCTGCAACATATATCGCTTTCCACGCTTCAGAAAGGTTTTTCTCTAAATGCAATTTCTGGAATACCTCAAGGTCATCCCGTGTCTCTGTGAGGTAATCCCATGCCCTGTTGTCTTCCTCATGACCTATCCACACCCTAAAATTTGCATTAATCCAGGAACCTGCATGAAGTCTGCTCAGAGTTTCACCCCTGTCATATTCATTAAGGTATTCTGAGACCTTGACGGTCTTTAGTCGTTCTTCTTGAGAGAGCCCTTCATAGAGATATTTCAGGAAGTCATGGCCATCGTTTTTATAGTGCTCCCATGCGTTTTCTCCATCCAGTATTATGCAAAGGAGATGTGGTTTATCTTTTGGTACTGAGGCATGTGCATGTAAGAGTCTGTTGATGAGATCCTCGGCTGCCCTTTTTGAATCCCACCCTGAATAAACAAAACCGATGAGGTCAGAAATCTGGTGATCTCTGAAAACGATGGAGACATTCTCAAAATTATAAGGTCTGTAGAAGACACCGGGTTCGGTAACCATACCTGATGCATCCCTGAGTTTTTTCTCTATTGAATGTGAGAGGATTTCCTCATCAGTACCAATCCAATGTATTCCTTCTTTAGCTGCAATTCTCAAGACCTCTTCACTGACTGAGCCCTCAGAAGGCCACATGCCGGCAGGCCGGTAGCCAAAGAGTTCCTCAAAATAATCCAAACCCATTCTGATCTGTTTTTCAGCGTCTTCAGGATGGGAGAATCGCCTCTGTGGAAGCCTTACATCCGGCATGGCAATTCTTGCGGAGTTCGTGTCACAGAGAAGGGGAAGAATGGGATGATAGAAAGGTGAGATGGAAATCTCAATCTGTCCCTTTTCTGCTATTTGCTTATATCCGGGTATTATTGCTTTTAAGATCAAGAGTTGTTTTGAGATGAGGAGATGTTTATCTTCTTCTGTGTAATTTCGAGCTTTTGTAACGAGTGACCTGAGGAACTGGTCTTTTTTTCTGAAGAGGGGGTCTATCCAGCAGAGGTTGAAGAGGACCTGTAAGTCAAGAAAGTCGTTGGTGCTGAAATATTTAATGATCCTCCTGAGGTCACTTTTTATGATATGAACTCCCCTCCTTATAAGGAGTTCATAGTATCTCGGGAAGGGTTTTATCATATTGTCCCAGTGTGCGAGGAAATAATTTTCGAGGATGAAAACCTTTTCTTCTGCATCCAGTTCAGACGCCTTCTTGAGGGTAATCTCAAGATGTCTGTCAACCGCGTTTTTCTCTGTATAACCCTGGATCTGCTCGAGGAGAGAGGGGGTGAGATTGAAGGTCTGTTTGATATCCGGGAATTCTGTGAGTATTTCTATCATGTCGAGGTAGTCTTTCGTGCCGTGAAGCCTTACCCAGGGAAGCCTGTATACACCGGTCATAGGGTCTCTGTAGAAGGGCTGGTGCATATGCCAGAGAAAGGCAATGGAAAGTGGTCTATCTGTCATCGTAACGGAAGATGTAATCGTCGGGTCTTGCTAATTCAAATTCTTCTCTGGCGTATTTCTCTTTATAAAAAGGGTCTTCTTTGAGTGACTTTACATCTGATCTGAGGAGTCTGTTCTCTCTTTTAATTTCCTTTATCTGTATTTCCAGGTGAACCTTTCTCTCATTGAGTTCAGAATACTTCAGGAGGCCCATATCCCCAAAGATAAGACTTACGGCGAGGTAAATGAATCCAAGAAGAATAACAGTGGAGAATATGAGTCTTCTCTTTTTACTCTCTGAGACGACCTGTTTCCTTAAAAGGTTAGTCGAACCCATTATCTTACATTATAAAGAGCTTCTCTTCCTTTGTATAGCCCTTTGCTCATTTTTTAGGCACATGTATTGCCTCGCCATGGACATCCTCCGCTGCCTCCATCATAGCCTCTGAAAGAGTAGGGTGAGAATGGATTGTGTCAGCAATGTCCTTTGTCTTGAGGCCAGCCTTTATAGCGACGGCTGCCTCATGAATAAGGTCTGAAGCATGAGGTCCTATAATGTGCACACCCAGTATCCTGTCAGATGTCTCATCAGAGACGAACTTGACAAAACCGGTGCTCTCTCCCATTATATGGGCCTTTCCAATAGCTCTGAACTGAAAGTGGCCTGTTTTTACTTTTATCCCTTTCTCTATTGCCTGATTCTCCTTTAGTCCGACAGCGGCTATTTCTGGCGATGTAAATATTGCATAGGGAACTACCCCATAATCCATCTTCTTATTTCCACCCATTACATTCTTGGCAGCGATCTTCCCCTGTGTTGAGGCAACATGCGCATAGAGTAAGCGGCCCGTGACATCGCCGACGGCATATATACCTCCTATATTAGTCTCCAAATTTTCGTTGACCACGATATCTCCCTTTGTCCCTTTTTGAACCCCTACAGCTTCGAGGCCTATTGCATCAGAGTTAAAAGCCCTTCCAACAGAGACAAGCAGTTTTTCTGCTACGAGCTCCTTGCCTCCTTCAAGGTATACATGAATGCCGTCATGTTGACCCTTTGCCCCTGTTATCTTTATTCCAGTCATGAGTTTTATCTTCTTCTTTTTCAGCTCTCTCTCGAGAATTTCAGATATCTCAGGATCTTCTAATGAGATTGCCCTCGGCATTATTTCCAGTATGGTGATATCTGTGCCGAGTTCACTGAAGATGAATGCAAATTCACAACCTATTACTCCGGCACCTATTATGATCAGACTCTTTGGGATAGACTTTATACTTAAGGCTTCATCACTTGAAAGGATGTGTTCTCCGTCAAAGGGGAACAAGGGCAACTGTGCTGGTCTTGAGCCGGTAGCTATTATTATTTTGTCAGCCCCTACTATTTCTGTTGAGCCATCTTTCTTTTTAACTTCTATCTTTTCAGGACCGAGAATCATGCCTTTTCCTTCAATAAGGTTTATTCCCCAACTTTTGAATAAGGAACGAATCCCTTTCACCTGTATTGAGACAACCTTATTTTTCCTTTCCATGATTTTGGAGAGGTTGGGTATAATCTGTCCTGAGATCTCTAATCCGTATTCTTCGATGTTCTTTGTCTTATGGAATAGTTCGGTTGTGGCTAATAATGTCTTTGTTGGAATGCAGCCCCTGTTGAGACAGGTACCTCCAACTTCTGTATCCTCTATGACTGATACCTGTGCTCCCAACTGGGCAGCCTTGATTGCAGCGACATATCCCCCAGGACCTGCGCCGAGAATGGCTAATCTCATTTTTTCTCCTCTTCTACATATTTTTCATATTCAGAGGCATCCATCAGATCATCTATTTCAAAGACGTCATCAATCTCGAGGATGGCTATCCATCCCTTCCCATATGGGTCTTCATTGATAATCTCCGGAGATTCTGTGAGCTCTTCATTTACCTCTATAACCCTTCCACTGACAGGAGAGATTATGGATGAGGTCGCCTTTGTTGATTCTATTTCACCGATTTCGCTATTGGCCTCCACGGTTGAATCCAATTCTGGAAGATCAATATAGACAATATCACCAAGAGCACCCTGTGCATAGTTAGTTATGCCAATTGTTGCCTTCTTTCCTGAAACCTTGGCCCAGGTATGTTCTTTATGGTACTTGAGATCCTCGGGGTTCATTCGTTCCTCCTTTCGAAAATTATTACGATGTAATTTCATATCATGGGTTTTTCTTCTTTGTCAAGGAAATAGAATAGGAGTCAACTTTCTTTTTCAACTCGATAAGTTTATCGAGTGCTTCTTGTGGTTTCAACACTTTCACATCAAGGTTTATGATTTCTGTTAAGATGGAGTCTGGCATGGATGAGAAGAGGTCAAGCTGAACAGCACCTTTCTTTCTTTTCATGTCTGCGAATTTCGGGCTTCCTGTCTCATCAAGCTCCTCTTTCTCTAAATTGGCTAACACCTCTTTTGACCTGTTTATGATGCCGTCGGGGATGCCTGCTAATCGAGCTACCTGTATTCCGTAACTCTTGTCAGCAGGGCCTTTTTCTATCTTCCTGAGAAATATGATCTCATCACCCCATTCCTTTACAGATACATTATAATTCTTAACACCATTGTGCGTAAGACCGAGTTCTGTGAGCTCGTTATAATGTGTCGCAAAGAGAGTCCTTGCTTTTATCTCGTTGAGGATGTATTCTGCAACAGCCCAGGCAATGCTTATCCCGTCAAAGGTGCTTGTGCCCCTCCCCACTTCATCGAGAACTATGAGGCTTCTGGGTGTTGCATTGTGTGTGATGTTTGCTACCTCTATCATCTCAACCATGAAGGTGCTCTGACCTTTTGTAAGGAAATCTGATGCGCCTATCCTTGTGAATATCCTGTCGGCAATACCGATTTTCGCATCCGATGCAGGAACAAAACTTCCGATCTGAGCCATGAGGGCGATGAGGGCAACCTGTCTCATGTAGGTGGATTTCCCTGCCATATTCGGCCCTGTGATTATGAGGAGGCGGTTGTCCTCTGTATCTATAAAGGTACTGTTCGGTATAAACTTTTCACCCGATGGTATTCTTTCAAGGACTGGATGTCTCCCCTCTGTTATTTCTATTACGCCTGATTCATCAACAGAAGGTTTTATGTAGTTGTATCTTTTAGCGACAACCGCAAGGGATGAGAGAAAATCAACAATTGCTATCGCATGAGCTGCTTTTGACAGGAGGGTCGACTCTTTATGGACTTTATCGAGTATCTCCTGGAAGAGCTGGTATTCAAGATTTTTGAGCTTCTCTTCGGCTCCGAGGATTTTGCTCTCATATTCCTTCAGTTCTGGTGTTATGAACCTCTCTCCGCCCACAAGGGTCTGTTTTCTTGTGTAATCATCAGGAACCATGTGGAGGTTCGCTTTTGTAACCTCGATATAGTAGCCGAAGATCCGGTTATAGCCGACTCTTAAAGAAGAAATACCTGTCCTGTTTTTCTCTTTAAGCTCCAGCTCTGAAATAAAGTCTTTGCTTTTCGTGGATATCCTTCTGAGTTCGTCTACTTCATTGCTGTATCCATCCTTGATAATCCCTCCGTCTCTCAGGCCTATCGGAGGGCTATCAAGAATACCTCTCTCTATCAATTTTCTAAGGTCCGGAAATTCTGATATATCTTCTGAGGTTAATCTGAAATATTGGTTTTTAGAGTTGCTAAGAGATTTCCTGACTTTTGGCAGATATGTTAGAGAATTTTTAATTCCTATAAGGTCCCTTGCATTTGCACTCTTTGAAGTCACCTTT